>CAYZJR010000057.1:0-44215 GCA_964478655.1 uncultured Candidatus Obscuribacterales bacterium
TCTCTGACGCTCGCAGTACGGAACAACAATTTCTGTCTATGGTCAGCCACGATCTCAAGACGCCGCTCAACTCTGTTTATGGAACATTGACGTTGCTGAATGAAGGAGTCTATGGCGAGCTTTCGGACACTGCGAAGCAAAAGATTGGAGCTGCAGAGGACAGCATCAACCGATTGCTGCTGCTCACAAATGATCTTCTTGATTTAGAACGCATTCGCACAGGGCGTATCGCCCTAGACATTCAGCCAAAACCATTGCAGCCGATTCTCGAAGGCGCATGCCAAGCCGTTTCTGGATTTGCGCAATTTAAGAATATTGCAGTTGAGTGCGACAGCACGGACCTTCAAATTATGGCTGACGAGCAACGCTTAACGCAGGTGCTGGTGAATCTACTCTCAAATGCGATCAAGTTTTCTGGCGATGGCGAAGCAGTTACAGTCTCAAGCCATCGCGATGATTCAGTCGTTGAAATATCTGTGAAAGACAATGGACCTGGCATCGCTGAAGCGGCTCAAAAGGAGATTTTCGAAAGGTTCAATGCAGCGGCAGTTGCGGCGAAAAACGAGCGCGGAACGCAAAGTGGCAGCGGTTTGGGTCTGTCGATTTGCAAAGCGATAGTTGATGAACACAATGGAACAATTGGAGTAAGATCCGAGGTCGGAAAGGGAAGCGTGTTTTGGATTCGCCTGAAGTTAGCGACAATCTGAGGATGCAAGTCGATGGCTAAAATCTTGGTCGTCGAAGACGATCGGGAATTCTCGAACCTGATCAAAGACTGGCTTTCTGCGCAGGGTTTCTTGATTGAACTCGCGTATAGCGGTCCCGATGCTTTGCACCTTATAAAGCTCGGCGCATACGATCTAGTAGTGTTGGATGTCAATCTTCCAGGGCTCAGCGGGCTCGATGTTTGCAGGACATATCGACAACGCGGCGGTAGTTGTCCGGTCATCATGCTCACCGTTAATCAAACTATTGACGACAAAGAAAGCGGTTTTGACGCTGGTGCGGACGACTACCTGCCGAAACCGTTTAACTTTCGTGAGTTGTCTGCGCGAGTCAAAGCGCTCTTGAAGCGCGGTCAGGCTCCACTAAACAGCAATCATCTCGAGGCTTTTGGAGTTGTAGTAAACTTGGCCGAACATTCTGTGACAAGGGACGGAGCTGAGATAACGCTCATGCCTAAAGAGTTTGCCATACTCGAGTTGTTGATGCGAAACGCAGGTCAAGTTTTCTCCGCCGATGCGATTTTGCAAAGACTGTGGACGAATGAGGCGGCCGCTACTGCCGAGACAATTCGTTCCTACATAACGAGGCTGAGAACCAAACTCGACCGTCCTAACGACGAGTCTCTCATTGTCACTGTTCATGGGGTTGGATACAAGTTTCGCCGAGAATGACCGAGGTGTTCGTGCAGGGTAAAAACGAAGAAGTGACAATTGAAGTTGTAGAGCACGCCTCGAATGGACGCGTTCCATCTTGTATTGAACGCGAATACATGATTCACATTCCACCTCAACTCGTCGAGAATTCTAAACCGTCAAGACCAGCTGCCCTAGTGATTGTCATGCACGGCGGAGGTGCAACCGCCCGTTACGCCATTCGTGATACTGCATTCACGAAGCTGTCTGACTCATCCGGATTTGTTTGCGTGTTTCCGGAAGGGCTCCGTGCAAACAGGAAGGAGCCACCGCTGATGGTGCGAAACGCCCAAACATGGAATGACGGCTCCGGCAGATTTTTTACTGGAGAAAACGATGTTGATGATGTCGCATATCTCGATGCAGTGCTTGCCGATGTGAGAAGTAGATTTGAAATTGATTCTGCGCGCATTTTTATGACTGGGTTCTCCAACGGCGCATCGATGACGTTTCGCTATGCACTTGAGCGTCCGGGTCTTTTGGCTGCTATTGCCCCAGTTGCCGGCGGTTTCTGGGTTGAACCACCACATCCGAACCTATCCATTCGAACCTTGTACATCACGGGCACCGAAGACAAATACAATCCTATGGAAAGCAAACCGGCACCAGATGGCGAGCCGCGAGCTTGGGACAATCCGAGAATTTCAGCCAATGAATCTGTGCGCCGATGGGCGAGCGTGGTTGGTTGTTCAGCAGATTCTGAAACCGTAATCAGGGACGAAGAACCACTACGAATAGTCAGGCTTGGTTGCCGCGAGTCAACGAGTGAGTTTCTTGTTTGCACAATCGAGGGGATGGGGCATGTCTGGCCTGGAGGTCACAAGCCGTTGCCGGAAGAGCGAGTGGGAACTTACAGTAATTGCGTAAATGCGACCAGCCTAATCTTCGATTTCTTTGTCCAGGCAAGCAACGTTCGTTCTTAGATCGTCCAGCCTTGATCGAGCACCCAGCGGATGCTGCGACGCATGCCCTCTTCGAGGGCCACCTTCGGATCGTATCCTAGTTCGGCTTCGGCTGTGGCAACAGAGCAGGCAATGTTCTTATTCATTTCAGACAGCACATGAATCTTTTGATGGTACAGTCCAACACCCTGAAGAGTGGCATCAACCATGAGCGCGACTTCACTGGCGATACCAGGCAGTCTCATTCTCTTATGCGCTACTTGCATCTTAAACTCCGTCTCTAACAGTCTTTCGACTGTGTCGATAATCTGGTTCATTGTGTACGGCTGCCGATCGGCGATCCAGTAGGTTTTGCCTTTTGCTGATTCGACGGTATTGCAAAGCAGCAGTCCCTGACAGATGTTATCGATGAAAGCCATTGAACGAAGATTGTTTCCGTCGCCGACAATCGGTCCTTTGCCGTTTTTGATCATAGTGAAGAAAAGCGTCTGTCTTGGCGGTTGTCCGGGCCCATAAAACCATGGCGGTCGAATAATCACCGTCTCGATTTTGCCTTCTTTGAAGTGTCCGTTTACGATGTCTTCCGCCGCCTTCTTGCTGGCTCCGTAGCCCATGTAAGGGTTGTATGGGCTGCTTTCTGTGAAGAGGTCAGACGGAGAACTATTGCATCCGATCGGTGAGTTCGATGAGACATGTATGAATCGCTTTGCACCGGATTTGGTGGCGAGTTCGATTAGGTTTTTCGTTCCTTCCACATTGACCGATTGAAATTCTTTCACGCCTTTGGTCGGGTGAATTATTCCTGCGACGTGAAAAACCGTTGCTCCTTGGGCGCCCGAAAAGGCTTGAGATAGTGCGTTTGCGTCGGCGATGTCTGCTGTGACCGTTGTGATTGCATCCGCGTTGTTCAATTTGCGCAAGGGCGAGACGTCGACGCCGGGCTGTGAGATTACTCTGACTGCTGATGCTTGCCTCGATGAAATCGACGCAACGTCGGTCAGTCCGTTGAGAAGGCAGTCGACCAGACGGGTTCCCAGCCAGCCGGGGGCGCCAGTTACGATTGCTAATTCTGAAGTCATGCCGCTCCTTTCAATGTCGGAAGACGTCTTGTGTGTTTTGAGTGCTCATGAGTGAACTTGAATGAAGTGCTGTGCGTTTCTTTTGGCGATTGCCATAATTGTGCCTTGAGGGTTGATGCCTGGTGAATCCGGAAGCATACTGGCATCGTTGATGTAGAGGTTGTCGAAGCCGTACACTCTGCCGAAAGAGTCGGCGGCGCAGCGCTCTTGCCGTTCGCCGAAGGGACAAGTAGCGAATGCATGAACAGTTGTGAGGCTTAGCGCCGACTTCGGGAGCAATTGATCGAGCCAGACCACTGCATCAAGTTCCGACTTGATTGATGGGAGCCCGTAAACGCAGGGGTAGACTTCCTTTGCCCCGGCAGCCAAAAGCATTGTTGCCATTCTGGCGAGACCTTGACTCAAGTGTCTGAGATCGTGTGCTGAAAGCTCGTAGCGAAGGCTCGCCTCGCCCTCTCCGAGCAATGATGGACGAACGAATCCGCGACCGGTACCACGGGCGGTGACATAGTAAGTGGCGATGTTTCGGTAGTCTTTCATGGCAGAAGACAGGTGCGGCCAGTTGTCACCAAGGTTCATCGCGAGGTGTCCGATCGTGAAAAAAGATCCGCCCATCGAAATATCCGGCCAAAACTCCTTGACCTGCAACAACGGCATAACCGATTTGTGCGCATCTATAGTCTCGTCGAAAAGTGCCGAAACCTTGAGCATTGGGTGAATCTGGAAGGTGTCTCCGACGTGCGTTTTAATACCCGATCGTCGAAGAAGCATTGGAGTTTGAGTGACACCGCCGCACAGAATGATGTGGTCGGCTTCAATGCGAACCAGATCAGTGGAGCCGTCAGGGCGTTTGATTTCAGCGAGAACGCCGGTTGCCTTCGGGCGTTTCTTGAGTAAGAGTTTCACCTTGCACTCGCTGTAGAAGTGTGCCCCTGCTGCCTCTGCCATCGGAATCAGTTTGAGGCTCACGCCTTGTTTGGCGCCTTTGGGGCAGCCTGACGGGCATGAGTTTGTGTTTTGGCAGGCGGTCGCGGCTCGTGGAACCTCTTGCGATGACCAGCCCATGGCGTCGACACCGCGCTGAAATACGCGCGTGCTTGCGGGCCAATTGTCGGAACGTTTAGTAACACCAAGCAAGCCTTCAAGCCAGTCGAAATGCGGCTCCAGTTCTTCTGGTCCGAAATCGAGCAATCCATATTGTGCTTTCCACCTCAGTGCGAACTCGGGCGGAAGTCTGTGCCAAAAGCCGCTGTTGATCTCGGTTGAACCACCGATGCATCGCCCTTCTACGTACCCGATAGGAACCGAACCCATAATGGGCGTCATTCCCTTGTTTCTGTAAAGCGTCTGCATGCCTTGAGTGGCAGAGGTTCCATATTCGGCCGGTGAGTGTCGCCTTCCTTCTTCGAGCACCACAACTTGAAACCCTGCTGAAGCCAGTTCGTATGCCGTCATGGCACCGCCGGCCCCAGAGCCGATGATCAGTACTTGTGCCTTAATCGAGCTGTCCACTATTGGTTGTCCTTTGCTACGTCAGTTGCCTTTTGTTTTGCCGTTAGAGGATTCGCAATTGATTTCTCTGCTGTTTTGGATGGGTCGCTTTGCTGATTTTGCGGTGCCTTCGCAATCTCCTCCTCTTTCAATTTGTCGAGGCATCCGACAATCTCTGCGTCCTCGAAAAACACAAGCAGAGCCAAGCTGCGCACAGGTCGCATCAATTTGCGAGTTAGCGACAGTTGTCCGTACGCCCATGAGTTTACGATTTTAAGGCGTTTCGCTCGTGGCAAGGACTCGAATGGTCTCAACGTTTCCAAAATCACCCATGCACGGAAGCCAGTAAAGCCAATGGCTTGAAGTAGTCTGAGCGTCGGTGGCAAGGCGTTTAGTTGTTCGATTACGAACGCGGAAACGCGCTCGCTTGAGGCATTCTGCTGTTGATCGCTTAGCGCCAATTCTTCGTATGGCAGGAACGCATCACACATGCGCTGCCAGAAAGGCGAGCCGACAAACTTTTGCGATGTTGATGCCGGAACTGAAGTGATGAGAGACAATGGGTGTCCGGATTCTTTGGATTGTTCTTCCGGAAGTGCTTTGATTGGTTTTGCTTCCCATGCCAAAGCAGCCGTCGCGCCGAGTTGCAAGCCGTACGATGCCATGGCGATGATGCCCCAGATCGTCGTAATAGTGAAGAAAATTAAGTGCACTACCACGGCATAGCTAATTGCGGTTTCCTCAGTCAGAAGCTGGCTTGGTGGTGTTCGAACAGCGGTGACAAGCGTTGGGTTGCCCATGAAGGATGATACTGCCAGTAGTGCCTGGGAGCAGCAATAGTGGTATGGTCCGACAAACCCGGGACTTGATGGAATGAGGATTCCCAGGTTGGTAAATGACATAACGACCGCGGCTTTGAGTGTGCTCATTTTGAGCCCGAAGCAAGGCATGACGAACATAAACATCAACGCCTCAAAAGACCACACCACAAGGCTGCTTACGAATACTAGAAACGCACTCATCGGCGTTCTCAAACAGCCAAACCCTCTTATGACCTGTGTCAGCAAGGCTAAGACTTTGTCATGCCATTTGGTCGTCAATCTCATCGTCAGCCTCGACGCCAATGCCAGGCAAGTTTGTGGCGCCAGGGCGACGAGAATCACGCCTGCAATAGCCACTGAGAATATGATGCCGGCAATGCTTGCTGTGGTTTTCATCCAGACTTCGACTGGAATGAACAATGTTCCACCCACAAAGAGGAGCAACACTGCAATGCCGTCCAGAAGCCGCTCTAGAAGGGTGACAGTGAGTGCAAGCGCGTAAGGCAGCCCGGTTCGCTCACTCAGAATCGCTGCTCTGACGAATTCTCCGAGTCGCGCCGGCAGAATATTGTTGGTCATGTAGCCGATGCCGATAATGTTTGTCGCAGTCAAAGTCGGCAGCGTTGCCTCTCCTGTGACGAGCAGGCGCAGTCTGAAACCGCGCACGAACATTCCGATAATGTAAGCGACTATAGCCAGAGGAAGCCACGGAAGCCAGGTTCCATGACTGAATGCGTTTTGCACCTGGTCCCACTTGATCTTCTGCAGGGTGACGACCAGGAAAATGATGCTTATTGCGAAACCCGCTGCAACAATGGCTCCTCGCGACTTGATCGCGCTTCCGAGGGAACTCTTGTTGGGGGCTTTTTCGTTTCCGTCAGACATTATTATTAGACGCTTGAGGGCTCCAGGACTTCAGGTCCTCTTATCCTTGTGCCCACTTATGCAACTCAACTACGTTCAACTGAATGAATATATTTACCAGCGCGAAAGTGCTTTAACGACTGATAGGAGCTGTTCTTTCACACGCTTTCGATGAGGCGAGTTTGTTGTGGCTGCCATAAGACTGTCGTAGTTGGCGATAAATGAGTCGTAGTTTTCGGACAGCATTTCATCATTCGAGTACTTCGGCTTCCAGCCAAGATCTAGCAGGGGTTTCACATCGAAGTAGAAATCTTCTCCATAGGTGAGATAGTGCCAGGGAGCCAATGGACTGAGCCCAACTCGATCCAACACTGACAATGTTCCCACCGTCAGTGACTTCGGGAGCCGTCGTACTCTCGATTTGGTTCCTGCATGCTGAATCAAATGCTCCAAGGCGTCAGCAATTGAGTTGTAGCGATCGGTGCCGATGTTGTACAGTCCAGTCTTTTTCAAGTCGTGCAGAAGCAAATACCCGGCGATTAGATCGTCAGCGTGCAAAAATTGAATTTTTGTTTGACCGTTGCCGATCACGTAAACGTCGATGCCCTCTTTGATCCATTCAAACAAAATTTGAAATATGCCGAGTCTGCCCTCTCCGATAATGGTTCGCGGGCGAACTGAGATGAAGGGCATTCCGGTGTTCTGTGCCACTTCTTTGACTGCGAGTTCACCGTCTAGTTTGCTGCGACCGTAGATTTCCAGCGGCTGGAGCGGGGAATTGTTGTCCGCCGGACAAGGTGGTGCGCCGAAAATCGCAGAAGAACTTGTGTGAATGAAATAGCCGACCTGCGCACGGGCTGCCTCTTCAGCAACAATTCTGCTTCCGTCGACGTTGACTTCGCGAAAACGTTTTCCTGATTTTGTAAGCGGAACAAGCGCAGCCGTATGATGCACTACATCAATGCCTTTCATCACGTTTGCTACGCCGTCGCGATCCAATACATCACACTGTACAAATTCAACGTCACCAGGAAGAGTTTCGTCTTTCCAAACGTCGATAATGCGGACTTCTTCTTGTCTGGCGCTCAAATGCCGCGCGATGAGATTGCCGAGAAAACCGCAACCGCCTGTGATTAAATGCTTCATGCCACTTCCTTTCGCCGCAAGTATTATAGCCACCTGGCAATACAAAAAATGGTGCGCTGGTGCACACCATTTTTCGAACTTGTTGTTGGATGAGTACTAGAAAGCGATACTAGAAAGCGAGCACTGGGCTAGTTTAGGCATCTATCCACTGAATCTGATCGTACCGAGGGGCTCCCGGAGCGCCGAAGGCTTGAATTGTGTCTTTTTTGACTCCGTTGATGTAGATTGATTCTTTGTAGACATCGCCGGTGGTCCAGCCTTCAGCTTGGATGACGGGTGCTTGCAGTTTCAAGAAGTCTTGCATGAATTGCTTTTGTGTTTCTTCCGGCATGTTTTGCATGTATCCGATTACCTGTGCGAGATTTCGGCAGGTGTCATATTTTGCGCTGTGGTAGTTGGGGTTGTCCCATTTGAGACCTTTGGAGGGGTCATTCTCATCGATCGGTCCCATTAAGCCTACGTTTGGTGCGGGCATTCCGACGACTCCATCATTCGGTTTGCCGATAGCGAACTTAGTGAGGTCGATGTTGTCCGGAATTCCGTATTTCTGGCGGAAAGCGACTTGTTCTGGTGAGTCGATGTCCGAGACACCGTTTTTTCCTCTGTATACGTTGTCGTTCGGGCGTGTTTGGTCGGTCGGCTTGCCGCCGCCGTCTCTTAGTCTTGCATTCTCTTCTTCAAGCGCTCTGATGCGACCTTCGAACTCTCGACGCATCATGATAAGGCCGTCGTTGTGTTGATTTTTAGCCATGTACTTCATCAAATCGATTTTGGAGATGACGCCGTCTTTGCCACCAATTCTGTGCATGTCATCGGCGATTGAACGCAGATCTTTCTCTGTTTGTGTGTCGAGCTGACCGTTGTGTTTTCCGAGGTAGGCGTAGATTTCGTCACTGGTGAGTTTGCCGCCTTTTCTGCCGATGTCGAGCTCATCCCAGCGCGAAAGCAATGCTGCGCCTAGCTCTTTCGATGTACTTGGTCCTTCATGAGGCTCGGCAACATACGGTTTGCGTTCCACAGCCTGTGCACCGCGATGATCGCCGCGACCAGAGTGGTTCAACGGATCTGGATCGAAGTCTATGCTCAAGTTGGGCAGGTCGGTGAAGCCTGGGCGATTGAAGAGCGCAGGCTCGTAAGATCCCGGTCGGCTCATTTCGCCTGCGAATCGAGTAAGGGCTGTGTCAAGCCTGTCAAGAACTCGGTCCGGCGAGAAGTTTTGCGCTGAATCGTCCTGTCTGAATTGAGTACTCATAGGGTGCTCCTTGACAAAAAGAAAAGAGAATTCGCTCCGCCAAAGCAGGTTTGCAGAGCCAGATTTTTAGTAAAGACAGCGAGCGACGTTCGCTGATGAGGCGATTGTATCGATGAGTTGTAATGAAGATGTAAAACGAACTGAACCGGCAAAAAATGAGGGTTTCATGCGGCGAAGGTGCATCAGTGCGACAATCACTTTTAGCAACTATCTGGGGAGAGAGAAGTTGTATTCGAGAGTTCGCCCGCAGAGATTTGTGATTTCGGCTCTCATTGTGGTGTCGTCTGTTTCTATCCAACTGTTGGTAGGAACATTGGAGAGCCATGGCGCGGCAGTGGCGCAGCAGCCTGTGCAAGGCAGTGTTTCATCCAGTGAAGTTTCACGCTTATTGAAGGAGATGACCAGCTCCGACGACCAAGTCAGATGGCAAAGTCTTTTGCAGTTACAGGCTGTAACGCCGGTTTCTAGTACAGCCGTGGCAGTTCCTTCCGTCATTAATGCACTGCTGAATGATTCGAGCCCTGCAGTAAGAGGGCAGGCGGCAGAGGCTTTGTCGCACCTGCCTTACACGGATGCATCAATTAAAGCATTGTTTTCAGTATTGAACGATCCGCAAGAAGATGTCCGTTGGCGGGCTGCCAACTCAATTCCAGCCAAGAAGAGGTTTCTTCCATACATTGTGAGGGCGCTGAAAAACCAAGATTGGGAAGTCGTAACCCGTATGCTGGCGAAGATTGAAACCTTGGGGGCAGAGGCTGTTTCGGCTGTTCCTGCACTGACTCAAGAGCTCTCCGATACGAATCCGGTCGTAAGGTCCGGAGCTGCTCGTGCTTTGCTTAAAATCGGCGCCGCTGCCTATGCTGCAGGTCCCGCCTTGATGACCAGCTTAAGGAAAGAACAAGACCCGGTTGCGCGTTCATGCGAGGTGCGGGCATTGGTGCGCACCGGAGGTGCAACCGCTTCGGATATTCCGGACCTAATTCGGTTGCTTAAGGACGATAGAGATCCATCAACTCGCTATAACGCGGCGAAGATAATTGGAAATCTAGGCAGCGTGGCACAACCGGCTCTCACAGATCTTGTAATTACTATGAATTCAGATCCTAATTCCTTAGTGCGTTGTTATTGCGCTGAGGCGCTCGGTAACATCGGACCCGCAGCACAGCCTGCAATTGCCGATCTTATTCGCTTTTTGGAAGATCGATTGAAGGATAACTATCGTCACCAGGCTGCCGTAGCGTTAGGCAAAATTGCACCGGCAAACGATGCTAAAGTGACCAAAGTACTGCTTAGTGCGCTCATGGATAAGTCTTCTGATGTAAAAGCCTATGCTGCACGCGGCTTGGCTTTGCTTCACGCCCAAGACCCTCGTGTAGTGCCGGCTCTGCAGTCTTTGGCGAGTGACAGTGATGCGAAAATCAGGCGGGCTGCGTCTGAGTCGCTCAAACAATTAGCCCTCGAAGCTGAAGTGAAAAGTGCTGATGAGCAACGCAGTGTAGACCTCGCAGCTCTCTCTAGTCATGATGTTTTGGTGCGCTTCTCGGTGTTGCGAAGGTTGAAAGCAATGCTTGCCACGCGCCCGAATGAGGCGCCTGCTTACGTCGCGGTCGATGTCGCGCCTGATTTGATTTTACGTCTGACCAAAATCTTGAGTGATTCCGACCAGTCAAATCGTGCTCTGGCAGCTGAAAGTCTCGGGTTGATGGGCGCGAAAGCATCAGCTGCGATACCGACGCTCCTTGTGCATTTGTCGAGTTCTGATCATGTGTCCGCACGCTGCGCCGCTCGCGCTCTTGCCACCGTGGGCAGTGGCGACTCGCGCGTCATAGCAGAACTTACACGCTTGTTGTCTGCCGGCGGAGTAGGCGCTGACGCTTTCGCGGACGCTTTGGCTGCCATGGGCAAGCCGGGTGTTCATGGTCTGGTTGTAGGTGTCGAGTCAGCCTCTCCAATGTCTGCATACTATGCAGCTCAAGCCCTGGGAACCATGGGTGCTGTTGCCAAAGATGCTGTGCCTGCCTTGATTGCGGTTGTTGAAGACACGAAGTCGCCAGTCGAAACGCGATCGCAGGCGGCTGATGCGCTGGGCAAAATAGACCCGAACAACCCGGAGGTTGCCGAGCAGCTCAAGAAGCTCGAAGGCGAAAAGATTCTGCCGTCGAAGCCTTGATCGCCCTAGCTCGATCTGTCTGGCGGGGCAAATTTTTTTGCCGGTTGAAAAGTGTCAAGCTGGCTAGACAGATCTTCGACGAAAAATTGGGAAAAACAGCGGTCCGACTTTTGCTCGATCCTTGAAAGACGCATTCTTTCGTCGGCAAAGTGTCAAGTTGGCTTGACACTTTACATCGCAATGTCTCTCGACCCCAATCAGAGCCAAAAAGGCACATCAAAGGCGCCAACGAGCGCTGCTGCTCGTTCCTCCTACATTCCGAGAATGTAGGCGAAGATGAGTGGAGCAACGATTGAAGCATCAGATTCAATCACGAAGCGCGGTGTGTTGACGTCGAGTTTGCCCCAGGTGATTTTTTCATTGGGAACGGCGCCACTGTACGAACCATAGGAAGTGGTGCTGTCCGAGATCTGACTGAAGAAGCCCCAGAATTTGCAGTCTTCTTGCAGGTCTTGCTGAATCAACGGAACCACGCAGATCGGGAAGTCGCCTGCGATGCCCCCTGCTATCTGGAAGAAGCCGATGCTGGATTCTCCTTTGGAGTTTTGGCGGTACCAATCAACGAGGTGAGCCATCTGCTCTGTGCCTGATTTGACGATTTGGAAGTTCGAGATGTCCTTCTTAATTACGTGGGCAACGAAGATGTTGCCTAAAGTGGAATCTTCCCAGCCTGGAGTGTAAATCGGAATGTTCTTTTCACAGGCGGCCACGACCCAGGAGTCTTTGGGATCGATTTGATAGTTCTGCTTGATTGAGCCGCTTTTGATGAGCTGGTACATGTATTCATACGGGAAGTATCTTTCACCAGCCTTGTCGGCTTTCTGCCATAGCTCTAATACTTGTTTCTCGATGCGTCTGATCGCTTGTTCTTCTGGGATGCAGGTATCAGTTACTCGGTTCATACCGCGATCGCGCAATGCGGTTTCTTCTTCAGCCGACAGTTGACGATACTGCGGAACGCGCTCGTAAAAGTCGTGCGCCACCAAGTTGAAGATGTCCTCTTCCAGGTTTGCGCCCGTGCAGCTCACTGCGTGAATCTTGTCTTGGCGAATCATTTCGGCAAGCGACAATCCGAGCTCCGCTGTGCTCATGGCGCCGGCAATAGCAGCCAGCATCTTGCCGCCTTTGTTGATGTGTTCGATGTAGGCTTCTGCTACATCAACGACGACCGCAGCGTTGAAGTGGCGATAGTGGTGTTTGATGAAGTCTTTAACCGCCGTCGTCTGCGCTTGCTTTGCCGCTTGTACTGTTGTCATCTTCTTGAATTCCTCCAACACACGTTCAACAAGCTTTTCGAGCCGAAACACCTCGTCCGGCGAGTTACCCCGCGAGCTTGCGAAGCATAGGATTCTATCGCGCTTTTTAGGCAGCAGCGATGGGCTCAGTCAATTGTTAACAATGCTGGTCATTTAGGGCTCATCATGAGTCCGTACTTTGCTTCGACCGCGTACGCGTCTTTCACTCTTCCAACCCGCCGCATGGTGGCGGCATAGCGCCGAACGCCGTCCAAGAGGGCTTCTCGCTCCTTCAGCTTCTGGCAACTCGCGGCAAATTCTTTGAAGAAGTGCTCAGATTCAGCGTATCGCTTGAGTTTGTATAGGTACTCCGCCAGGACAAATTTGATGCTGACAGTCTCGGTGGCATCGTTTCCGAGAGACTTCGTGCGGATTTCCAGGGTTCTGGAGTATGCCTTTAGGGCGTCCTCCGACTTGCCCGATGTCTCGAAATAGGTGCCGCAGAATGTGAGAACATCCGCGACGAAGCGATGTTCTTTACCAACCGCTTCTTCTGTGTCGGCAATCAAATTTTTGTGGAACGCATAGTCGTGATGGTCGATTTTGACATCTTCATCGCTCAAACACCAGCGCAGCCTTAGATCCAGCAATAAAAACCAGATTCGGCGACAGCCTTTGAGCTCGTTCAACACCGCTCGCCAGTATGTTTTCGCACTTTTGCGGTCGCCTTTTTCTACAGCCTTGTACCAATGGTCGACGTTGGTGCCGTAGCGGGCTCGATCGCAGAGCTGTCTATCTTTGTCGTTTTGGTCGCGCAAGTCGCCGAAATCTGTCAGCATCGAACCAGTTTGAATTTTTTCTGTTTTCACGGTAGCTGGTTTTTGAACTTGCCCATCTTGAGCGGGTGAACTCGGCTTCTTATCTGGCGCTGCCAAGACCGCTTTGATTGCGAAGGTAGCGTGTGTTGCGCAAGCAACCGAGAATGAGACGGCGATCATAAAAGTCGAATTCACTCTCAAATTGTCTCATCGAGATGCCATTGAATCTGGTGCTTTGCAAAGTGATCGGAAAATGCTTTAGCGCGAGGTGAAATGGCGAAGCTAATTGTTAAGCATGGTCGTGAAGAATTGACCGCTGGAAATTGTGCAAATTGTGCGATGGATGAAATGCTGCGCGGAACATTGATAATCGTTCCGAAAGCCGCAAAGAATGAGGTTTTTGAGTGTTTGTTTAAGTCTGGCTCATAAAAACCTTGCGCGAATTATATACCCCCGCCTCCTTGAAGGGGTGCAACTGGATATGTTTTTGCGCCATTGTGCGCAATTCCCCCAGTTATACGTTGCTTTTTTGTTTCCCCGACTCTTAGGGTGAAACTAACGTTTCGTTTTTCTTCTCACTCTGAGGCAGTTTCTTTAGTCTCAACTCACGCGCAATAGCCACCTCAAGTTTCCCCTTTCTTCTGCCTGCGGCAGGTGAGGTGGCACAAGCTTGAATGCTCGTCGAAACCCAGTCAATTCCCGGGTTCGCGCGCAACACGTAGCGGCGATGCGCAAGTTTTTTTGAACAACCTAGCGCGAAGCAAGAACTCCGAAAAGTTTCGTTTCGCCACCTTAAACGCGCATCACGCGCAAAAACAAAAGAGAACAATCATGAACACCAGTTTTCTGACGAGTGCCTCCTTCGAGGGGTACTTTCTGTTTCTGCTGGTCGCTGTCCTGGTAATCGGGATCGTGGCCAGGGTTCTTTCTTCTCGTGCGCGTCGCAACCAGTCGAACGGCGCCGATACCGGTGACACGGATTCGGGCAATGCCGGCAGCCACGGTCATGACCACGGTCACGAACATGGCACCGACGAGGAAGAGACGCTGAAGCCGGCTGCCGGTGACTTCAGTCACGTTCACCGCGGCAAAAGCACCGCTGGCGGCTGCAAGTACGATGTGGTGGAAGAGCGTCGCACGCGCTCGATCATTCGCCCCATCATCGACCTGAGCAACCTCGCTCCCGCCGACGCTCGCGTCGCGGCTGTGCTGGCCAACATTCAGGTCGCCGACGTCACGGACAAGCTGAAGACGCTTTCCGGTGAGCAGTCGGTCGTGGTCGGCGGCAACACCGTCACCATCGCCACGCGCAACACCTTCACCAAGGAAATCCTGGTCGCGATGGAATACCTCGAGCAGTACTACCTCTCGATCGGCATTCCGAAGGATCAGATCAAGCGCGTGCCGTACACCGTGTCCGGGCGGACGTTCTATAACCTGGTGGTGACGCTTCCGGGTCGCGTCAACAAGGACAAGGTGCTGGTCATCGGGTCGCACCTCGACTCGACTGCCGGCTCGACGCACCGTGCCGAGAAGGTTGCTCCGGGCGCCGACGACGACGCTTCGGGCACCTCTGCGGTGATGGAGGCTGTTCGCGCCCTGAAGGACCTGCCGCTCGGTTGCACCGTGCAGCTGTGTCACTTCACCGGCGAGGAACAGGGGCTGTGGGGTAGCTACGCCTACTCCGACCAGCTCGCCAAGGCGAAGACCAACATCATCGCGATGTTGCAGATGGACATGATCGGCTACCGGCATGACCCTGCCAACCCGCGAGTGGACGTGCACGATGCGGTCAACCGCAACGGTTCGCACGCGTTGGTCGAGCACCTCACCCGCAACGTGGCTCGCTACGGGCTGAAGCTCAACGTCTTCGACACTCACAACCACGAGGTCGAAGATCGCAGCGACCACGCGGGCTTTCTGGATCACGGCTGGAAGGCTGTGCTCATCAGCGAAGAGTTCTCGGACAAGGGCTTCAACCCCGCCTACCACTCGACGGGCGACCGCATCAAGATCATGAACGTTCCGTACATGGTCGAGATCATTCGCATGGTCGTCGCTACGGCGGCTGACCTGGCGGAGATCCAGTAGTCGACAGAACAGCGCCGGCTCTCAGCGTGAGCTTGAGCTGACGTTGTTCGGCGAAGGGCGCATTGCAGCCGATTGTAAGCACTGGAGAAATCCAGGCGCTTCCATCGGCTCGCTTTGCGCCTTTCGTTTTGTTCGGTATGGTACTAAATGAAATAGTAGAACTTGAAAGTCGCACTGGGACTTCATCTGCACTCGCGTGGTGCGAAGCGCGTGGTGCAGAGCGCGTGGTGCGGATCGCGTGGCGCGAAGCGCGTGGTGCGGAGCGCGTGGTGTGGAGCGCGTGGTCAACGCCGGTTTGGCCAGCTACCCGAGTCTCCTGGACCGAATGGGCCGGTTGTTGTTTCCAGTGAGCTAGGACCTCCAGGCCCGCTGGGCGCTAAGGGTGATCCAGTCCCGCCAACACCGCCAGCGCCGCCGGGGCCAAGGCTGAACCAGGTGGACCGACTCGATTGCCATATTGGTCGTAATAAACTTTCGCAGCTGGTTGTTCCTTGGTCTTTTGCGAGTTTTCTTGAATACAAATAAAGCACACCAAAACAATGATGGCACCGGATATGCCACCAATGATGGCGGACAGAATCAGACTTTGCGACTTGTCGGCCGGCGCATGGACTATAGAGTTACGTGGAGCCGGATTGTCGTACTTCGACGCAATCTTTGGTCTCTCGTGCTGACGGTTTGCGTATTGCTCTTGAAGAAATCTGTCGTCGATCGGGTCGGTATCTGGTTCTTCCGCAAGCTCGGAATCCGGCTTGAGCTCTATCTTCTCTTCTTGTCTCTCGCGTTCAAACATGCCCAAATCTTCAGCTCATTTGAAACAACCCCGTTATTTTAGTTTGCTTTAGCAACAAACAAGGCATCGTCCACTGCGAGATAGTATTCTTAAAGATAATTCGTCATTCGAGGTTTACCGGTGGCCCGTTATTTCTTTACGGCAATTCTGGCAATTGCCTTTGCGCTTGTCTCTATACCTGCATGGGCGCAGCCTAAGGCTGAGCACGTTTTCATCATCAGCTTCGATGGCGGCAAGCCGTCCGTGATGCAGAAGTGCGCGATGCCGACAACATTCAACCTCATCAAAGAAGGTTCGTGCAGCTGGGGCGCTCGGACGATTTATCCGAGTACCACGTTGCCTTCTCACACATCGATGTTGACGGGTGTCGGACCAGCCAAACACAAGGTTTTGTGGAACGATTGGGATGCCACCAAAGTAGCCAAAATTTCGACGATTTTTAAGATGGCGAAGAAAAATGGCTTGATGACAGCCATGTTCGTGGGCAAACCCAAGTTCAAACATCTCTCCTTGCCGGGGTCGCTCGACCACTTCTCACTTCCCTCATACAAGTCTAGTAAAGTCGCTGCTGCGGCAGCGGACTACATCGTGAGAAAGAAACCCAATCTCTGCTTTATTCACTTTGCAGACTCCGATGGAGCCGGGCACGCACATGGCTGGGGCTCGCAGCAGCAAATGAAGTCATTTGCTGACGAAGACGCGGCGCTCAAGACTGTGCTGAGCGCTATAAACCGTGCCAGTATCGCGAGTTCCAGCGTTGTTATTCTCACGGCCGACCACGGTGGACATGATCGAACCCACGGCACCGATTCACCGGAAGACATGATTATTCCTTGGATTGTGTGGGGCAACGGCGTCAAGCGAGGCTACAGCATTACGGAGCCCATCACCACCTATGACACAGCAGCTACCGCCTTGTGGTTGCTCGATTTGAAGCTTCCGAAGGAGTTCGATGGTAAGCCCGTCACAAGCGCTTTTAATCAAAGTGAGATGGCTCAACAACCTGAATAATTTTGCTCGAACTGCCATCACATATGGTGGCCTCAAACTTGATAAAATGGAAGAGTTAGAGGCTACGGATGGTGCATTCATGGTTGATAAGAACAGTATTAGCTTTGATCTCACTGATTGCGAAATTCACTCGGAAGATAGAGAAAGAACTCTCTGGTTCGACTCCAAGGGAGTGGCTCATTTGCTTAGGTTTAACCAGGGTCCAATGGATTGGCCGTTTGATTTGACAGATTTGCAGGCAGCAAGAGGATTTTACGGTAATCAATGCGCCGAGGCGAAAGGCGTGATGCTGTCCATGGACGGTCTAAGTGTCGATGGCATCGAGGTGTTGCAAGGTCTATTCAAATATCGTTCTCCTCAGCCCCAGAGCCTCGCCATGATGTTTGTTGGTATCTTGTGGTTGCCGTTTTCCAACTTCCGATATCAAATCAATATTGAGGCGCTGGAGGGCGGCACAACCGGAATTCGCGAGGCAACGGTTTCTGTGATGGACCCAAAAGACTACCCGAATCCGAAGATACTGGAAGAAACACCTTGGCCTCGGCCGGAAGACAAGGAGCCAGTTATGGTGAAGTCGGCTGAAGAGATGTTCACTCGCATGTCTCAGACCACACTCAAGAAGCTTCCCTCTGACGACGTTCAGTTCGACTCCAAATTCCCAATGCACCCTCTGTCCTTGGTGCGCGCGAGAATGTCCAAAGTTGCCGAAACTCTCAAGATGAACAAGATGTGGTGGCAACAACTCAAGCCATATCGCATTTCTCACTGATGCCGGACTGAGGACTGATAGAATGCGATTAATGCCCCTACAGCGCGCTTGATTCCTGTGAAAATCTTTGAGCCTGCGTACTTCAAACTCTACGAAACCGGCGAGCTAGAACGACGAGTAGAGCGCGCTGTTCAGTCACTCTCCAATTGCCGGGTTTGTCCTCGCGATTGTAAGGTTGACAGACTCGCAAATAAAACTGCGGTCTGCAAAACAGGTCGCTATGCCCTTGTGGGCAGCTTCTTTCCTCACTTCGGGGAAGAAGACTGCCTGCGAGGCATCAACGGTTCAGGCACAATCTTCTTCTCAATGTGCAACCTGCGCTGTGTCTTTTGCCAGAACTATGACATCAGTCAAGCTGGTGAAGGCGTTGAAGCTAAGCCGGAAGAACTAGCAGACATGATGATTGAGTTGCAGCTTAGAGGTTGCCACAACATCAATTTTGTGACGCCTGAGCATGTTGTGCCACAAATGGTAGAAGCGCTGCCCATCGCAATCCGACGTGGATTACATGTGCCGATTGTCTACAATACGAGTGCTTACGATTCTATGGAGAGTCTGGAACTTCTCGATGGAATCGTGGATATCTACATGCCGGACTTCAAATTTTGGGATGAGGAACTGTCTCTAAAGTACATGAAGGCTAAAGACTACCCGGTGGCGGCACGGCGCGCCATAAAGGAGATGCATCGTCAGGTCGGAGATTTAGTGCTCGACGAAAACGGACTTGCGCAAAGAGGATTGATGATTCGACATCTGGTAATGCCTGGTGAGATTGCAGGAACGAAAGAAATCATGCAATTCATTGCATCAGAAGTTTCGACCAATACATACGTGAATGTTATGGCTCAGTATTACCCAGCGGGCAAAGTCAGCGCAGATCAATATGCAGATATCAACAGAAATATCGAACGCTCCGAATATGAGGCAGCAATCAAAGCTGCGCGTGATGCCGGTTTGAGTCGTCTAGACCCGCGCGAGCTGAGCGGTCGTCGATTTCGCTAGTTGTCGTTTGCAGAACCCACTAGCATGGCACAACAAATAAGGGTTTCTTGGATTTATCAATTGAACCGCAAAGCACAGTTCGCTTTTCCATTTGTTGCTCTTTTGATAGCTGTTACCACTGCTTCTGCAAACGAGTCAGAATCAAGTGGCAATCAATCCGGCCGACTTCCGACCGGCTGGCTCGGGGTTCAAGTGGACAATTCCGGCCAGGTTCTAAAAGTACTAGACGGTTCGCCCGCAGCCGGCGCAAACATTAAGGCTGGAGACAAAATTGTTTCGATAAATGGAAGTTCGACACCTGTTACTGGCGCGTTCAAGTTCATCATGGGCTTGCAGGGTCCGGCAAACCTCGTGATTGAACGCGCAGGAAAGCGGTACCGCTGCGCCATACCGAAAGTCTCGATGTCGCAATCGGGTTCAAATGACCAAGACGACAGCGAAGGGAGTTCTCAAACTGGCGACAAGTCTCAAGCCAAGAAATATGTTGCTGACGAAATCGATCAAAGCATCGTGTCCATTTTGAGAAAGACAGACTATACGGCGAATGCATACGATCAGGTCATTGAGGCATTGCATATCGTTCCTCAAGAACTAAAAAGACGTATGGCAAACGCCGGCTTGAAAGTTGTGATCACTCCAATGATTATAGATGTGATGTCTGATGCCACTGAGAGACCGCGCGGATACACTCACGGCGGAAACTATACGAACTGTCCTGCCTTTTGCAGAGGAAAGACAATCTATGTCGCAGAGCGTGTTCAAAGCGGCAGTGCAGTACCTCAGCCGATGAAGAATCTCGTGGGCAGCTTCATGCATGAATTCGGGCATGCATACGATCACACATACAATATCTCCGATTCCCCTGGTTTCTCTAAGGCGTTTGAGCATGATGGGGCGGGACTGACAAACACCATCAGAGAGGAGTTCTATTATTATCTGCAGCCTGAGTCAGGCCAGTCTGAAATGTTTGCAGAACAAACAAGCGCCGTCCTGTCACCTCCGAACCGTCTACGAGACAGTGCCTCGGGTGTCTCGAAACAGTTTCCGCGGTGCTATCAATACGTCAAAAACATCTTTGACGCAGAATGATGAATGTGCAAAAACGGGAACCATAGCCTCATCCGCGGGTCATAGCAGTAGAGCTAGTCCTGTTGCGGAGTCAAACAATGGAAAAGAAGGTACTTGTTGTTACTGGAAGCAGCGGGCTGATCGGCAAAGCCGTGTGTCATCGATTGGCGCACAGCGACTACACAGTGATCGGGCTGGACAAGGAAGGTCCGCCCAATCCGCCAGCTTCCGTAGATTGCATATTCGTGGATCTGGAATCTGATGAGAGCGTTCAGAATGCATTTCACATCATTCAAACTCGCTACGGAAGCAAGATAGACGCCATAGTCCACCTTGCGGCATATTACGACTTCAAGCATAAGGAAAGCCCAAAATACGAGCAGCTAACTGTTAAGGGAACCGAGCGAATCCTTAGAGAACTCCAGCATTTTGAAGTTGCCCATTTCGTTTTTGCAAGCACAATGCTTGTGCACGCTCCAGCAAAACCGGGCGATAAAATCAATGAATCATCCCCGATCGAGCCGACATGGGGCTATCCTCGCTCGAAGGTGCAAGCGGAGCAGTTGCTGACTAAACGCCGCGGCGCTGCGCGAACTACTATTCTCGAGATTGCAGGAGTGTATACGGATTTCTGCCAATCGATTCCGATCGCACATCAAATTCAAAGGATTTACGAAAGGCAGATGTCGAGCCACTTCTATCCTGCCGATTTGAACACCAGGCAAAGTTTTGTTCATCTCGATGACCTCGTAGATGCTATTGTCGCGGTGCTCAAGAAGCGAGATGAGTTTGAGCCTCGCTCGGTGTTTCTCATTGGTGAAGAAGCAGCACTGTCTTATTTAGAACTGCAAAATTCTATTTCTCAAGCGTTGTACGGCAAGAACTGGTCTACTCACTATATTCCGCCCTTCATGGCAAAACTAGGTGCGCAGATCATAGGACTTTTTGCCAAAGAATCTTTCATCAAGCCTTGGATGGTTGATCGCGCTAACGACACTTACGACTTAGACATTTCCGCTGCGAAGACAAGACTTGTTTTTCGACCAAAGCATAGATTGAAGGCGTCTATTCCGAACATGATTTCTGAATTGCGCAGTGATCCGGCGCGCTTCTATGAAACGAATAAATTGGACAAGTCCAGTCTTCTGCCACCGGCGAAGGCGCCGAAACTGCGCGGAGCGGCCCAACACTAGACTTTGTGCGATTGCCACATCAAGTGAGTCGAGACCCGATAAATCGAGGAGACTAACATCCTCGGCGTAGTAACGCACGAAGCCTATGTCATGAGAGCGAAGACCGACTGTCGTGCTCGGCAATAAATTGCGAGCCGTAGCCATGTATATGTATGTATCGTCCAGGGCCGCCGAAAAAAGGCAGGTTGGATGGACATGCGATTAATGTCTCACAGATTGTGACTCGAATGGTAATCAAGAATTTTCGATTCATCAGCATATAGCTCAAACGCGCTACAATTCAGTTTCTGCGGACTTCGGCAAGCGAAGAAGGGTTCCTTCAGTCGTCATCTATGAACTGGATCGAAAAACTGCGATCGTCGCCAAAAATGGTTCTGTTCGTAGTTTCGTTCGGCCTGTTTGTTGAGGAAATTCTCTATGGTGTCATCGCTCCGCTTACGCCGGAGTCACCTGCGCAGATAAGGGATGAGCACTTCATTAGTATTTTGTACGGTGCCTATGCACTGGGGTTGATTCTTTCCACCCCGGTTTTGGCAATCGTCACAGATCGGCTTGGCAGGCGCCGTCCGATGCTTTTCGGTGTGTTCTTTCTGTTGATCGCGACAGTACTTTTTGCAATTGGAACGACCAAAGAAATGCATCTGATTGCAAGGGTTTTCGAGGGTATGGGTGCGGCATGCACTTGGACTGCGGGGCTTGCCCTCGTAGCGAAGTACTACGTCAAAGATCGAGTCAAGGGGATGGGATACGCCATGCTCGGCGCAACTACCGGCTCTATCGTCGGACCTGTCGTTGGTGGAGAGATGTTTGCTGCAGGCGGATACACCGCGCCGTTCTACTTTGTTGCTGCCGGGCTGGCTGTCGATGCTTCATTGCGTTGGCTCTTCGTGCCATCAAGCAAGAAGCGCAGCAACATGAAGCCTTGGAAAGATTGGTTTGCGGAGCTTGGCGGTATCGTTACCGATAAAAGCGTATTGGCAGCAGCGTTTGCAGTTGCTTTGGCCGCAGCCGGTTGGTCTCTTATGGAGCCGTTGTTTCCCATGCACGTCATAAAAATTGGACATGCATCACCTGCGTTGATAGGCGCGCTGTTTACCGCATCAAACTTTCTTTATGCTTTCTGCACTCCGGTAGTTAGCATTGTTTCCGAGCGCATCGGTGTTCGCCCGACAACCGTACTCGGGCTATTTTCAACAGCTGTGTGCCTTCCACTGCTTGCGTTTTCCACAAGCATTCCACTGGCAACTGCAGTCTTGTGTTTGATCACGATTGGCTACGCATTCACCGTTAACCCCACCTCTGCGGAACTTGGAGATGCCGTAGACAGGCGAGGTTCAAACTCTTACTCCGTCGCCTATGCTGTGTACAACCTGGCCTATTCGCTGGGCATGATCGGTGTTGACGGCTATCTTCAATACGTGACGGATTCGGCTCACAAACTGGATCTGTTCCATATTCTCGCCATTGTCAGTGTCTTATTCTTGCTCTGTACTCCGTTCTTCATGTTCAAACCGAAAATTCACGGAGTGTTCCACGAAGAAGATGATGAGCACGACATCTACCCACCTCCGACGCCAGAAGTGCAGCCCGAAGCGAAGCCGAAAAAGTCCCCGACAATTGACTTGAATCGAACCATAGCTCCGCCCAACAAGCCGTTTCCGGAGCTGAAAGCACGTCACACAATCAGTGATGATGATGGCTTGGAACGTCCGAAGATATCGGAGTCTGCTAAACAAGAGGCCTCGGATGGCGGGCAACCTGGAGAACCGAAAGAAACACAACCAACGCAAACACCCGAGGTCAATCCTTCAAACTAGCCAAGGAGGCGGTACAAGCTAATGTCACGCATACGCTCGCAATCATTCATTTCGGAACTTGCAAATCGATTTCTCAGCAAAGACGAACGTTTCTCTCGGCGTGAAATTCTCAAAGGGATGATGGCTTCAGCAGCAAGCGTCATGCTCAGCGGCATATTCGCGGAAGAAACTGCCGCTAAGAATTCAAGACGAGTAATCGTGATTGGAGCTGGGTTTTCCGGGCTCGCAGCGGCATATGAGCTTTCGAAGGCAGGTTATGAGGTCACTGTTCTTGAAGCCAGAGATAGGGTTGGAGGGCGGGTTCACACCCTTTACGATTTCGTGGCGGGCAAGACTGTTGAAGCGGGCGCTGAGTTGATTGGCGCAAATCACCCGACGTGGCAGGCCTATGCTAAGCAGTTCAAACTAGAAATGCTGGAGCGCACGGAGTACCCGAGCGCAGTCAGACCATGCTTCTTCAACGGCAAGATGATACCGGCTATGGAGTCGGAGAAATTGTGGATGGAAGTGGACAATCAACTCTCGAAGTACAACAAGATAGCCGAAGCCATTGATGCTGACGAGCCTTGGAGAAGCCACGGCGCCGGAGCTTTAGATCGCAAAACGGTAAATGACTGGATCAAGGATTTGGCGTGTTCTGAAACATGCAAAAAGGCGATAAGACTGGCGGAGGCATCTGATGCAAATGAGCCTGGCTGGGAGAGTTTGCTCGGTCGCTTGGCGACGGTCAAAGGTGGCGGTCTCGAAAAGTATTGGACAGAAACTGAGGTGTATCGATGCCGCGGCGGCAATCAGCAGCTAGCCGAAAAGCTGGCGGATGCAATTGGACGCACCCACGTATTGCTTGAAACGCCGGTCATAGCGGTTGATGTCGGCGAGAAAATTGTCACTGTAACATTGGCCTCAGGCAAGACGTTGCAGGCTGACGATGTGGTACTAACTGCGCCACCAGGCACATGGAAGCGCATTGAATTTACTCCGCCGTTCCCTCCATTTCTCTACCCTCAAATGGCAAACCAGATCAAGTTTTTGTCAGAGGTCAGGGGACGGTTTTGGGAACAAGATAAATTGTCGCCGAATTCTTTGAGTGATGGTCCTGTAGCTGAAACATGGGATGCGACCGACAAGCAGGCACCGGAAGGGCATGCATGCTTGACGGTTTTTGCCGGCGGCAACGCAGCAGACATCGGGCGAGGTTGGACTCACGATCAAAGAATGGCTCACTATGCACTAGAGCTTGAGCGCGTGTATCCGAAGTACTCCGAGAACTTTATAAAGGGATTGTTTGTCGATTGGCCTTCGGACCCATGGTCGCAAGCGGGCTATTCCGCTCCGGCGCCGGGTCAAGTGATGACAGTTGGTCCTGTTCTGTACCATGGTTTGGGCCGTCTTCATTTCGCCGGCGAGCATACAAGCTACGCTTTTGGCGGTTACATGGAAGGCGGACTGTATTCAGGTGCGCAGCTGGCCAAGCGCATGGCCAAGCGCGATGGCGTCGTAAAGGTCTAAGAAGGTCTGGGCACTTTGCGCTTGGCTCCGAGAGCAAGCACTATGGGAAGCATAAAGAACGGTGCTAGCGCCGAGACTGCAAGACCCCAATGCAGGTCAGAGAAGTCGGCAATACGTCCAACCACCCATGGCATAAACACTCCGCCGGCATTTCCGAATGCGGCAAGGGCACCAAACATAGTGGCGCCACCGTTTGGGTATTTGTCTGCTGTTATTGCGAGCATTGTTGGCCAGAGACAACTTCCTGTTAGGCCCGCCAGCACGCAAGCAAGCAACGCGACCGGGTAAACCGGCAAGAATGATCCGGCTAAAAACAGAACTACTGAAATGCCACAGCCAACAGCCATGATGGTGATGGGATTGACGCGAGCGCTTAAGGCGCCGATGCCGGCTCTGCCGATCGCCATACATACGGAGAATGCAAACAGCGCCGCGCCGCCTACCCATTGTGGGTATTTGAGCGAATGCTCGGCGTAAAAGGGCAGCCATTGAGCCATTCCGAGTTCGGTTGCGCCGCCTAGAAATATTGCCACTAAGGCGCCAATAAACCACATGTCACGCATCAGTTCTTTTAAAGGTGTACGCTCGCCTTCTTCTGACGTGAGTGCTGGGAATCGAACCGAACCCAAAGCAATAATCAAGGCAGCCGGAAGAACGATAAGAAACAGGCAGGCAACGCGCCAGCTAACTCCGCATTGAAGGGCCGCCGTTCCAGCGAGCACTGTAATAGTGGCGCCGATGCAGTAGAAGGAGTGCAGCCAATTCATTGAGCCTGTGCGCGTTTCCGGATTGAGTGCAGAAACCACCGGGCTGAGAACCATGTCGAGAATCCCTGCTCCTAGTCCGAGCAAGATGTTGGCGCCAAGCAAGATTTCGTAGGTGGGAGACCACCATGTCACAACCAACCCAACTGCAAGAAGAAGATTTCCGAGCAGTGCAAAAACCTTTGCTCCGAACCGATCTGCAAGGGGACCGGTGACCAAAATGCCACCGGTCAATCCGATGAAAGTGACTGATGCTATAAGTCCCAACTGTTCCTGAGTCAGTCCATGACCATCAGAACCTGGAAATGAATGTTGCACCGAAACTAGAAAGATCGGCAATAGATTGACGCCAATGGCGAGACTCATCATTGCGCCATAGCACAGATTCGTAAGCAGCTTGGGTTTCAGCTCAGCTTGAGATTGCATTGGTTATGGTTGAACTTACTTTGCCACTTGTTCAGCAACCGGGCAGTGGTTGGCAAGCCATGCGCGCACTTCATGCAATGACTTGAACACGCCTTCTGCGATTGCTCGCGATTCATCAGATGGCGGAAGCAAGTCTGGAACCAGACAAGATCTCATGCCCCCTGCCTTTGCTGCCATTAGCCCGCTGTGCGCGTCTTCGAGAATGAGACACTCGTGCGGCTCGACGCCGATAGCTTGTTGCGCTTTCTGAAATATTTCGGGGTGCGGCTTTCCATGCTGCACCATATCTCCGCCAATCACTTCGCGGAAGTATTCGAGAATTTTGTGGTGTTCCAATCGGCGCTTCGCTTCTTCTCTTACTGTAGATGTTCCGACTGCGCAAATAATCCTTTCTTCGCGGGCCCAAATGAGCAACTCGCGGATGCCCGGCTTGAGCGGAATTCCTTCGAGTTCGTGCAGTTCGTTATACAACGATTCTGCACGCACGTGAAACTTTTCGACTGAGAAACCAGACCCAAAGGCATTTGCGAGGACTTGCTCTGCGTCGGCCACCGTGATTCCTATCAGTTTGAGATAGAGCTCGTCGGTCAGGTCAAAGCCGAACTCTTTTGCGGCTTGAGTCCAAGAGCGTTTGTAGAAACCCTCGGTGTCGAGGATTAATCCATCCATATCGAAGATCAGTGCTTTGGGTCTGCCCATTTAACTCACCACTAGTGTATTAGGGAATGCAGGTGCTTCGTCGGCTTCAGGAGCTTGGAAGATATCGACTTTCGGATCGGCGAAAATGTTATCTGTTTCTTCGTTGCAGAACGTGCTGACCTCTCCAATCATGCATGGTCCGCCGACTGGTACGAATTCATGCCAAATTCCGGAAGTAAGAGTGATGCGAGTTCCTGATTTCATTTCGAAAGGCACTCCTGATTTGTGCTTTTCGACTTTGCGGTTAATCCGCACCTCGACTGTTTCGTCGTTGTTTGGAAACTCGCGCGGGTTTTTCGACCAGAGAGTGATTTTCAATCTGCCGTGACGACAGATGATGTCCTCTTTCTTCTCGTAGTGAGTATGTGCGGCTGTAACCATGCCTTCTCGTGCGTACATGATCTTCTCGCAATACTCAGCTTCATTCGCGAGCAATACTTCAACCAAGCCGACTTTGGTGTAATCACCAAGACCAAAATCGGTGGCTGACCACTCTGGTTCGGGCGGCAGCACCCAATTTTGCTTCTTGAAGAATTCTGCTGCCTCTCGACAAATGGTGTTTATCTCGCTTTGCTTCATCACTCTTACTCCGGAAATTTGATTTTGTTCTACCTTGGGCGTGCTTCTATCTTGAAGCGACGGCTTCTTGGCGGATCAACTTGATTGCATTGGCTGCGGTTTCACCATTGTGGAGCACCGCATGTAGTGCTGCTGTCATTCCCTTCGGATCTTTGTGCTGAATTACATTGCGTCCGTAAACGATGCCTGCGATGCCTTGACCAACAAGCTTTTCAGTGTGTTGGAGAACTTGCAAATCGGACGCCTTGCTTCCGCCTCTAACGGTTACAGGAACGCCCGAAGCGGCTTCGATTACGCGATGGAATTCTTCTTCTGGATCTGTCGAATCTGTCTTGATGATGTCTGCGCCGAGTTCTGCAGCCATGCGGGCAAGGGTTACAACTTTGGCTGGGTTCAAGTCGCCGACCATTCCATCTTTGGTCTTTTTGAAAGATAGAGGCTCGATGCCCATCGGCATGCCGTAACGGTCGCAAACGTTTTTCAAGCGAAGAATATTTCTTACGCATTGATGAAGCATTTCGGGGAAGTCTTCAACTTGCAGGAGGTTAAGCAAGATGCAAGCTGCATCGAGGCGAACAGCAACTTCGACGGCTTCTTCATATGGTTCGCAGAACAATTTAGAAGTCGGCAGCACATCGTTATAGAAGTTGGCTGTGTCTGCGCGGAGCATCAAGCCCGGCTTGTTTCGTCCGGGAAGTCTTTGCAGGTGCGGAGCTTCTCCGGGAGAAAGCAGGACACCGTCCGGATTTGCATCAGCAAGAGTTGCCACGGTTGTTTGCATGTCTTCGATGCCTTCCAAAAATGCAGCATTGTTGAACAAAGCATGATCAACTGCGACCACGAGCGCACGTTGAGATTTCGGGTGAAATAGACGGTTGAGACGATATTTCATCGTAAGTTCCTCTGGGAAGATTTCAGTAGCTCCGGAGAGCGCCGGAGAAAGTTGGCTGATTCTATCACGCTTGTATATACAACTGGCTCCTGTAACGCCGTTGGATTGAGCACTTTTTGCTGAGCCCTCAGGTTTAATCTATGGGAACAATTCAAAGGTGCTGCCGCTTTGCAATGTTCCGCAATCAAAAGGATTTCGTTTGTCTCCTTGACTGCCGCGCAATCTCATTGGATTTTTGTTTTGAATCGATGCAATGAGTGAGTGTAATGAGTTGCGCAGAAAGGGTTTTGATTCGTACACTGGAAGTGGTGAATGAATAAACAAGTGAATCAAATGCGGAGCAGCAGAAAGTCATGCAACAAGTCGTCAAAAGTTCACGAGATGAGCTGATTGCGGCCCTTAATCGCGGCGAATCTCTTCCGTCGAGTTGGTATACGGATGCTCAGTTGGTTGATAAAGAGATCCAAAAGATCTTTAGAAGAACCTGGCAATACATCGGGCCCAAACAACAATTAAAGAATGTCGGCGATTTCATTACTGGAAGCGTTGGAGAGATTCCTGTTGTAATCGTTCGAAACGATCATGGTATAGAAGGTTTCGTCAATGTCTGCAGACACCGCCGCCATGAGGTTGTCACAGAACAGTGCGGGCATACGAAAATAATGCAGTGCAAGTATCATGCATGGACGTATGACTTGACCGGCAAATTAAAGGCAGCTCCGCGTTCTGACAGAGAGCCGAATTTTTGTGCGAATGATTATCCGCTAATTTCAATCAAAGTCGAGACGCTAGGACCATGGGTCTTTGCGAATGCCGATGAAAACTGCAAACCGTTGGATTCCTATTTTGGACCGCTGCTGGATATTTTGGAAGAGAGCGGTCTTGATTTTGAAAATCTTGAGTTGTGGAGCCGGGAGGAGTGGCAGTCACAATCTAATTGGAAGGCGATGCTCGAAAATTATCTTGAGTGCTATCACTGCGCAGTTGCGCATCCTGGCTTCTCGGCTGCAATTGATGTTGATCAAGACAAGTATTCCTTGACTCCATATGAATGGTTTTCTAGCCAAGTTGGATACTGTCGCGCTGACGCGCATGAAGGACGTGCACACGCGAAGATTTACGATGCAAAAGGTGAAGTGAAACAAGCACAGTACCATTTCTTATGGCCGAATTTCACAATCAACATCAATCCGGGTCAGCCGAATATGTCAGTCGATGTGTGGTTGCCTGACGGACCCAATAATGCAAAAGGCTTTTCGGAACAGTATTTTGGCGTTGGTGTGGACAAGGCTTGGGCTGAGGAACTTATTGAGTTCAACGCACAAGTTGGAATGGAAGATGATGTTTTAACCACTTCGGTGCAAAAGGGATTAATTGCTGGTGTGCCGAGTGTTGGAAGGTTTCTCACTAACAGTGAGCATTTGTGCATTCACTTCCAAACTTTGCTTGTGAATGCCTTGGCGGACGACTAGTAAAAGCGCCTCCTAAGTTATTGGCTTGCGTTACCATGATCGATCGTGTTACGCATCAGCGAATCGGGGTGTCTTGATCTTGATCTCCTTGCTGATCTTCGCGCTGATTGCGATTATTGTCGTTATCATCGCTGTTATTCGTCGAACGATTTCTTCCTGCAAGCGGTGCAGCCAAAGCGACGGGAATTGCAATTGCTGCAGCTGTCAGCAAAATCGCGCCGCCAACGAACAAGACTTTCTGCCACTTGCCCAGGCTTGCTTTTGCGACTCTTGATTCGAGCCGTTTCTTGCCAACAATCGTCATCATTTCCTCTAGTGTCGGCTCCAGTTCGAAACGTGCAAGTTTGGCGTGAAAGTGAGATCGATCGTGTGTGTCGGGAGTCGATGGACTTGCAAAAACAATGCTTGTAAGCCGGAATACTCTGGGAGACACAACCGTTGATATTTGTCTCACCGCGATTCTTTGTTCGACACCTTCCATCGTTACTGTTATGTGTTGATGATCGATAAGCGTGATGCGTCCGGCGAGCCTTCTGCCATCTTTTGCAACGACAAGTTCTCCGGTGTTCGCCTCTTCTGCCAGCAGCTCTGCCAGTTTCTCTCCTGAATTGAAATAACAGTACGCATTGAATCTCGTCATTCCATCTTCAGATATTAAGTGCGGAGCGAATAGCTGCCCGCCTACGATAGATTGGCGAGTCTTTGTCGTCGGGTCGAGTAAGTCGACTGTGACGACGTGCTCATTGATTGTCAGCACCAAGTTGTGATCGTGCAAGTGTCCGATATTTGGTGCTGCACCTTCGGCGTGAATTGCAGTTGGCGATCCATATGGTGTTCGCTCCATGACGAGTGCTCCAGCGGATGCGCTGTTGCAGCAGCAGTTGAACAACATTGATAGACAGAGCATGAGCGAGAGGAGCCTCACTGAGTCTTCCTCCCAATCATTTCTTCCAATGTTTCGAGAGTTCGCAATCGTTGATCCAACAGTTCCATCGGCAGAATTTTTCTGTGTTTGGCTTGCTGTTCGTGCCGAAGATCATCAATAAACCACCAGCCGGTCAAGCCAATTGATGCTAGAGAACCGCATGTCGTGGTAGTAGCGCCTGCGAACGCCAATGCATTTGCCATAAACGGATTATTCTTCCATCCATACAAACCGATTGCGTTACAGACGTCCTGTGTCAGTCCCGTTGTGCCAAGCAGCGGACCAGCGACCGTTGACTGTAGGGCGATTTTCGACAGTCGACGCATCTCTGCCATGCGCTTATCGATGTATTTGTCGTAGCGCGTCGACCAGAATGAATAAATTGAAAGTCTAGTTGCAATTGGACCGACTAACGCAAGCGTAGACTCGTCAGAAGTAGCTGAGAGTGCCTCCAATTTGTACATCTGTCCTTTGGCGTCGTCCTCTGCATCGAACGGTTTTTCGTTCAGTTCTTTGGCCATTTTTTTGTAGTAATGGTTGTAGAACCATTTACCGGATGCAGTGTAAGAAGGTGCCTCTATCGTAAAGAAACTGTCCGACATGAAGCCGTTGTACAACGCTGGGCGTGCGAATCGCTGACTTTTGAATGCTTTCGCGGCTAGTTGATATGCAACCCAACTTGTGGTGTATGCCGACACATCTAGCACGTAGAACACGTTGCAGCTTGCCTCGTAAGACTTAACGTCGGCGTATACATCACAGAATTCATACACACACCAATCGCGAAACGATTTCAGTACTTTCCCTTCTGCGACAAAAATCTCGTATGCGGGATGATCGCGATTCCGATCGACGAGTGCGTTGCGGCGTCTAGTCAGGTCGTCGATTTCTTTGAGCAAGTCGACGACCGTGAGTTTTGCTGTTTTGGGGTCTTTCTTTTGAATCTTGTTTTTGAGCGCGGTAAAGGCGTTGGAACCTAACTCCAATGCCGAACTCGACCCGCCGATTATCGAAGCGACTTCACCGACGGTACAAGAATTTGTAAGCACGTGGCCATTGGTATCGTTCGGAGTTTTGAAGTGTTCTGCCGTTTCCACCACGTTGATGATGTTTGAGGCAAGGAAGGTGCTTGCTGCTGTTTGCTGCAGTGCGAAAAATCGATATTTCCGGAACTTTGGCTCTTTTGTGCCGTGCATTCGGTAGCGCAAATAGTAGCGCTCTAAGTCGATTTCTTTGAGAAGAAGCTGATTTGTCAGCGAGACGATTTCAGAGGCGCTCTCGGCGGGAGTCTGTTGCGTCTGCGATGCGTGCAATTGCTTTGGTACTGCTGGCGGTGGCGCTTGTATGTCTTCTGCGCAGGCCGTCTTGAAACTCGCAAGCACGCAGAGAAGAGCGACTTGCAGTAACACCGCGATTCTCTTTCTGCGAGTCATGTGGCCTTGCCAAGTGTGTTGCTAAAGCGACTGTAGAATACAACAGACACTTTATATAGGTCAACATTGCCAAGTACACGAAACGCTCGCAGCTAGCCAATTGCTAGGGTTTCGAGTTTGATGTGAATCTTGCACACCTTGACGACGGTCTAAGATGCTTCGCGATTTTCGGGTCTGTCCTCGGAAGTTCCCCGCGCTAGTTTTTCGTGTTTCAGCCGTCTCAGCATTTGCTCTATTGCACGGCCACCTTTGATTTCGTCGAGTGAATAACCACGGGATCGCAGGACATTCAGTACCGTTAATGGTGCCATGTTGAGAATGCGAGCAAGGCGATTCAATCTTGATTCGTCATAGCTCGTGATGGGAGCCGGGTCGTTCCACCGGCGTACGCCGGGCATTGGCTGCCCATCCATTACCGTTATGGGAAGCGGGGCGGATAGCCCGATATGGCGGGCTTGATATTCGATGATTCCGTTTGCATTGACAATAAGCTGCACTTCAACCTTCGTTTCGCCGGCAGTTGTCGGCGGGCAGTTGTTGATCGTTAGTTCAGCCAGCGATGCAGGTTGTGGTACTTGGCACGAATGCTGAGTAATGTGAACGTTGACGGTTGCATCTGGTGATTCGCATTTAGAATATGCGGTGAATGGAAGGGGGGTACCCCGTTGAATGACTTCTTTGTAGTTTCCGTCTTTCTCTTCATAAACGGGCTCTGTCAATACATCCCAGACAACAAAGCTGCGAATGCTGTGGCTGAGAAGCGCTGCTTGAAGAGCGGCGCCGCGCACCGGATATAGTGCTGAGTTCAAAAGGTTGACGCTGGAACCGGGTAGCAAATCATAGAACCTGCTCCAGAATGGAACCAGGTTTCGATGGTCTCCAACGACAAGAGTATGTTCGATGTCTCCTTGTGCCAAACCGGATTTGTATATTGTGTCTTTGACGACGGCAAGGCTGTTTACGATTGTTGGTTCAATCAACTCCAAGTACTCTTTGAGCGAAATGGTTGCTTGAAAGTATCCTGCGACTCTAGCTTCAATGCTGGACTTTGCCACATCGAGGTTCGTCAGCCGAATGTTAGCGTGACCGGCTGTGTGCAAGTCGTCTATAGCCTGCTGTGCCGCCGTGAGCATTCTCAAAACGGTATTGGGGGTGAGTTCAAGAGTGAATTCGGACTCTTTGTTGAATCGTTCAATCATCCAGACCACGAGGGCATCAACAAAACTGTTCCACGAACAATCGTCGTTGCCGATTGTGCATCTCACTTCCAAAATCCCGTTGCGAAAGTTCATTACAGATGCCGCGAAAGTTCCAGCACCTATGTTATAGACGAGAATGTTTCCTTCCAGATCGGGGTTTTCCCAACAGTATGCAAACGCTGCCGCGGTTGGTTCGTTGATAAGTTGCAAAACGTCCAAACCCGCTGCTTCAGCAGCTTCGAGTAGCATTTTTCGCTGCAAGCTCGTGTAACTTGCCGGAGTGGTGAGCACCGCTTTTGATACCGGACGGTCGAGCCTTGCTGTCGCCATCTGGCTCAAGCGCTTGATTAGAATCTCCGTCAACATCTGCGCCGTGTAGAAACCATCTTGTGATTCGACATACCATTCTGTTCCGACCAAATTTCTGAAATGGTGGATCATGCCTTCCGTCTTATTGGATGGCGGATAGCCGACTGAAATGTGTCCGGAAGGCGTCAGGCACGCTAGTGAGGGCAGCGGAGCGTCGAGCAGTGGTACGATTTGCTCATTTTCAACTGCGGCGACCCTGGAGAACCTGTTACCAATGTCCATCCCCACGACAGCATGTCCGGACTGTCCGGTCGCAACAAGATATGGCGCCGGCCAACCCGACCCCGGACCGCCTGCTTGCAGGATTGGTTCTGTTGGGTAACGGGGGTTTTCGACGCGTTCTTCTCTGTCCAAGCAGACAAGAATCCGAGTCACTTAACGAACTCCGTTTTGGTTCTTTTTATAAGGGCATTTATTCCAGTATGACACGAGTAGCAATTATGAAATCGAATGCGTGACCATCATTTATTTCGCGCAATGTTAACTGTCGAAAGACCCACTGTCGAGCAATACGAGAATTTTGCGCAATACATAGTGGATGCTCACAGTTGGTATAAGCACCTGCCACTGCTTAAGGGAACCGAATTTACAGTGTTTCTCAATCCAACCGCGGGCGGCGACTTCGACGAAAGCAACCCGCGCCGGCACTACTCATGGTCTACAACAAAGGAGTATCGGCGGCGTTTCGGCTACCTTGATTTTGCGAGCTTCGAAGATTCTGGTCCGGATGTTGAGAACAGTCGGGTGACGCCATTTGATGAGGAGCTTCACTGGCGATTTTCATTCAGGATGTATCCATATGTGAGGATTAGCAGCTGGGGAATTTTCTTGCGTGCGCAACACGCGGATATTCAGAAGATGAAGCGCGGCATGGTGCACCCAGAAGGAGTTAGCGAGTTTATCTTCAGCGTCGATCAGGTGGCGTTTTTGGAGCACCAACTGACCGAGCATGATTGCCAGATGATCAGGGAGTCTAAAGAACCTTTGTCTGATTTGGCGCAGAAATACGTAGGTCTGCGTGACCGGGTCGATGAGACTCATAATGCGTTGGTGGCGGCTGAGAAGCGGAAAATCAGCGAAGCATTGAAGGAACTGCAGAATTGGTTGAAATCGGAAGATGAGAGCTTTCGTTTGTTGAGTTCAGGAGATTGAATTGGCGATTTCAGAATTGCTCGAATATGCGACGGGATCGCTTTGGCATCTCGACAGTTTTGTCGGTGCCGACAAGATTGACCCGGAGGTCTTATCTGGTCTCGATCTGCAAGGCGAAGAACTTCTCGGAGTCTATTTCTGTTCTCAGACTAATTATATTGTCGTTTCTTCCAAGCATTTGCATCTCTGCGGTGCGCGCACTGCACTTGTGATTCCGTTTCGGGATCTGGAGAAGGCCGAGGTACCAGACAAGAATGCGAAGGAGATCAAGCTTACCCTTCGAAGTGGCGAAACCGCATGGATAGAGGTTGAGAATGAAACCCATGAGGAAGCCGATTTAAAGTATGTTTTTTCTTTTCTTGCGAAGTTGTGCAAGGTTTATCGTTCTCGAACGGAAGAAATGAAGAAAATCACTTCGCGCGAGGCTTTGATTTCGTATCTGCGAGAACCAGACTATTGGCGGGAACGGAAACTGGTAACCGCCAATTGGATAGAGAAGAACTGGCCCGCTGATGATCGACTTAAGGACTTGGGAATTGAACCTTCTTTGTTGGAACAGCCTGATGTGTGGCGGCTCATGGCGTTGTTCGTGACGATGCCGATTGAACGATTCGAACCTGATGAAGATGAGCAGCTTGGGCTCGATGAATCTTGTGAGGATGACCGATTTTAGTGTTGTCATTGTCCCTTCGTTGTCACACCTGACTTTGTAGAATCCTCATAGGCTGGTTGGCAGATACACCCCAGGAAGTAGCGCCGAGCCTCTTCCGAATCATGCTTTCGACACGTTGTGTCGTTCCTTTTGATGGGGTTCTTTTTTCTTATGACTGATTCAACAAACATTACTACTAAAGATAAAGCTGCAGCTGACGACAAGTGTCAGGAAAATGCGATTTGCGATTTTATCGAAAACCTGACTGGAGTTAAGCTGGCGAAGTCAATTGTGTCTGGCAAGAAGCTAGAGGATAAGGGCGTTTTGCCTGGTTTGAAGATTAGCGATGAGAAAGCCTCTAACGCGAAAGGAAGCGATGCACCGTCCAACGCAAGTGTGAATGGTGCTGATGGTGAGGTCCCTGGTAGTCCGAGAGCCACAGCAGGCGACATGGCTAACCAGTTTTCTACTCGTGCCGAGTCTGAGTTGCGAAAACGACACAGTGGCGAACAGAACACGATCTCCGGCAAGGCGACACTGCGTGAAATCAAGTACAGCAACCAGCACGAAATCAAGTTTCCACAGACACCGGATCTGGTGGCCATTTTGCAGCTTGGTCCAGACGTAACGCAGCAGCAAAGAGAGTTATATACAAAAGTGGTCGCGGCTTTAAATAAGGACAAGCTGGTCGACAACGGCAGCGGACAGATGATCTTCAAGGAAGGGACAAAGATTCAACTTCCGGGACAAACCAGCGATGGTGGCGTTACATATGTTGCTGGACAAGAAAACGTCACATTGTGGAACGATAAGTCAATGCTGCGCAAGCATATGGTCGATGGTTCTGGGTACGCCTCCTATAAGCAAGATGGCAACGATGTTTCGGTGAGTTGGAGTCGAAACAAGATAGAAGGAAACAAGTGGAACACTGAGATACTTACAATCACACCGGATGAAAAGAAAGGGTACATGGAGAAGTCGGAAACCGGCTTCGACAGTAAGGGGCGCGTGGTTGTGAAGGTGAAAGGTTCCGATGAGAAGACCGTCGAAACTGTTCGAGTGACCGAAAACGCTAGTTCTGTCTATGAGCTAAAACGCAGCAGAGATGGAGAGTTTCACGGCAAGCAAAGAATCGATGGCAAGGAAGTCGCTGGCGACTTTGGCATGACAAAGGATGGGCGAATCTACAAGCAGACCGTCAATGCCGATGGAACAGTCGACAAATCGTACTTGGACGAGAAGAAGACGGACACTTTCAGCAAAGGCAAACTGGTGCAGTCTGTAGAAACTGACGTAGAGAAGAAGTCGACTACCACGAAGCGATATGCCAATGGTGAGGTCGTTTCGATGACGGTCACTGACAAAGATAAAAACGTGAGTCAATTGAAGCGAAACAAAGATGGCGATCTGGTCGGCGAAAAGAGAGATAGAGACGGAAATGTGATCGATCGAGTGGGCATCAACAACATCGGCTGGTATACACGAAAGGACACCGCCCTTGGTGAAGAACTCTCGTACGAAAATGGCAGGACGACAACCTACGACAAATCCGGCGCTGTGCTTGAAACAAGGCAAAAGGATGGAAAAGGGCGATTGATTGTGGAGTCCTTCACCGGCAGCCCGAATACCGCCACTGTTTACGAAAACGGCGGCACCTTTCTTGCTCTTACAATGGGCTCCGATGGAGCATATCACGGCGAACGTCGTGATGCGGCAGGCACCATTATTGATACCAATGTGGGAATGACGACTGATAGAAAGCTTTTCACCGAGAAAAATGAGTCAGGGATCGCTACTGTCAAGTTTGAAGATGGACGTTCTGTTTCGCGTGATGGCGACGGAAAACTGGTCGGCGAGGGCGGAAAAGACGCTGCCGGTCGCCAGTTTGAAAGGTTCTATCGACCAGGTGAGGCTGTTCCCTACAAAATTGAAATGCCGCTTAACGGAAATGGGAAAGTTACCGAATTCAATCGAGCAGCTGATGGCCGCTACATTCATGAGGAGAAATCAACCACAGGCGAAACAATTCGCACGATAGAGGTCGACCCCAGAGAAGCAACCTTAACCTACAAAAGTGCCGGCACGCGCCTGTCGCTCTATAAGGATGGTTCGAGTGAATCGGAAATCGATTTGGGCTCAGGGCACATTCGCCGCACTCGTATGAAGTCGACTGATCTGATTACGACGGAAATTCAGAAAGACGCTAAAGGAGCCGAACGCATTACGAAAATCACTTCTGTCGATCAAAAGAATGGAGTGGTTTTCGAAAACATTTACCACAACGGCGTCAACGATCAACTGATAATCCGCAAAGATGGCGGCACAGTAGATCTGAAATTGAAAGATGGTCAGTGGGCGGGGACGAACACAAAGTGGTTTGGGGTGAAGGAAGAGGTCATCATGTATCCCAATTCCAGCATCATGTACAAGAACCCGCTGACGGGCGAGGTGCGCGAGGAGAAGATCTCCAAAGACGACCATCGATTGATCAATGATTTGAAGGAAGTCGAGTTCGATGCAAATACGGGGCGGTTTGTTCGAGATGGAGCAGGCAGCTTGGAAGTGCAGACATCACGCGCTCCTGGGCGTGTAGATAGTGTTGCCGGCGATGGAAGCAGATTCGGTGTCACTTTGACAGGAGAACTCTCTTACCAGACGAGCGATGGTGCAAGCGGTGTCATCAAGCCCGACAACGAAGGTGCGCAACTCGCCGCGGACGGAACAATCGAAATGTGGTCTAACGGTGCCAAAGTTATAGACAAACTCACACCCGGCGAAGAAGCATATTTGAAGAGCCATCCGGATGTTGATCGAAGAAACGTATTGGAGATTCATCGCCGTTTCGCCAACGATAAGAAGCGCATCGACGAGTTCTATGAGCAGCTTCAGCGCGCCAATAGTGCGAAGGATTTGTCCCAGAGTGAGAGGAAGGCACTGGTAGACTCATTGATGCACCACGTTGCGCATCCGTCTGAAATCTATCAGGGAGCGGCTCCAACCTGTGGTATTGCCAATGTTGAAAGAGACATGGCGATGACTCAACCGGACAAGTATGCGAGTTTTGTAATGGATGCTCTGGTTGATGGAGCGTTCCAAACATCAGATGGAACCTGGGTTGGCTTCGACACAGAGAATCTCAAAGCAAAAGATTTTAGTGGTCGGGATATCGCTTCTCGTGCATTCCAAACCGCTGCGTTGAACGTGCTTCGCTACCCGCACTACGCTTTCGAGAATGCTTTAAGTGGCGGCGGAGAGTTCCATAAAACTTTCCATGGAGTCGACATGTTGCGTACCGGTGAAAAAGATCAGCTTGGTGGACTATATCTTGAAGAACTCGCGCGCATGCGAAATCAACTAACGGGTGAGTCGAAAGCCGTGGTGCATGTCGATTCGGTCGACACTCTTGCGAAAGTTTTTCGCAAGAATAACGGTAAGCCAATGGTGATTTGGGTTGACTCGAAAACATATCCGTTTGGCGGAGGACCGCTCGATAACGGGGTGGGGGGACACTTCACTATGGTTACCGGCGTGGAGGATGGACCTCCGACAAAGTTTTATGTTCAAAACCAATGGGGTTTGGAAAGCGATCACTCGACGAGAACGACGGCAATTGAAGGAGAAGATCTGTTCAATAACATGACGAGATCGAATGGAAAACTTGGTTATGTATTGGTTGATGCGCCGAATTCAGCTAAGCGCTACGATGCGCAAGTAAGCGAAGACGGCGAAGTTAGCTACAAAGAAAAAGGTACTGCTAACTTTGATAAGAACGGAAAATACATTCCTTAGCGGTGAGTTTCAACACTACATCTTTTTCATTAGCCGGTTGAGTCCCTCGTGTACAGGCCTAACAGCACGTAACTGAAGGCGGTGCCAGGCTGGATTTTGAGTATACTAGTGCACCTAGTACAGAAAGTCAAAAGAGTAAAATGGTGTCGTATACGGTGCCGTTATTAAATAAGGGAACGGGCCGCTACTGCGGCCCGTTCCCTAAAAGTTGCATCCGTTTGAGATACGAATTGCGCCTAACGCACTGGGCTGCCGGCTGCGGTTGGTTGTCCGAAGACTTGGTTCCACACCTCTCGCACGCCGGGGTCTGCCAGCAGTTTCGCAAGATCGGTCTGTTGTTTGGCGAGTTCAGTCTCTGACATTTTCAGCGCTGTAAGCATCGCTGTTTCGTATAGTTTCGCGATCTGTTCCGGCGGCAGCGTATGGTTGACGCTTTGCTCGTTGAGCCTGTAAAGCGCTTCTCGGAGGAAGAGCACGGTCTGAGACTTGCTGGCAAGTTGAACGACTGCCGTGTTGAATTCGATTTGCGTTTTTGCATCGATTGGTGCAGAGCCGTTCTTGACCGACACTTCCGCCAGAATCTTATTGACGGTTGCAAGTGCAGCCTCTGGGGAGGGTTCGGCCAGAACATAGAAGCCTTTCCCATCGGGACGAGGGAGGATGACGTAGCCGCGCCGTGTGGCATCGAGGTCGACGAAAGTGGGTTTGTCTGCCGCTTCGATTGGGTGGACGTTTACAGGTGAACGCAAAGCTGCGCAGCCGGTCAAGCCTAAAGCCATCGCGGCTGTAAGAGCGAGAGTGATGATTTTCATGTTATACATCTTCAATTACTGGCTCTGTTTGAGCAGAACCTTCTCGAGAATTGGAATAAGCAGGGTCGTAAGAATTAGAAGCAGACTGCCGAAGACAGGGCGATACCACGCGAAGGTCGCAGCGAACGGACCACCAAGAGCGAAGCACCAAACTGCGAAACTCAATGTTGATGCCACCGCGCAGAAATATGTCTTGTTCGCTTTGAACAGAAGCGGCGGTGGTTCGCTTGGACGATAAATCGTGTAGAGCGGAGTCAGAATGGTAAGGGCTGCGAAGCAGGCCCAGTGTAACCACACTGGATTTGTCGGATCATCAGCGATGATTCCGGAAAAGGTCATGTATGCAGCCAAAATATCGGCAGGAATGTATTTGACGATCTTTTCGAAATAGGTATCGTCGCGCCTTGGCGCAGCATTTCTCGGCTGTTCCTCGCGATCGTTAGGTGAAGTCATGATTGTCCCCAAAGATTGGGTTGATTCGGTCGGTTCAAAAGGTCAACCGCTTCAGTGCCAATGCAGTTATTGCGCTGGCAAAGAAAGCGGAGACCTTTATTTGCAGAAATGGAACTACTTTAAATGCACATCGTTGAACACTGTTAAGACCGACGCCTTCGGATCGAGCTTCAAACTCTGCAGCATCTCCCTATTAAGCATGCCTAATCCTCTGGCCGCCAAGCCTGTGAACTTGAGTGCCTTTTCGACAACATTCGTAGCATCGAACTGGGGTTCGGCAACTCGCCAAAGAGTCATATTGGATTCGCGAATCCAAAGAGTGACTCGGCCGTCTTCTCGCATGAGCTTCAAGGCGATGTCTCCCCCGCAGTTCTGTCGTTCGACCAGGGTGAACGGCAAGTCGAATACTGTTGTGCACCTCTGCTCCTGAAGGAGAAGCGAGCTAATAATTCCGCAGGCTGTGGTGACGCCACCGCAGCCGGTGGCGTCATGTAGCTTTTCGTAGTATCGCTCACCTTGAGCAGACGAACGAAGAATATGCGTCTTTCCGTTGGACAAGACTGCACCTGACTGTGGTCCTGTTACGATGCAATCCCATGCATACTTGAACTCGAACTTTAGGTTTCGCCGCTTGAAAGTGGTCTTAAACCTCACGCCAGATTCATCTTGGATGGTTCCGATAATATTTACGGTCCACACGCCGGAGTCTCTGTATTCCCCGCATCGGGCATACGACTCTCTAACTTTTGAGAGTATGTCCGCAGCATCTAACAATGTGTTTCCCCCCAGCTTGATCTTAGCACCGGGCCGCCCACGTGGGCGGCCCGGCTTTCAAATCTGGGGTCGGGTCGATGTTTAGCCGCGTGGTCTTCCAGTTTGAGTCAGACCAGGCGAGTTGATGCAAATCTCGTAGAACCAGCTCACAGCCTGGCGCTGGCATGCCTCATTGTTTCCGCATGCTACGAGTCGTCCGATCAGCAGTACGACGCAACGCAGGAAGACATCGGCAGCGTCCGCGTTAATGGGCCTGACGCTCACGGGGTCAGTGGAGAACGGCGCTGGCATCGATATCTGGGGAAGGCTGAACAGAAGCGGCTCCATGCCTTCGGAAGCAGCTTGTACGCTTGCGCCCATACCGCCTGCCATGCCGACTTCGCCGACGCATCCGCAGCCGCAATCATTGACGCCGAGCCAGTTGCCCTGCGGGTTTGACTGGCAGTTCGCTTCCGCAGCAACAATCGAGTGCGAGTTGGCGATGGTGTTTGCGACGCATTTATTATGAGCTGCAACTGCTTCTGTTCCGAACGGATCGGTAAGCGTCAAAGGGTTGTTGCGCACGTAAGCGTAGAGGTTGAGCCCATCGGCATAGCCTTTGGGATCAGGCTGGAGGAACCGCCCGATCTTTGCGCTGTAGTAGCGGTTTTTGAAGTAATACAGACCGGTTTCGGAGTCGAAACGTTGCCCTGTGAAACCATGGCTGGTGCCGGACAAACTGTTGCTCTCTCCAAAAGGAGAGTATTTGTAAGTATTGGTCACGGCTCCCGAGCTGTTGGTGAGAGCCACCACTGATCCCTGGTGGTTAGCATGGTAGTAGGTCTTGTCGCCATTTGAGGCAACCTTTATAAGGATGTCGTCGGGGTTGTCGCCGTACACGTAGCGGCAAATCAACGTGTCGTTGCTGCCGTTGTAGTCAGCAATGCGCTGCCACCCTGCGTAGACGTATCTCGTCTTGGTCGTGGAGTTGACGGTTTTCTGCCCTTGCCGGTGGTGCGGGTCGTAGACATAGGCGACTGCAGTGCTGGAGCCGTCATTGGCGGACAGCAAGCGATCTTCGGTGTCGTATCCGAAGGTCCAGACACCGTCGCCGGTGAGGCAACGGTTGCCATTGTAGGTGTAACTGATCCCCCCGACAGTTGGGTACGTGTTGGTGTCGCCTGCGGTGGCGTAGGTGGTTGTTCCGCCTGCGCCGGGGTGCCACATGAAGGCGCTGTTGCTGACCTCCTGTTCGATCATCTCGTGAGCTGCGTTATGGTCGAAGGTGAAGGTGACTCCGGAGCCGTTGAACGTGTGTTCGAGGCTCTCGATTACGTCGTTTTTCTCGAATCCATACTCGGTAACGACACTGTTTTCGAAGGTGAGAGTTTCCCTTCTTGAGAGGTCGTCATAGGCGATCTCGGCGGCCGCGGTCGTGTTTCCATTGAGGAAGACGCCGGTGAGCCGATTGAGCTCATCGTATTGGCGCTCGACATAGTAGGAGTCCGGGTAGGTGAGTTTGATCACGTTGCCGTTCTCGTCGAGATCGAAGAGGACGTCCTTGCCGTCTGGGTACTCCTCGTGAACGAGGCGACCAGCGGTGTCGTAGAAGTACTCGAACTCACCGGAGGACGGATTTCCGCCGACGGCACTGGTGGAAACGGTCTTGAGACGTCCGGAAAGGTCGTACGTGTAAGTGACCTCGGCTTGTCCGTACGGTTCTTTTGTCTTGAGGCGGTTGAGCTCATCATAGGTCATGACGATGGCGTTGCCTGCTCGTGTCTCCATCTCCAGCACGTTGCCGTTGTCGTCGTAGCTCGTGATTTCCTGCGTCGTGCTGTCTGCGAAGGTCGTGAGTTCGAGCCTGTCGTGACCGTCGTAGGCGTAGGATGTTGTCTTGGAGCGAGCGTCAGTCTGCGAGGCGAGCTTGCCGTTGTCGGTGTAAGCGCGCGTCTCGACTACGTTGTTGTCCGGGTCTGTAACAGTTTGGAGTCGCCCGGCATTGTCGTAGGCAAATTCAGTAATGCGGCTGACTTCGTCTTCGATCTTCCACGTTCGGCGAGCGCCGTCGTAGGTGATCTCGCGAACATGCCCCGGTGCGTCCTCTCTCGTCTTCAGCTTGTTGTCAGCGTCGTAGGTCATGGTCACGGTCTGCCATGGGTCGCCCACGTCGCCAGTCTGCCTCTTAAACTCGAGAATGTTGCCGTTGTCGTCGTAAACCCACTGCGTAACGTAGCTCAGTGGCGAGGGATCGGTCTTGCTTAGCCTGCGGCGCTCGGCGTCGAAGGTAAAGGTGGTTGCATTTCCGCGCGGGTCAGTCATCGAGGTGATGTCGCCGGCAGCGTTGTAGCCGTACAGGGTGGTCAGATTGAGCTGCCCCACTCCTGAGTTGACGATAACAGTCTCCAGATTCTCCGTGACGCTGTCGTACTGATACTCGGTCAAAATGCCGGTAGGATCGAGCCTCGTCTCGATTTGACCGCGATTGGTGTACGTGAATGTTTCAGTAGAAATCTGACTGTTCACCTCGGGTCTTTCGATGGTGAGAAGCTGACCCGTGGTGGCATCATAAGTGTAGGTCGTGACCTCGCCGTTGCCATCAGTGGCGGTGGCAACCTTGTTCCAGTCCAGATCATAGGTGAAGCTCACCGCGATCGGCGACTCGCCTGAGCCGGACTTTGGGGTGAAGGTTCGCGACAACACGTTGCCGTTGGTGTCGTATTCGATGGTGACGTAGTTGCCTTCAGGCAGCGTCTGCTTGACCATGCGGCCTAGCGCGTCGAACTCCTGTGTGCGCACGTTTGCCACTCCGTTGATGTCCTTGATGGGCGCACCATGCCGGTTGAAATAGGAAATCTGCGACTCGTTTTCTGCGTTTACCACTTCAGATCTGGCGCCGGCAATGAAGAACTGAGTCACGTTGGTAAACGCATCCTCTTGCTCCATCACTCGACCCAAAGCATCGAAAGTGTTGGTGAAGATAGCCGCTGCTGGGTTTTCCGGAAGGAACATTTGAGACATTCTGCCGGGAATGTCGTATGCGTAGACTGTCTCTTCCGATTCGGCATTGGTGAAACCGATCAGGTCATCATTGTCATAGGTGTAGCTGATGACACGGCTGGCATCATCTTCCACTTCGTCGATCTTGTTGCCGTCATAGGTGATCGTCAGTTCGCGCCCTTGACCATTGGAGACGGAGACGAGCTTGCCTGTGTCATAGGTAAGCGTGACGGTCATGCCAAACGGAAAGACGATGGTGGCAAGTGCGTTGGCCGAGTTGTAGTTGTATTCGACTTTCTGCGGTGTCGTATAAGTGTAGGTGCCGTCGAGATTCTTCGTCAGCGTTGCGCTTGAGCGCTGCGGCGCCACATACTGCCCGCTGGGCAGCTTGACGAAG
>CAYZJR010000058.1:0-5601 GCA_964478655.1 uncultured Candidatus Obscuribacterales bacterium
CCCAACTTGCGAATCAAACTGTTTCTTGTCGAACTTCGCATATCTATATCTGTACTCGTCCAGATTGTCCTGATACTTGAGTGAATTCGGAGGCGGCGGACCTATCAAGACTTCATTGGGACCGCTGTCTCCAGGCAATTCTTGAAACGCCTGCTTGCGAACCTCAAAAGGTGTGTGCACAAGTTCCAGGTCTTTCATTCCACACAACTTCGTAAGAAGCTGTTTCGTGTAGCGATGCTGCAAATACACAAAGTCAGGGCGATGATCGTAAAGCGCACTAACTCTTGTGCATACGTACTCAACTTGCTCCCAAAACGATGTGCGCGCAGTCATCGAAAGATCGTTGAGTCCGCCGAGGCGTTCCATGAGTTTGTAAGGTTCGGTGCTCGCAGGGCTTCCCAGCGCCTTATCCATAAAGTCGCGGGGCGCTACTCCATAGATGATAGTTTTGGGTTTCTTGCCTTCAAACAAAAGTGTGCGAGACATAACGTAAGCATCCGACGCCATTTCTCCGCCCAATGCAAATGCAAAGGTAGTTACGTCCGAGTTGAGTTTGCTCTTCAGCTGAGACTCCAGGAGATGGCTGCGATGGTGATACGCCGCATTCTGGTCCGAGTTTAGATGCACCGCATCTCCACCGTGCAATGCAGCCATCATCAATGACGACCCGAGCAGCACTATATCCGGTGCCTTCTCGAGCTTGCGGAAATCATCGGCGTTCCACCAAACCCACGATCTATAGGCAGCATGATATGGCGTAATCGGCCACCGCCCAACACGCTCTGCTATGCGCAATCCAAGGTCGGCAACAACAAGCACAACAAATCCCAACACCACATAGCTCGAAAGCAATGTGCGCCAGCGAGAGCTGTCCTTCTTTGATTGGCAGGTTTCCGAGCTTTGCATGCTTGCCTTTTCTTAGAACTGGAAGTAGATAAAGCGCGGAGACTTGTCCGGGGAGAAAACCATCACAAGGAACATCAGTGCAAAACACCATGCAGCCTTTGCAAGGCGAGGTGCTTTGAGAACAAGTGGTGTGCGGTCGATGAGTCCCATGATCACGTGCCATGCAGCCAGTGCAGGCAAGATAAGGAAGATGGATGGATAGATGAGCGGGTAGTTGATGTGCAGCAGCTCAAGCGGGACCAAGACACCACCAGAAGTCACGTACTCAAGAGTGAACATCTTGCGCAAAATCGTGAACGCCGCTGCATTTGTTTCTGCTCTAAACAGAACCCAACCGATGCAAACTACATGGAAGGTGAAGAGCACCGAAAGCCACTTACCAGGCACAGATTCGAGGAAACCTCGAACTGGAGCCATCTTTTCAGTGAGTCTTTTGAACTCCTTGTGCACAACAAGCGCTACTCCGTGATAGATACCCCAGAGCACAAAGTGCATCGCTGCGCCATGCCACAAACCGCCCAGGGTCATGGTTATGACTAGGTTGCGATAGTTCAACCATTTGGGGCACTTTGAACCACCTAGCGGAATGAACAAATAGTCTCTCAACCATGTCGAAAGTGAGATGTGCCATCTGTGCCAGAACTCCGCGATGGAACCAGCCAAGTACGGCAGGTTGAAGTTGATCGGCACCTTGTAGCCAAATAACAATGCGGAACCACGGGCGATATCAGTGTAGCCTGAAAAATCGAAATAGATTTGGAACGCAAAGGCATATGCGAATATCCAAAGATCGATCCCAGAAAACAGCTCCGGATGCGAAAAGCCGCCCTGCACAAAGAATGCGAGATTGTCTGCAATCAATACTTTCTTGAACAATCCCATAAGAATGAGTGACACGCCCTCATCAAACTTCTCCATGCAGAATTTTGCAGGAGAAAGAAACTGAGGTATGAAATCTTGAAAGCGCTTGATCGGTCCTGCAATCTGAGTTGGGAAGAAACTCGCAAACAGTGCAAACGAAGGGAACGATTTAATAGGCTCGCTGCCGCGATACACATCGACTGTGTAGTGAATGAACTCAAATACGAAGAACGAAATACCCAGAGGCAAAATGATGTCGAAAGGAAGCGGCGCAACTGCCACACCCATTGGCTTCATGAAGGCTGCCAGAGACTCATCAAGAAAGTACGCGTACTTGAAAAACGCGAGGGTTGACAGGTTGGCAACAATAGATGTAGTGAGCCAAGCTTTCTTATGCTTCTCTGACTTATGTATTGCAAATCCTAAGTAGTAGTTGACTACTGTCAGCCCGATAATCAGAAAAATGAATATCGGACGCCAACTCATATAAAAGAGGTAGCTGGCGATAAGCAAAATCGGAACCCGAAATCGCTGCGGGCTCGCCCAGAAAATTCCAAATACGATCGGGAGAAATAGAGCGTACTTAAGAGAGTTAAATAACATCTGACTCCAGACTAAGCGCTGTCAATAGAAGGCTTGTCAATGATAACTATCGCAGATGCTTGAGTCCTTAAGGTCATCAAATGACTTCATATTGACAGGCTTGCCAAGTGGAATTTTAGACTCTTGGGTGGGCTCAATTTTGGTTTGACCATTTGTGGAACGAACTACACAAGCGCAACGGTGGAACGCCGAAAACGCTCGCCGGTGCACACATACAGCATTCATTGCGAACGCGCTTGTGTACTTTAATCCACAACTTCTTTTTAAGAAAAAGAACTTACTAGCAAAGAGGAATAAAACAGTTGTCATTTACAGGAAACGGTCGCTGCATCCACCTTTCAGAATCGAACAACTGTGCGATTAAACATTGAATGTCAAGGGTTTTTCCACCAAAACCAAGTGGGTAAAGAGTTTTTAGGTTACCCCAGCCGAGCTTTCTCGGCCGTCGCAGGAACTGATCATGCGCATAACAAAGAAGGGCGTACTTTCTGTCGCCATTGCAACTTCGCTCACAGGTATGATGCTGCCACCAGCATTTGCCGAACAGATGCCTGACATGACGACAACAGCCGTCGAAGAGTCAGATGCAGTCGAGCTAGACCATCCAGAGCCGTCTTGTTTGATGCCGATTCACGGCTTGATTAGCACCACATCCGGTGCCGCCAAGACGTCCGCAAACAGATCGGCAAGCAAACCGCAAGACCGGTTCTGCGTTCGAGTGGAGATGCGAAAACCGCTCAGCGGCAATGTTGACGGCAGTGACACATCCGACCCGCTTACAAAGATGTCGTATCGTCTGACCGAAGCTAGCCTCGATAGAAATCCTCACGTCAAAGTTGTCGAAAAGGCCGTCACAAAATACAAGCGCGCCCATGAGCGTGCCATCGCGACAAGCAAAGACGCGCTCGACAAACTTATTTGTTACCGTGGATTTGGACCTTCGAGCCAAGCCGGTGACGTTCTTCTTGAAGACAAACTGAAACTCGACAACTTGCAAGCTGCTGAATTTGTACGGCAAAAACAAGTGGATGATGCGCATATCTCAACGGTTCAGATACTGATGCATCTAGCCACCGGAGTTGGTGCTGCAGATCCTGACCGTCGCAAAAAGATTATGGACACAGGTATTGCAGAACTGACTAAACAAGTCGGTGAAGACGAAGCAAAAGCCGCGCTAGATGAGCTTAAGTCTTGGTCTCGAATGGTGCGTGTCTCGCCTGAAGTTTACGAAAAAACTTTCTGGGATCCACTAGAGCTAGAACAGAAACAAAAGCAAGTAGTGGAATCGGCACTGAAAAGCGACCCGGTGTTTATGAAGGTTAAGCAGAGGCTTGCAAAATACAATCACAAAAGCAAACTCACGATGGCAGCCAGCCACGTAATCGAAGGAACTCTCGGCGTCGCAGCCATGGTTCCTAACATCATGGGACCAGCAGCGCAAATCGCCCTCACCGTTTTTGAAACATCGACAGGTGGTCCCGAAGAAGCGAAGCTGATCAAAGAGATCTATTTGTACAAGCGCCTTGAGAGCAGATCGAAAGTTTTGTCGAAAAAAGCTCAAATTGCACTGCACAACTATCAACTTGGCTTAGCAAGCAAGAACCCATTGCAGATTGCTTTTGCACAAGCAATGATTTCGGAAATGGCAGGCGCCGACACTGTTCAAGAAGTCTTCGGATACAGTGTTCTAGATTCACTTGCAACTGAAAATGAAGGCAAGAAACAAGCCGACAACTCCGCTGCGTCGCTGAGCAGAGGCGGTTAAAAGTAAGAGTCCGAGCAGTTTGATATTCAGAAGAGGATGCTTGTAGGGAGCATCCTTTTTTGATCGACGCGATTACAGGATTGACCAACGCAATTGCACAACGCAATTCACACTACGCGATTGACTCAACACTAGTCACTCGAAAACAAGTCGACACCAGCTATTGCCGGTGTCGAAATACCTATTTCTGATTCGGGGTCGGGGTTCGTTAGATTCCCAAAAGAGGGGCTTCGGTCAATTCACGCCACTTTTGGCAGATTGCTCCACGAAGACTGTCAATTTGATTCCCTACTTCATCACCATTAATTCGAATGGACGGTCCTCCGGTTTGTATTCCGTCTTCGACAAGTTCTACAGGCAACGGTAGCCGTTCTTCCGCTATTACCGTTTCAAGCGTATTCAACGCCTTACGGTAAGAACTACAGCCGGGTGCATAGATAAGTTCAACCCGCATAGCCATTAGACCTCCTTTCTAGGTAAAACGCGTAAGAGGCTACCTGTGGGCACTTGTTGATTGTGCTCACGAAATATAAAGGGAACATTAAGCCGCCGCTTAACAGAAGTATAGAGGAAACATTTCCGTTGCCAATATTAATAGTGCCCGCCCAGGGTTAATGTTGCTTAAGAAACCCCGAAATCCATGCACTGCTGGGACTTTCAGAACGGCTCTCAGACTTAAGCTCACGGACCACCGGCCTCGTCAATACCTGAGAAGGTGGATGTCAAGAGCGAAGGCAGGGCCAAGAAATGTAAAGTACCCGTCCGGCGGGCTCTTCCGACATCGAAAAGTCCTTTTGCAGCACCCGTGGGATTCCGCACATTCGCAGACACGTCCGCATTATGCGCAACCTATTTAGATTTAGATGCCTCAGCCTTTGACTCGGACTCACGCTTCGCGTCAGTAGCCTTCACGTCGGTTGGCTTCGCGTCGGTTGGCTTCGCGTCGGCAGGCTTCGCGTCGGTTGGCTTTGCGTCGGTAGGCTTCGCGTCGGTTGGCTTCGCGTCGGTTGGCTTCGCGTCGGTCGCGTCAGCCGGTTTGGTGTCTCCTGGCTTTGCGTTTCCAGAGTTCTTCAAATGGATCGGCTCCCCTTTGATTTGGAGCTGGCCCGGTGCATTACCTGCACCAAACTCCTCGGTTACAGGCTGGGCAGGCGGTGGTGGTGCAGGTTCGCCCTCTTTGACTGGCGTCACCGTGACACGACCCAATTCGCCATTTTCAAAGCCGCTCTGAATTCGCCCCTGAATCGCAATCAAGAGGATGATGAACAAAGCCATAAAGAAAAACACAACGAATCGCTTCTTCATTCAGCCCGCTTTCCTTCCAAACACACCCAATGGGTTAATACCCCGTTCGCAGAATTCACCCTCGCGGCTTCGATGCTGGCGCGGGCGAACTACAGTTCCTAATTCTCTGAGAAATGAGAACTCTGGTTCCACAAGGCAGAATGGTGGCGAACTGCAGTTCC
>CAYZJR010000058.1:5701-11661 GCA_964478655.1 uncultured Candidatus Obscuribacterales bacterium
CGCAACCGCGAATGCGCGAAGAGAGTCGAGATTTACGGTGTCAGCCTATTTATGTCGCGCGGAAACAGCGCCGCATGTTTCACGGTCGCCAATCCAAGCAACTGCTTCGCCAGACGTTCGAGGCCAATAGCCAATCCACCGTGCGGTGGCATCCCATACGAGAAGCACTGCAAGTAGTCTCCAAACGCCTCGGGATTGAGACCGCGCCCTTCCATTGCGGCTGTCAGTTCGCCATGCTCGTGAATGCGCTGTCCACCAGTTGTGATTTCGAGCCCTCTAAACAACAAGTCGAAACTCGCGCTCAAGGGGCCAGAACTAGGCTGCGATTCGGGCTGCGATTCTGGCTGCGATTCAGGCTGCGATCCAGACCTAGTTTCAGACTTACATCCAGGTTTCGATCCTGGAGTCTGTTCCGCCTCCGGTGCCGGCTTTGCGTAAAACGGTCGCGCACTCAACGGATAGTGCGTGACGTAAACAAGATCGATGCCCTCAGTCTCAAAGAAGTGCTGGCACAAAAGGCGCTCGGCTTCCGGGTCTAGGTCGACAGTTTCACCTTCGCCCGATTCGGGCTTCCACTTCAGCTTCGACTGCAGCAACTCAATCGCTTCAGCCAATTTGATTTGCGGAATCTCAACAATCTCAGGAACCTTCACTCCATACATCTCAATTTCCCGCGCGCAAGTTTCACGCACATGCGCAAACATGTGCTTCAGAAGCCCGGCTTGCATAGCAATAACATCTTGCACGCTTTCGATAAATCCCATCTCAAAGTCCATGCTCACATACTCATTAAGATGTCGCGTCGTGTCGTGCTGCTCCGCCCTGTATACAGGTCCGATTTCAAAAACGCGCTCAAACGCACCAACCATGATTTGCTTGTAGAACTGCGGGCTTTGCGCGAGAAACGCTTTGCGCCCGAAGTATTCTATGGCAAACAAGTTAGCACCGCCCTCGGTACCAGTCGAAACGATTTTGGGCGAATGAATTTCGGTAAAGTTTTGGCTTCTCAGATAGGTCCTGAACGCATGACAAAACTCAGCCTCAATCTTGAAGATCGCCCGTACCTTTTCGTTTCGCAGGGTCAACGGACGATAGTCCAACATCGCCTGCAACGATAAACTCGACATCTTCTTTTCCTTGCTGATCTCAACAGGTGGAACGGATCGAGATTTCGAAAGCACGACTAACTCTTCGAGACGCAGTTCCGAGGCGCCTTGAGCACGACCGATTTGAGTTTCGATCTTTCCGATTGCGATTACAGGCGTCTCATGAGTGACCTCGCGGCACTGCTCCACGAGTTCTTTTTGTTCGGCTACGACTTGCAAGGTCCCTGTTTTGTCTCTGAGCGTCAGAAACACAAGGTTGCCCAAGTCACGCACAGACTGCACATGCCCTCGAACCTTCACGAGATTGGATGTGGTCTGAAACTGATGTTGGGCTGCCTGTCTGATCTGTATTTCCGTAGTGCTCATATTCGCCTCCAATGCGAAACGACCGCGATTTCAGAGGTCGCGGTCGTCGTAAATGCTGTCTGGTTTGAATCTTATGAATGCAATGACAGTGACGACCGCGAGAAGCGGTTATTATCGCCGTCATTATTATTATTGGTTGCAGATGGGGAAAGCGCGCACGCAGCAGCCCTCAGCGCTTCGATTTGAAGTGCTGCGCGGCTCAATTTGTGCTCGCTAATTTCCGACACGGATGAAATCCTTTTATAGGCAATTGCTATATCACAACTGCACAAAATTCGAACGAAGCGCAACAAGTTTTCACTTGCTTTCGATATCGTACTCACAGAGCCTCATATGGTCAAGGCTGTTTTAGTCAGTCTTCAAACCGCCGATAGAAGCTTCGGTCTCCTTAGCCAACTGCCCGTTGACTTGTTCGGAGTGCAACAGATCGTAAAGGAGCCAATCCCACATGGTTCTTGTACCGTCATCGGGATTTAGTTCATCCTTGATCAGGCTAGACGCCGTAACCGGGCGGTACCCATCGATAAAGGTCAAATGATCAATGTTGCGGAACACTCTTGCCGTTCCAACATCAACCATATTTTTGAGTTTGGGAATATCGACTTCTTTTGCAATCAACGCGCTCTTCATCGCCTCTTCCGGCAGACAAATAGCACTTGTCACAGGAGTAATACCATCGTTCAATCCAAAGATGAATGGTGTTCCTGCGGCCTTCGCGCTATCACGGCTGGTGGCAATGTTTGCAATGTCTCTGTTCATGAAACCGAGCACTGGATGCTCTCTAGCTAAGTGCGCAGGAAACTTCTGCGTCACGAATGTAACCGGATACATGAATGTATTTTCTATGATTCGCTCGGCTGAAGGATGCATGTAAGGGTTAATCAGATAACCCGAGTACGCGATGATCTTCTTCTTGCTGGTAGGTTCTGCATTCAGGCGCGCCAAACGATTGTTGACGTCTTGCACCAATGTGAGTTGACCTTTGGGACCAAACAACAGTTTCGAACGAAAACGTCCGACGTTAGGCATTGTGTTGTCTGTGTCATCCCAACTGAAATCGGATACAAGATTTTTGTTCTTGTTGAAGTACAGCCTGTATGCAAGGCTGTGATCGAGACGAGTTAGAGGCCAGCACAATCTCTTATAGAGGCTGTACTGCATCCAATCGATCGTGAACAATGGCGAGCCGTGATACATCGTTCCCATTGTTAACAACGCACGAATCTTGCTGTCCGTCTCTTTGTCGACCATGCCTTGATATGCAAGATTGCCGCCCATGCTCAGCGCGACTACAGTGACGGGACGATTTCCTGTAACCTCATACAACCGCGCGATGGCTTTGCGATACTCATGCACTGTGCTGTCGATGCGATCTTGCGTTGAGTAGCGCGCGAGATAGATCTTGTATCTTGCATGCAGATCTTTCTTGTTCTTCATTTCGTGCAGCACTTTAGGCCAGCGGAAATGTGGATAAAGTTCGCCGCGCAAACCATGCACAAACAACAATGGTTCGCGGTCCCCAAGTGGAGTGTTGTCGTACTCGTATATCTTTACAACATTCGGACGCACTCTCAAAATCTTCTTTGACATCGGCATCTTGTCCGAACTGAGAACGCGTTCCGGCTCTTGTATCACTTCAGCCTGGGCACCACTGGCGGTTGCCAAGCGACGCTTCGCGCATTCACCAGGAAGCTGAATAGACCCGGAAATCAAGACTGCGCAAGCGATTGCGGAAATCGCCTTTGTGGTTAAAACTCTGTCTAGGTGGTACATTATGCTCGTTATGAGAAATTTAGTTTCGTGCTAAGGCTGATAACTGGAACTGTCTCAGGGGTTCTCCCCTGATAAAAACATTGTACGGGTCCGTCTCCGTAAGAGCAAACAGGGTTAATGAGTAAGTCAAGAATCTGTATCTTCTTTTCCGACACCGGTGGTGGTCATCGCAGCGCTGCCGAAGCGATCGAATCAGCGATTAACGAAATTCTTTCCTGCGAACGCCCGTACGGGTGCGAGATTGAAGTAGTCGTCGAAAACATCGTAGAAAAGAGTCATCCCCTAAACCGACGCTTCGTCGAGATTTACAACTATCTTCTGCGTCACAACCAGGCGCTAATGAAGTATTACTACTGGCTGATCGAAACATTTAAGCCAAACGACTCCGAACTTGGCTACAAACTCGCAAAACCATACTTAGTAGATTTGCTGCACGAACACAATTCGTCTGTAGTTGTTTCCGTGCACCCCATGTGCAATCAGTACCTGGCTCGCACAATACAGGACATGGGACGCAAGGGCGCAACAAAACTGGTCACTGTCGTAACCGATCCCAACGGCAATTTCTGGCGCGGCTGGGCAAGCCCTGGTTCAGATTTAACAATTGTTCCAAACCAGCTCTCCAGAGACAGATTATTGAATTGGGGCATTCACAAGGACCGAGTGCAAGTCGTCGGAATGCCGATCAATCCGGACTTTACTAAGCCGGCAAGCTGCGCGAAAGAAGACTTCCTCACCTCACTTGGATTAAATCCTGAAGCTTTAACTATCTGTATTAATGCGGGCTGGGCAGGTGGCGGAAATATGATTGAAATCTACCGCGCTATGCAAGCAGTGAAGAGACCGCTTCAAGTCATATTCCTTTGCGGCCACAATCAGCGGCTTTACGACATGGTGAAACGTGAGTCTCGCAAATCGTTGATTCCTACCGCGGTACTTCCGTTTCACGATCGCATGTCCGATTTGATGGCAAACGTTGATTTGATGATCAGCAAAGCCGGCGGTCTCACTTCATTTGAAGCAATCGCTCGGAAATTGCCGATGGCAATCGACATGATTACGAATCCAATGCCTCAAGAGTTAGGAACAGTCGGATTGCTCGTCGACAACAAGCTTGCATACCCGATCAAGCGCCCGAATGATATAGTTTCAATTGTGGAGGAGTTTCAGCCTGTAGAACGGGCAACAATGAAACTGCCCACAACGCAATGTCTCGATCAGACAGATGCGATCTACAACATCGGTCGTTCGGTACTCGGCTTATGCGATCCTACCTACACCAAGCGAAGCGGTCCGCCGCGCCGCGATCACACAGCAATCGATCTCGACGCGACTGGCGGCCGATAGGCGATATCGCGAACGAAATTAAATCTTCGGACGGAGTAATTGAATGATTCTGTCCGTAACGAAGCACGATCCGCAAGTAGCAAAAAAGGACGCAGATCGAGTAACTGACATAGTTTTGATTCACGGTACCGGCTCGAACAGTGTCATGTGGAAGCATCAAATTGAAGCGCTGACGCAACGCGGATATCGATGCTTTGCATTTGATTTGAGAGGACACGGAGGTTCTGCAGAACCGCGCGAAGCAACGAATATCGAGACTCATCTCGGCGACTTATTCGAAACAATTCCCGCGCATGAGATTCAGTTTCCGGCAACGTTCCTTGGCCACTCATTGGGTGCAATTCTTTCTGTTGAGATTGCTGAACGCAGGCCGGAACTAGTAGAGCAAGTTTTTGCCGCTGCGCTTCCCGGAAAGATCTTGCCGACTGTCGTGCCCGCATTTAAAGCGTTCATAAAGGGACCGTTCATGATGCTCAAGGACACGCCTTTGCCGAAGCGCATGGCGTGGCGCGAACGAACGCTCTTCGAAGTAGATCGACACACTCTCGAACAGATAGCAGACAACTTCGGAACACTGAATCTTGTCGATCGCGAGTATAAAGTTTCATGCCCAGTGCATTTGAGTGCGGGTCGATTTGATCCTGTAGCACCATACATGTACGTGAAACAAATTCACAAATTATTGCCTACATCTACGCTCGTTGTGTATGACTGGGCCGGACACAACTTCATGGATTACAACACTGACAGTTTTAACGAGTGGATTCTTTCTCGTTTGGAACAATCAAAACCATTGCCAAAGCAATCGGCAGAAGTTTAGAGTTTCAAGATCCCACGAAACCAATCAAAGATCCCCTCTCGCTTACCCAGCATTTCGCCGGTTGCAAACGGCTTGTCGAGTTCTGATGCCGACTGAGATGATGTAATCGATGGTGATTGTTGCACGGTGATTGGAGCTGGTCGCTGCACTGCAGGTTCTTCTTTGGGCATCAATCTTCCAAGCAGCGACAAGTTGTACATGAGTTCATGCGGAATCAGCACGTCAGGTCGTCGCAGCTTGAGCACTTCCTGCGCATCTTGTGGTTGGGCAATGATTCGTTGAATGCGTTTGCCGCTTGCAAGAATCAGCACAGCCTCGCCTGTGTCCTCTGAAAACATGAACGCTTCGCCGTCTTTGAGAGTGCCAGTTCCATTTTCATTTAGATAACGCAGCCGCTTAACCCACTCATCCTCAGGCGCAGCGGGCGTTTTTTTCTCCGGAGTTAGCACAGGTGAAACATTGGAGCACAATCGATTGAACGCTGAGAAAAATCCAGTCCCGGTAAAGCTAGGAAGCGGGAGGTTCCACGGTTTGTCAGCGAGCTGAGC
>CAYZJR010000058.1:11761-42677 GCA_964478655.1 uncultured Candidatus Obscuribacterales bacterium
CAGTCCCGGTAAAGCTAGGAAGCGGGAGGTTCCACGGTTTGTCAGCGAGCTGAGCTTGCGTTGATGTGTTGGAAGATTCAGACGAGACAGGCGTAGGTTCCGGCGCTACCGCGACAGGTTCCGGCGCTACCGCGACAGGTTCCGGCGCTACCGCGACAGGTTCCGGCGCTACCGCGACGGGCGACTCAAGCGTCGATGCCTTTGCATCCCACCCTTGTACTGATTCTGCCGACGAGAGTTCACGCGATTTCTTATTTGAGGCTACTTCTTCGGTAGCCTTTTCGTTGACTGCATCATCCGTCTTCTTCTCTAGGACACGCTCCTCTATCGGCGTGTCTTTTCGAACGCTTGCGTCGGGCTGCTCTGGGAGTTGCATAAACTTCGACAACCAACTTCGAGGTTTGCGCTTTTCCTGTTCGATACCGTCTGCGGTATCAGCCACAACGTCGACTTTTTCAGATGGATGTTGTCGACCGCTCTGCTTCGAGCGGCTCGCCTTCTTGGTTTTCTGCTTGTCTCGAGAATCCTCGGACAGCCAATGGAACATTTTCAGTGGATTCGGCAGACGGACTTGAATACTGAAAAACGGATCGTCTTGCTTACTTTCATCGGTTTGCGCATCCCTGCGAGAACCGCTTCTTGTGCCTTCGTCAACTTCTTCGTCTGTTGCCGGTCGATTTGTCGATTTTGTTTTTCGACTGGCACCGCTAGCAACCTTATCCGATGTTGATTCGTCATCCCAGTTGCGCGACTCTTTTGATGGAGTCGACTTCCGCACCGAGTCAACGAATGGTTCAGGCAGAAATTCATGCAGTGACTGCAAAATGCTTACTGGGTTAGTTTCAGTCTGTTCCGGCATCTTTTCAGAGGCTTTTTCATCGCTTCTAGGCTGGCGCGCAATAGTGCCTGTTGTTGGCGCAGCCAAACCGAGCGACCGACTTAATTCTTCGACTGCTCCACCGAAATTTCCTTGCTCCAAACGCACAGTTGCCAGCAGAATTCTTCCTTGGTGAAACTCTTTGTTGACTGCTAGAGCGCGCTCCAGCGACGACTCAGCTAACTTCAAGAATCCTCTTTGGCGAAAAATTACCGCTTGCTCGTAGTATGCAGCGACAAGGCGGGGGTTTTCTTGTGTTGCGCGCAGATACTCGACGAGCGCTGCATTCAGATTGCCCTTCTGTTTGAAATAGTTTGCACGTTCAAGGTGAGTTCTTGGGTAAGAAGACTTCGCTTTCCTCCTAATCTGGCTTCGCGAAACTGCTTTAGTTTGCGCTATGCGAGACACGGAAACTTGTTGCTGCACCGCCGATGGTGGCGTAGCACCCGGGCTTGCTGCTGCAATCGATTGCTTAGCCGGTGCGGCAATACTCGATTGCGCACAAATCACAAGACCGATTGTCAGCGCTGCCAGTATCTTCAATCTTAAATTCCGTTGATCGGCATGCAGCGAGGGATTCGATGAACATTTAGAAACTAACCTACTCTAAGATCAATTGCAAGACCCTGATTGCAAGCGCACCTCGATTAAACATGCAAACGACAGCATATCGGATATATCAATTTCTGCTCACGACAAATTGCCCAGCTACATCACATAGCCGGGTGTGCTTCGATAGAGCTTGCGAATAGTCGCCTTGTCCGCCGGCGACAAATCGTCAACGACTCTGTCGACGTACATGATGTCATCTCGATACGGGCTGTGCGCCTTAATTCCGAGTGCATGACCGAACTCATGTGCAGACGATGCTCGCAGACGTTCAGGAGTGTGATTGATAGACAGTGCGAGTTCGATTATCACGGGTTTCTGCGCGATTTTGATTTGCTGCGCTTGTGCTAACGGATAGATTTGCGCCGATGTAATTCCACCTACGTTGATTCCACCGGGCCCAGCTGCATCCTTGAATGCATCAGTGTAAAACACCAAAATATGAGCATCTCGAGGATCTTCAACAAACCCGAAACTAAACAATCCTTCGCTTTCAAACTGTCGCCATTGCTCGATTCCCGCAGCAACTTGATAGTTTGTTTCTTCAACCCAACCCGGTGCTTGTGCCACACCCAGAAACGGATTCGCTGACGATCGCAACATCTCGAAAACCATATCCACTCGGGTGTTCTGGATTTCATTGAATGGCACATCGGGCAATTTCAGCCCAGGACTAATCCAAATTTTGAGAGGCATTTTCTTTGGTTCCCACCGAACCAAAGACATATTGAGCGACGGTTCGCCCGGATTATAGGGCTGATCCATATTGTTGCGGTTTCTGTCCTCACCTACAGTGAGGTGTACACCCATTTGCGACGGCAAGCTGTCAGGTCCGCTGCCCTGCGGTCTGGCAATCACCGGAAAGCCCGCCTTGGGCAACCTTCGTGTCTGCGACTCGGCGCCCAGAGGAGCAATCGTCGCCGACGCGAACATCAGCACAAAAGACAGACAATAAAGCCGAAAACTCCTGGGTCTCATGAAGCCAAAGGTCTCGTGGTTCCTATTCGAGCTCACAAAAGATGTATTTCATAGGCCATTGTATCGTCATCTTCCGATATCGGCGCGATAATTGTACTCGTATGGATTCCCGCCTTTTACCACACCGATGCCATGTGTTCGACAACGGTCTGAGCCGCCAGTATGCGGCTCTCTCGGGCATTTCGCCCGGGGGTGCAGCATGAGCTTGTATGAAACACTCAGCCGCGACGTCGCCGATGAAGTCGCCTCCCAGCTCAAACGCAAACCCAATAGTTGCTTCGGGCTGCCAACCGGTAAGTCGCCTGTAAAAGCATATGAATACTTGTCAGAACGTTCAGCCGGCGGCGAACTCGATTGGTCCCAAGCCTGGTGCTTTGCTCTCGACGACTACTTAGAATGCGATGAAGACCGGACTTTCCAGAGATATCTAGAGACGCATTTGTATGGCTCTACAAACTTACCCGCGCAACACCGCTTCAATCCTCGGTTCTGTGATGGTTACGACGACCTGATTGCCAGTCACGGCGGTCTGGATCTCACAATTCTCGGGCTTGGAACAAACGGTCACATCGCCTTCAACGAGCCTTCGACGCCTTTTCAGAGCTATACACACAGTATGTGGCTGACTGAATCCACGCGAGAAGCCAACAAGGCTTACTTTGAAGGCAGCAAAAGCGTTCCTCTCACTGGCGTTACCATGGGAATTGCAACGATTATGGCGAGTCGAAAAGTGATTCTATTGGTGATTGGAGAGCAGAAGCGCAGCATTTTGAATCGCGCTTTGGGTGGAACAGTAGACACTGATGTTCCTGCTTCGATTTTGTGCACGCACCCCAATTTGAAAGTCCTGTGCGACTTTCAGCGCTAAGGCGAAGCAAAGATTCGAGAACTTCATTACAATATGAATGGTTCTTCGCTATTTAGTGATGTTGAGAATGAAACGCCTAGAAATAAGTCGTCTACGCACACCCGCTGCACTCGTTGCTCCTATTTTTATTGCCTGCGCCTCTGCGGCGCTTGCGCAGGCTCTCGATCCTGACTTGGTACCGCCGGAGGTTGTGATTCCGTCCGCGGCGACGAGTTCGACACCAACGGTTTCAACAAGCACGCCTGCACCCGGCATGAGCGGCGGCGGGCAGAGCGCAGCACCTAGTGCGCCTGCGGGCGGTCCACTACCACCTCCGGCAGGCTCTAGCGCACGCGGAGGTCCGGGTGCGTTTACGCCGCAGCGACCTGGGGTTCCTGTCATACAACAGCAAGCGCCGCAAATCGACCCGAGCAAACCGGACCCGATTGCGGTAATAGAGACAGCAAAAGGAACGATCACCGTTCGACTGTTTCAACAATTGGCGCCTAGGACCGTGGCTGCTTTCATGGACATGGTCTCAAACGGCTTTTACAACGGTTTGACTTTCCATCGCGTCGAGCCCGGATTTTGCATTCAAGGCGGCTGCCCAAATGGCACTGGTGGCGGTTTTTATAAAGATCCAAAGACAGGCAAGCCCAGATTCTTGCAGCTGGAAGTTTCGACCAGCCTAAGCCACAATGCACCAGGGGTGGTGGCAATGGCGCGGGCGCCTAAGAACCCTAACTCGTCAAGTTGCCAGTTTTACATCACACTTGGTCCGAAACAGCAGCTGGATCACCAATACACGATATTCGGCGGTGTAATTGGCGGAATGGATGTGGTGCGAAGCATACAAAAGGGTGATCAGATCGTACAAATCTCTCTACGAGCCCAGTAGGCGACCCATCCAGCCGACGAGGTTGTAAAGAATCCTCAACTCGCCAATTTGACATGGCGAGTTGGCACGTTGTATATTGGCAACAGGTTGGCGCGCTGAAAGCACACCCCGCAACCGGCTCATCCCGGGTGCTCGACTGCGCGCACCAACTTTGAAAGTCTCGGCATTAACTTGGAATTGGCACAACAAGATTCATGGAAGACACGAACTCATATTCTCTCGAAGAACTTGCCTCTCTGTCCGGCTTCGACCGGCGCGTAATTCGGAGCTTCATCGAGCAAGGACTTCTCAGAGGTCCTGAAAGCATGGGTCGCTATGCACGCTACTCTTCGTCACACCTCACACGCCTTCTGGCAATCAGAAACTTGCGAGAACAGCAAGGACTCACACTCGGTGCAATCCGCACGGCACTGGTGACGATGAGCGAAGACGAACTAAGCGTAGTGGCAAACAAAAACACCACTCCCCAGCAGCCCGACTCATCGGCCTTAGACTACATCAGATCGATTCAGGGACTACCTGCGGCACCTCCGGCGCAAAAGAGTGAACAGCTAGATCAAATTGGCCCCACCGACAATTTCGACAAGAAAGGTCGAACACCAATCGATCTATTGCTATGGGAACTGTCAAAAATGCACGCAGATAGAACCGTGCGCAGACAAGCAAAATCTGCACTCTGGCACCGAATCGCAATCACTCCCGATATCGAACTTTCCATTCGCGGAATTGATGATGCGGCTCAATTGGCTAACTTCGAGAGAATTGCAGACCATCTTCGAGAAATCCTTTTAGGAGGTCACTATGACTGAAGAGTTGCTCAGTGTAAAAGCACAATTCGATCGGAATCTCATTCTCGAGCGAGGTCGCTCAGTGCGCTATCTCGCGGTGGAAGTGTCTGCAGGAGCCGCTCTTTCAGTGGTGCGCAAGCGCACGCCGCTACATCTGGCCATCGTACTCGATGCATCAACATCAATGTACGGGCCGCCAATGTCATGCGCGAAGAAAGCTGCAATAGGCGTTATCGACGCACTCAAAGATGATGAGTGCCTGTCAATCGTCTCGTTTGGCAATGATGTAAAAACACACGTTGCAGGCATCAGAATGAACAAGGCAGGCAGAAATGCAGCCCTAAGAGCGATGCTCGACATCGACCACAGAATTTACACCAATCTCTCAGGCGGCTGGCTCAAAGGCGCTGAGTGCCTGGCAAATGCAATGCAGCAAGAACAGGGTTATCACTCACATGTTCTTCTTCTTTCTGATGGTCATGCAAACCGCGGTGTTGCAGATGTAGAAGTTTTACAACACCACGCCGCGCAGCTGCGAATAAGAGGCATCTATACATCCACGGTTGGAATCGGCGATCACTACTCTGCAACATTGCTCCAAAGCTTGGCTCAATACGGCGGCGGAAGGATGCACGATGCTGAACATCCGCAAGAAATTATTGAAGTTGTTTTGGGGGAACTGCATGATTTGTGCGATACAGTCGCGGAAGATGTTCAGCTCACCCTCAGCTTTCCACCCGATGCTATTGTCGAAAACATTAGCGGGTTTCCGACTGCGCGCGACGCGTCAAGCCTTTGCACTGCAATCGGTCCACTACCTTCGAATGGCTCACGGACAGTCATTTTTAGAATCACTACTCCCACAGGAAACAAGGGCGACAGGCTAGACTTCATGGCGAGAGCAACGGCTAAAAAGCCCGGCTCAGAGCAGAAGATCAAAGGGAAATCTGCGCCCGCATCGCTTGTGTTCGAGTCTCAGGCTGCGAATCTAGAACAACTGCGAGACGAAAAGATCGGAATGAAGGTCGCAGGAGCATGGCACGCGTCGCTTGTAAAAATCGCTGTAGATCTCAATCGTCGCGGTGAAATCAGACAGCTCAAGCAGACGCTGGACCATGAACTGAAATATTTGTCGAAGTATTGCATTCATATTCCTGAAGCGTCAGGTTTGGTAAACGAGCTGCAAACCATGCGCATCAACGCGGAACGCAATTGGCAAGAACGCTTGCGAAAAGAAATGCAAATTACAAGCTATCGCTATTTGACGAGCACACCGGATTACCGTACAGCTGACCGCGAGCATTGGTCTCAAACGCTATCAGAGGAGTGAAGGCAATCCTCGAAGCTTTCTGGCCTCGTTGATCATGGCACTGCCCTGGGCGACCTTTCCTGTGCGTTTTAGGAAATTGCCGTAGTAATCAAGCTTGCTCGCTAAGCCAACTTTGTCAGTCGGTTTGATAGATCTCAGAACATCTACTGATTGCTTGTAGAACTTTTCGGCATCTTTCATTTGACCGAGTTTGTCGTAAGAATAGGCGATGTTGAGCGCTGTCTTCGAAGCTGCCGCAGTCATTCCTCCTTTCAGCTTCATTTGAATTGACAGACATTCATTGAGTGACTTCAATGCCTGCTCATAGTTGTGTTCGTGAATGTAAGCAGAACCAATATTTGCCAAAAACCGTGCACGTGTTTGCTGTGCGGCATCACTGCCATCTTTGGGAACACCGTTTAGAAGCTTGTGATACATCTCATTTGCAAGAGTCCAATTGTTTGTCGCAAGGGCAATCTCAGCCACGTCGTTCTCAATCCATACAACGTCTTTCCCGCTTGCTCCCTGGAGTTTCTCATACAATGGCAAGGCACGCATCAAATACGGTGCCGCCTCGCGCGGACGATTTTGAATATAATAGAGGGACCCCAACTTCGCCAAAATGTTTGCTACATCCTCAGAAGATGCCTTGCTACCTTCGGCGGATGAAAGCGCGTTACTCAAATGCATTTCTGCGTTCGCCAAGTTTCCCAGATCTTGCTGTTGAGCCGCTTGATCGAGCAGAAGGGCCCATTCCGGCTTCTGCGGTTCTTTTGGTGAGGTCAGCGACATCACACAGACAGTGGCAAAGGCGAGTAACAAGAGCGCGCCAGCGCCGATGATCGCGGTCTTCGGGGTAAAGTCAGGCAGCCATGACGGTTTCGGATATGCGGCTGATCTGGTGGGATCGGTCGAGCGTTCTGTTTGACGTTCTGATTGGCCATCTCCCTGACGCTCTGCCTGGCGCTCTGTCTGGCGCTCCCTATGGCGATCAAAGGTACCATCTGCCGGTCGCTCCGAGTTGCGTTCCATCGACCGCAGCGCTGAATCTGTCGACGCAACACTCGACTCCGCCGATTCCTCCGGCAATGACTGCACTCTCTTCAGTTCCTCAAGAAGCTCATTGAAAGAACCAAACCTGTTGTGTGGATACTTCGACAAACAACGAGTGATCAATGCTGCCAATGACGAACTAACTTTAGTCTTGCACGCATTTGCGATTGACTCAGGCGTTTCTTGAACATGGCTTTTCTTGAGCATTTCCGGAGACGCATTCGAAAACGGAGGACGGCCGCTGAGCGCCTCGTACATCACACACCCGAGCGCATAGATATCGGTGGAAACCTCTTTAGGCGCACCCTGAATCTGCTCAGGGCTCATATAGCGTGGGTCTCCGCTAACCGGAAGATTGGACTGCGCCGATATCATACTTGCACACGAAAAATCGACGACCTTCACATGATGCGTCATGCGAGAACCGTGCGGAGTTCTTATCAACAAGATATTGTCCGGCGAGAGTCCAAAATGCGAAACGGCGCTTTGCTGCGCCGCATTCAGAGCCTCGCAAACTTGTTCAAACACTTCATAGAACTCTTGCGCTTCAAGGCTCCCTTCTTTGTCAAGCACCGCTGACAGTGGCACACCGTCAATACAATCGCGCACTACAAACGGACGAGAATCATCAGTCAAGCCGCCATCGTAGATAGCTCCAATATTAGGATGCGTGAGCTGAGTCAAGGCTTTGACTTCCTGCCTTACTTTGCGCTGGAAGTCTCTGTTGTCCGCACAAGACGCTTTCATTATCTTGATGGCGTACGTTTGATCTGATGTTCCCAACCTGCATCTGTACAACACGGCGCGAGGATTATCGCCCAGTTTATCGGTCAAACTGTAGCCCTTCGGCCACCACGCCTTGTCCTCAACCAGTTCGGGCGCATCGCAAGCGCATTGCCCCTGCTTCTTGAAACAGTTGCCGCAAGTAAGCTCTAGAGTGACTTTTTCCCGCTCCCGTTCGGCCACGCAGAGTCCTCCCGCCAGGGCTGAGACGATTCTACTGTTTACGTTCCCGCTTTCGAAGCGCAAAAACCCTATATCAAACTCAGGGTTGCGAGATAACCGGCAATATGTGATTCAGCAACTTGTGCCCGCCCACATGATTCAAGTGTGCCGAGTCCCAATAATCATCTTCGTTGAATTCTTCGGAAGTGCCTAAATCAATCAGTTTGATGCCGACTTTTTTCGCGTGCTCCTGCAACTCGCTTCGATAACGCTCGTAGAATCCCTCGGGCAACAGGTCTCGGTTGCGCTGCGGCAGCGGCATGTTGACCACGAGGAGATTGAATTTGCGTTCCTTGCTCAGACTGGCAATCTTATCGAGGCAATCCAATTGGAGCTTCAAATCGGCCTCTCCAATGCCCTGATAGCGCCCCGTGTACTCCTTGAGACTGAACCCCCAGCGTCCTAACGCGGCTTCATTCGGGTTGAATCCAGTTGCTTGCCCCGCGTCCGCCGCTGCTTGCTTTTTCTGAGCGCGCGCAATCGTTCGCGAAACCTGTTGCTGGAAATCCCAGCGATGACCATAGAGATAGCAGATGCTGCGGGTTGCGAATTCAAATCGATCATCCCAATTCGGCATGAGGTTGCTTGCGTATTGGGCGAAATTGGAAGCTGAAATCAAATACTGGAACGGCAGAGTTGCAGTCGGTGATTTCACGTTCGCATCATACAAATCGCGCGGCGCAATGCCATAAACGAGCCACTGCGGTCGGCGATCGCCCTTCAGCAGCTCGCCTACAAGCAGCAATGAATCCGATGCCATCTGCCCAGAAGACGCCAAGCTGTACGCCGAATGCTTTTTGTTGGTTGCCTTTGAAAGCGCCAGCTCGAGCGTGCGCGCCTGATGGTAGTGCACGAATTCATTGAGATTGGGATTGAGTTCTGCATCCATCGCCCAGAATGGATACATCACCAGAGACGAACCGACCAGCACCACATCCGGTGCCTTTGCAAATGAGTTAAAACCATCCACCGTTTCCTTGATGGAAGCAGGGTTGTTCCAAAAATCTCTGTACTTGGCACTGCTGTGGTTTTCAAACCAACCGAACTGCTCGCTCGCAGACATGAACGCATTGAAAGCAGCAAACAGCAAAATACCAAGCACAATGGGCCGCGACCACCAGTAGCCGGTGCTCGTTTTTGACTGTTTCTTTTGCTCACCGCTTACGGGAGCCTTCTCAATGGTCGCCAATGACACGCTTGACATCCACCCTTGAATCGCTTGACTATTCTAGTGCTTTGCTAGGTTGTAGTTATAGATTCGATTTAATGAACCTCCGCTAGACACTTAGCAACCCGCAAGATCTAGCCAACCCCAGTGGAGCAACAGAGACATTTCGGATATTTGTCCAAAAATCTGGCAAGATACGCAGCGTTGCGTTTCACGACGGCAATCGGCACAGAGATTAGGAAAGGAACATTTTTGAGCGACCGAATACACGGCAAAAAGTGGAGATGCACCTGCCCCCAAGACGCTTTGGAGATCTTTGGCGCCACGAAGCCCGGCAAGCCGCTCAGTCCTTCGACCTGTGTACATGGTGCCGAACCTGGAAAGGTTGTAATCAAGAAAAGAACGCAAAGGTGGCCGCAAGCCACCGAAAGTCTATTCGTAGCACTAGACACAGCGCTTACAGGAGAATTCGCTGACCTCACCCCAAAAAGAATTTTCTCACTCACTGAATCGCGAAGAGCACAAATCGAATCTGAGAATGGAATGTTTTTCGAAGCAACCGAATTCATCGAAAACGATCCCGTGTTCGATTGGCAAAATCCGCAATGGCAAGAATCGCACGGCTTTGCCATGGGGCAGATACTGCATCGCTTTCATCAAGCGTCCGACAAAATCGTACTGGCTCTTCCTAAGCGCACACAACGAGAGCTCAGCTCATTGCTGCCGCAACTTCCCGCGACTTTGCCGAGCCAATTGGCGCGATGTGAGTCTGCGAAGATGTTCGATTCATCCTGGAGACAGCAACTTGTCGATAGTGCAACGAGCGCTGTAGAGAAATTGAAGGAACGATCGAGTGCGTCAGAACACATTATTGTGCATGGCGACTACCATCCGGGAAATGCACTATTCATGGGCAATCGAACCATAGCATTGATCGACTTTGACTTCGCACATTTCGAACCCCTCGAATTCGACTTAGCCTACGCGACAATTGTTCTGTCGTTCCCATCATTATCAAAAGCCGCATCATCTCAAACATCCGCGACACCTGGAAAGATGCAACTTGAAATGGCGCGATCGTTCCTTCAAGGTTATCTGTCGCAATCAGAATCGCTAGGTTCGAGCAAGAACATTAAATGGTTGGATCAACCGTTCGATTCCGTCTTGCATCATCTTCAGCCATATACAACGCTTAGCGCGATTCTGATTTTTGTTTGGATGCTAGATCAAGGCACAATCGATTCGGAGTCAACACTAGAGTCACTGTCGATTTTCGAGGCACTATTCACGTGGTTGTCGCCAAGTTCATAGCGGCTCATAGCGCATTTTCTATGACGTTTGCGACCAACTTGTCGGGTCAGAGACCTGGCGAGGAATCATCTTGCGAAGTTTTTTGATGCAAACTCTCTTTGCGTTTCTTGCTTTCGTCAACATCTTGAACATCACATCGTACCCGTTGCGTCGCGGCAGACCAACTAGTCCTAGCTGTTCTTCGCTAGGCAATTGAAAACTCTGAATATGAAATGGATGCACGACAATCGTGCGATCGATTTCCATCTCCTTCAACAAGTGTGCCTGAATGTATTCGTCCGCAGCACTGCCCCACAACCCATGATTTCGGGCATCAATACCGACTCTTCGCCCGACCGCATTGTTCGCCATGTCGCGTCGACGATCTAGCAGATCGGCGGTGGAGACACCGTTGTGATCCAAGAACCACTCCACGAATTCATTTGCAACAAATAGCTTGTCAGCACACCAATCGCCCAACTCGTAGGCAGCAAGCGCCGATCCGTAGGCATGCTGAAACCCGTTCAACTTCTCGCCCCAAACAATAATTGGTCTGCCACCTACATCAACAGTGTACGTTTTCGACCACATCGATCCGTTATTCGGTGCATCCGCATATTTGCGCGCGTTCGGAAACCGAATCAATTGGCTGCTTCCAAGCAGGTTGTGCTCAACCAAACTCACACGCCACACCACGCTAACGACATATGTTCCACCTAGCAGTGCACACGAGACCACAAACAAAACCATGGTGGAAAGGGTTCTCGAAAATGCAGAACGCCGATCATCTGCGCGTTTCGAAAACCAAGTGTTTAACAGCATCTTGATTACTCCAAATTGTGAACCAAGGAGTCATCGACGACCGCGAAAAAGTGGAGGTTCCCGACAAATGTTGGGACAAGGTAAAAATACGGATCACACCCCACGCGTGATCCGTATTTTGTTTGTTGCGTCTCTACACTGCCATTGCTTTGAGCTCTTGCTGAGCCTCTGCGTCGGCGGCATAAGCGTAGATTGGCTGCGATGCGGCAATTGCACACTCGACTGCGTTGTCGGCGGCGGCAAGAAGAACTCGCAGATTGGCAACTTCAGTAGAGAGCGATGCGATACCGAAGCTGGCTGCGTTGGCGCCGAAGGCGTTGATCAAGCGTTTCGCAAATTTGGTGGCACCCTTAACTGAAGTCTGCGGAAGCAGGAAGATGTAGCGTGAGCTGTCGTAGTGAGACAGAACATCGCATCCACGCTTCGCTTTCATGGCCTTGGCGAGAATTTGTTCGCGCTGCAACGCATCCAGTGAATGATCGAGTTGAATCACCATCAAAGTGAAGTGTCCGCCATTGCATCTCAAAGTGCGCTTGTACTCTTGTTCGAGCATGAACAAGAAACCGGCGAAGGTCATGAGTCCTGTGTCTCTGTCAGTCAAAAACGCTTTTACCTGATCGAGCATATTCATGTCGAAGTGCTTCGGAGCAAGTTGAGTCGGGGCCTTGGCTGGGCTGTCTGGGCTAGCATTTGCTGAAGCGGCTTGAGCTAGTTTGTCCATAAATTGCACCGCCTTTGCTCTGTTTGGGTTCATCATCGGTTCATCACGCTTTAGATAATCGGAGACGAGCATCGTGTCGTCATGGGCTTCTTCATCTGCTTGAACTGCTGCCGGAATCGGGGCGAGCGGTTGCGAAATTGTTTGCGATTCTCTTACTTGCGACACCGCTGGTGGTAGCGCGATACTCGGCTCCATCACTTCGGCCAACAGGCTGCCGAGGCTAACTTGCTGTTCTTTTGGCGCTATTGATTTCGATGCTTGAGCGTTCATCCAAGTTTGCAGTGCATTGCCATCGCCCTGAGCGGCAGACATCGATTTTTCGTAAAACTGATCGTACTTCTTTGAAGAGCTGCGCTGCGACTCGTTGACGGACATTAGACCATCAAGCTCCATTGCTTCTTTATCTGAGCTTTGACAAACCGAAAGCAGAACGTTGTACATCATCGGCACATCGCCACTTGATTCGCTCAGAAGCAACTCGGTTGAAAACGCTGATAGTAAGTGGACTTCCCAACGAGCCTGGCGGGTGTCATTCACGCGATAAACAGTCAATCTGTAGTCGGTATCATCGGCCGCGTCATTCTTCCAAATTACTGAGACAGGTCTTCCGCAATGTTCGACTGCTTCTAAGAAGCACTTTTGAATATCGCCAAAGGTTGGGAAAGCAGACAATTTCTGTTGGTGTCTCGAGAATCGTGCCGCCTTTTGTTGAAATTGAAAGAGCATGTCCATTCCTCTCTTTTATATTTATTGGCAGGGAAGCCATCCAACGATTCGATAATATCCATCTGACCGTAACAATTTCATGACAACCCGCGCTTGGTGGAACACCAGGCGGGAGAGTCATTTGCTTGCGTTCCAGCTACCTGTCGGGCTTCGGAGTCGCATCAGCTGTATTTCGGAGGGATGCTTACATCCTATTGACAACTGCGTGAAAAAAGCGTGTACCGTCCTCTTTGCCATTGTCGTCTCGCACGAAGCTCCAAACAATGGCGATGCAACGTATACGTCGCATTTTGCGTGGAAATGCAACGTGAATGTTGCATGGACGCCGGACGGTTGAACACGGTCCTATTTATATGCTGTTGGGATCGGCGTAGGGCGGAATTTGCTGATCTGCCGATGGTTCTGCCTGAATTGTGCCCTGTTCTGGGGCCGGTTGGGCCGGAACAGTCGGGATTGTCGGCCTTGGTCCGGCGAAAGGAACCGCCTGCTTAGGCAGCATCGGCGCCAAAGTGGATGGGGGTATGGGCATGGGCATTGAGAAATTCGGCAATGCACGCTCGTCCAAAGGAACACCCATCATGTTGCTGAAGTGCTTGAGCAGGGCGTTCATGCGTTTTTGCACTTGCGCTGATTGATTCTCATCGAGCCCGTTGCTGCCAAACGAAAAGCTGAAACTTTCCATTCCGGGCATTCCTTGTAATCCGGGCATTCCTTGCAATCCAGGCATCCCGGGAAGTCCCTGCATGCCAGGCAAAGGTGAGACACCACCAGAGAAAGGAACGGCACCAAATGGCGTCGCGCCGTCAAACATAAAAGGTGACATCTGACCACCATCGTAAAACGGCACTCCGGGATTCAGTCCCCGTCCCGCATGAGCTTTAGGCAAGGGACCTTGAGGAAGTTGCCGATGTTGCTGTTCTCCGCGTGCCAACCCGATTCCGATTGTCTTTTGGAGCCGCTCTACACGATCTGCATAGGACATCGCCGGGCTAGGTTGACCGAACAAGTGCGTTTCTAGCTGAGAAAGGCGCTCATCAAGGCTGAGAGCCGGATGAGTTTTTTTGAGCACTCTCCACTCAAGCGTGTTCAGCACTGGATATTGCGCTGAAGAACCGGATACTCTACCTTGTTGCGCCGGTGCGTTCTTTTCAATTCTGTTTTTTGCAGCCAGGTCATGTGCAGCCTGCTTGTCGCGCTGCGCAATTGTGGATTTCAGTCTAACCAAACGATCTGGCGAGGCCCCACCTTGAGCCGCGCCGAAAACCAGCAATTCAAGCCTTTCAAGACGCTTCTCAATTGGATCATGCTGATATTGATGAAAGAAGTATCTGTTTTCCAGTGCCGTCACGTCGACTGTGATGTCTTGTTGCTGCTGCACTTGAGCAAGAGTTCCAGACGGAAACACAACCAGGCTTACAAACAAACTCACCGACAGCAAGCAACCATACAGAATGCGTCTTCGAGGCATTCTATGACTAATGGCTTTATTAGTAAGTTTCGCGCTCAGTACTAACATAATGACTATACAGAACTGCTTGACACCTTCAATACAGACTATATCACCGGTTGGAAAAATTCAGCAGTGATTTTTCCACCTTCGCGCACCAGGAAAAACCACAGGGGCGACTCCATAAAAGGAACATCACCCCTGTTTGATTTCTTTGATTGCGTCTAAACGCAACGAGCACTAGTCTTCCGAAGCGCGGAATTCTGCATCGACTACATCTTCACCACTGGAAGAATAGCCTGAGAAGCCGCTTTCGGCACCACCGTCTCCGCCGTAGCCGCCGCCGGCGCCCGCGTATGGGTCGCCTTGGTAGCCGCCACCAGCGCCGGCTTGATCGTAGCCGCCTTGCTGTTGTTGATAGCCGCCATCGCCGTACTCGTCGCCGCCTTGTGGTGCGCCGCCGCCACGTTGCGCAGCTGCTTGTTGCAAGAGAACCAGGGCGCCTCTCAGTTCGTTCATGATGCTCTTGAGAGTGTCCATTTCGACGCCATCCTTGAGCTTCTGGCGAAGGTCGGTAACGAGCATTTCTGCGCGCGCCTTTTCCCCAGGTGTGACTCTGTCGCCGAGTTCTCCAATTTGTCTTTCGACTGCGTAGCAGATGCTGTCTGCTTCGTTGCGTACATCCGCTTCTTCTTTGCGGCGACGGTCGTCTGCAGCGTAGACTTCTGCTTCGCGCACAGCACGATCGATGTCGTCTTTGGACATGTTTGTACTGGCGGTAATCGTGATTTTTTGCTCTTTTCCGGTGGATTGGTCGCGAGCAGTTACGTTCATAATGCCGTTGGCATCGATGTCAAACGTAACTTCAACTTTTGGAACGCCTCTAGGTGCAGGCGGAATTCCGTCGAGTCTGAAGTTTCCGAGAAGCTTGTTGTCTCTTGCCATTGGACGTTCGCCCTGGAAGACATAAATGTCTACTGCAGTTTGGTTGTCGTCGGCAGTCGAAAATACTTCTGCTTTTCTGGTTGGAATTGTTGTGTTGCGTTCCACCAGTTTAGTCATAACGCCGCCCATTGTCTCAATTCCGAGAGACAGTGGTGTAACGTCGAGGAGCACGACGCCTTTGACTTCGCCGCCGAGCACACCGGCTTGAATCGCTGCGCCGACTGCAACCACTTCGTCAGGGTTGACGCTTTGGTTTGGCTCTTTGCCGCCAGTCAAGCTTCTTACAAGTTCCTGTACTGCCGGAATACGAGTCGAACCGCCTACCAACACGACTTCGTCGAGTTTTTCGTAGCTCAACTTCGAATCTTTGAGCGCTTGCTCCATAGGAGCGCGGCAACGTTCGACGAGATGTCTTGTCAATTCGTTGAATCTTGCGCGAGTCAGCTTCAACTCAAGGTGTTTAGGACCTGTAGCATCGGCTGTGATGAACGGCAGAGAGATGTTTGTCTCTGTAACAGACGACAACTCAATCTTCGCTTTTTCGGAAGCTTCAGTAAGTCTTTGTAGTGCTTGTCTGTCTTTTCTAAGGTCGATACCTTCGAGGTTCATGAACTCGTCAGCCACCCAACCCACGATGCAATGGTCGAAGTCATCACCACCAAGGTGAGTGTCTCCGGATGTCGCTTTCACTTCGAAAACGCCATCGCCCACTTCCAGAATCGAAACGTCGAATGTTCCACCGCCAAGGTCAAACACGAGAATGGTTTCGTTTGTTTGTTTGTCGAGACCGTATGCAAGAGCCGCTGCTGTAGGCTCGTTGATGATACGAAGAACTTCCAGACCTGCGATAGTGCCAGCGTTCTTTGTCGATTGACGTTGCGAGTCATTGAAGTATGCAGGAACAGTAATAACTGCACTGGTGACTTTTTCACCGAGATACTTCTCTGCATCTTCTTTCAGCTTGCGAAGAATCATCGCGGAGATTTCTTCCGGAGAATAATCTTTGCCTTGAATAGATACTTTGCAGCCGCCGTCCGCGCCTTCTTTTACTTTGTACGACACGATTTTGCGTTCGGATTCAACTTCACTGTATCTGCGGCCGACGAACCGTTTGATGGAGTAAACGGTGTTCTCCGGATTCAATACAGCTTGACGTCTTGCAAGTTGACCGACGAGACGTTCGCCTGACTTCGTAAACGCCACAACCGATGGTGTCGTTCTTCCGCCTTCGGCATTGGAAACGACTATTGGCTGTCCGCCTTCCATGACCGCGACAACCGAGTTAGTGGTTCCCAAGTCTATGCCTACTGACTTTCCCATTATTTAAAACTCCCTATTCTCCTGAGTAAGGCGTGGAGACCAATCGGAATTATACTTGGGCCGATGGTGCTCGCGAATTCTGGAAACCTAGAACTTATGCAAATTTCTGCACTTATTTTTGGCAATTTCTGCAAAGTATCGATAGCTCCATGATGACAATCACGCCTTTATGGATCTACAATTTTATACAAAGCTTTATATTCAACTAATGTTGACAATTTGATTAGCACCAAAGCCCCCGCCTTGTTCACATCAATCTGCCCCAGATCGCTGAAACCAATTCCTCCTATCTACTCTCATCCACCAACACTTGTCTTCGGTGGCTTCGCTTTTGATAAAAGCACTCCCAGAGCCTGACAATCCTCCGGAATTGAAGCGACACCAACAGAGGCCACCATCGGTCTGCCAAGACCTCCATCTGCAAGCGGAGCGCTCATTAGAATCTCCGCCAACCGATTTGCAAAGCTCTTGGCTGCTTGGCTTTCGGTCTCAGGTAAAAGCAACGCGAAACGCAAAGTTTCGTAATGCGCCAATATGTCTGTCTTTCTTTTCAGTTTGTTGATGCGTTCTCTGACCTCACGCACTCCCGAAAGCGGAAGTGGCTCAGGAAGCGCGTTTGCGTCAAACGCCTTCAAGCCGATCTCCATGAGAATTACCGACATGGGATGACTGAATCGTTCGTAGCGAAGGTATTCCTTTTCCAGAAAAAAGAGAAATGCCGGATATGTATAAAGCCCTGTATCCGGGCGGAGTAAGAGCTTTTCGATGTTGCGCGCTTGTTCGGCAATTTCTGCTTCGTCACCAGCTTTATTTTTGCTTGTCGACTCAGGAAGCTCGAATGCAAACGAGAGCAATCCGCACGTCACCATGTTGAACAAAGACGGCACCCACTGCGACTTTGTAAAGGGCAAGCGACGAAGGATTTCAAGCAGAGTGCTCTTGTTATCAACTGCTTGATAAAGGTTTTTTTGCAGCTTCATATCGGCGCCAGTGCCTTGCGCCAACATCTGTTCGAACAATGCTTCAGAAATCGAAGCGTGATTTCGAACGATGTAGCACTCCATGGTCAACCCGATTTCATCAAGGAACGCTGTTTGATCTTGCAGCGCGGCACCTTCCATCAACAGTTGATCGAGTCGACGTTTCACCGTGTGTTGATCGATTCGTGGCTCTTGATAAAAGCGAAACTCGCCCTTCGTCCAACCAACCAGCTCAACCACGGCAGCATCGCCTTCAGCACCTCGCATCGAACAGTGAATGGGCGCCCCATCGGCAAAGTAGATGACAGCAGGATCTTGAACACCTTCAATATCCAATCTTCCAGTTTTCTTTCCCATCGCAATTGTCTGCAGCAGATTGGAAAGTTCCAAATTCTCTAAATCGCCCTCAAGTGTCGGCTTGCTGCGCATCTTAAGAGTCGCAAATTGATCGTCTGCCACCTTTCGATTGACTGCTCCTTCCGCCGTCCCCGTCAAAACCACCGACTGGGTGCCGCCAAGCGCAACAGGCTTGAGCGCAGCACCCGGAAACTGAGCCGTAATCAGATTATGAATAAAGCCAGCATCAGAGCACACATGACTCCACTCCATGAAGGAGTTGGCACCCTCGGCTCGATAAAGAGACCAATTCAAGTCTCCTTTTGCACGATCGCGAAAAACGGTGAGGTAATATTCCTCCGGCGCTTCGCCAAAAGGCAGATGAATAGTGCGCCCCGAGATTTTCATCGCTTCCGCCACCAAATCCTGAACCTGTTTCAAAGTAGGTAGCGCCGCCTGTTTTGGCAGCCTTATGTTTCTGTCTTCCTGCTTTCGATCCTGCAACATGCGGTAAGGGCTTCCCGCCCGTGATGAAAAAACGCCTCCTGGGCTGCACAGCCTGCCGTTCATCTGCTAGCAGACGAACATCAGATCGTGAGCTTATTGATCTTCATACCCAAAAGATTTGAGTTTAGGCATGACTAAATGCCTGACTTTCTATGACGAAATGCCTGAGTTCGTACCTAAAAGCGCCTACGTTTGCACTTCCACTGGACGAGGAGTTTCCAAGCTGAGCACTTCGCCTATAGCCAGCGCGCATACCTCAACTTTCGTCTGACTCTGCCGTGCCAATCTAATCAAATCGGACGATTGATATCGAAAGAAAACCTGGTCTAGCAGCGGTTGCCAATGCATAGGAACCAACCGTTCCGCCCCAATCTCCTCTGCAATCCTCAAAGCCTCTTTGGGTGAGGCAATCGCGTATTTGCCTCCAATAGGAACACAAGCAGTGTGCACCGGAAAAGCCTTTATTGCCTCGACTACTGCAGGAGCATAGATGGTGGCACCGGAGTGGTAGTAACCATCGAAATAGTAGCCGTTGACAGGCTTTCCGGGCGCCGAGCTACGTGCAAACAGCGTCATAATCGTCTTGCCCACCCGATTCAAAGGGTGATGGGCAGGAACGGCCGATATTTTCAAATCTCGGAAAGTCAAAGACTCGTGATGGTCGAGTGGAAGCAACATGTCAGCAGGAATGCGTCCGCGATACTTTCTCGTCATCCATCGGACAAGCGCTTTGGGACCAACGAAGTGACATTTCCAAGCGTCGTAGAGCTTGCCTGCCATCAGCGCACCATGGTCAAAGTGACCATGGCTGAAAAGCACGATGTCGCCCTTAGGCAGCTTGGTTAAGTCAACAGGGTCGGTCAAATACGGATCGACATATACGGAGAGTCCAGAGACATCGAATCTCATCGCGCTGTGTCCCAAAAATGTAAGACTCACTCGCGCCTCTCTGGCATCTACTCAAGGGTCGCATACGCGCCCTCGCTGTTTCCGATTTCCGATACAGCTTTGACGTTTCTTAGATTTCTCGGGCATCTCAGAATCTCGACTTGCGAAGAGATATCGAAACCAGAGGCGAGCCGCCAAAGCCCAAATACACGGGGAAATCGTAGCACCTTTACCCTGCAAATTGAATGCCATTCGCATGGCAAGCAGCAGGCAACAACTTCAAGTGATGGATAAAATCGGCAGTTTATAAGGTTTCCAGCTGATAAACGCAGTAAGATCTGGACTGATAGCGGACCGCTTTGGTTCAAGACTGGTCCGCTCGCTCAGAGATCGTCTCTGGCTGGGGAACACGAAACGTTGGCAAGAAATTGCTTCAGTGAAAGGGCCATTCGGCTGAGGCAAAGAAGAGGCAAAAGAAGTATGACTTTGAAGAAACCCCTTACATATCTTTCGATCGCAATTGTCGCGGCAGGGACAATCGGATTGGCGAGTGAGGGCAAAAACCAAGCGCTCGAGATTATCAAGTACCTCAACCCGATTCCGGAAAAGGGTGCGTACATGAATCAGGGCCAAGACCGCATCATCAAAAAGAAAAAGTACAAAGTCGAATCAATTCCTGGCGCACAACCTGTCGCTAACCGCGAAATCGGGCTGTTTGCAGTCGTAACCCCGGCACAAGCACAAGACCAAGCTCTGCTCACCAAGCTGCTCGACGACCCCAAAGTCAACGGTCTCTCCACCACGCTGCCATGGCGTTTATTGCAGACTGATGAAGATACATTCAACTGGAAACCAGTCGACAACATTCTCAAGCTTTGCGCAGAGCACAAAAAGAGTTTGATACTTCGTGTCTCCACCTGTGGTATCGACAATTCCGCAACTTCCGATACACCAGACTGGGTGTTCGGCGAAGATGCAAAATCAGTCGAATATATCGGAAGCGATGGAAAACCGCACAAAATGCCCATTTACTGGAACACCGGCTACCTGGCAAAATGGGGCAACTTTGTTGCTGAGATGGGCGACAAATACGACAAGAATGAATGGATTCACTCCATCGGTGTTACCGGTGGTGGCGTAGGCGGGAGCACAAAGATTGTTCCGAATTTCCGAGCAACAGCGGACAAGTCCGGTGATGCTGATGCCAGCACCAGATTCAAAGCCCTCAATGAGCTTCTGAAAAAGGACCACGGCATGAGTCAACGTCAATTGGTGGAACATTGGAAGTATGTCGCCGACATGTATCCAAAAGCTTTCCCCACAGCCAGACTCAATTTCGATATCGATCCTCCGACACCCAATCGTGCCGGACAAGATTCGCTGGATGAAATTTCCGACTACCTCGTTTATCGGTACGGTCAACGCGTCTATCTCACAAGACAAGACGTGGCCAATGCCAAGCATGGTTTCGATCAGTACCGCGTATTGCTGAAGTTCAAGCCAGATACTTTGACCGGCTATCAGTTGGCTCCGACAATCACAAAAGAAGAGCTGACTAAACTGACCAAGAATGCGCTTCAAGATGGAATCAGCTTTGCTGAAGTTCCTGCGGATTTATTGTTGTCGTCAGATGAAACCATCGCGAAAGGTCTCAATGACTTGCGCGGAATCCTCGGCTATCAAGTCGTTGCCAAAGGCGTATCGCTTCCGAAAGACTTGAAGTCGGGTGAGCCGCTCAAGGCCTCGTTCAACTTCGTCAACATCGGAGCCGCATCGCCGATGCGTCCTTCTCGCGAACTCGACAAAGATGTGTCGGGCAGCTACAAAGTTCAAATCGAACTTCGTGACACCAACGGCAAAGCCGTCGTGAGATCTTTGCACACTCCTGAAGTGCCTACTCACAAGTGGGTGCCGGGGCAACCCATCACGTATCAGGAAGAACTGAAGATGCCACCACTCAAGCCAGGCCAATACTCTGTTTGGCTTTCGATGGTCGAACCGGACACCAAGCGCAAACTGCAAGTCCTCGATGCTTCGACCACAGAACCGAAGGTTGCATCAGCCGTCGACGTCGGCAAGATCGAAGTCGTTAAATAGGGAGGGATCGCGTAGCGATCTCGCGAAACCGCGATCCAAATCATGCGACGCGTGTCATGCGCTCCGTGTCATGCGATCCAGATCATGCGACGCGTGTCGACGCGGGTCATGCGATCCATGATCGATGGCAAAACCGCTCAACCCCGGTAGAGTCCGTCGTTAGCGCGCTCTTTAGGCTTAGGCTTAGGCTTAGGCTTTAACTTCGATCGGTTGTGTTGCCCAGGTGACCAAGCCGGTTTCGAACGGGGAGCTCAGATCATCGTGGTGAGGCAATACGCGTACGGTGAAGCCATGGCGACCGCTCTTGAAGTAGCGAATTGCGCCGCTGAAGAGGCTCATGCTGCCTTTGCTTTCGGTGAGGGTCATGAAGATAGTTTCACCGTCGGCGATATTGCCGTATTGATCGATTGCACCATGATAGATCTGCACCGAGACATCATCAGGTGACAGTTCACCGAGATGTACAGAAGCTCTCACGCGCATGTCGTCTCCGACCTGCAGCGTTTCGCTTGCGGATGCCTCGACCGAGCCGATGTGAACATCCTTCCAACGATGGCTCAAATTGCGCTTCCATGCAGCAAGAGTTTTTGCTTTCTCCGAGCCTTCCGAGAGAAACTCGTGATAGCGAGATCCGGCCGGTTGATAGATGCGTACAGCGTACTCACGAACCATTCTGTTGATGGTGAATTGCGGACACAACTCAACCATCGATGACTTCATGCGAGATAGCCATGCACGCGGCAATCCGTGCTTATCGCGATCATAGAAAGTCGGAATGATTTCTTTCTCGAGAAGATTGTAGAGCGCGTTCGACTCAACACCGTCTTGATACTTGTTGTCGGCATAGACTTCGCCGTGACCTATGGCCCAACCCACGTTCGGGTTGTAGGCTTCATCCCACCAACCGTCCAAGATACTGCAGTTGATACCACCGTTAAAGGCGACTTTCATGCCGCTTGTTCCGCATGCTTCGAGGAACCTACGCGGTGTATTGAGCCATACATCAACACCTTCGACCATCCACCGAGCTACGTTCATGTCGTAGTCTTCGAGGAAAACGAATCTATTTCTCACCTCTTCGCGGCGTGCAAAGTGAATGAGCTGCCTGATCAACTCCTTAGCTGGAGTATCTTCAGGGTGCGCTTTTCCAGCGATGATGATCTGAACTGGACGATCTTTATTGCTCAAAATTGCAGCGAGACGATCGGGATCGCTCAGAAGCAGCGTAGCACGCTTGTAGGTCGCCATGCGCCTGGCAAAGCCGATCGTCAGCGCTTCCGGATTGAGAATCTCGACTGCTGCTTTTAATTCTGATTGAAGAGCGCCGCGTTGTTCCAGTTGTGTGCGAACTCGATTGCGACAGAAATTGACGAGACGTTGGCGGCGTCGTTCGTGGATAGACCACAGTTCGCCGTCCGGAATTTCTTCGACACGCTTCCACATATTCTGATCGCCGATGTCTTGCGACCACTTCGGCCCCAGGTACCGACTATAAAGTTCCGCCACCTCTTCAGAGATCCACGAGCGCGGATGAATGCCGTTGGTGACATAGGTGATAGGAACTTCGTGTTCAGGAATCTCCTTCCATGCAGGCGAGAACAATTTTCTCGACACATCGCCGTGCAGCTTGCTGACTGCGTTTGTCTTGGATGACAAATTGATTGCGAGCATTGCCATGCTGAATGGTTCGGTCGGATCTTGCGGTGTCGTTTCGCGACCAAGCGCCATGAACTCATCGCGCGAGATTCCGACTTGACGAATGTAGTCACTCCAGTATTTGTCCATCAAATCCGGCGCGAACTTATCTATACCTGCAGGAACAGCAGTGTGTGTCGTGAAGACCTGCCCGGCTGCAGCGACTTCTTTCGCTTCGTTGAATGTCAGCTTGTTCTTTTCCATTAGCATACGAATGCGTTCCAAGCCGAGGAAGGCGGAGTGACCTTCATTCATATGGCAGATGGATGGCTCGATTCCGAGGGCTGCAAGGGCACGCATGCCACCAATGCCAAGCACCATTTCTTGCTTGATACGGATATCGTGATCTGCGTGATACAGCGCGTCGGTGATATCTTCATCAGCTTTTTGATTCTGTGGGCAGTTCGTGTCCAACAGATAAAGAGGCACGCGACCGACCTGCGCTTTCCAAATGCGAATGTAGACTTTGCGTCCGCTCAAGTCGATTGAAACCATGACCGGGCTGCCGTCTTTCTCTTTGACCGGCAGAATCGGCAAGTTGTAGAAATCGTTGATTGGATATCTTTCTTGTTGCCAGCCATCCGGATTGAGGTATTGGCGGAAGTATCCTTGTTGATAGACGATGCCGACGCCGACCAAAGGAAGTCCCAGCTCTGATGCCGCCTTCACATGGTCGCCGGCCAAAATGCCCAAGCCGCCTGAGTAGATGGGCATTGCTTCAGACAAGCCAAACTCAGCGGAAAAATATGCAATCGGTCCATATTTTTTATTCTTGAACTGTTTTTCAAACCAGTTCGTTTCGCTGTGCATATACTCCTGAAATCGTTGATATATACGATTGAGATGCGCCAGGAAACCCTCATCGGTAGCAGCCTCATTCAGCTGCTCTTGAGCGATCATGCCAAGCATCAGCACCGGGTTGTGTCCGCTCTTTTCCCACAAGTCGCGGTCTAATCGGCGGAACAGCCCGATTGTTTCGTGGTCCCACGTCCATCGCAAGTTGTACGCCAGCTCGCGGAGGTGCTCCAGCTCTGGGGGAAGAAAGGGTATTACTTCAACTGTACGAATCGGTTTCAAATTCCAACGCTCCTGTATAAGCCCCAAGCCGCCACATCTAAGCGGTTTCGCGCCCCAATCCGTTGCAAAGAATGTAGAATGGATTTGGAGGGCAGGTTAGCCATGGTAGCACTGATCGAGGGCACAAAAGCGCCCACATTCTCGTTAAATAGCTTAGAGGGTACGCGATATAGCTTACAGGAGGCTTTGCGCAATAATCCAGTAGTGCTTGTTGCATTCTTGAAAGTTAGTTGCCCTGTCTGCCATCTGGAGTTTCCATATTTAGAAAGATTGCATCGCGGATACCCAAGTGCCGTGATTTGGGGCATTTCGCAAGATGATTCGGATGCAACGCGTTCCTTTGCAAAAATGTTTGGTGTAACTTTTCCAATATTGCTTGATGAGAGCCTTGAAAGCTCAGTGGGTTATCAGCTGACGCACGTTCCATCGCTGTTTCTGATTGGAAAAGACCTAACAATCAAACAATCGAGCGTGGGCTTTGTGAAGTCAGATTTAGTTAAGCTCAATGAGCTTCTTGCTGAATCTTTAGAACAGCCATTGGTACCATTGTTCACTGAAGCCGATGAAGTGCCGGCGCTTCGACCGGGATGCATGGCGAAACAGCCTGCATAACCGCATCAAGCCAAACCGCATCGAACACATCGGTTGCATCCTAAGCGTGAGCGAACGAGGGCACCGCTATGTCTACAGTATTTGAAGTCACCAGGCTTATTTGTCTGGCGGTTCTGTTTGGTGGTTCAAGCGCAATTGTTTTTGGAGCGATTGTACTCGTCCATGCAGCAAAGGCAAATGGAATTCCCGTAGAGGAAGCGGCAGCCACAAATGCACCGCTGTTTATTCAATTCAGCAAAGTCGCCGCAGTGTGCGCTCTAGGATTGGTGATTTCGGAACATTTTGAGCTAATAAAGAGAAGCAAACTCAAGCAAAGAACAAAGTTGAGTATGGCTCAATACTTCGCAAGTTTGGTTTGCTGCGCCGCCACTTTTGTCTTTGCATTCGTATTCGTTCCGCCCATGTCCCGACTGCAGCCTGAGATGAAGTCAAACCCGTCAGCTCATGCGGAGTTCAAGAAACTGCACGAGAGCTCGCGCCATGTGTTCGGACTCGCTATTCTCGGTGCACTGGTATCACTGGTGCTACCGTGCTTCCAGGCGCGCCGACCACAACCGATATCGCATCCAGCTGCTCCTGCAGAGCATTCCAACACTGCTGTATAGTTCAGTCCGACTCTGGCACCGATACCTGATGCATGGTCGTTCAACATGCAATACTGTTCCGCCTATTAGTCGCTACGTGCAATGGCGTTCAAATTTTCCAAAATATCGAGACCTTCCATGCGCAATCGCACATCTCGATAGTAAAGTCCTTCTGCCACAAAGGCTACACCCATAAGCAAAATATTGATCATACAAAACCAGACGGCCTCAGCCACTTCCTTGATAAGGGTTAGGAGACTCGCACCGCCCGGGCCGCCGACGCGCGCCTCAAACACCGCCAATCCAAGCACAGGAAGCGCCAAGCAAACCGAAACGAGTAACAGCGTGATGCACAAGAGGCAGACAAATGAACCACCGCGCCAAAGGTAACGCTTCGTCATTTCATTGGTTTTGGCAATGATCTTTTGCATAGTCAGATTTTCACAAGCCAAAATGCAATAAGCCAGGGACGTCCACAAGACGCTCCAGGCAAAGCAAAACGTGAGGCTTCCACCTTCGATTGCCAGCGCTGGGTAGAGAAGTACATAGACGTTCTTCAACGGTCCGACGAAGAGCAACGAGGTGACCACTGATAGCAAAACGAAGAAGCCGACCACAAGAAACGGAACCAGCACCGCCACGTTATAAACCCAGAAAATCGTCCATCTGATGCGCTTCGCCTGCTTCAGCGCTTCTTCGTAGCTCGCGGAAAATCCGAGTGCGAATCGAATTACGGCGACACTGCGCACGGCAAGCACGAACTGCCCCCACATCGCCAATATTATGAAAATGAGAACACCTGACAGATGGAACATTAGAGTCCAAATGAAATTCACCATCTCATCTGCCGATGTCATGGGAGCAGCTTGCTGCCCGCGCACCCAGTGAAGAAAACACCACTTCATGCCCGTAATGCAGCCGCTGCACAACAGGGACGGCCAAAAGAAGATCGAAATGAAAAACTTGACGTTGTTTCTGAATGTTCGGAAGCCCTGCCCGACAAGATCGCCAAGCGACATTGGGGTTGCTGGTGGCGTCAAGAACAACTATCAAGACCTCGAAGACGTCAGGCGCCCAGTATAATATCTCTCGCGTACCGTCGGGTTTTCTAAGCACCCGGCAGACGTGTTGCCGAAAGGCTCGCAGCCGGGCTTGTCTCGTGCGCGGCGCGGGCTGAGCCGACGAATCATATATATGAGCCGAATTATATGAGCCGAAATTCTCACAAACGCACATATCTGGACCCGATTCATCAGGACATAGTTCTTGACAGAGACAAGCCGCATGAGCGTTTGCTAATCGATCTAATCGACACCGAAGAGTTTCAGCGCCTTCGCAGAATTCATCAGCTCGGCGTGTCTTACTTCACCTTTCAAGGTGCGGAGGGTTCGCGATTTACGCACTCTGTCGGAGTCATGTATGTCGCATCAATGCTCGTCAATTTGCTGGCAGAGCGAACATCGTCTCCCGAAGAGCATCGCACTGTCATTTTGACGTCAGCTTTGTTGCATGACATTGGGCATGGTCCGTTCAGTCATGTCACGGAAAAGATTCTTGGATACGACCATGAAGACTGGTCTTGCCGCATTATCTCAGGCGATACCAGAGTTCGAGAAGTGCTCGATCACTACGAACACGAAGACGATCTCGCAGGTGAAATCGTCAAAGTACTCAAGAAAAAATACAAACCAAAATACGTCTCGCACTGCGTATCGAGTCAACTAGACTGCGACAGATTTGACTATCTGCTCAGAGACAGCTACATGACGGGAACGGCATATGGACTGTTTGCGTTGCAAAGAATATTGCGTTCGCTTGAGGTAGACGAAGAAAACGATCGCATGATTGTAGTCGGTGAGAAGGGACAAATTGCAGTCGAAGATTATTTGTTTGCACGTTATTCGATGTATGCTCAGGTCTATTACCACCGCAAGAACCTGGCTTCTAGAGCGCTTCTCGGCAAACTGATCAACCGCGCGCGCTGGGTGATGGAACACAAACGAATCAGCTTCATCGACGAACCAACCAGCAAGTGGTTGTCCGGAAAAGAGTTGAGCGTCGACGAATATCTCAAGCTCGACGACATTCAGTTGATGTACCACATCAAGCAATGGGCCGAAGATTTCGACACTGTGCTGAGCGATTTATCTTCGCGGTTCCTCAATAGAAAATTGTTCAAAGCGACGAGAATTCATGCTGAGAATTCAGAGCACGTGAATGAAGTCGAAGCAAAGGCGAAAGCAGTCTGTAAGAGCGCAGGGCTCGACCCTGACTATTACGTCGCGATTGAATCGACTGGATTCCGGCCATACGACTACTATCGACCGGATTCGAAGTATCCGCAAACAAATATTGTTGTGCGCACCGATAGCGGTGAGGTGAAGGAACTGTCGCAGCTGTCGCTGGCAGTTGAAGCTTTGGTCAAAGGCAACTATGAGTCTTATTGGCTCGTGTTCCCTTCTGAAATTTCTGACAGGCTGGGCAAAATCGAGGAGTTGACTCCGGTTATTTGATGAGAATTTTGGTTCTGTTTTTCTAGATTGATGATTGATTGATGAGGTAAGTCACAAATGTTCGACGCACTCGCTGACAGATTACAAGGCGCCTTCAAATCCATAAGAGGCGAAGATAAGCTGACAGCAGACAATATAGAAGATGCTATTCGCGAGGTGAGGAAATCGCTCCTCGAAGCCGACGTCAGCTTGAAGGTCGTCAAACTCTTCATTAGCCGCGTCAGACAGAAGGCGTTGGGAACCGAGGTTTTAAACGCCGTCTCGCCGGGCCAACAATTCATCAAAGTCGTGTTCGATGAGCTAGTCACCATACTCGGTGGCGAGAACAGTCCCATCCAAATCGAAGGCGAACCACCAATCGTAATGCTTCTTGGATTGCAGGGTTCCGGCAAAACCACAGCCTGCGCCAAGCTTGCACTCAAATTGAAGAACGAGGGCATGAAACCGTTAATGGTGGCATGCGACGTGCAGCGCCCGGCGGCGATCATGCAGCTGCAAACTTTAGGGAAACAGATCGATGTTCCTGTCTTCTCCATTGAAGGCAGCCAAGACGTCCAAGAGATCGCGGATGCGTCAATTGAGGAAGCGACCGCCAAAGGCTACAGCCCGGTGATTTTGGATACGGCAGGACGCTTGCAAGTCGACACCGCGTTGATGGCTGAACTGCTCATTCTCGATCGCGCCTTGCAGCCGGCAGAAAAGTTGCTCGTAGTCGACAGCATGACCGGGCAAGAAGCGGTCAACGTCTCGGAAACGTTCAACACTCAGCTCGACGTCACAGGCATCTTGCTCACGAAAGTCGACGGTGACGCACGTGGTGGAGCAGCGCTCTCCGTGCGCGAAGCCGTGGGCAAGCCGGTCAAGTTCATTTCCACCGGAGAGAAGCTGCAAGACCTGGAAGCCTTCTATCCAGACCGCATGGCGAGCCGCATTCTTGAGATGGGAGACGTCGTCACTCTGGTCGAGAAGGCGCAGCAAGTCATCGACGAAAAAGAGGCGGAACGCCAAGTACAGCAGATGCTGCAAGGCGAGTTCACTCTTGAGATGTTCATCAATCAAGTGAAGATGATGAAAAAGATCGGACCGATGGGCGACGTGATGAAGATGATGGGTCTTGGCGGCGCCTTTGGTTTGAGTTCGCAGCAGCAATCGCAAATTGCAACACAGGGTGAGGCCAAACTGGCTTTATATGAGATTGCTGTTAACTCAATGACCATTGAAGAGCGACGCTTCCCCGAAAAAATTGACTTCCATCGTCGTCGACGCATTGCAAAGGGCTCTGGTTTGAAAGAAAGCCAGATTGGCGAAATGTTAAATGAGTTTCAAAAGATGAGGCAAATGTTCCAAATGCTTCGCCAATTCATGCCAGGAGCAGGCGGTGGTTTCCCTGGTTTCCCAGGCGGCGGAGGCGGTGGCGGGGCTGGTCTGCCGTTCCCCGGCGGAATGCCGAAAATGCCGCCAGGCATGCCTCCCGGGCTCCCACCCGGCATGTCGCCGAACATGTTTAAACCAGGCGGACAGGGTCCAAAAGGCGGCGGAATGCCACCCCTTGGCGGCGGCTATTACCGCAAGAAAAAGAAGAAACGCTAATGTTACTCACCATAACCCCAGTGCCTGCCGGCCTTGCGGGTTTACGGTAGCTACCTGTTAAAATATCCAACGCATCATAGATAAGCATATAGATAGACGCATCAGAGAAAAGACCGCACGAGGAAAAGGTTCAGTGGTAAAAATCCGGCTTACGCGCAAAGGCGCAAAGAAAGCTCCCCATTATAGAATTGTTGCTGTGGATAGCCGCGCACGTCGCGACGGCTCGCCGATCGAAGAACTCGGCTATTACAATCCACGTTCCAAAGAATTGAAAGTCGATCTGGAAGCAGTTGAGAAATGGAAGAAAAACGGCGCTCAAACAAGCGATACAGTGGCAAGCCTTTTAAAAAGGGCGGCGGCGGCAGGCGGCCAGGCGGCCCCCGCTTCGGCGGCTCGAGCAACCTAAATAAGGACTCTACGGCTCCTGAAGATCTCGCTGAATACATCCTCAAGATTCTGGCGAGAGATCCTGATGCGCTTCAGTTTGACCGACAGAAGCTAAACCCTTATAGATGCAAACTAGCTGTGACATGCGACCCATCTGTCACCGGTCGTTTGATAGGCAAAGATGGAAAGACGATTGCTGCATTGCGTTCTCTCATTCGGGCAGCCGCGAGCCGCTATGGTAAACGCGTAGACATCCAGGTCTCTTGAGAAGATCGCGGTGAGCGAGTCTACAAACAAAAGTGGTCTATCCGATGCGCACGTACTCGAGGCATTGGTTGGGCGCAAGTTGATTTCGCAGGCACAAGCAGATTTGGTGAAGTCCAACAGCGAAGCCATGAGCATGTCAATTCTGGAACTGCTCGTCGCCCGCCACTGGGTCAATGAAGATGTTCTGGCTGGGGTGCTGGCAGAAGAAGCAACGCGTGCGGGCGTGAGTGCTGGTTCTGGCGTGAGTTCTGGTTCCGGTTCTGGTTCTGGCGTGAGTGCTGGTTCTGGTTCCGGTGCGGGTGTGGGTGCTGCTACTATTACATCGGGCACTTCGGGTACACCAAATACACCGAATACATCGAAAACACCGACCACATCAGGGCTCAGCCAACCGCTTTCAGATGACTACAATGAGAATCTCGCGAGATACAAAAAGCTGATAGCGAAAATTCTCCGTGAGGACGGCGCAAAGTAGTGTGCCCCGAAAATCGGATCATGGAACGCATGTCATGGGACGCATGATCCATGGTGCGGAGCGCGTGGTGCGGAGCGCGTGGTGCGGAGCGCGTGGTGCGGAGCG
>CAYZJR010000059.1:0-17338 GCA_964478655.1 uncultured Candidatus Obscuribacterales bacterium
AGCGCGTGGTGCTGAGCGCGTGGGTCCGGCCCGGAGACATAGGCGACAGCCCCCCAGAAACAAACCCAGAATCTTGACGTCTTCCGACCTCAATGTGTGACGAAGGAGAGGTGAATTCCAGGAGAAATCCTATAGTTCACTTCTCAGAATAGACTAGAATCCAATACCATAGACTGGTGCATGATCCGCTCTTATGTGGATTATCTTGGCATGGCTGGCAGGAGATTTTCGGTGACAAAGGGTAGTTCGAGTAGAAATGGCGTAGGCCGGCTGTTGTTGCTTGTTCTTGTGATGCAACTGTCGACGCCCCCTGCCGTCCTGGCTGACGATTCGAGAGTGATTGAACTCAATAATCAAGGTGTCGCCGCTCTCAATAAATCAAACTTCAGCGCAGCCGTCTCTGCATTTGAAGCAGCCCTGAAGATTGACCCCTCGTACAAAATGGCGCGCGACAACCTCGCCATCGCCTACAACAACTACGGTCTGTCGATTGCAAGAAGCAACCCCAAGCAAGCACTCCAACTGTTCCACAAAGCCTTGTCATTTGATAGAAACAATGCAACGACCGCTCAGAACGTTGATGGCATCATTCGAATGCTCGGCAAGAACCCCAAATCGTTCGCAGACAGGGCGGAACTTGGAGATCAGGCGCGAAAAGCCGGAGACTTTGCAGGCGCAATCATTGAGTTTCAGGAAGCGCTGAAGATTAAAGACGATGCTCCGATGCACGAAAAGCTCGGTGACGTATTCCGTGTCCAGGGGCAAGACGATAAGGCAATTGCCGAATATCAGGCAGCCGCACGCACCAACGACTCCGCCGCCATCGAAGTTAAGCTGGGGCAAGCCTACCAAGCCAAAGGCGACATTCCAAACGGCATCGCCGCATACGGAAAAGCCATCAGCATGAAGCCGGATGATCCGGATGTTTTGGACGCCCTCGTTGCCGGTTGGGAAGCAGCGATTGCAAAGAACCCGACCGCCGCTGACAACCACGTCGGTTTGGGGCAAGCCTTCCAATATCGCGGCGACTTCGGTCAAGCAGAAGCTGAATACAACATGGCGATCAGATTGTCGCCCGGCAAAAACAACCCGACAGCACAAAAACTTCTCGCCGGACTTGCAGATGCCAAACGCAAAGCACAAGTCACTAAACACATCAACAACGGCGTAGACCTTCAACAACGCAAGATGTATGACCAAGCCCTTGCTGAATACCAATTGGCACTGCAGGCTGATCCACGCAACGAAGATGCATGGATGAACATGGGTACCTTGTACCAAGAAAAAGGTGACTTCGACAAAGCGCTCGAATGCTACCAAAAGACTTTGCAGATCAACCAGAACAATCAAGGCGCGCAACAGGGCATCAAGACTGCCACTGCGCAGAAGCAAGAGAAAGCGCTCGATGATGCAGCGAAAATGGCTGGCGATCTTTTCAAAACCGGCAAGTTTGATGAGGCGATCAACTCATATCGCAAGCTTATGCAGTTGGATGCGTCGGACCCCGCACCGCACTTCAACATTGGTGCTGCATATCAAGCGAAGTATGCACAGTCAAAGAACCCTCAAGACATCGACAGTGCAATTGCTGAGTATCGCATTGCAGTGCAGATGGACAAGGACAACAAAGAATATGCCAAGACACTTGAGATTGCGATTGACCTAAAGGCCAAGCCGATTATCGATGCTGCGATTGCGAAACACCAAGCGAAAGATTACGGCGGCGCAATCGATCTCTACCAACAAGCTCTGGCGATTCGCCCACGTAACGCCGAACTGTGGTTCAACCTCGCAGGCGCACAGTACGCTCGCGAAGATTACATGAAAGCGAAAGAAGCATACGAACGCGCTTTGAGTGCTGATCCCGACAACCAGGCCGGCGATCTCTATCTCATTGGTGTGATTGATGAGCACTTCGGCAACGGCGCAGAAGCGATGAAGCGTTATCGCGAATATTTGCAGAAGCAAGGCAATGGAAAATATGCTGCTGCTGCAAAGGAACGTTTAGATGCTCTGAGCAAGGACATCACAGCCACTATCAAGATCAAATCGGAAGCGCAACTCGCAGCAGAAAAGGCGGCGGGCGATTCTTACAAACAAGCGGTCGATTTGCAGAAAGCAGAGAAGTTCGACGAAGCGATTGCAATCTATCAAAAGATCGCACCTCAGTTTCCAAAAGACCCTGCTTATGTTTACGCGATAGGAACGGCCTATCAACAGAAGGCCGGAAAGACCAATAAACCAGAGGACTGGGATGCGGCAATCAACGCATATATGCAAGCCCAGGCAATCGATCCTAAGAATCCACAGTATGCAGACTTGATCGATCAGTGCAAAGCATCCAAGGCTGATCCAATTGTTCAAGACGCTGTTGCGAAACAAACAGCTGGAGACAATGCAACAGCTATTAGTCTCTACCAACAGGCACTTCAAATTCTGCCGCCGAAGAACCCGGCCACAGCAAGAGTTTGGACCAACCTTGGTGGCGCGCAACAGCAAAACGATCAGTTCAATGACGCACGAGGTTCTTATCAGAAAGGTTACGACCTAGATCCAAAAGGTGAAGTCGACAACCTCGTGTATATGGCTGCAATCGATGAGAACAACGGACAAGGCCAACGCGCGCTCGCTGGCTACCAAAAGTACATTCAGGTTGCTCCGACTGGAAAAGTAATCGCCGATGCAAAAGATCGTGCGAAAGTATTGACAGCGAACATTAGCAACACCAAGAAACTGGCAACCCAAGCCGATCGCGCAGGAGCTGCAACAGCTCAAACTGCATATGACGAGGGTATGAAGGCGTTCCAAAACAAAGACTATGATGCCGCGATTGCGGCGTTCACCAAAGCGGTGAATGCAATGCCTAAAGAACTCGCATATGCGTCAGCCCTCGGAAACGCATACCAGGCAAAAGGTGATATCGACACCGCTGTGCAGTGGTATCAAAAGTGTTTGGCATTGCCCGGTCTCACCGCAGATCAGAAGAAGACGTTGAACGACCTCATTGCGGGTGCAGGCGGACAAAAGGCTGCTCCTCTAATCTCGTCTGCCGCGGAAAAGTATGGGAAGCAAGATTACGCTGGTGCGATTGCAGACTACGAAAAAGTCCTGACAATAACACCCAACGATGCCGGAACAATGACGTTCCTCGCGGCATGCTATCAACAAATCGAAGACTTTCAAAAAGCTCGCGACATGTATAACAGAGCGATCAAAACAGATCCCAAAGGTCAATCGCAAGACTACTACTTCATTGGAATTTTGGATGAGCACTTCAATCAAGCAGCTCAAGCAATCGCTGACTACAAGTCATACGTTGCGGCGCAACCTACGGGTGCATACGCTGCTCTTGCAAAACAAAGGGTCGCAGATCTAACGAAAGATCCGTCGAAGGTTCAGCACCTCGTAACGCAAGCGCAAGCCAAGCAAGGAGCCGATGCGCAGAACGCATACAACGATGCCGTCAATTTGCAAACGGCACAGAAGTATGACGAAGCGATTGCGAAGTATCAGGAAGCGATCAAATTCGCACCAAACGAAGCTTCCTATTACGGAAGTTTGGGAACTTGCTATCAAGCAAAAGGAGATCTCGATAACGCGATTGCTAATTACGAGAAAGCAATTAGCCTCAATAAAATGGAAAAGACATACACTGACTGGCTAGCTGGAGCTAAACGCGCCAAGGCAGATCCACTGATTCAGTCTGGATATGCGAAGCTCGGAGCAAACCCTGCTGATGCGGCAGGTGCCAAAGCAGACTTCGAAGCGGCTCTGAAAATGAGCGAAGACGCAGGCATCTATAACGCATTGGGCGCTGCCAATTTCATGCTTCAACAAAACAACCCGGCACTTGCTGCGTACACCAAAGCAGTGCAGATGGATCCCAAAGGACAAGTTGAAGCGTGGTATTGGATCGGCTTGATTTACGAAGCAATGAAACAACCGAAACTTGCGGTTCCGGCGTTCCAAAAATATGTTGCCGGTGCACCAACAGGTCAGTACGCAGCAGACGCGAAAAACAGAATCAAGTCGTTGAATCCAGCGCCTGGGCGGAAATAGTCTATAGATCGTTAGACAATGAAGTCTTTATCGACGGCAAGTCTTCCTCTTGCGCGGCCACTACATCGGTTGCACCGGCATCATCCATGATGCCTTCCGCGAGATAATAATGATCGCGCGTGCGAGTGCGAATCGCAACAACCACCTTTCCTTTCGGGAGCCGGGCTTGATGCACGCGACCGCCATCACTGGCTATGTCGAAATGGAGGACAGCTCCAAACACCATCCCAATGCACATCCCAGCGCCACCACCCACAAAGGCAGAAATTAGTGGCGTAGCAACGAGATGTTCCGTATTTGGAAGCGGCATGAAAAAGCCGGCGAATGTTCCTATGAGGACACCAAATATGCCACCATAGAAAATGTACTTATCATATGTCTTGGTGACTAGCGGTGCGGCCAACATTCTCAGGTCTTCTTCATCGGTTCCAAAAACCGCTATGTCTTCAGCTTTGAAGCCAACCTTCACAAGTTGTTCTATTGCGAATTGCGCAGAATTGCTATCGCGAAAAATGCCTCTTACAACATTGAACATGAGTCCACCCCCTTTCAGAGGGAACACCCAAGAGCACGGCCCTGGTCCAGGATTTGCAATTTGCGCAAAATCGCAAATGACATATAGCAGCCGCAAGACCACTCCAGGGCCCGTGACTCATGAGCTTGTTTTTGTTTCTTACTTCCGAAAAGTGGCTTAACAGCTACCTTTCAATTCCGATCATATCGCTAATTACAGAAGAGAAAGCCCGGAAAGCCCATAATCTAGTACACAAACCCCGATAGTTTTGTTGCGAAGTTGCAAACATCCCCAAACCCGCCACCGGTGAGCCATACGCAACATTGTCAGAAATAAATTTATACCTACTGAAAACTCGGTATAATCCACGCTTCTTACGAAAGACCGCTTAATGAGCTTAGAACGGCTTCACAAATCCGTCCAAGCGACGTTTAGAACCATCAAGGAGAGCCCCACTGCGCTAGCTCTCGGTTTTGTGTTTCTACTCAACGCCGGGCTACTGCTTGCCGATCCGCTGAAGCGAATTGACCCACAGAGCATGCTTGCTGCAAAAAGTTGGGTCTGGTGGACCACACGAGAGTTTCTCGAGCAAAAGCCGCCTGCTGATGTCGTGTTGCTTAGTTCGTCCTTGATGATGAATCCGATTTGGTTGCACGAAGCGAACTATTTGCAGAAGAACGTCGACATCGTGACCAATCACCGAAGCGTAGCGCTGGACGATCAAATCAAATCAACCATTCCCGAAAGCAATGCTCGATGCTTCAACTTCGCGCTTCCGGGAGCGATGATTTCAGATGCGTACATTGCAATGAAAGGTCTCATGCACGGTGATCGAAAGCCATCAGTGGTGGTACTGGGTTTGTGGCCGCGCGACCTCATCGATAACAGATTCTGTTGCGCCGCAGCCTCCGATCACTGGGGCTATCTGCAGCGTTTCTCCGACACAAGTTGTGTTGCCGATATTGCAATGCCGGAATTGTGGCAACGCGCTTACTACGGAAGCGCACCGTTTTTCTATGTAGAAACTCGAAAGCACGATCTGCAAATGCTGTTGTCGCAAATCGCAAAAGAAAGGTTTGGCGGATATTTGGGAACGGTCGCAAAACCATGCAAGGTCGACAGCAAGCCGCTCAGCGTAGTCTGGGCAATCTACAATCAAGAAGTTGTTGAAGGCGTCAACATTGCAAAGCCGAATGAACACACACCATACATCGCCGCTACAGCAAGCGAGTTCTCGCGGCGAGTGAAGCGCTTCAAAGAAGACACTTACAAAAATCAATTGGCTTGGCTGAACAAGTGTCTCAGCTACTGCAAAGAAAACAACATTCATCCGGTGTTGCTCAATCTTCCAGTGTCTGACGACGCTATCAAAATGTTCCCCCCTGGAGTCTATGACAAGTGTGTTGCTGTAATGAAAGACGTGGCGAACGAACACGGCGCGACGTTTGTTGACTTGCAGGCAAGCGGAAAGTTTGCGTTTTCAGATTTTGGCGATGCGGTGCACATGAATGAAATTGGCGGAGAGAAACTCGTCAAGCAACTTGCGCACATCATTGAACACAATCAAGATTTGCGACTTGCTGTAATCAAATCGCATCGCACAGATAGTGTCGCTTCGTCAAAGCCGAAAACTGGTATGTGAGGTGACACTTGTTATTCAATAGCGCTGCATACCTGGTGTTTCTTCCAATTGTCGTCTGCCTCTTCTGGCTGACGCCCTGGCGCGCTCGCACAGCGCTTCTTTTGGTCGCCAGCTACTACTTCTACATGACGTGGAAGCCAGAGTACGGTCTTTTGATTTTCGGTTTGACGGCTCTCAACTATGTGATGGGTTTGCTGATCGCAAAGTTCGAAGCGAAAAGAAAGCTCATGCTGGTTGCAGCAATTGCAGCCAATCTCCTATTGCTTGGCTATTTCAAATACACGTACTTTCTGCGAGATACAGTCAACAGCGCAATCGCTCCACTGGGAAAAGCGATTCCTGCCGTTCCTTTTGAAATCATTCTGCCGCTGGGCATTTCGTTCTTCGTATTCGAGTTCATTCATTACGTCACCGACGTCTATCGCGGCAGCCAACCAATAAGATCGTTTCCTAAGTTTGCACTTTTTGCCAGTTTCTTCCCTACGCAAATCGCCGGTCCAATCAAGCGCTTCCAGGACTTCATTCCGCAGCTTGACACTCCGCAAAAGATAACCAGGAAGGATTTTGACGAAGCGTTTGAGTTGATCCTTTTCGGGTTGCTCAAAAAGGTAGTCTTTGCCGACAATCTAGCATCGGTTGTTCAAGCAGGTTTTGCGAACCCAGCATCGCTGAGTTCTGCGGATTTGTGGCTTGCTGTTTACGCCTTCGCGTTTCAGGTTTACTTCGATTTCTCCGGCTACACAGACATCGCGCGCGGATCTGCGCAGTTGATGGGATTCAAGGTTCCTATCAATTTCAACCTCCCTTACATGTCGGATTCAATCACCGAATATTGGCGTCGGTGGCACATGTCGCTCGGTTCGTGGTTGCGCGACTATCTATTTTTCCCGCTTGGTGGCAGCAAAGGATCGCAACTTTCGATTTACAGAAACACCATGATCACGATGATCCTTTGCGGGCTGTGGCATGGTCCGGCGCTACGCTTCGTCGGTTTCGGCGCTTACCATGGGCTTCTTCTGGTCATTCATCGCGCGTGGCGTTTCTTCGTTTCAAAGCATCCTGCGCTTGAGAAAATTGTGCAGACAAAAGTCTTTCATGTATTTGCGATCTTTCTGACGTTCCAATCAATGTGCATGAGTCTGGTGATTTTCCGATCTGAAAATACACAGACAATGGTGACTGTATTCAAGAAACTCTTCTTGCTCGAGCCGCTCGCAAACGGCGTGCAGCACTGGCAGTTGACACTGCCCAGCATTGAAGGACCTGCAATCTATCTGTACTCACCGTTGATAATTGCCGTGTTGTTTGTCGCAACTTTAATTGGCGGCAAGTTCAAAGACAGCTTCGGCGTCATGCCGATTCAAAACAAGTATTGGAAAGCTGCATATTTGGCTCTGATAATTTGCGCGCTAATGGTATTTTCACCGGAGTCCGCGCCCAAGTTTATCTACTTCCAGTTCTAAATATCACTCGGTGCTTTTGCCGAACTCTACCGTGACCATTGCTTAGCCGTCACAAAGCAGTGGTACGATTGGAAGGGAGCCAATTTTGTAGAGTCCGTAATCGAGGACCAAGTGAGAAACTTTTTCGCGCTCACTGCTGCGACGATATCACTGATCTGCGCTCAACCGGCGTGGTCAATTGGCACAAGCGAAAATCCCCTAAAAGGAAGCGCTCAAGAATCCGTGCGCTCGGCGGACGAACCACACTTCATCCGAGCAACGGACGATTGTCTTGTAAAAGTGAACGACAAGGATCATCTGCAGATTGACAATGGTGCAATCTTGCTGAAGCCGGCGCGTCATGTCGAGTTGTCGACGCCACATACGAAGGTGCTGGTGAAGCGCAACGCAGCGGTTCTCGTTTGCGTTGATAACAGCGTCACGCACGTCTTCGACTTGCATGATTTTGGTCGCGGTTCTGTGTCTCTTTTGAATCACGACAAAAAGAGAATTGATTTGGGTCCAGGAAAGGAAGCATCAGTTGTACGGCTAGCCGATGAAAGAGCCGCTCTAGAGCGCCATTTGAACGATGGTGTGCGCCGCCGCAGACTGAAGAGTCTCGGGCAATTTCACGAGTGTTTTTGGCTCACCGATGAGTTTTCAATTTTAGATGTGATGCTAAAACATGATCTGTTGTCGAAACTTCGAAACGAAACACAAACTGACAGCAAGAGATTGTTGGAAGCGTTGATCAAGACTGCAGCAGCCGTTTCGATGATCGATACTCACGAACCGTACGCGATTGTCGGTCGCTAAAGTATCGGACAGCGATCATTCAACATCACACAACGATCACATTCAATTCGCTATGATCGTCACCTTTTGATGGAACACTTATGGTTGCCCACAAAGTCGAGTGTGGTAACAAGAACGAGTGGATATCGTCGCCAACCCACTCGTCCTGTCACCATACACCGCTTCGGCAATAAACCTCTTTATATACTCATGATCCAGAGGTGTACTTAACTCGCCTTCTCTTTGAAATACAACAACAACCATTTCGCCGGTTGTCCGTGTGCGGTAAGTATCTTTTAGGGTACCTCTGGTTCATGAGCGTATCTTCAATGTTGGACTCAGGTCGTCTGTCCAACACCATTTGCATCATAACAGTTTCCACAGAGTGCGGAAGATAAACAAGCATATAAACCTACTACCGAAAACCCATATTTGATCTTTCACAAAAGTTTGTGCATATATATGATTCAAGTTCCGTTGAACTTGAACGATGCGATCACTCGAAAGACAGGCAATATAAAAGGGTCTTCAGAGTCCTTGTCTTTTGCGGTTCATCAAGACGATGCGAATTTTTTTCGCGATTGCTCATCGTTTTGCGTAATTGAAGGCCATTCCGCAGATGAATCGGAAGCTTTCACTTCCCGCCTGCGAAGCGTTGTTTGGGCTCTATAAGATACATAAGGATTACTATCTTCAATCAGTGCATCGAGTATTGCAGATGGCACGCTATAACTTTCTGCCAATCTATATCTGACGTCGGGACACTCATCAGAAGCGAGAAGCCACAAAGTATTTTCTGTGGCGTTTAAGTTCTCTGCGACTGCCGCACGAACATCGGCACATTCATGGCGGGCTAATGCATCGAGAGTATCTTTCGATGCACGCGGATTCTCGGCTATCCTCTCCAGAAGCCGAGCACCTCCTACGCGCGTGAGTTTATCAAGCACGACAGGAGGAGTATTTGGGTTAACAGCCATCGTCCAACGAATACGATCAACATCGTCGCTCAAGACATCAATCTCGAGGCAAAGTTTCGCCGCTTGGCACTCTTGTTCAGGTGTAGTCATCTGTAGACTGTCTCCAGCAATGACAGCTCATCTTTCAACAATACCAGAAGGTTTCTGCGCTGCGTGTTAAGCAGCACGATATCTGTGTTTAGGAAAAACGAGCGATCTCTGTCCAGCGCAGAATCAAACGGCCGCAACCTTACCGAGCGGTCGTGCGTTTCGTCCAAATTGAGGTTGAATTACTTGAGCCGGCTTAACGCCAACGTTGAGTCTGGTTAGAGTGCTCTGTGCGCGGTATTGCACATAAGGATTATCGTCCTCACTCAAAATTTCCAGCACTTCTTTTGGAACGTTGTGATTCTCAGCAAGTGCATAACGAACGTCGCATGATTCGTCCCGAGCCAGGATCATCAGGAGCTCGACCGTCACATTTCGGTTATCGACCAATGCTTCACGGATTTCGACGTTGCAGGTTTTGACGAGTTCTTTCAATAAATGCACTGGGGTATCCTCACTATTTGCCAACTGTTTGAGAAAAGAAAGATCGGCATCGAGCGGCACAACAACCATGTCGTTAGTGTGCTGGTTTGTCCCCTCTTCGGCGCTGCGCCGCTCGACTCCGTGTCCCGCTAAACTAAGGTTTCCTTGTATGTTTACTGGATTCGAACAATCCGCCGCCAAGACTAAGCGCATCAATTCTGCGCTTCTTCTTCGTTGTCTCCAGTATGAGTGAGAAACTTCGGTAGAGTGGGGTTCAATGTCAGTATTGACCTCAACTGTTCCTGCTGTTTCTTCTTTTTGTTCTATTACTGAATCATTGGAATGCGGCTCTAAATGCTGCTTCTCATGAAGCTTGTGTAGCCGATCCATATCAGATCGGTAGCACACCTCGGTCACCAGGCTGTCTACCACTTTCTGAGCGATTTTTTCCGCTTCGACAATCATGTCCATAGTAATTCACCTAAAGGCGCCATGGTACCAACGCAAGGGAAAGTGCAAGGTTCGTTGAATATCAGGGACTGGGCGTACTAGGCGCCAGTTTAAGTTTAGCTAACCCGATTCCAACAAAGCAATTGGAACCCGCATGACGAGCCACTGTTGAGCTAGCACAACAAACAGACTCAAGCATAAAACGGCTCAGCGAGCCGATCTTTGGGGTTCGAAAAGCCTCCACCACGGCGGGATAGACGACATTTCCAATTGCTCTGTTGGAAACGATTGTGAAATACTCCAAGAAATGGTTCAGCCATTTCTGCTTAAGTTTCCAATCAAACAGACAAGCAAAACCCTCTCACGCGCCCAACCGGGCGCTATCTTGTGTTACTGGTTCCAGTTTATGTTTACTTCCTCGAAGATTTCGGATCGACGATCTATGTTTATGGACTCAATCGAATCGGGCGAGCTCAGGTGGCTGGAATGGGCTTTTGCGTGTCATGACAGCGGCAATTTTTCTGTCGCTGAACAACTATATGAAAGAATCCTGAACTTTTTGTACGACGCTGACGACCTCGATCACAAAGCGATAATCGCCTGCTCATACGGCTTGGCAGATGTGCATGTGAGCAATGGAAGTCTGAAGGAAGCAGCAATTTTATACAAGCAAGTAGCCGACCTGTGCACGAAGAATTTCGGCGAAAAGCACATCACAACATGCTTAGCGTTACGATCATTGGCCGAAGTCTATACTGCTTTGCAAAACGAAAATGCAGAAATCGTTCAAGGCAAAGTAGCATTACTATCAGCTGAATTGTGCAGGCAGACCGGTTACGAAGATCGGTAAAAGAAAATGGTCACACTCAATCCAACTCCTGTCTGGCCTTCGCAGCCGGACAATGAAGGTATTCAATATTCTGACAGCATAAGCAATTCGAATAGCTCAAACCTTCGAAGCGAAGCTACTGAAAATACATTCGACACTGTATCGACACTTGGAAAAGCGCTGAAACTCATACATCAATTACACACGGTTCCTGATTGCGACGATGCATATTGGTCGAGCGCACCGATGCCGATTGAAGTGGAGTCCGACAATGAAATCGCTGCGGATAAACGTCAAAACCATACGGAAGAGACCGGTCAACACGACGAAAATTGCTCTTCCAGTTACCTATATCGAGGTAGCCCAATTGCCCGTCTAGCCCGCATTATAGGGAAATGGGTACAAAAGTTATATAGTTTCGGGTATGACAGAATTGATGGCAAGCCTTAATATCGTAAACATCCGTCCTAAGGTGTATTCAATGCGAGTCCGATTGCGGCAAGTGTTCACATGCGTTCTCTCGACGCTCTTACTGCTGCCGTTTGTCGCCGCAGGAGTGGGCGCAAAAACCTCTCAAACGCTGGATTCAGTCAAAACCCTCGTGGACGCAGCCAATCCAAAAACTGACGATAGTGGCAGCTCAGCAAGCGGCATGACCAAGAAAGAAGCCGCAAAAGAAGCGGCAAAAGATCCAAGCACGGCAAGATTGACTGAGACAAAAGGCGATGTTTATCGCCGTGGTTTCGTCGACTGGAACCGCGAAACCTGGGGCGACCCAGTGCCCGCAAAAGTGGGCGACAAGCTTATGGAAGGCATGCAGATCGGCACCGGCGAGAAGTCTTGGGCTGAGCTGACATGGCGTCATGTGACGTCTAGAGCCTGGGAAAAGTCAGTCTACGCAATCGCCCCAAACCAGCGCCTGGTTTACCTTTTCGGCGGCGAAATGCTGTTCAATCTCGACAAAAAACGTAAGGACAAGTCTGAATACGTTATTTGGACAAACCTATTGCAGGCCAGATTGCGCGGCACCACAGTGCTGGTTCAAGCCACCGAGAAAGCGTCGAGATTGACAGTTCTGGAAGGAACAGTCGATGTTCTCAACCGCAGCGATCACAGCGTCGTGCGCCTCACCCCTGGTGCCGTCTACGAAGTGAGTTCGAAGGCGCAACCGCTGCAAAACTCGCAAGCATTTGCAGGAGCCTTGAGCGCAACTCAAGCAGCTCACAATGCAACAACCGCATTGGGAGCCACACAAACGGCGGCTGCCAGTGTCGCTGCAACTCCATTTGCCGGATTGAATCAAACTACTTCGAATGCACTTTCGGCTGTTCCACTTTTCGAAACCACATCAACAATCACATCGTTGTTGCCGATAGACTTGAACGCACTTCTGGCAAACCCACTGCTCACCGGTGTTTTCGGCACCGTCTTCCCGAGTCTTGCACTCGTGCAACAAACTCTGGGCAGCCTTGGCAGCATCACAGATGGAACTCTCCTTAGTAGCGTGCAAGTTGTGAGACTGCCTGTCAAACTGGCTTATGATCTCGGTCCAAGCGCCATTTCAAAACTCAGTTTGCCGGCTGCAGCACTCAAAAACTGGCCGCCCCACGGCATCATCGGTCAGGCCCCTGGCGCTCACTTGATGGGTTCTCAGCCGTTTCTCACGGGCGGGCTGACGAAGAACGCAACTGGTCATTTCACAAACAAGCAAACCGATGGAGTGCTCCATCAGCTCGGCAGTCTGGCTAACACGGGCAGCACAGGCAACGCTGCATTGTTGGCGCCGAACACATCCTTATTGGGTGGAACCTCACTGCTGGGTGGCGCCGGCATCCAGCCTGGACTTGGCGGCGTGCTTTCAGGTGTCGGTGGAGCCGGAGGCGGTATCGTGGGTGGTGTCGGCGGCGCAGGTGGTTCTGTGCTCAGTGGAGTCGGCGGAGCAGTTACCGGATTGGGTGGAACTGTCGGAGGCATCGGCGGTGTCGTAGGTGGCATCGGTGGTGGTGGCGGCGGCGGAGGGCTGTTGGGTGGTGTCGGCGGCGCTCTAGGCGGTGTTGGCGGAGCGCTTGGCGGTGTCGGTGGAGCCTTAGGTGGTTTGGGCGGCGCCTTAGGTGGTTTGGGACACTAACTCTGGTAACGCGAGTAGCAGACCAATCAGTAGTTTAGGAAGTTTTCTATAGACATCAGGAAACACGCACAACGCCCAGGATTGCAACTCTTTGTTGTATATGTTGTAGTTGCTTTTGCTTGTGGCATTGCCCTCACGTTGTCTGGTGTTTTCACCCGCGCCGAACTGCAAACCATAAACCAGCGCTTCGAGAGCAGAAGATGGTTGAAGTGGACGCCGGAGTCGTTGCAGCGGCTCAATCCGCAGAAGCTCTACAACTACCACGAAGAGCACGAAATTCCGCGCAAATGGTTTGCCTGGGACTACACATTGAGCTGGCTGATTGAAGAAAATCACCCGAAGCCCAAACACAACATCGTAATTTTCAATCACCTCTTGGAAGACGAACCTCCTTTAGAAGCAATCAAAGCGCATCCATGGATGAAGCCACTGCTTACGTATCCGATGTCGCGGACAGCAGTAGCGGACATTTTGCGCTACCTGGCAGACGCCCAAGTAAAGCTGATTATTCTAGACAACGACTTTCCACAATACCGCGAAGGAGATCGCATTCTCGCGCAGGCGATCCACGATCTCAAGTCTGGCGCCACCGGAAGAAAGACACCGGTTTTGATGGCAAGCACGGTCAATAGAAGAAGTTCCGATCGTGTTTTGCAAGTTCAACAGCGCTCATCGCCAACAGGTGTGCTCGAACAACTCAGTGAAATAGAAAACGTTGATGCTGACAGTACTCCAATCAGATCGAACCCCGCTGACGAACACCTCGGAACAACCGGTGTGCTGCTCGATGAAGATCAGGTCGTACGTCGCATGGTTTGCAAAATGCCGACCAGCACCGGCGAAGAAAAATCAATTGTGGTCAAAGCGCTAGAACAGATAGGCGAGACAGTTCCTACAAACTTGCCGGTCGTAATGGACATTGACTTTGCAGGACCTCCCAACTCTGAGGCATATCCGGTTCGGCCAATCACTTACCTACTCAATCCAGAAACGAAAAGGGAAATGAAATCATCCCAATCGGAAGACGTGACTCTCAAAGACGCGATCGTTGTGCTCGGAGACGGCGTCGTCGATGTCTACAGTACACCGCTTACGAATCTCGGAGTGAACCAGCGAAGCGGCTCGGAAATTCTCGTGCAGGCGCTTGAAACAATCTCGCGCCAAAGTTGGCCGCGCAGACTTTCACCATCAGAAGAAGTCATCTTTCTTATGGGAATCGTGTTACTGGCAGCAGGCTTGCATGTTCCTCTAAGAAAGGGAAAACCCTCAACTCGTGCCGATCTTCAACGCAACATGTTTCGTGGATTGTTTCTCGATCTGGTCAGCTACATATTCATGATCGCCACTGCGTTCATCACCGCACATCTATTGTTTGCCTATACAGGATTGATTGTTCCTCTTGTTGTGCCTGCTGTAGCTCTTACTATTGGCGCGTTAGCAGCCACCTTGTGGGAACGCGATCGCGAACGCCTCGAAGCCCTTCAACAGCAACTCAAGGCGGCACAAGAGAAGCTCGCATTGGCGCAAGGCAAATACGAAGCTGAAATCGAGCTGCAAACCAACAAAGCAAAAACAGAGGCTATGGTCGCAGACAGAATCCGCCGCAAAGAGTTTGCCCAAAGAATCAACCATGACCTGAAGGCACCAGTTTCGGTGCTCAATTGGACATTGGCCAAACTCATCAACGACGGACTCGACTCGCACGGCGCCGAATTGAAAGTTCAGCGCTTAGTCAAAACCTCAGATCACCTGGTTACTTTAATTCAGGAACTAGTCAGATCTTATGACGAAGCCTCAAGCGAATCCGACGACAGAAGGCGCACTGTGTGCGATGTCGCAAAGGTCGTCGGCGACATCGTCTCCCTGGAAAAGTCATTGGCGGAAATCACGGGCTCACATGTTGATTTGGATATTCCGTCCGAGCCGCTTTGGGTAATCGGAAACGCAGTAGAACTTTCCCGCGTCATCGACAATCTCATCGGCAACGCCCTCAAACACAACGCACCAGGTACACAGGTTAGAATCAATGTCGAAGCCGAACCCGAAGTCGTCTTCATCAGAGTAAGCGACAACGGTCAAGGCATTCCCGCCGAAGCGCTGGACAAGGTATTCGAAGAAGGATACCGAATGAACAAAGAAAGAGAAGGACAGGGAATGGGTCTTAGCATCGTAAGAACCATCATCGAAAAAATGGGCGGAACCATCACCGTCGAAAGCACGCCAGGCAAAGGTGCAACCTTCTCGCTTAAGATGCGTCGCACCGGATTTGAAGTACAATCGCAAGCGGACGGCTCCGACTTGCCAACCGATCGTTACCAGGAGGTTCCATGACACGCATTCTTCTCATAGAAGATGATGAAGGATTCGCCGAGATTCTAAAAGAGAGTCTGGAAGACGATGGCGAGATGGAAATCGCCAAAGTCATAGGAAGCGAAAGCGAGGCGATGCAGTTTTTCAAGAGCGGCGGTCTCCAAGACATTCAGTGCATTCTTCTTGATCTTCAATTACCAAATGTTCCGCATGCATCACACACCGATTCGCGAGCAGGGCTGCGAATTTTGGAAGAGGTGCGGTTACAGCAGCGTTTTTATGGAACGATTGTAGTCCTTACCAATAGCCGTGCCACTGAAGACGGGCAACGCGCTCTGGCAGCGGGTTGCGATGGTTATTTATGCAAACATGCACCGGTGGAACACATTCCACGCGTCGTCTCCGAACTAAAAATGGCGATTGAAGGCGAAGTTGTGATGGTTTCGAGCGAGATGCGTCACGTGTTTTTCAGAGAAGACATCTCGGCTAAAGAAGCGCGGCTCATGGACCTATTGGTAGGCGGCGCAAGCTGGACTGATATCGCACGAGATCTCAACTACAAAACATCTAAAGCAGCAGCCAACATCGGCGACCGAGTTTTCGACAAGCTTTTGACTCTGCAAGAACGGGAAAAAATCGAACACGAAGGTCGCAAGAAGCGAGACGTGGCGATTGATATCTGGAAATCGAGACACACGGCGCAGGTGTAGTTTCGTTTCGTTTAGTTGCGGCGCAAACCAGTCGAGACCAACGCGGCGCCATAAGACGCGTCAGCAAAAACTTTTGAGATGCGTGTCCAATTTTCGTTGTGCCCGTATAGACATGTGAGCGGCGAACAAAATTGGAATCTACACAGCGAACACTGATGCAGTGTTCTTCGCTCTTCCCCCCATATCGGACTTGGAGGCCAAAGCGGAATGAACGTAGTTGGACCTAGTTTTTGCATGACACTACAACACACATTCGCACACGGTTCCGCCATTCCGGCCCAAGCGGACATCGAAAGCATTTTAAATACAAGGAGCAACTGGATGTTAGCAAGTAGTCCCTATACTGCGTCAGGCTTGCTGGAGCAACTCGCAGATAACAGTCCACCAGCAGTATTGGAACTAATCGCAACCAACCCAAGCACTCCCGCTCACACTCTGGTGAACCTCGCATGCCATGCCAATCCGGATGTGAGAGCAGCGGTTGCCGACAACGCAAATACGCCATTCGACACACTGGCCAAACTTGCAAAAGACGACGACGCTGATGTTAGATATCAGCTCGCAGAAAACCATCAACTCCCGATGCCCATTCTAAAAATGCTAGTTGAAGACGAAAACCCTTATGTTTCTTCTCGAGCCGATGCGACAATCAGCCGCATCAAAGATTCAAAATTGGAACGCACCAACTGTTGGCAAAAGTTCCGCACAATTGAAATGGCAAGACGAACATTCGAAATCAAAGAAGAACCAACCGGCCAGCAGATCAAACGTTTTTTCTCGCAGTTGTGTCGATACGCCACATAGCTAAGACTATCGGCACATCAAAAATTCAATAGACGATCGGACCGGTTGTCATGATGAGATCAACGTGCCAAACCGGCGAGTGTCGTTTTTGAAGGAAACGTTTTCCCTTGGTTGGTTCGGTATGTGCAGAACTTCGACACCGGAAAGCCCCGTCCATCGCCGCTTTCC
>CAYZJR010000059.1:17438-42517 GCA_964478655.1 uncultured Candidatus Obscuribacterales bacterium
GGTTCGGTATGTGCAGAACTTCGACACCGGAAAGCCCCGTCCATCGCCGCTTTCCAGTCGCACTTTTGTGCACATACCGAACCCGCACAGGTACGGAGTCACCTGAGGAGATTCGGTATGTGCAGAACTTCGACACCGGAAAGCCCCGTCCATCGCCGCTTTCCGGTCGCACTTTTGTGCACATACCGAACCCGCACAGGTACGGAGTCACCTGGGTAGATTCGGTATGTGCAAAACTTCGACACCGAAAAGCCCCGTCCATCAAAGCTTTCCGGGCTCACTTTTTTGCACATACCGAACCCGCACAGGTACGGAGTTACCTGGGTAGATTCGGTATGTGCACAACTTCGACACCGGAAAGCCCCGTCCATCGCCGCTTTCCAGTCGCACTTTTGTGCACATACCGAACCCGCACAGGTACGGAGTCACCTGGGTAGATTCGGTATGTGCAAAACTTCGACACCGAAAAGCCCCGTCCATCAAAGCTTTCCGGGCTCACTTTTTTGCACATACCGAACCCGCACAGGGAAACTGCGCTTGCCGAAATCAAACACCATCGCTTGCCGAATTGCACCCTTTACCGGCGTCGTGGAAGCAAATGTCTTGAAAAGCCAACCGCAGCAAGGGTCTTGCAAGAGTTTTATAGACGAACCCGTACACATTTATATGTTGGACTATCAAGCGCCGGATGAGCTGTCGTTAATAATGGTACCAGGCACTTTGTTGTGACTTCGTGTCGTCGGTTGTGGGGGGCAGTTTTTGCCGAGGTCATAAAACATTGAATCAGAACACATCCCGTGCCGCGCCTGCGAGCGTGAACAACGAAGCAAAGCCTAGAGCAGACCAATACGATCTGTCATTTGCATATACCTTTCAGTGGGATGAACCAGAGACACAGATCAGGGAGGCACTTAAAGTGTTACTGTGTAATCGAGAAGAAGACGCGAACGACGCCAGAAATCAAAATGGCGTAGCCGTAAAATCCCGCAAGAAGCCGCAATCTGATAGCAGCAGAGCAGCGGCGCTCGAAGCGGCAAAAATTCGCTGGTTGCTGGCGATCAACCCTAATACTCCGCCCCCGGTTCTGGACCATTTAACCAGAGAAGCAACGCCCTCATTATTGGAGCGTATTGCCGAAAACCCGAGAACACACGCTACGACTCTGGCTCGGCTGGCGACAAATGCCGATCCACAAGTAAGAGCCGCAGTGGCTGAGAACATGAACACGACAATAAAGACGATCTGGAAACTCGTGCGCGACGAGAATCCGGATGTACGCTATAGACTCGCTGAAAGCTATAACGTGCCGATTGCTGTGCTCAAAGTTCTCGCAGAAGACGAGCATCCTTACGTTGCACATCGCGCCCAATTGACTGCGCTGCGCATTTTGCAGGAAGTCACGGAACTTAGAACAGCATAGGACAAGCGCGTGGCGCGGAGCACCAGATATTTAGAGAATGTTGCGGTGCCTTGCCCGAAGCATGCGATTCAGTTCGGCTTGAATCTCACCTTCGAGATAGCGCGCTTGATTCTTTGAGATTTCTTCCAGCTTGTCGCGGTCTTGCGAAGTCTTGTACTTCTGATCTTTCATGACTTTCATTTTCCACTTCACAGGCAGCGATGCCAGATTCGCGGGAAACGGAAACCATGGAAAAAACGGCGTGATTGGAAATGCCGGAAGACCAACGAACTTGGCCAGGGAAGATAGGTTCCAGCCGACTGGCAGTGCTTCGTCGCAACCCATAGTGGCAAGTGGGAAGAGTCGAGTTCCTTCTTCGGCAACTGGAAGCAGTTTCGTCCAATCGAAATCCATGACGCGATAGCGTTCGCTGTAAGGCTTGCAAGCTCCGGCTGCGCCTTCGGGGAAGATCGCGACCAACTCTCCTTTGGAGATCAAGCGCTTCATGTTTTGCGAAGTCAAAGGCTGGAAGCCGACTTCGACGAGCATTGCACGCAATCTTTCGTCTTCAATCCAGTCAATATCCATAAGCACATGCACGCGGCGCGGCTTCTCTTTCTGCGCCATCAGCCCGTAGATAAGCATCAATGCAGGCCACGGAACGAATCCACCTGCGGCGTTCCCCACAATAACTGCAGGTCCGGACTCCGGCAAATGCTCCAAACCGGAAAGATCTACTTTCCACCACTCATGGTAGAGAAAGCTCAACAGTGGCTCAATGCGCGCCAATGCACGAACATCAAAACCGTAATATCGATCTGACTTCAAGGACTTTTTCAGAAATCCTCGATATGACTGTGTAAACTCGCCCATGGGTCTTAGCCTCCCAGAATGTGGTGACGGGTTACCGAAAGTTAGGCATCCTCAGAATCCCAGCCGGTGAAGGTGGACTTGCGTTCTCTCAAAAGGCGGTTGAGGTCGCTTTGTATATCGTGTTGAATTTCACGCGCCAACTTTAAGCACAACTTCTTGTCATTCGCTTTCTCAGGCGGATAGCCGAAATCGATAGGCTCTTTGATGTTGATGAGCCATCTGACAGGAAGCGGAAAGAACATGTACGGAAACGGCAACCATGGAAATGCCCATGTCACCGGGAAAAACGGCATCTGCACAATGCGTGCCACCGACTTCAGATTGACGAGGTTCGGAAAAATCTCGTCTCCACCGACAGTGGCGACTGGAATCAGTTTCGTCTGTGTCGCAATGGCAAGTTGCACAAAGCCTGGGTGGAAATCGAGCATCCTATACCGTTCCGCATAAGGCTTGCCCACTCCTCGCAACCCTTCAGGGTAGATGCCGACGAGTTCGCCACGATCGAGAAGCTTGGTTGCGTTCTCTTTCGTTGCGCGTACTTGCCCGGTTTCCGTGACCCATTCGTTGAGACCAGGAACCTGGTAGAACCAGTCCGTGGCCAAGTATCGAATACGTCTTGGTGACGGGTGTTCATGGCACATTGCGATGGTGATCATCGCGCCATCAAGCGGCAGCACTCCGGAATGGTTACCGACCAGAAGAGCTCGCTCCTCGCCCGGTATGTTGTCAATACCGCGAACCTCTACTTTGAAATAGTCCTCGTAGAGGAAATCAAAAAGCGGCATCCATTTGGCAAAAGTTTCGAGCCGATAGCCGAACTCATCGTCAGCCCCCGCATACCGTGCATAGTATGCAGGACAGCGCTGAGACAGCGCTTTGAGAGGATCGTCTAACCCTATCTTTTGAAGATGCGTCCAAGTAGCCACAGAAATCCTAAAATCCCCGGTCCGAATGAGATGAGAAGAATTAGGCGTTTAATCAGGCTTTTTGCAGCCTGACCAGAACGCTCGCCGAAACACTCCTTTTCGTCGTCTGCATTGGTTTCGTCGGCAGTCGTTTCAAAGTCTTGCATGATTTACTCCAATAAGCTCTATTTGAGCGCTCTCTACATGCTTCCGATAGCCGATCAGTATAAAGACATCGCAGACCGTGGCCACATCAAGTGGTCGCATCTTTAAAGAAGATTTACCACCTGCTCGAAGCCGCTTGCAGGCTAAGTTATCGCTAGTGCGATAATGTGCAAGCATGAGGCGGCGGTCACGACAAACCGTGCGTTCCCAGTGTTTCTTTGTCACCGAGGGTTTTGAGATGCAGCAGCAGCCAGATTTTGGCCAAATGATGAAAAACTTGCAGAAGATGCAAGAGAGCCTTGTGAAAATGCAAGGCGAACTCGACACTGTTTCCGTCACAGGAACCGCCGGCGGCGGCGCAGTCCAAGTCGAGTGCACCGGCTCGATGAAGTTCACGCGCGTGAAAATCAAGAAAGAAGCCGTGGATCCTGAAGATGTCGATACGCTCGAAGATCTCATACTCACAGCAGTGAGCGATGCAATGTACAAAGCTCAAGCATTGATGCAAGACAAGGCGACGAAAGCCGGTTTGGCGCTTCCTCCGGGAATGGGTTTCTAGACGGCTGTGTACTTCACTCCGCCGCTCGCCAAGCTAATCGAGCAATTTCAGAAGTTTCCGGGCGTTGGGCCAAAATCGGCTCAACGCATGGCGTTCTTTGTGCTCGGTATGAATTCTGATGATGTGGCGGAACTGGCTGAGTCTATCGTCGAAGCCAAGGAGAAAGTGAAGAACTGCAGCCGGTGCTTCAATATGTCGGCAAATGATCCTTGCGAGATTTGTCAGGACGGAACCAGGGATGAGAACGTAGTTTGCGTGGTTGCAGAGACCCGAGACGTGATTGCCCTGGAACGCACAAGAGAATTCAAAGGCGCCTACCACGTGCTCACCGGGCTGATTTCGCCGCTTGAGGGCAAGGGGCCGGATCAATTGAGCATCAAGGAGTTGCTGCATCGGGTCGATGAAAGCAAGGTCAAAGAAGTGATTTTGGCGATCAACCCGACAATCGAGGGAGACGCCACGGTGCTATACATCAATCATTTGCTCAAACCACTAGGAACCAAAGTTACCCGCATCGCCTTCGGTTTGCCTGTCGGCGCCGACCTCGAATATGCCGATGACGTCACGCTTTCCAAAGCGCTTGAAGGTCGCCGCGAGCTGTGAACCCGCGAAATTACTCTTCCTTCCAGAAGATTTTGGGATCGTCTTTCAGCGTGACGGCAGTGGTTTCGAAGTCCTCTAGGTTCCACGGTTGGAAGTCGTGGCGCTCCATAAAGACTTTGAGCTGCTCTTTCGTCAGTTTCTTGGTGTCGTAGATGATTCGGGCTTCTGCGTACTTTTCCAGATTGGGCTCTCTCTGAATTCTGGTGAGCGGAGGCATGACGATCGCAGCCTTGACGCCCGTGATTTTGCGCAGCTTTCGTTGAAGCTCATGCAGGCAAGCCAAACACATCGAACCGGAAAGACGGAGCTTGAGTTCATGGAACCCAGTCGCCGCTCCCACCTCTGATGCCGTCGATGCCGTAGATGCCGTCGGTGCCGTCGATGTTGATGCCGTTGATGCCGTCGATGCCGTCGATGTCTCTGACGGCACGCCGCCTAGGGCAGTTGGCGCTTTCGGCTGAGTTGATGTGCCGGGTGAATCTGGAGAGGCTGTCACCGGCGAAGACGAAGCCGTTCCCTCCGCCTGTGCCGCCCCTGAAAGGGCGCCGTTTATCAAGACACTGGACAAACCAACCAAAGAAATTACTTTGAGACTTTTGATTTCGAACAAAACGACTGACTCCCGAGAACCGACCGACACTATAAATTGGACGACAACATTGGACATCCAAATCACCACATTTTGATGTTGATTGGTGGGTGCTACCAATTTAAGTAATTCACATAATAGCGCCGACATATAGAAATGGCTCTGGTAGGTAAAGAGTACGCAAAGCCTTTGCTACAAGGCCAAATTATTAAGGCCCGCCAGAATTTCAGGTTGCTATGATTTACGCCTGTATAACTGTCCTATATGGATTACAGGACTCATGTACACACTAACAAAAACCCCCACATCATTTCTTGACGCAGTTCTTTCGCCAGCCGAATTGAAAAAACTTTCGCCTGAGCAGCTGCAGTCTCTCGCCGGCGAAATCAGGCAAGAGATCGTGAGCAGCCTGTCGAAGACAGGCGGACACCTCGCGTCCAACCTCGGCATCGTCGAAATCACTTTGGCGCTCCATCGTGTGTTTGAAACACCGAAAGACCAAATCTTGTGGGATGTCGGCCACCAGTGCTACGTGCACAAGATGCTTACGGGCCGGCGTGATAAGTTCCATTCTCTGCGCCAATTCAAAGGGCTCAGCGGCTTCATCAATCCGCTCGAAAGCGAGCACGACTCGTTCAACGCCGGTCACAGCTCAACTTCGGTTTCGCTGGCTGTCGGCATGGCAATTGCACGCGACCATCTCAAGCAAGACCACAAAGTAATCGCAGTCATCGGCGACGGCGGGTTGACTGGTGGCATGGCGCTCGAAGCTATCAATCATCTTGGACATATTCAGAGGAACGTTCTGATCATTCTCAACGACAACGAGATGTCGATCAGCGAAAACGTCGGTGGCTTCTCGCAGTATATGAAGCGCATCAAGGAGACGTTCTTCTACAGAGACATCAAGCAAAAACTTGATCTGATTGAAGATCGTCTTGACCAGATTCACCTTACGCCGCAAATGTGGGATCTCATTCTTTCCGTCAAGAAACAGGCTAAAGAACGAATCGACACGCCTGGAATCGTGTTCGAAAAACTCGGCATCGATTACAGCGGACCTGTCGACGGACATGACGTGGGCGCAGTCATTGATGCGATCAACCGTGTCAAAGACTTGGATACGCCGCAAATCATTCACGTCATTACGCAAAAAGGCAAAGGCTACAAACCAGCTGAGCAAGATTCGATCAGATATCACGGCGTGACGGCGTTCAGCCTAGAGCCCACTCTGAGCGAAAAGGTCGAGCAGCAGCCGAAACCCAAAGCAAAAACCTACTCGGATGTTTTCAGCCAAGCTTTGATTGAGATCGCTGAGTTCGAACCGAATTTAGTGGCAATCACTCCAGCGACTGCTGAAGGCAGCGGCTTGGTGAAATTCGAGAAAGTCTATCCTGAGCGCTTCTTCGACGTCGCGATTTGCGAACAGCACGCAGTAACCATGGCCGCCGGTATGGCAAAGGCCGGGTTGAAGCCTGTAGTGTCGATTTACTCGACATTCTTGCAAAGAGCGATGGATCAAGTGATTCACGATGTTGCGATATTGAATCTGCCTGTAATCTTCGGTATCGACCGTGGTGGTCTTGTCGAAGACGGCGAAACGCATCAAGGCGTTTTCGATGTGGCGTTCTTGCGATCGGTTCCGAACTTCACGGTGCTTGCACCCAAAGATGCCACCGAACTTCGCAACATGCTCTACTCCGCCCTGAAAGATTGCAGAGGTCCGCTTGCGATTAGGTTCCCCAGAGAAAAGGCCGTAGACGGAGAACGTACTTACCCTGCCGATCGTCCGTTCGAGCCAATCGACTATCGCACCTGGGAAATTGTGCACGCCGGCTCTTACACGAGACTCGTCAGCGGCGTAAATGGTCGCGCCTCGGCACGCAGCCAAGTTGTGATTCTGGCATTCGGATCGATGGTAGAGACAGCCCGCGCAGCACTGCCTGCTATGCAACGTGCTGGACTCAATGCCACCATCGTCAATGCTCGATGCGCCAAACCGCTCGATCTCAGAATGCTTTCCAGATTCGTCGATGATCCATCCATCAAGATCGTCACACTCGAAGAAGGATGCGTCTCCGGTGGATTCGGTGCAGCAGTCTTGGAATTCGCAGCGCAAAAGAGAGTGCGCAATCCACGTTTGCGCCAAGCCGAAATCGTCACACTGGGCATTCCCGACAACTTTGTCGAGCATGGTGCCAGACAGATTCTCTTAGACGAGAACGGTCTGAGTGTAAACAAAGTCGCTGAGTTCGTACTCGATTTCTGGCGCGAATAGCCATTTGGCGATCATGCGACGCATGACACGCGACGCATGATCCGCGACGCATGATCCGCGACGCATGATCTGCGATCCACGGTCCGCGAACTAGATTTGCACTTCTCCGGCAACTGCTTTGCGGGCTTTGCGGCGTTCCATACCAACCTGCACATCGGTAATGGGCAAGAACTGCCCTTCTTCCGTGTCGTAGCTGAACACTTCACCCGTTTCCAGCTTGTAAGTCCAACCGTGCAAGGTCAGCTCGCCACGCGCCAGCCGCGCAGCGACCGCCGGATGCGTACGCAGATTTTCAATCTGGACAAGCACGTTCTCCTGAACCGCGGCATTCATGCGCGCTTCCGGCGACAAATCCTTGTAGTTTTCATCGATGATTCGCTTGGTAGCCGCAGCGTGAGTCAACCAAGATTTCACGGAAGGCATTTCTTTCAGCAAATTCGGGTCCAAAATTCCTTTCATTGCGCCGCACAGCGAGTGTCCGCAAATGATTATGTCTTTGACTCCCAACCCGACTAGAGCAAACTCAATGGTTGCGACTTCTCCTCCAGATTGAAGACCATATGCAGGAACAATGTTTCCAGCGTTCCTCAAAATGAAGAGATCTCCAGGATTTGTTTGAGTAATCAGATTCGGATTGATACGAGAATCAGAGCATGTGATAAACAGCGCATCCGGGTTCTGCCCGTGTGCGAGACGCTCAAACAGCTCTTTGTGAGAAGAAAATTGTTTTTGAAACTGGTGAAGACCAGTAATTAGCTTTTGCACTTGATCACCTCAATTGCTCATGCAAGTCTCTGCATGATACCCAAACCGCACACAAAGCACTGTGCGCATTTAGATCAATAATGTTTGATTAACAAGCCAGAGTTCGCCGCTTCGCCTCAGAAATGGCGGCATTCGTTGCCTTGAATGAGCAGATAAGATGCGTTCGCTCTCGATTCTTGGTACCACGAATGCGGGCAACGCAGGCTTCTGCGGCGGTGCCTTGTCTGTCGAATCTACGGAAGGAATGCCGGAAGCCACACCCAGGAAGGGATCGAGCGGAACAATATGATCTGGATGAATATCTTCGAGGTGGATGTCGTCGGGACGATCGATCTGCGTCAACGAGGCGATGTAAGTCATTCCGTTGCACAGCGACAAAAACTGAATGAACAGAAAAAAGAATACTGATATGAATGCTAATCGAAAGCAAATCTTCATCTGTTCGTCCCAGCTCCTACAAACCCATTATAGCTGAGAGCCAAAACCCACGAAGGAGCCAAAGTCGCTGGGGAGTTCCACACATCCAAATAATGTATTATTGTCTTGCCAAGCCGTTCGTGCTGCGAGGAGCAAACCATGACAGGCACAAGAAATGCCCAGATTTTTGTCACAGCCGTTCTAGTCTGTTGTTTGTTTGCAACAGCACAGATCGCTCGCGCTGATGAGACCTCCGCAAGCTCAGACGCTGATAACAGACCGGCTTCAGCTGCTCCGGCTGCCAAAAAGGCTGAGGCATTGCGACGATACATGAAGGCAATGCGAATTGATGAAAAAATTCAACGCATGATGGAAAAGATAAGAGTTCGTCAGACGGACCTCATCGGTAAGCTGATGACCGAGACCTTTGCAAAAGAGAGTCTCACTCCGGAGGAACGTAAGAAGAAGATTGATATTGCAACAAAATTTCTCATAGATAGAAGTTGGGAGATTGTGCAGCAAGACTCTGATCCTGCAAGTGAAACGAATACGGCGCTTCTCACCGCCCTCGATCGCGAATACACAACCGAAGAACTGAATGCAATTTCCGAGTTTTACGAATCTCCAACCGGTCAAAAGGTGCTGAACAGCAACCAAGCATTAGCGACCTCGGTTATGGATGCGACTTCAGACAAACTCAAACCGGCGATTCAAGAAATTCTGATCGAAGAGTTGGCTCGAATGGGAGTTCGTCCTCCGACAGCAAGACATGGAGCTGAACCGACCGGGAAGATGCCAGACACTACCGGAATTCCTCAGTACCACAGATAGTGATTTAATTCCGCATTACGAAGAGAAAGACCAATGAAAAAGACAACATCCCTATCTCCAATTGTCATGGCACTGCTGGCGGTGCTGCTGTTTCCAACCGCATCGTTCGGTGAGACCAGACAAGAGATGATTCAAAAGGTGCTTGACCTGCAGCACTTCAACGAACTCTTCGATGAGCACGTCGGTCTCGGGTTCAATGCAGAGTCAGCGATTCTCAAGGCAAAATTCAAAGACAACAAGGAAATTCCGGAGGCGGAGAAGACAAAACTGCTGGACTTGTTCGACCGAATCCCTAAACTGCTGAAAGAAAGACTCGACACCACGAACATGGCAAGAACGGCTGTGAGTGAGTTTTTCGATAAGAACTTTACCGATAAAGACTTGAAGGTGATGTACGACTTTTACTCAAAACCGGCTGGGCAAAAAGAGTGCACTTCCATTACGAAACTGACCACATCGCTAGTCGAGAACTCGACGACAAATCTTGCGCCACGCTTCCGTCGTGCAGCAATGCAAGCGTATGAGGAAGCGATGATGAAGGGGTTGGTTCCTAAGCCGCCGATGCCTACTCCGACTCCAGCAAGTCCCAACAAGCCGAAAGAAAGCTAGAACTGCTAATAGAAGCTAGAACTGCGAATTGGGGTTCGCCACAAAGAAAGTTGCGACGTTCTCGGTGACGGGGTCGTAGACCGGTTTCATCGTGACCGGATATTCAATAATGAACGTCATAAAGTCACCGCGTTTACCAAGAGTTTTTCGATAGAAGACTTTGTTGTTTCTCACACCCGAGATGACAAACCAATTTGGGCCAAGCTTTTTGAAAGTGACAACTGCACTATTTTTCGGCGAGTATTCTTCCAGTGCGTCATTGTATTCCTCAAATATACTCTGAGTGCTGCCATCAGCTTTGATGGCATGGCATCCATATGAACGCAACTCAGCGCTGTTGTCAGATGAAGAAAAAATGCGACCGTCGCTGTTGTCAGACTCGTCCTGCGGCTTCAAAAGTTGCCGAGGGTAGGCGATGCTGAAGCCGTATCGAGCGTTGGCATATGTACTGTAACCGTCCGGCAATTTTTTGGTTGAAGACGATGCAGATGAACCACCTGCCGAAGTCGGGCTTGGTGCCGAAGTCGGGCTTGGCGCCGAAGTCGGGTTTGGTGCCGAGTCACCCTTTCCGCGCACAAGCTGCCCGTCCTTCCAGACGTTATAGTCAAATGTAAATTCAACATCTACAGCATCGGGACTGCCTGTAGGTAAAGGCTGAAACGGAGCCGCTCTATCGACCGCGGCGATCGCTGCGGCATCTGCCGTTGCGGTTCCTGAACTGTCGGTGAGTCTGATGTGTGATGCCTTTCCATCAGAATGAACTTTGAAAACTGCCACCACACGCCTGGTTTCTTCGCCTTTTGGTGGAAACCACATTTTCTTGATGCGATCTTGCAGCGCCGACATGTATGCACTGTAATCAGGAGTCTTGAATGTGTGGCTTGGGTCCATGCGTTTCAGTTCCGCAAAACCAATCTGATGATAAATATCGTCAACATCGACTACGTTGCGTTCCAACCAATCAAACTCCTTTTTCGCTTGCGTCTTGTTGCCTTTAAACAAACTGTTATAGGCGACAAACGTGTGTGCTTGCAATTCTGGCAACCGTTCCTGCTCCTTCAAGAGTGTGTCTGCATCGGTCTCGCCACGAAGCAATTTGATCACTGGATAGGGCCAAACATCATGATCTAGCTGCGAGTTTGCCTCATTCAAAACAACTTTTGCCTTTTCAGAATCATTGTTGCGCATATGCGCAAAATACAAAATGATCGCTGCGAGGCTCTTGAGCTCAGGCTTTGATTCCGATGAGTTCAACACATGGAGCGAATCTTCGGAAGCACCATTGATTTCCGAACTGGCTAGTCTCAGAAGAGCTCTGCTTACATACTGTTTTGTAGCATTGGGATCCTTGGCGATTGCGACTGTGCATCGATTGACAAGTTCCGTCAGTTTGTCGGACTTTTCTAAACTGGGAGGAGGACCGAAAGAAGCTTTATTCTTAGACACGCTCTCGTGTCCGCCACCTTGATTGAACTTGTGAATTCCGCGCGGAATAGTTTGACCACTGCCGGAATGAATCGTCTCAGATTCAGCCGCCGGCGCGTGTAGTGCGATAACCCCAACGGAACCAGCTACCATCGAAAGCACAATTGCAGTTCTATTCATCGATTCAAACCTTATGAAGTTAATAACTCAAAGGAGGCGGAGGCAAATGTGGTGCATCCGCTCGCGTAGTCTCTTCGTTTTCAGCGTTCTTTCGCCACTTGTGCAATTCCGGCAGCGATAGATTGCTATGTATGAGGAACTCACAAAGAACGTCGGAATCCAGGCTAGTAATTACTGTTTGAGGACCGGGTTCGTCCTCGCACATATTGGCTATGGTGTCAAAATACTTCGCGAGGAGTTGAAGCATTACGTATTCGTCGTCGCTAAATTGATCCGGCTTCATCAGGGCTTTGGCCAGATGCTCTTTGGAGATCGCAGTTCCAGTCGGATCGAGCTTTTTGAAGTTCTTCCTCAATAGGTCCGCAAATTTTTCTCCTGCAATCTCGTCTCTTGCGGCGGCGTCGAGCGGACACTCTTCTGAACCTCCTCTGACGAGCCAGAGCACGTCTTCCAAGGCTTCCTGAGCAGCCAGTCGCTTCTTTTGCTTTTGCTGTGGATCATGACTGGTCATCATGAAAGTCTCTGTTGCCGTTTGCGCTACAACATTCTTCCCAGGCAATAAAAGGAACAAACCGAGGATTGGGTTGGTGAGATTGGAAGGCAAGACTGGAGTTAGCGGCAAAAAATGAGAGCCGCCGGGTGCATTTCCGGCGACTCTCGACTTTTGGAGGTTTCAAGCTTGATGGGTCCTATGCCTTCGGACTTCCCAATCCTCCTCCGTGGTTCCTAGCCCTGTGCAGAGGCAGGCTGGACGACTTTGTATACGTTTCCTTTGAACACGACAATCACTTGCGGGCCTACAGCCAGGTACTTCGAGATACCGGTAATCGATCTGAAGAGACCGAAGTACTCGTCGGTTCCAAAAGTCACGACCTTTGCTTTCGCTGATTTGTGGTCGTATGAACTGTCGGTCCAAACACCATTGACGAGATAGAAGGTTTTATCATCAACATGCTTCATTGTGGCGCCGGCGTGGAAGCCTTCTTCGCCGCTCTTCTCGGCATCAGCAAGTGCGACGACGTCTTTCATTTTCGACGCAACTTTCGCAAATGCAACCGCGTTTTGACCGACTTCTTTGCGTTCGGCTGACCGCAGGTCTCTGACGATTGGCGCGCTGTCCATGACGTGCATCGACTTGGCTGCTTTGAGGCTTGGAGAGACTCGACCGCGAACCGCAGAGAAAGAGGCTCCGGGAGCCGCGCTTGAGAATGTTCCTTCATCGCCGTAGATCTGCGCTGCTGCATTGCTGCCGCGAGAAACCATGCTATCCATTGATGCTTCTGCTACGGGTGCGCTCGGGGCGAACATGAATCGGGCACCACCGCTGCCACCACCGGCACGAGACACCGCTCTTGGAAGCGTTGACACAGAACCAGAGACAGGAAAACCTCTCATCGGTCGCGGCCCTGGGAACGGCCTGTTATTCGCCAACCTTGCATCTTCGCTTGGATCGGTCACGAGGTAAGAAGTGTATTGCGAGATGATGCCGTACTTTTTAGAGAGTGCAACGATTTCATCGACGACTTCTTTCGTGTCGCCATTTGCTTGTGCAACGTCGGTCAAATAGCCGATTCTGCGCATCGCCCAGAGACGCGAGAGGTAGCTGTGCCCCGCTTCCTCATTTGAGAAATTAACGGGGAACGTATACGATTTCGCCACACCATTGATTTTTCCGGTGAGACCAATCGACGCAGCCGTGCCGACTTTATACTTTCCGAGCAACAAGACTTGGTTGCCGGCAAAGATGTCTTTCACTTCGCGAGGGTAAACATCTTTCACCGTGATGCCATTGAATGCAATTTGAACATTGCTCAGAACCGGGCTCTTAATCTTGTTGTAGAACGATGCAAGCGCGGTTTCCATGCTTTCGTTCGGCTCGATGTATTGAGACGTACCGTGATGTTCTGCTGCAAGTTTGTTTAGCAACTTCGTGTTGACGTCGTATCCAACGCCGAAATCAAAGATTCGAATGTCGCGCTTCGAATTGACTTTGGTCAATTTATTGATATCGGTTTCACCGACCGTCGGCTCGCCATCAGTCATGAGAACCAGATATGCTGGGCGTTCCGAACTGTCTGAATTGAGAATGTTTGTGCCTAGATTGAGCGCATCACCAATATTGGTTCCGCCATGAGATTCCAAATCATCAATGAATGCCATCGCGGCTTTTTTGTTTTCAGCAGTGGCTTCAACCAATCTTGTCTTGAACGCTTCTGCATCTGTATTGAATTGAACGATGCCAAAGCGATCGCCGGCGCTCAATGCGTTGACGATGTACTTGAGTGCTTCCTTGTTTTGGTGCATCTTCTCGCCGCTCAACGAGCCTGAAGTGTCGGCGACGAGGACGATGTCTTTGGCTTGAACAGCCTTTGCACTCATCGGTGGTGTCAAGGTGAGAAGGAAGTACCCGTCTTCTCCAGGATTTTTGTGAGTGAGCAAATTGGCGGCCATGTCTTTGTCAGAGACGCTGTAATAGAGCAGAAAGTCCTTATCAGGAATCGTTTCTTTCTCCAACATCGTAATTTTGGCGAGGTTGTTGCCATCGCGATTAGCTGTAATCATGTGGGTTGGCGACCAGATTGTGCGCAATCCTTGCTTGCTTGAAAGTTTGACATCGATCTTCACTTGATCGACAGGCTCGACGTCGCCTTCGGCCTTGAGCGGGAATCGATACTTGAGCATTCCATTTTCGGCTTTGAGAAGTTGCGTGTATTCGAGTTCGACCTTTTTCGTTCCGTGCGCAGGAATAGGGAAAATGCGCGCGCGAACAGTTTTGTAATCGGCATACTCGAGCAAGCCCGGGTCGATCATGCGTCGCACAATCTCTTCGTATTGCTGTCTAGCCGCCATTGCTTCCAGAATTTTCCCTTCAACAGGCTTTCCATCTATATGTAGGGAGAAGCTGCTGAAAGTCGTGTCTTCCGGCAAGGGAAAAAGATAGGTGCCTGCGAGGTTTCTGTCGCTGTCATTGGAGAATGTTTGGCTGATATAGGTCTTTGCGACTTGATCGCTAATCTCGACGCGAATCGATTCGTCTTTCAGGTGTAACCCGAAAGAGACGTTACCTTGTAAGACTGTGCGACCAGGCACGCGCGGCAAAGTCGGCGGGCGGCGCCCGGGAACTGTCGTTGGTGTAGTGCGGGGAACAGTCGGCATCACACCATTGACCGGATCAATTACGATCCAGCCGGTCGCATTGGCACAAGGAGCCAAGAAAACTGATGCGGCAAGACTCATTAGGGCGGACATCGCCAAGCGTTTCATAACTAAGACCTCTTATGTCCAATTACTGGCAGAATTTGTGTTTCCACAAGGTGATTTAACGGTGCTTCCGAGCCACTACTAGCCTAGATCTACCCAGCTCGGGAATCGCCCGGAACAACGGACCAAAACTTCTGGGGTAAACCCCAGAAACGAAGAATTAACTAGTCACCAAAAGGAAACATATTTTAAATATCCTTTAGATACTCGACGCGCAAAAATTGAAACCGCTAAACGGTGACCGAAGTCTTGGGGTGAGTCCCTAAGACCACGACGGTCTTGAGCCTGGCGAGTGAAGATTACTCAGGGCTAATCGAGAGGACACTGGAAAGCCGCCAGGAATGTAACTTCCTGGATATTTATGAGGTGCATATTTCTTGACATCGACAATCCATCAGTATATTCTGCACCTGTCTAAAAATGGACAGACAGATATTTTGATGGCGTAACGCTTTAGACAATTCCGGAGGGAATTTCCGTGCGAACTATTTTGTGCAACAACTGCGCCAATGTAATGCAACGCTACACGACAACTTGCACGCGCTGCAGGCAAACTGACCTTTCCTATTATTCCGATCCAACCGACCCACAATTGGCCAAAAAGCGCCTTTCGGTCACCGGTCGTCATGTACCCGGCACTGGAAGTTCGGGCAGAAGCCTGGCGTACGTTGCCGGAATTCTCGTGGTTATCGCCGCCGCCGGTTACGGAATCGGTGTGCTCACAGGCAATATCTCGACCGTTCAATCAGTCGCAGCAACCAGCAGCGCCGTACCTAAGTAAGAATTCGAGTTCTCTAACCGTCGCTCGTCCTAACCCATAGATTTGTCGTGCAAACAGCACACGAGTTTTTTCGTGTGCTGTTTTTGCTTTATATTGAAAACATGCAAGATGCAGCAGGAGCATGTTTAGTCGCTTTCGCCGTGTTCACGATCGGCGGATTTCTGGCGATGCTGACCGCGAAAAAGGCGCTGAGACTTGGCATATGGAGCGCCGGAATTGCTCTTACCATCTTGTCCGTAATAGCTGGTGTTGCCTTCGGACTAAAACTCCACTGGTTGTTAGGCAACCTTGCACTCATGGCTGGATTCGGGTTTCTGATTGCTATGCACCTTTATTTGCTCTTCTACGCGATCTATCTTGTCGGGCGTGCCATCGTCTACTGCCTTAACCTGCTCGCCCAGCTATGAGCACAAATTTTCGTATCGAGAAAAAACCAAAAGACGCCTTGCTTGCGGCTTGGCGTCTTTCGTTTGTCCCGAGATGAGCGAGCAAAATTACTCGCTCTGGTGAATATCTTTTACCCAATTTCTTGGTTGTAATGTCGGCAGACTCATGTTTGGAGCACATCAAAACGTTGCAGATGGGTCTGCATTACTTCAATGTTTCTTTACACGCGTGCGCTCCGGAGGCTCGTTTCAAGCAGGCGGCAAAAACGTCCGATCGCTTGTTTGACTATAGCCTAGCGGCTTGCCATCTTGGAATCAGCGGGAAGAAGATTGAATCCATCCTGGGGTTTACCCCGAAACGAGCCCGCAAGGCTGAAACCTCGGGGTTTTCCCCAGCCATTTGCCGAATCTTGTTAGCTAGACTAATCTTGGAGCAGAGGCGCATGCTCCGAGGAAAAACATGAGGCTATCTCTAGCGCCGTTTACGAAGCTCCTTCCTGCCGCCGTCAAAGTTCAAGGCCGAGATGGCCTTCTTTTCCAACGGCTATTTGGTGGTGCACTGGCAGGATGTTTGATAACCCTGCTTTTGGCGGAATCTCCTGTGCTCGACTCTATGGAATTAGCGCTTCTCGAATGGCGATATCGCGTCGCCAACGAGATCAACACGCGCATGTTCGGGCCTGTGCAGTCCCATGACATAAGCTTGGTTGTCTATGACGATCTCGATCAGTTCGAACTCGAAGGTGATGCGGTCGAAAATGGCCCGGCGCCGATTCAAGAAGTTCTTGCGCGGCTGATTCCTGTTATAGAAAGCGGTAATCCGCTTCTTGTGGTGCTCGATCTCGATCTGCGCGGCAGAGCCAATCCTGATCTGGTAAAGACTCTTCAAAAGTACAAAGACAACATCGTCTTGGCGCTGTTAGGAGATCTCGAAAATACACTCGACTACCCAGCAAATGATTTGAGAAAGTCGGTTCGTGTGTGCGCGTATGACCACCTGATCAAAGAATCAAATGGACTTGTCTGCCAGCTTCCGATCGCCCTTGATAAGCCAGATTCAAACAGCGGTTATACAAAGCGCGAGGCATTCGAGTCGCTACCGGAAGTGGTGGCATCGCTCATGACACAAAAGGGCGGCGTCGGCCCGTCGAAGGCAATGATGACTCCACCAAGTGCCGATAGCAGACCTTTGTATATCGACTTTGCCAACGTGAAGTACGACAGCTTCAGAGCGCGAGAAGTATTGGGTGATTCGTTCAATCCGAGTGTCTTTCAAGGGAGAACCGTCTTAATCGGCACCCATTTCGCGCAAAAGACCGACACCAGCCCCCAGACACGAACACCGCTTCAGCGCAATGTTTCCGGCGTCAAGATACAGGCAGATGCAATAACTTCGATGCACACCAACAAAGTGTTGTCTACGTTCCCCAAAAGTATTTTGCACCATTTCTTGCTCCTTGCTGGTGCCGCATTTGGTGCACTCGCATCGGTTCTGTCAATGAGCACGCGCACAACTACGTTCATCTGCACATCAATGATTCTATTGATTCTCACTCAGGTGACATTTGTGTTTTGGCACGTGCATGTTCCGATTGTTCCACTTTTAGCAATGTTGATGCTCAGTTTTGTGTTTGGAACACTGATATATCTCGACACCGATTTGCGATTGAGAAACCGAGAACTTGCAACTGCCCGCGAAGCCATGCAGGTTAGAGCCGAGGAAGAGCGCCAGCGCATTGCCGAAGATTTGCATGACGAGACACTACCGGCACTATCCTCGGTGGCACGCCTCGCCGATAGATTGAGCACGGACTTGGGCGGTGACAACCCAATTCCCACTCAGATGAGAGAAAAACTCGATCATGCCGTGCAAGAGATGCGACGTGTTATAAACGATTTGCATCCTTCAGCTCTTGAAACAATGGGTTTCAAACCCGCATTGGAGAACCTTTTGTTCATCCTCGAAAGAGAGAAAAACATATCCACAAGCTTCCTCGATGGAGATGGAAGCGATGACTATGGACTCCCCAAGTTCACCAAGCTTCAGCTATATCGAATTGTTCAAGAGACAATCAATAACATCGAAAAGCACTCCCACGCTGACTTGGTTGAGCTCTCTATCGGACAGAAAGATGACAATCTTCTCATTTCGGTCATCGACAACGGCAAGGGAATCGATCCCAAAGCCATACGCCGTGACTCGCACGGGCTAATCAACATACGTCAACGTGCTCAATTAATAGGTGCTCAGGTTGAGTGGAAAAAGCCTGAGAAATTCCCCACAGGAACTGAGGTGAACCTTAAGATACCTATAGGCGTTTCTGACATTCAAAAACTTGGGGTGAAAGAAGGATGACGATACTAATCGTTGATGACGAAGAAAGAGACCGTGGCTGGCTTAAGAACCTTTTGACGCAGCACGTTTCCGATCGCGGACCGTTTCACGAAGCACAGGATGGTCAAGAAGCCGTTGACCAGGCGATAAAGATTAAGCCTGACCTGGTCTTTCTCGACATAAAAATGCCGCGCCTGTCAGGCATCAAGGCAGCGGAACAGATACTTTTGAAGCTGCCCGAAACTGGCGTCATCATGCTTTCCAACTTCTCGGACGAAGTGTATGTGAGACAGCTATGGAAAGTGGTTCCGCCTAATGGTGCATTTGGATATGTGCTGAAGAACGCATCCAACGAGCAAGTGGTGGAAGCCGCCAAGGCTGTCCTTTCCGGCGATTGCTGGATACATCCCGGCATCGCGCGCGTGATTCAGCGCACGCAAAATCGGGCCACCAGTTTGACCTCCGCCGAGTACGAGGCGCTGGTTTGCATCGCTTTGGGCATGACCGATCATGCCATTGCGAAACGTTTGTATTTGACCGAAAAGGCTGTTCAATCGCGACTCAAGTCGCTCTACGCCAAACTCGGAATTCCGGGCCGTGGTGAAGGCGGCGATACTGAGTTCAATCAACGATGCAGAGCAGTCTATCTGTCGAACAGAAGAGGACTGATCAATCAATCAGAACTCGATGATTGGGAGGCAAAGCTTTCGACAGAAGCGAAAGCTGGTGCCTGAGTCAAGAAAATACTCAAGGTAAGGGTGATCATGCGTAAGGCAAAAGTAGTGTTCAGTTTCACAGCCGGGTCAATTTTGTTGACTGGCATGCTCGTATCGTCGAGCACTACTCCGGCGAGTTGCGATTCGAAAACGGCGGTGACAAAAACCGCAGTGACTAATCGTCTGATTGCGAGTTCAAAAATGCCGACGGCAAAAGCAGGGCTGCTTTTGCTGATGAGCATATTCGGACGCATGGGCAACGCACCACAATTGGCGAATGAGAAGAAGCAGCAAGCAAAAGAAACTATCGCCTTTCAAGGACAGAACCTGGCGCAAAACCAGCTGTTCTCGCAGAACACAACTGATCCTGCGTTGATGATTAGACCTCAAGAAAAGAACAAGGCTACCGGCAAGGGAATGCAGATTCAAGGCCTCAACATCGCAATGGCGCCTCAGTCTGAGCTCAGCGCCTATAACGAGCCGGTGGACAAGTCCGCTCCGGCACGCTCTGAAAAAAGCAACGGAATCTGGGAAAGCGACTCTAGCAATTTGAAAAAAGCAATGGCACCAGGAGCCAACATCGGCGGCGTGCGCGGCTTCGCGCCTGCATCGGCGCCTGCACGTGCGAATCTTGCAGCCAAAGATTCGGAGCAACGCGGGCTGTCACAAGAGTCACAGCGAAGAATCAGCAAGGCATTGGGCGGCTTAGCAGGCACTCTGCAAAAGATACAGGAAGCTCAACAAATGCCTTCAAAGATCGCAGTGGTTCCGCGACAAACAGGCGCTTTTGGTGATAGCTACTCTTCGGCAGGCGCTCCTGCAGCAGAAGAATCGAAAGAGTCGAAAAACATCAAAGGCTATTACAAAGCTGGAAAGGGAATTCAGATTCTCGATGAATCACCTGTGATCAGAGACTACAGAAACATCGACACCAACGCCGGTAACTCTGCCGCCAATAGATTGGTTACAGCTCAGCATTCTGCGCCGAAAGCGTTAGCACCTTCGACTCCCGCCGCTTCAATGGATTCGTTTGCTGACGAGGGCTCGGCAGCAATGAAACTCGACCAACCTAGCGCCTTCAAATACAATCGCGAGTATGGTTCGAATTCGGTCCCGACCGCAGATGCCGACGATGGAATCACATGGAACGCAACCAAGTCGAAAGAGCGCGCAGACAACTTGCGGGGAGCCGACATGAAGCGAACCGTAAAGCGCGAAGCAGAATTGCGGCGTGCGCGCGAGCAAGTGTTGACAGCCTATGCGCCACCAAGCATGGTGACAGGCATTCCCGGATTGACTCTCGGCAGCAACGAGTACGAGACCAGTCGCTTCCTCGCGAATCGGGGCGATGTTCTCAAAGAAACCATCGATGGTTGGAAGGTTTGGACTTTGCGCGCAACAGGCTCGGAAGAACCGATGTTGCAAGTCTACATTCGCGCAAACCAAGTGCAGGGTCTCCGAATCTTCGATCGCGGACTGACACCTCCTGGAATTGGCGTCACGCTCGGCGATGGACTCATAGCGATGAAAGAACGCTTCGGCGAACCTCAATTCGTATTGCAAGAGTCAACAGATCGAGGCGGCAAGAACTATGTATATCCTGTCAGCCAAGTAAGCTTCCAGATAGCGAAGTCGTCCGGCTCAGCATTACCTAAGATTGTCAGCTTGCTTTTGTTCAAATACATCTAGAGACACAGAAAACCGCTAGTGACCTCCACACCAAAGAGACGAATCACAACGCCTGGTGAGGTAGTGTTGTTCGCATTCATTTGGCTCTCCACAACTGCGTTGCTCGTGGGTTGGTTGTGGGGAATAATTTCACACATCGATGTGAAAAACTACGAAGAACCTTGGTGGGTGAGCAGAGCAGAGTTGCAAGCAATCTCACGCCGACTCCCGGCCGAGGCTGAAATGTGCGGTTTCTTTTATCCTGAAGGGCGCCTCTTTTGTTACACATTCTATGGATTCGCTCTCGTAAATCTCGGACTATCGCGCCCTGGAATCGAAGGCTATCAAGATTGGGCACTTTCGGAAATCGCTCGTGTACTGCCGAAAGCCGAACAACTCGCAGTGCAAAAACCATTCGACTACTGCAAGGACATGTCACCAAAAGGTGGGGTGATACCAGCAGGACAGATCAATTTATTGAGAGCCGGATACATAATTCTTGGCGGCTCTCGAAAGAAGTTCGTCGACGACTTTCATGCCGGCAGCAAAGAACTATTCGATGCACTGCAAGCCAGTCCCAATGGACTTCTCGAAAGCTATCCGGGCTTCATGATTTGGCCCTGCGATAACTGCTGCGCGCTTGAGTCATTGCGATTGCATGACAAAATTTACGGGACGAACTATCAACCCGCAATCGATCGTTTCAATCAGTTCAATCAGAAATTTATCGATCCGGAAACAGGATTGATGATCGCTCAGTTAGGAACAGACGGTAAAGCCCTAGGCGGCCCGAGAGGCTGCGGAATCTCATGGGCACTAGCTTTCCTGCCATCACTCGACCCGGAATTCGCACGACAACAGTATGCGTTGTACCGAAAGAGCTGGTTCATTCCAGTTTTGGGTTGCATGGGGATTCGAGAATGGCCACCTGGCAGGACCGGCGAAATGGACGTCGACACCGGTGGCGTATTCGGAGACATCGGAGCGGCTGCAAGCGGCTTGGGAATTGCCACTACAAAGGTAATGAATGACAAAGAAGCGTTTGTTGCACTAGGACGTTCGATGGAAGCAGCGGGATTTCCTTGTTGGAATTTGTGGATTGAAAAAAACTTCTTCATGCAGAATTTCCTGTTGGGTGACGTTCTCGGTGTGTGGGGAAAGACGCTCTGCATCTGGGACAATGTGGAACGCCCTGAGCCTGACCCGTCATGGCAGCATTTAGCAATCGACAATTATTGGATCGTCGTTGTGTCTGCGTCCGTAATCGTTTTTGCTCTAGAGTTTGTATTGATCAAATTGGTGTGGTCAGCAATTGTTTCTTGCAGGAACTTTGAAAATCGATGGGCAAAAGTGCGTAAAGGAGTCTTCTATTTTCAGCTCGCAGTGGCACTTTTGTGGATCTGTTGGCCTGGTTTTCTCTGGACACAGGCAATCGCGATTATGGCGATTACCGACATGATGGATAAGATGTGGTTACGTGCGGACTTAATTCGAAATGAATTCGCAAAGGACGCAAACAAAAATCCCGAAGATTCCGTCGCACGCGAGGCGCATGGTCCGCCTAATCCACCTGAAGCCGCGGCTGAAGATTCGACGGCGTAGTTTTCGTAGTCTGCGGCGCACCGGCACCCTGTTGCATGATGTAAGGAACATTCATCAACACGTCAGCTTCCTCCGGCGAACTTTCTAAGCCTCTTTTGCGCGCTTCGACTGCAAGTTCTCTGGCACCTAGGGCCTCCAAGTTTTGCGCAAGCTCGTAAAGCAGTGTGTGATCATCAGGATTAGTTTTCACTGCTTCATTCAACGCCTGTTTCGCGCCCGCTTTATTGCCGGACTTCGCCAAGAGCGTTCCTAAATTCGACCACGCCTTTGTATGTTTTGGATCTAGCTTGACGCACGTTCTAAATGCAGCTTCCGAGCCCTTGTAATCCTTCTTGTGTCCTTTCATCACACCAAGATTGTTCCAAGCCTCAGCACTCTTTGGCTCGGCTTTCACAGCCAGTTCCGCATACCTCAAAGCACCATCATAATCTTTGTTCTGCATCAAAATCATTGAAAGGGTCGAAATAGTTCGTGGACTTTTTGGCTCCAACTTAAAGGCTTTCTGGGCAGTGTTTAAAGCATTCTGTTTCTGTCCGCATTCTCGATAAACGAGAGCAAGATCACACAACGTGTAGATATTTTTCGGATTGATTGCAACAGCACGCTGAAGCGCTTGCAAAGCCTTCGCCGACTCGCCCAATTCACCATATGCGACACCAAGCCCGTGCCATGCATAAGGATTGCTTGGGTTCACCAAAGCCGCTTTGTGAAATTGTTCCTTCGCTTCCTTTACCTTTTTCTGCTCAAGATAAATCTCAGCCAACGACACACGCGCGCCCGTATATGTGGGGTCGAGCTTCAGCGCTTTGAGATACAGCTCCTCAGCCTCCTTTTGAAAGCCCAGCTTTCGCCGCGTCGTTCCTAAATTCAAGTAATTCCAAGCTTGCTTTGGTTCTGTTTGAATTGCTTTTCTAAATCTAGTTTCTGCGGTTTTAAAATCGCCACGACGCAGCGCAACTAATCCATAATTTGTCCAGTATGTGTTGGTCTCCTTAACGAGCTGTCCGAGCAACTTTTCAGCTTCGTCGTATCGTCCTTGATTCATGTAAAGGACGCCAAGATAGTTTCTGGCATGTTTATACTTCGGCTGAAGTTGAATCACTTTCAGATAACACTTCTCGGCTTCTTTTTCATTGCCCACGCACTGCGCCTGATAGCCAAGCGAATACCAACCTCGAAAATCGTTTGGTTTCAACGCAATCGCTTTGCGAAACGCAGCTTCTGCATTCGGACCATCAGCTCTATCGATGTATAGCCAACCAAGTTGCAACCACGCTTCAGGTTGTTTGACAATCTCGGCGACCTGCTTAAAATAACCGATTGCAGTAACGTGATCGCCCTTCTTCTCAGATAGGGCGCCCATATTATTAAGTGCACTGACATACTTCGGGTCACACTTAAGCGCCTTTTTGAAGTTTAACTCGGCATCGAAAGCATTGTTTGAAGCCAATTGGCAAACGCCTATGCCGTTCCAACCTTCAGGCCGATTCGGATTACTCTTTGCAAACTCGCGAAACAGAGCCTCGCATGTTTTCCAATCGCCCTTGCTGCCAGCTGTTCGCGCTTTTATAAGACGCTGTTGCTCGGTTGGGCTCAGCGCCGCCAAAGCGCTACTTTTCGCCGCACTCTCGGACCCCTTCGATGCACTGTCTTTGGCGAAACAAGTGTTGGCGGTAGAACCAAACGCAGCCAAAACAGCGCATGAAAGAACAGTTTGAAGATAAACGTGATTCCGCATCAAACACCGGTTCTCAACCACCTCATCAATATAGCAGGACTACCGTGCGCATGCGACTGTTGGTGAGTTGGAGTATCCTAGAAGTGAAGAGCAGAGGAGCGCCACATGGCAAACCCACAAAAAGCAGTCTCGGAAAATGTTGCAGGCGACTTCTTCGTCGACACGACTTGCATAAATTGCGACACGTGCAGACAGTTGGCGCCGACAGTGTTTCGCGACTCCGGCGACTATTCGGCAGTGTACTCGCAGCCGAATACAGAATCAGAAGTGGTCGCCGCCACACGCGCCTTGCTCTGCTGCCCCACAGGCTCCATCGGAACGCGCGCGCACAACAAAGCCAAAGAAGTGATCAGCGAGTTTCCTCTCCTGATTGAAGATGATGTCTATTACAGCGGTTTCAACTCGCCGAACTCATACGGCGGCAACAGTTTTTTCATTCAACGCGCTGAAGGAAACTGGCTCATAGATTCGCCGAAGTATTTGCCGCATCTTGCAAGCAAGTTCAAAGCGATGGGCGGAATCGAATACATCTTCCTCACGCATCGCGATGATGTCGCAGACGCCGCAAAGTTCGCAAAAGAATTCAAGTCGAAGCGAATAATACACAGCCGCGAGTTGAGCTCACAGCCTGATTCCGAAATTGTTTTGGATGGAACAGATGCGAGTAATTTCGGCGAAGATTTCACGATTATTCCTGTGCCTGGACACACGTCAGGGCATATGGTTTTGCTCTACAAAAACAAGTTTCTTTTCACAGGCGACCACTTACACTTCGATCGGGAAAGCGGGCGACTGGAGAGCTTCCCCGACCACTGCTGGTACTCGTGGGGAGAGCAAATCAAGTCGATGCAAAAGTTGATCGATTACGATTTTGAATGGGTTCTCGCGGGTCACGGTGACAGAGCAAAAGTGAGTAGCAGCGATGTAAAAATGCAACTCGCAGAACTCGTTGAGCGCATGAAATTGCAGTCGTCGAGGCGGGCTTAGTAGCAAA
>CAYZJR010000060.1:0-28952 GCA_964478655.1 uncultured Candidatus Obscuribacterales bacterium
AAAGCGAAACCTGTCGACGTGGGGCCGATGAAACGACAAATCGACGAGATCAAATTGATCTCGCCGACCCGCTCTCCAATAAAAGTGTCTAGTATTCGAAAGGCATTCCGAGTTTAATTCCAGGTGCAATTTCTGGGAGATCGAAACCACTGATTGGATTTTTGTCAGATGGTTTGGTGCTCGGAGTCTTTTCAGAAGGTTTTGCTTCTGGATAGATGTGCAGTGGTCGTGCTTGAACTGCAGCTAAGACTGCCTCTTTTATTAGTGCACTGAGTTTGCCACCGCCGTTGGATTTTTCCGTGGATTTCTCATTCGGCCCGTCTTGTTGTTCTCTGCTTTGATTGAGCCTTCGTGTTTCTGGTGAAGATTGGCGCGAGGAGGAGTTTTCCATGAGTTGTTGTTCTCCGCTGCGAGAGTCTCTTGCACTTCCCGTTCTTGCAGAACCTTCGGCACTTTGTCTTGACTCGTTCGTTTCAGTATCTTGAGATTTCAGTTTCGCATCGAGTCTCTTGAACGAATGTTCAAAGTATTCACTCAGAAGAGGGCTGACCAATTCTGCTTTTCCGACTGCGGATTTGACTTGATCTTGAATTTCTGGAAGGTACATGGAGAATAACCTCGTAATCGTAATTGATGTTCTCTGTTTATGTTCAGGGAGTCGGGGATCTCTCACCAAGGTAGAGTTTGTCTTAGGCTGAAAGACAAACTCTCCTTTACTCGGCGAAACTTATTTGCGGCGGCCTGCCTTGACGTGTTCTTGAAATTTTTTCATTGCGCCATCGACTGAGATTTCTGAGATGATGGGTCCGTTGACTCCTTTTTCGAACACGACTTTTGCTGTGGATGTTCCTGTTTGTGTGTCGATATGGATCTTCGCGTTGTGATCGAACACGCCGTTTGCTTCACTTATCGTCAGTCCCGAAAGTTCAATGTGTTCGCCCTTTCCGCGGAACACAGGATTTACATCCAATCCATACAGTTCCTTCATATCTTCTCTGAATTGCTTCATCGCTCTATTCACAGCAAGAAATTCTTCTTCGGCGATATTCACTTTTTCGAGCACTTTCTGAGTCGCATGTGTGTTCAATTTGCCAGACGCCAATTGATCTCGTAGTTCCGCTACAAGCGGCTTCAATGGGTTGTTTTCCATCAACTTGCTTGACTCGTTCCATCTGATTTTGAACTCTTCAATATTCGACTCGGTCTTCTTTTGTCCTTGCGTGATTTCGCGCAGTGAATTGTTCCAGTCACGTCCTAACGGCCTGAAATCGATTTCGCATGGTGGTAAGTGACATTGAATTGTTCTGCGATTGCGTTCTGAAATTTGATAGTTATCGCGAGAGATTGGCTCGACTTTGAGAGGTGCTACTTGTGGTCCCTGGGTGGAAATTGCATCAACGCCTGGGTAATTCCAATCCATTTTAGAAACCTCCTTGGAGAGTGGTGAGCAGCGGTGAGAGTCAGCTGCATCACGGTTGCAACTATAGGCGGCAATTGCAAAGAAGTTGCAAAGACTCGAAATGCCCAACAGTTGGCGCCGTCTGAACCAGAGGCCAAGAACTCATCGACCCGTTATTCTATATACAGGTCCGAGGGTACGACGATAGTCAAGTTCAGCCCACAAATCGAAGTGGTGGTTCAGTGCGAAGATGCATTGAAAGTTAAATGCGATGTTTTGGCTGTGAAATATGCGCAAGGCTTTCACGGTGCTGACCATGATGTTGCACAGTCGCTGCAGTTGCCGAAGAACTCAATCTCGCCGTTGCCTGGTGATGGTGTGTTGGTTGACGGTGCGAATCGTGTTGCGGCAAAGCAGGTGCTTTTTGTAGGAACGGCACCGTTGCGCCAAATAAATTATCGGCGCATTTACGATTTGATTTTGCAAACAATGGAGCATCTTGCTGAGAAGGCGCCGAAAACTCGGCACCTAGTCATGACAATGCACGGTGTGAATTTCGGTCTGGATGAGCGCGAAGCATTCCACTCTCAACTCTCAGGTATTGAAAGATGTTTGCTCAAGCAGAAATGCCCTTCTGCGCTTGAAACGATCACGATTGTTGAGCGCAATAAAAAGCGGGCGGAACGGCTTCAAGAGTTTTTGAGTAATTATGAGCCTATGATGGATGTTTCCGGTAGCAAAGGTTCTCCGGGAACATCATCAAACTCGGCCACTGCGCCGAATCCAGTTGCGGTTCCACCAAACAGTACGGCGGTGGATTTGAATCCGGCGACGGCGAGTTCCGATCAAAAAGCGCATGTGTTTGTTGCGATGCCTTTCAGCGAAGATATGGAAGATGTGTTTGTATTTGGCATTCAAGGCCCGGTGCATGCTGCGGGACTCTTGTGTGAACGCGTCGACATGGCCGTTTTTACTGGCGACATTTTGGAACGCATTCGCAGTCGCATCGCCACTGCCTCTCTCGTTATCGCCGACTTGACCGGCGCGAATGCGAATGTTTATCTCGAAGTTGGATATGCCTGGGGTAAGGACCGTCCAACTTTGCTGCTCATGAAATCAGGCGAACAGCTCAAGTTTGACGTCGTGGGTCAACGCTGTATTTTCTACAAGAGCATAAAAGATCTAAAGTCAAAGATAGAGGCTGATCTCGCTGAGATGCGAATAGCCCGCGATGGTAAATGATTCGAATGAATGTCTGATTCGCTGTGAAGAACGTCAGCGTCGCGCGCGGCGACATGAGATCGCTCTAGTGATCGCGCGCTTCTACGCCCAGGGATCCTTCTCAACCGGGACGTTATGAATACTTATCGACTGCAACAAACCAATTGCGGTCAAATCGACAAGCAAAGCCGTCCCCCCATAACTTAAGAACGGCAGCGGAACACCAGCCACAGGCATAATTCCCATCGTCATTCCCATATTAATGAAGGCGTGGAAGAGGAACATACACATCAATCCAATTGCCATGGTGCTACCGCCCGGCTCACCTCGAGTTCGGTGCGCGATGATCAACGCGCGCAAACAAATAATCAAATACGCAAGAACTACCAACGCCGAGATGCGGAACCCAAGCTCTTCGCCAACAACCGCGAAGATAAAGTCGGTGTGCCGTTCTGGAATGAACGCGCCTTGAGATTGGTTGCCTTTGCCGAGACCGGTACCGGCGACGCCACCACTTCCGATGGCAATGAGACTTTGCAGAATGTGATAACCGGAACCCCTTGGATCATCGTAAGGATTCACAAAACTCGTGAGTCGCTTCTGTTGATATTCCTTCAGGAGTCCCCAGAGATGTGGTCGCATGTGCCCAACACCGAAATTGACGATGATCACGCATGCAATCAAGAACAGTCGCAACAGTATGTGGGACTTCGGACGCCAGAAAAAGAGCAGATATGCAAACAATATCGGAATGAACATCATCCACCACTCGGGGTTGAGTGCATTCAAGATAAGCGCGATAACCGGGCTGATGAGAACGAGTATGTCGCATACAGTCGCGCCCGCCCAATACGAAACTCCGAGGAATACGGCGCCGAAGGTTAAGGATGTTCCCAAGTCGGGTTGTTTGAAGACGAGCACCGCTGGTGCCAACATCAAAAGAATGATTTTGAAAACATCAACAAATGATTTGACTGGATGGCTTCGGCACCAGGCTGCCAGCGTAAATATGACTACGAGTTTGGCGACTTCCGAAGGTTGTAATGTCAAAGGACCGAGCGCCAACCATCTCTGCGCGCCTTGAGCTGAGTGCCCCTTCACCATAACTGCGACGAGCAATGCCAAGTTGGCAAGATACATCGCCGGAACCATCCATTTGTTGATCCACAACTTGTACGGCACGCGGCTGAAGATAAGCATCAGACCGAGACCCACAATAAGGAAGTCTCGTTGCTTTTCGAAATAGGCCATCGTGTGCTCTGAGCATGAAAGCACCGTCAGCCCCACATACACAAGAAACGCGGTTGCACCCAGGAGCCAGAAATCGACTCCAGCCAACAGGCGAATTACCCCCTGCACTATGAAGTTACTGGAGTAGCGTGGAACTGCCGAGTTCACCCTGTTCGCCTTGGTCGTCTGCATTCAGCTAGCAACAAATACCATAGAACCACAAACCACCATATTGTTGCAGATTCAGAGAGTTTCAGCCCCCAAGCGCCTTGCAAGCTGAAGCGCACCTAATAAATCGCCTCAGCAAGCGCTGCCAGTCTAGATCAATCAACATAGAACTCCAGCCTTGCTTTTTGAACTCCCATCTAGCTTTTCGGACCGAATTTACAGACGTCTTGCATCAAACTGAAGAGCATCTGTGCTGGATGTTCCGCATTGAATCTGTAGGAAAATTCGTCTGCGTACAACTGGGCGTACCTGTCGCTGTATCTGTGATACGTGCCAATTGATGCTCTTTGAAAATGTCCAATCACCGATGCGACAAACTTCGAGTATTGCTCCGGATTTTCCATTTTCTCTGGTAGAAGCACCTTAGATTTGGCAAGCGAGACGTTGTCTTGGCACTGGAGGTTGATTTTGGGAACGCCATTCTCATCACGGATTGACACTACTGCTTTAATTACTGGCTTACTTCTTGGTTTGAACAGCACGTGAGTCCCATGCACAAGTGAACGAGCCAACATCTCATTATTTCTCTTCTGCATAACTACTCGAAGCTTCCGCAGCATTTCCAGCGCCGTGTCATTGTCTACGCCGATCTTTTGCGCCAGCCGAACCCCGGAGATGCCGTCTATTGCCATTAAGTAGACAGTAACGAACCACTTTCGCAATTCGATTTGTGCTCCGTGGAATACGGTACCTCCTGTGATTGTTACTTGCCGTCGGCAATAGGCACATTCCCAATTCCACGATTCGTAAATTCGATACATTTTGGTGTGTTCGCAGTACGGGCACTGAGCTCCCGTTGGCCACCTCGTGCTTTGCAAAACCTCTCTGCATCGATAATTGCACTCCATTGCGGATTCAAAATTCTCCATGTAAGTGTCGAAGTTATCGGGCTGCATAGTTGTCACCTCAGTTGTTTTGGTTTGAGTCGTCTCGTGAGCCAGTACTTTTAAAACGCTCGAGAGGTGCAAAAAGTTCATGCCAAATCCGTAGCGTCTCTTGATAAGCGGCGTCCAAGGTTGTTGGACGGTGTTCGATTTTTCGAGGATGAGGTTACCTTGGCGGGTTCGGTATGTGCACAATTAGGCAGCTGGAAACGCTTGCCGGAGTAGAGTTTTGGGAGGCGGATTTTTGCGCATACCGAACCTTCACAGGGGAAAAGTTACCTGTGCGAGTTCGGTATGTGCACAATTAGGCAGCTGGAAACGCTTGCTGGAGTAGAGTTTTGGGAGGCGAATTTTTGCGCATACCGAACCCGCCAAGGTAATTTGTTCCTTCAGAATCAGACATCGACAATCCGCACAATTTGCGCTTGATAACCTCTTGCCAAAACAAACTATTAAGCGCACTTCCAGAGCGTTGAAAATTAACCGGTCCAGGTCATTGCAAGAACGACCTGGACCGGCGTGTTTCCCAAAACCGGGGTTACCAGTTTTTGATGAGCAGCCTGGACTCCATTTAAACAGGACTGCTCAACAGCTATAGAGGCCGCTCGCGATTCACACCGTTCGCCTTTCACGCGAGTCGCAAATTCACACGATCCACGATGCGCGATTCATCCGATTTGCGCAAACGAAGAGCGGCCCGAAACCTATTTTGTGTACCTAGCTAATTGGAGGAATTAGCACTTGGAGCGCAACAAGGGGAAGTTCGCGATCAACGCGGCTTTTCTTTCGAATTGCTGCAGGTCGAATCGTGTTGTGTCCTTGTCGAGTTCGAAATATCTGGAGACTACAGCTACCAGTTCTTCTTCTAGACTTTCCAAACGTCCCGCAGGCAGCTCCAACCGGTCATGAACGAGCATGTTTTTCATGCGGTCTCTGGCTGTGACTCGGGCTGTTCCTTCTTCTTTGATTCGGAAAAACCAATCCATGATTTGCATTTCTTAGTTCCTCCGCCTTATACGCGAACCGCTGATGGGTTGAAGAATCCGACCAGCTTGCTCATCCAAGTCTGGTTCTTCACATCGAGATCCATAAACGGCACGTCTTCACCGCGCAGGCGTCGAGCAATATTGCGGAATGCAAGACCAGATCTTGTGTTGTCTGTTCCTGACACCGGTTCGCCTTTGTTTGTGGATATGATGATGTCTTCGTCTTCGGGCACCACACCAAGCAGTTTCACAGAGAGAATTTCAAGCACGTCGTCGACGCTCATCATGTCGCTTGTTTTCACCATGTTGGGGCGAATGCGATTGATGACGAGTCTATATTGTTGAATCTCGTCTTTGCGAGCTTCCAAAAGTCCGATGATGCGATCGGCGTCGCGAACAGCAGACATTTCGGGGGTGCAGATGACGATTGCTTCTTCGGCGCCGGCAACTGCGTTTTGGAAACCAGTTTCGATGCCTGCCGGGCTGTCGACAATTACGAAGTCAAAGTTTTGCTTGAGTTCTTCGCACAACTTCTTCATCTGATCGGAGTTGACGGCCGATTTGTCGCGAGTTTGAGCTGCAGGAAGCAAGCTCAGGTTGGGCATCTTCTTGTCTTTGACGAGAGCTTGTCTGAGTTTGCAGCGCTCTTCGACTACATCGACGAGGTTGTACACAACTCGGTTTTCGAGCCCCATCAAGATGTCGAGATTGCGCAAGCCTATGTCCATATCGACGAGCGCTACGCTGACACCTGTATTGGCCAGCGCCACTCCAATGTTGGCGGAAGCAGTTGTTTTGCCTACTCCGCCCTTACCTGAGGTTACTACGATAACTCGACCGCTCATTCTGTTTACCCGTGGAGAGGTGTTTTTCCGAACTCTTGTATTTCGACTTTGGTTTCGAATTACTTACTGAACTGAGAACTAGAACTTGATACTTGATTCTTGTTACTTGGTTTTGAACAAACAAAGACTATTCAGACGTATGCCTGCTCACCCGAATCTTGCCTTCAACAATTTTGGCTACCTCGGGTCCTGTAGAGGAGGTGAAGTGAACCCGAGGACGATCCGGGGAGCGAGCAATGGCGTTGGCAATACGAATTTGCACTGGTTGCAAGTTTAGTGCTCGAATTTCCGAATTGACGTTGCCGCCAATTCCTGCGTGCGCCACACCGCGCAAGCTGCCCCAAACAGTGATGTCGCCTTCGGCAAGAATTTCAGCACCTGGGTTTACGTCGCCAACGACAACGAGGTGACCCGAGTGGCTTACGACTTGCCCGGAGCGCAATGTCTGTCTTAAGTAGAGCACCGCCGGTGGAGCCGGAACCATCGGTTGGTCAGCGACCACTTTCTTGGCTTTAGCCTTTGCAGCGTCAACACCGTCAGCGTCATCATCGCAGTCGTTATCACAGTCATCAGCTTCATCGGCACTTCGACCGTCGATGCCGCAGGTGTCAGATTCAGATGCACGGACAGCTTCTGCATTTACAGAAGTGCCGGTGGATGCATTGGCTGAGCCTGTAGCCGCACCGGTGACCGGTTCGATGACGTCGGTCTCGTAAACGAGATCTAGAGATGTGCTGCCGCTGATTGCATTCGGCTTGGCACCACCTGCGACATCTTCTTTCTCGAGCACTTGCTCGGGACCAATTGTCACTGGCAGTTTAGGCAAAGTCATCGGTTTGCCCGTGCCGATCTTCACATTGTGTTCCTTCAAAGCAGATCTTGTTTTGGAGGATTCAGCAAAGACAGACTCAGGAACTATACCGACTCCTTTTGCAAGAGCGAGAATCTGAGCGACTTGCACATTGGTCAGTTCCAAACTGCCGAGGTGTAAGGCAACAGAGACGCCTTTCCAGAACTGGCTCGAAACCTGGAGTGTAGAACTCAGGTGTCCAAGCGCTTCCTGGAGGTTGGCGCATCCGCCGACATCGATCAAGACTCCTTGATCAGGTTGACTAATAATAGCGATTTTAGACATGCGTGAATTTCAGTGCTGTACGGCAGGGTGGGGGCTTGTATGTGCGACCAACTTATGTAAAGATTCGCCGCTGACAAAATCGTATTGTCTGGAAAACCGCACGTCAAGCCAATCTAGATACTGACCACATATACAATAGACCGTATATTTGATGACATAAGAGTAAGGTTTTGGCCGGTTCAGTGCCCATGCTGTATTGCGAAAAGATGAGAGTATTTAGATGTTTGGGCTGCTTATATGCAGTGCCTATCGAACCAATAGGGAGTTGTAAGCTTAATGGCATCTGGCGAATTTAAAAGAGCTCTCGGGCTGGTAGATGCCACGGCGGTTGTCGTTGGTTCGATGATCGGGTCAGGCATCTTTATAGTGTCGGCCGAAACGTCAAGACACTTAGGGTCACCTGGCTGGATGCTTGTCAGCTGGATACTTTCCGCCGTCATGACGGTGGTTGCGGCAGTTTGCTATAGCGAATTGGCTTCTATGTATCCGCACGCCGGCGGTCAATATGTATTCTTGCGCCAGGCGTATGGGAGACTCGCCGGTTTCTTATATGGATGGACTTTGTTCGCCGTCATCCAAACAGGAACCATCGCTGCCGTCGGCGTCGCCTTTGCCAAGTTCTTGGGTGTGTTTGTACCTGCCGTGTCTAATAAAAATATATTGATGCAAGCTGGACCATGGATGATGCCAATGTTGGGTGAGGTCGGTCCGTGGAAATTCACGACACTGCAGGTGGTGGCGATGATTGTCATAGCAGTCTTAACTGCGATCAACTGCGGCGGCATTCGAATGGCCAAGCTGATTCAAACGTCTTTCACTATTACGAAAGCCTCTGCATTGTTCCTCCTTATAGTTCTTGGCGCGCTCGCCTTTGATAAACACCACGGTCTCGCCGCAGGCAATTTTTCAAATTTCTGGGAGATGCCGCATAGTTTGGAAGGAACGCCGTTGATTGGCGTCGGCCTCATGACCGCATTGTCGATTTCACTTGTTGGTCCGTTGTTTGCAAGCGATGCCTGGAACAATGTCACTTTTACCGGTGAAGAAGTGAAGGACGCGGAGAAGGTTTTGCCACGCAGCCTTGCGTTGGGAACCTTCATAACTTGCCTTCTTTATATATTGACCAACATCGTCTATCTTTTGCTTTTGCCCATGCATGGCGTGAAGGCTGGAGACAGCGTGATTGCGCGAGGCATCCAATTTGCTGCCGAAGACCGCGTAGGAACCGCCGCCGCCCAAATCATCTTCGGACCAGCCGGAGAGCAAATTATGGCGGTTGCCATCATGATTTCTACGTTCGGCGCGCTCAACGGTTTGATTCTCGCCGGTCCACGTGCGTATTACGCTATGGCTAAAGACGGTTTGTTTTTCAAGAATGCGGGTCTCTTGAATGTCAACACGAACGTTCCGGTCTTTGGATTGGTGCTGCAAGCCATTTGGTCGTGCATTCTTGCCACATCAGGAACTTACGGCAATTTGCTCGAATTTGTCATCTTCAACGCACTGGCATTCTATGTTCTGACGGTCGGAGCCATTTTCGTTCTCAGGAAAAATGAGCCGAATGCTCCGCGACCGTTTAAGGTTCCACTCTTTCCGATTTTGCCTATCCTGTATCTCGTTACTGCCATTGCCATTATGATTGGAGTGATTATCTCCTCTCCGGGGTATAGCGGATTTGGTCTTATGATTACGTTGTCCGGGATTCCTGCTTACTGGATTTGGAGCAACAAATTCAAACAAGGCGCCGGTGCGCAGGTTGAGAGCGAAAGCAACACCGAGCCAAGTGATAAGAGTGGATAAAGCCGCGAACAAATGTCGAACTAGCAAGTGGAGAACCTGAAGTGAGCGAAATGAAAGGACTTACAGCGCTAGTTACCGGCGGCGGTTCGGGCATTGGTTTTGCCACTTCCAAGCTGCTCTTGGATGCCGGTGCCAACGTCATGATCATCGGGCGCGACTCGTCGAAACTTAAAAATGCCGTTGAGTCTCTTGGCGCACCGGAAACACAACTACGCTTTTCTTCCGGAAATATTTCATCTGAAGGTTACGCAAATAAATTGGTGCGCGATACGATTTCTGCATTCGGCGCTCTCGATATTGTTATCAACAATGCCGGCGTTTTCCGCATGGGAACTCTGTTTGAAATGAGCGAAGAAGACTTCGATTACAACGTCGACGTCAATTTGAAAGGCACCTGGATGATGTGCAAATTCGCAGCACGCAATATGAGAGAGCGAGGCGGCTCCATCGTCAACGTCTCGTCGTTTCTTGCGCTAAGAGGGTTTCCGAAGTTTCCATCGAGTGCCTATGCCGCATCAAAGGGCGGTATCCTTTCGCTCTCACGCGCTCTGGCTGTGGAACTCGCACCATACAAGATTCGCGTTAACACGGTTGTTCCTGCCGTGATCAACACACCTATGCTCGAGTCGGTGATGGGGCATGAGAAGGTTCCGAAAATGTTGGAGAATGCAAAGAAGTTGCATCCGCTTGGCCGCGCGGGAGAACCCGCCGATGTGGCACGTGCAATTTTCTTTCTAGCCAATCCTGCAAATGAATGGATCACCGGAGCCGAAATTGCTGTTGATGGCGGTCGCAGCGCAACGTAATCGCGATCGATTAAGTGCATTACTTTTTGTACGGCGACTTAAGCGATCACTTAAGCGCGGTAAACAACGAGCGAATCAAACTTTCTGCGGCGGTGTGCGGATCGACCTCGCGATCTACAACTTGCGAAAGAACACTCTTCACTTCTTGCGAGTTCTTCAATGAATTGCGCAGATTTTCGCGCGCCATCTCAGCGACAATCTCTGATAGTTCCGCCTGAATTTTTGATTTGCGCCGCTCCTGAAGCTGCCCGGAACTCTTGAGGTAGTCGCGATGATTCTGCACTGATTTCCATACCTCATCAATTCCGTCTCCGGTCTCTGAAACGGCGACAATAACGGGTGGACGCCACTCCGTTTTGGTACTGGATAGTTCGAGGCTTGCCGTGATTTCACTGGCAGATTTGTTTGCGCCGGGCAAATCGCCTTTGTTTACTACAAAAATATCGCCGATTTCCATGATACCGGATTTGATGGCTTGAATATCGTCACCAGAGCCCGGCATCAAAACTAAAATCGTTGTATCCGCAGTTTGCGCAATCGCTAGCTCTGACTGCCCGACACCAACGGTTTCGATGATTACGATGTCGTATCCGAATGCTTCGAGCATACGAACAGCATCATATGTCGCCATTGCGACACCGCCGGCGTGTCCGCGATTCGCCATTGATCTGATGAATACCTCTTTGTCCAATGTATGTGATTGCATGCGAATGCGATCGCCAAGAATGGCTCCGCCTGTGAACGGACTTGATGGATCAACTGCTAAAACCGCGACTTTCAAACCGGCTTTTCGTATCTCGGTTATCAGGGCATCGACTAGAGTTGACTTGCCAACGCCGGGTGAGCCGGTGACGCCGATTAGATGTGCTCGTCCTGAGTGTTCGAACAAAGATTTGACGAGCTCAGTAGCTTGCGGTCCACCGTCTTCCACTAAGCTGATAGCTCTGGCCAGGGCTCTTCTGTTTCCAGCCAGCAACTCTCTTGAAATGTCCGCCACGGTGTCTCCCAATTTGCTATATGAGCCATTCTTTAACAAGTACGAGTGATCGCATTACATATACGCGTATATCCAGTTTGCGATGGTCATAGCGTTGGATGAGTGCGACCAGCATATTTTAGCAAGACCGCACGGATAGTTATCAGCCGAGAGCGCTTGGTTGCAACGCCGCATGAGGCGAAGCTTTCGAATGATTTAGACAATTCCGTCATTTGCGAGGGAACATCGCCGATTCCCTTTGAGTCATAATCCATAACGTCCCCGGCAACCCTTGAGGATATGCTTGTGAAAACTTACCGCCTTCTGTCAGCTGCAGCGCTCGTTATTGCGATCGCCTCGAATTCTCCTCTCGCTTACGCGCAAGGCGGCGATTTCTCGATCAAATCCGGCGGCGGTGAAGAACTTACTATTAAGAATGGCTTGTTTGGCGGGCAACAGAAGGTCGTCAAAGATCGTTTTGGTGATAAGTATGAAACCAAAAAAGGTTGGTTTGGAACAAAACAGTCCAAAGTGAGTGTTTTGGGCAATCATGTTCAAACGAAAAAGGGTTTGTTGGGGTCATCCGAAGTCGAAGCGACAAGCATTCTCGGCGATAAAATAACGACCAAGAAAGGCTGGTTCGGGCGCCGTAAAACGACTGTAGAACTGGGTGGAGTTAGCTCAATGATTGGGCAGCTCATTAAGAGGAAGGCGCCGACGTTGTCGGTTCCTCAGTCGCAAATGCCTGCCAATGCTCAAGAGCCATTGTCTGCGGACTTGCGTTCAACTCAGCTTCCGGCTGCCGATGCTGTTGCGCCAACTACAAATGGTTCGATAGTTGATGATGTTCAAGGGTGGTCGCAGTAAAGCGACTCGATAACTAGGCTTTCTTGAAGTGTTTGAGCCAGCCGGTTTCTTTGCTGCTGCTGCTTTGATAGTCGTCTGTCTTGCGGTTGGCTTGTTCGGCTTCGTTGAGCATGACGGCGAGCAAATCGCGCTCTGATTCTCTCGTTCTAAGCTGATGCTGCAGGTCTTGAACGCTTACTCTTAGATCTTCTGCTTCTTGAAGCTTTGACTCAAGCAGGCTTGCAACCTTTGCCAGCTCCACATGCAGTTGCTTGTTCTCCCTGCTTTTGTCTTGCAGGAGGACGCTTTGGTTGGTCAGTTCAGTCTTCAAATCATCTACGTCTCGGGCGACCCGCTCGAGTTCTCTCGTCTGTGCCGACAACAGGAGGTTCTTCTCTTGTGCCTGCAAGAGAGCCTCTTGGAGTTCCATAACCTTGGTCAAAACCGCTTGTAAGTCAAGCGAACTCTCATCGTTTGTGTTGTAGTTGTAGTTTGATTCGGCCATGTTTAGCAGCGGTTCGTGGTGAGGAGGCCTTGTTTTACCAACGCTCCAGTCTGTAATATTCCCAGAGAGTCGCAAGTCTAAATCAGTACGTCCGATATTATCGTTTACTGATTGAAATTTCGATCAATGAAAACACTTTCGATATTGTGACCACTTTATCATGAAGAACCTTGTCCTAGCTGGCGGTGAGGTCATTTCACCGCTAGAAACCCGTTATACGAAAGTCTGGATAGCTGATGGACAGCTTCTGGATATCGGCGACAATGCACCAACTGGCAACCATGGTGACTTCGAGGTTGTAAATGTAACAGGATGCTACGTCACGCCCGGCTTGGTCGACCTTCAGGTCAACGGCGGACCTGCTTGCAACCTCTGGGACGAACCCAGCGATACTCAATTCGAAAAGCTGTGCCGGCAGCTGCTAGAGGCAGGTGTGACGTGCTTTTTCCCTACATTGATAACTGATGATGTCGAACACCTTCGCAAGAACATCCGATTCCTAGAAGCTGCCGGGGTGCAGCAAAACGGACAGTCGAGACCAGACGGTAAGGAAAAGACGACCTCTCTCAAAGACCGAATCGCCATGCCTGGCATACATCTTGAGGGCCCGTGCCTGTCGCCGCAAAGACCGGGCGTGCATCCGAAGCAGCACTTGGCACCGCTAAATGTGCAGCTTCTAGAGCGCCTGATTGCCCCATCTGTGAAGCTTATGACACTCGCCCCTGAGCTGGATCCAAGCGGCGATTGCTTGAAATTTCTTGAAAAGTCCGGAGTCGTTGTCTCGCTGGGACACTCCAATGCCACTTTAGAGGAAGCACGGCAGGCGTTCGATCGCGGTGTCAGGTTGATGACCCACACGTTCAATGCGCTGCCGCCGCTCCATCATCGCGGACTTGGCGCAGTTGGCGCGGCTCTCCTTGATGACAGAGTCTCATGCTGTTTGATCGCAGACGGTTTGCATCTCGATCCTGATGCGGTGAAACTGATTGTCAGAATGAAAGGCACCGCCAAAACCGTCTTGGTAACTGACGCTGCGCATGTGGGTACGACAGAAGGCGCATTGGTGGGTTCATCAATCGTCTTGAGCGATGCTGTGCGAAACCTCGTTAAATGGGGAGTCTCGGATTTTCGATCTGCCATTCAGATGGCGACGTACAATCCGGCGCGCTGCATGAATGTGGAAAACAGAGTCGGCTCCCTGTCTAGTGGACGCTCAGCTGATGTTGTTGTGTGGAACAAAGAGTCGCTCGAAATTCAATTCGTGATCGCGGGCGGAACTATCGTTTACAAAAAGAAGTAAGCACCATATGTGGTGCGTTAGTGCTTCCTTGTAAAAGTCAATCCTGCAACGACCGCGCCTAGGATGCATCCACCGAGAACCCGCTTCATCTTGCCTCTCCAGCGAGGATCGAGGTATCTTTTCGCCTGAGTTCTTTGATTGTCGAGTTGTTTTTCGAAGTCTTTTGTTCTGCTGCTTTTGAGAGCAAAAATTGCTTCATCCTTATTCAGATGACCGCGTTCCAAAAGTGAGTGACATCGAATAGCAGTCTTCAATGTTTCTTCGTCAATTAAACCGAGAGACATGAACAACTTCCCAGAGGCAACCGGGTTTTCCAGCAGTTTTTCGTATGCAACCTGTACTTCGCTCTGGGTGAAAATTCCAGCGTTTTTGAATAGATCGATCATGCGAACTTTCTCGACTTGATCTTCTTCCAAAATTACTACAGGATAGTCGCCTGTGATTCGCTGATCTTCTTCAGATTCGGCTTCATCGTCAGAAGACTCAAACTCATCGCTAATCTCTGATACTTTTTCGCTAACCACATCGCCTACGGCTGCGGATTCTGCGTGCTCACAGACTGCAGTATCTGCGGGGACATCGCTCACTTGAGGAGCGTCTTGTTGTTGAACTTCCGCTTTCTCGCTCGCTTCTTTTTCGGCCTTTGTTTCGTGCGCCTTTGAGTCATGCGCTTTGTGTTCGCCGCGATCCTTTTTGTCTTTTTTCTTTTCTTTCTTTTCGCTTTTCTCGCTAGTTGCATTGTTTTCTGCAGCAACAGCTTGCAAGGTATCGAGGTCAGGCATCAGCAAGCTCGAATCACCGAAAGGATCGAGTGGGTCGCGTTTCAGAGACTCCTCTGCTTTTAACCAAACCATAAAAGTCGATTTGATTTGCTCAACACCCTCTGTTCTGCTTAATGTTCCTTCCCTAATTTCTTTTTGAATTCTCAACAAACTCGGAAACAAAGCAGGCGACAGAACACCTTGCAAAACCAAAGCACTGCCCAGAGGAATACCGGATTCAAAGCTTGTGACTAAAGCCTGGTCAAGTTGTCCTTGCGTGACGATGTCTGAATCGAGCAGCAGTTGCGCGAGACGGTCCTTTTTTTGAAACTGCGGCATGCAATCGACGTCTTGCAAAGCCTGTTCGAGCGTTCGGCCATTGTGAACAACGCGCTTGAGTGCCTCGATACCGGCATCGAGCGGCACATGTCCATCGCGAATCAACGGCTGTGCTTGTAAAGATGCCTCCAGCACGCCTTCTGCAATGCATCCCGACATTGTCAATACACGACCAATAGGGACGTTGAGGCGCTTCGATACTTGAATTGCTTCAGTAATATCGCCCGACGACACAGCTCCAACGAGCACAAGAAGCTCACCAATCTTGATGTTCTGTATGTCGCTCGGCACGCTGACCCCTCTCAGCCCGTTGGGGCCGATTCCGATATAAGAGGCACAATTATAATATGTATTGGTGTCCGTTCCCCGCCGTGCAAATGAAGGTGTTGCGATGAAACTCAATCCTGCTTCTAGGACCGCTGTCGGACTTGTAATTGTTACAGCGCTAACGATTTCAATGGGCTGCCAAAACGGTCTTGCTCAGGGCATCTCCGAGTATGGAGGGCTTATGGGAATGCCCAGAAACGTTCCCGGAAACGCGCATCAAGATGCTGTAAACAGACTCTATAACTCGCCACTTAAAGGAATCGGCGGTGGCAATGCCAATGCTGGTGGTGCACCAGGCAAATCAGTCTCTGGCGGCTCGCAAGCTGCTCAAGGACTGGCTCCGCAGCAAGTTGCAGCGTTGGGTAAAAAGGCGAACGAATTGCTTGCTCAGGCAAAGAAAGCAGAGGCCGCCGGAAATGCTGCGCAAGCAGACAAACTCTATAAAGAAACGCTTGCGATTCGATACCGTATTTGGGGCGAGCGCGATACCAAGATTCCCGAGATTTTGGACAAGCTGGCGGAATACAGCAGGTCTCAAGGTAAGCTTGATGAAACCTCGATCTATCTAAACAGCATTTTGACTTTCTGGTACAAAAGAGTGGGACCTGGAACATCCGAGCGTATTGAACCACTGAAGAAGCTCGCTCAGATTGCAGAACAGAAAAAGGATTTCAAGGAAGAAGCAAACCTGGCCAAACAAGTTTTTGGTTTGGTGGAACGCAAAAGAGGGGTTCAAGAAAACGAGATCCTGCAAGCAAAAATGGCATGGGCCGAAGCCGCATACCGAGCCAAGTATTTCAAAGATTCAGAAAGACTCTACAAGAGTATCGTAGAAGTTAAAGAAAAGAACAACGAGCCGATCGATCCCGATTTAATCGCTCACTATGCAGATGCGCTGAAGAATTCCGGATTCGAAGTGGAAGCGAATGCGATTTTGAAAAAGTATCAAGCATCGGAATCGAATGCTGAGAAAAACGACGCGGCACCAACGGCGAAACCGGAAACGCAGTCACCGCCTGCCGCATCGACCGAGTCCGCAGGTGAGCCGCCAGCTCAATCTAAATAGTCGGCCTACTCGCTAATATTAATTCCTGCCGTCTTGGATCGCGGAAACGCAGTAAAACGGCAGGCTCTCAACTGACCGAAAAAACAACTGTGGATTTACACAGTGCATTTCGAAAAAACGGGAGTATGGTGTTTCGTACCAACCCCCCCCTGGTGCATGGAGAAAATCACAATGGTACAAGACATTTCTTTTGCACCCCTGGACACACCTCTCGCCCTCCCAATCAAAAGGTACGATCGCGAACTTCAGTTGATCGCAGTAAATAAGCTGCTTTCAGACGTTTACGGTCGTGCTATCGAAATTCACCAATTGCTTCTATTAGATCTTGATCGATCAAAAGTGATGCAACTGGAATATTTCGGAATGCAGTCGGTCGCTGAAACTTTCGTTGAGCGTTTGAAGGAATTCTTGCGTTCACCGATAAGCGGCGATCGCAATTTCCAAATCGTTAGCCGACACTATGGCTTAGATGGAAAACCCAGTGAACGACTCACCGAGATCGCAGATAGGATGAGTCTTTCCAGAGAACGTGTTAGACAACTTGAAGTAAGAAGTCTAATGATGCTGAAAGCACCTACCGGATTTAAATTCATCAGATCAACGCTGCAAGAACTCGCACGCTCATCGATGGAAAGAATGGCGGTGGCAGAAGGAACCTCCTGCGCCCCCGTCTATCAGACCAATTCATCGAGTGCTCAAGCGTATTTGACCAAAGATCCTGAGATAACTTTCGGTGATTGCACGCTCTCGACTGCGAATCTGGAATCGTTGACCGATCAGCAGCAAGCTGTTTTTGAAGAACTGAATAAACACCGTCACGCAGTCATTGGTGGCTGCGCAGGGTCAGGCAAGACACTATTGGCGGTGCTCAAAGCAAAACAGCTCGCGGAGTCCGGAATGCGAACTCTTCTGACCTGCTATAACCGCCCTTTGGCAGATCACTTGCTTGCAAACGTAGGAGATGTGCCTAATCTGCACATTCTCACCTTCCACGCTTTGTGTTATCGTCACGCCAAGTCTGCGAACATCGCAGTTCCTGCGGGCAAAACGACGCATATTTGGAACGAGACTTTTCCACGACTTCTAACCAAAGCTGTGTCAATGTTTCCGGAGCGCCGGTACGATGCGATAGTCGTTGATGAGGGGCAGGATTTTCATCCTTCGTGGTGGCAGGCATTGGAAAGCACTTTGCGCAGCAGTAACTCTCGGTTTTATGTTTTTCACGACAACAATCAGATGCTGCAAAATAGAAGAAGCTACATTCCGGAAATGCCTAAGTTTGAACTCAACGAGAATGTGCGCAACAGTTCTACAATTTCTCGCATGATTCAACGTTTTTACACCGGACCGCTTCCTTTGGTGGGAGCTGGTGTCCCCGGTCAGTCGATTGAGTCATATGAGTACGAAACACTCGATGAGCTCGAACGCACACTCGACTTCGTTCTTGAACGTGTAATGCACGAACTCGAAGTGACTGTCGAAGATATTGTGATTCTGACGCCAAAGTTGCCGAAGTTTTCCTTGATCAAAGAAGCGAAATTGGCTTCGGGAGTCAAGATTGTCTATACAGATTCAAGGTTGGCAAACAGAGTGCTTTGCTCGCGAATACACACCTTTAAAGGACTTGAACGCAGAGTTGTGATTCTCATCGATCTCGATGACAAATTCATGCGCTATTCCGACAGCGAACGAGACGCGATGTGTTATGTCGCATTCTCACGTGCTACCGATCACCTCGTTCTTATGGGGCAGTCAGATGTTATTCGTGAGGTTCTTGAACGGTCTGCATCATAACTTTGTGAAACAAAGTTCATTTTGATGTAACTATGCGGTGTTGGAGGTCAGGAGAGAGCCACGTGGATTTAATATGCCTCATCTCTCTTGACCACCACTGCGCTTAAGAACTAGGATTGATGTCGACGAAACGCGATATTTAAGGGCAATCGCGAATAGTCGAAGCAAGTTGTGGGATTCAATTTACACCCAGACACCGGAAATGTCTTCTTATAACCATTTCCTCCAGGTATCGTCAGTTCTGACTTAACGGAAAGCCTTTAGTGACCAAAATAGGGACCTCAGAATTTGCACCCACCGCGGTTTGTTCAGGAAAATCCGAGGTGGTGCCGCATCAAGATGCCAGCGCATCGGCGCACGCTAACGAAAGCGTAAACGAAAGCGAAAGCGTAAACCCACGCGACAACAGCCTTTCGGTTGGGAAGTCTTTTTTGACCAACATGTGGTACTTCGCAGTCGCCGGCAACAAGTTGAAGCCAGGCAAAATGATCTCGAAGACTATGCTTGGCGAGCTGATTTTAGTCGGCAGGGACGAGCAAGGCAAAGTTTTTGCCATGCAAGATATCTGTCCCCATCAAGGTGTTCAGTTAAGCAAAGGCGACTTCGATGGCTGCCAAATCGAGTGTTGCTTCCATGGATGGAAGTTTGGAACTGATGGAGTGTGCAGTGAGATTCCATCGCTTTGTGAAGGGCAGAAGCTGAATTTGTGCAGCATAAGAACCAGGTCGTATCCTGCCAGAGAAGTTCAGGGCAACGTCTGGGTGTATTTTGGCGATAAGGCCGCTGATGATGAACTGCCTGAAGTGCCGCTTGCGCCAGGTCTTGAAGGATACAATTTTTGGCAGACTACTACGACTCTGCTTTTACCGAATCACATCGATTACAACGCAGTCGCATTGATTGACACAGCGCATGTGCCTTACGTGCATAAGTCATGGTGGTGGCGATCGAAACGCAGATTGAAGGAAAAGCAGAAGACTTATATTCCGTCCGGAACTGGCTGGACGATGGTGAAACACAAACCATCGAAGCATTCTATTGTGTTCAACCTCATTGGTGAATACATTGAGACTGAGATTAGCTTCCGACTGCCCGCGTGTCGCCGGGAATATCTCACTTTCAATGGACGCACCACCATAGCTGGTATCAGCTGTTTGACACCAATAGATGAAAATTGGACCGAGCTAAGTCACACAACGTTCGTGACAATACCGTTTATCAAGCTATTGGCCGAGCCAATTGTGCAGTATTTTGTGCGAACTTTCTTGGGGCAAGACCAATACATCGCTGAAATGCAAAAGGTCTGCCTCCCGCACAATCCAAACCTCATCATGACGGTAAAGGACTCAGGAACTCCAGGTCGCTGGTACTTCCTCCTGAAAAAGGAATGGACTGAGGCGACGCAACAGAAGCGTCCGTTCGTAAACCCCATCAAAGAGTCAATTCTGCGCTGGAAGACGTAACCTTCGTGCACGTTTCCGCCGTTTGTCTTACAATGCATCGATGTTGACTAATATTGGATGTCAGATGCAGTTATTGCTTATGGTTGTCTTGCTCGGCTCTTTCTTGCTTTGCGGCATGCCCGCCCAAGCCGATGAAAAAGAGTGGCAAAATGCTTATACAACCGGCATGCAGGCTGTGAAAGCCGGTAGGGCGATGGAAGCGGAGAAGGCTCTAACCGCCGCACTTCAGATGGCGCAAGACATTCCGAACAAGCCTAATTGTGTGCTGCTAAGCTGCGAGGCGCTTGGCAAACTGTATGCATTTACCAAACGACCTGAGAAAGCGGAGCCATTGTTCAAGAGGGTGGTGGAAATTGGCGAAAAGGCAGGTGGGCAAAACATAAGCACCCTTGTTGGCACAGAACATCTCGCAGAAATTTACGCGGCCCAAGGGCGCTATGATGAAGCGCTTCAATACACCAAACGCGCTGTCGCACTTCAGGAGATGATCAATCCATCCGGTCCTGAAGCCATTTTGCTTAGACGTCGCGTTGTCGGAATATATTTGAAACAAAACCAACCTGATGCAGCGGTTCAATTTCTGCAAGAAAGCGCAGCCCAAAAAGAGAAAGGCGGCAAAGTAGAAGCGACATTGCAAGCGCTGGATGAGCTCTCATCTTTCTACATGCGCAAAGGCGATTACGCAGCTGCCGAGCCAGTGATAAAACATGCCGCCAATCTTGCAGCAAGTAAATTGGGTCAAGGCGATTTTGCCGTGGCGAAGGAACTGCATTACCTGGTCGAAGCCGAACTCAGACAAAACAAGCTTGATGCAGCTTTGAAGAATGCGCAGCAAGAATACAACATCGTGAAAAACAAATATGGAGAGAACCATCAAAACATTGTTCCTCCCCTTATGAATCTTGCCAAAGTCTATCAAGGTGCCGGACAAACCCAACAAGCCAATCAATTCAAAGCACAGGCCGAAGCAATAATGAAAAGCGGTGGTGGCGGCGGGCAAGGTGGAGCGCAAGGTCGCGGTGGTGCAGGTGCTTATAGGCCACCTAGACAGAATTTGCCGTCTAACAAATAGCATTACGGTGACGGCGGTCTTCTAAAACCGCCGTCAGACTACTTATGCCCAATCGTTTTCTTGAGCGCGGCGTTGCAACTCTTCCATCTCCGCCTTTTCAAGCTCGCGGGAATACGTGCGTTTGCGTTTGCCTTGGGCAGAGCGCATGTAGTTCGCCAGTCCGCCAGTCATCGTCTTAGGCTGATCTTCTTGTGGTGGTTGATCTTTTCCTTCCGTCTTGGCTGGTGGTGGAGTTGGCTGTCCTCCGCGCGGAGCAGCGGCTTTTCCGAGAATTGCCGATAGTGATGATTGTGGCGCTTTGAATTCACCGGTTGGACGCTTTTGTTGCGGTGCCGGAGGTGGTGGAGCGGCCACAGGCATATCGGCAGGAGGCGGAGCCGCTTGATACGGGTCAGCGTGGTGTTCTGCATGCTGTTGCTGTGGTTGTTGATAGTGCGTCTGCTCTTCATGGCGCGGCTGCACAGGTTCAGGAGCCGGCTCGTGATGCGGCGCTGAATGAGATGCCTCGAGCGGCATGATTATTGGCATATAGGCATCTTGAGCTTGCGGAGCTTGTTGATAGTACTCCTGCGGAGCTTGAGGTTGCTGCGGTGCCGCATGAGGTTGTTGCGGCTCTGGTACCGGCGGTGGTGCCTGGTATGAGCCTGGATCGCTGTACCCAGTTTGAGGTGTGTACTTGGGAGCAACGTCTCCGTAGTTGACCGGTGCCGCATACGGTTCTGCCGGCGGCATATCGTTGTATTGCTGCTGCGCAGCCGCTTGAGGCTGTTGCTGATACTCTTGCGGGGGTGCTTGAGAGTATTCTTGCTGCGGCTGCGAGTATTGAGAGTACTGTGAGTAGTCGGCCGAAGGAGGCGTTTGATCGTACGATGTTTGCGGCGCCGTGTTGGGGTACTCGGTAGGCGGTTGTGTGTACGACTGTTGTTGATAGTCGCCGCCAACTGTTGGAGGCGCCCCATAACCCTGTTGGCTGCCCGGTACGGATGGATCGCCGGGAATTCCTACTGCGCCGGGACCAACTCCGGGTACTCCAGGAATCGATGGTGTTCCGAGATCAAGAGGTGCGCCCGTTGGTGGCGCGCCGACTCCAGGAATGCCATGTCCTTCCATCGGTCCTGCCATTCCGGGAAGTCCGGTACCGGGAGCACCATCTAGTGGGCCGCCGACTCCCGGTATTGCGTGACCGGCGTCGAGCGCTCCGCCCATAGGCGGTCCGCCTGCTCCGGTCATGTCACCGAGAATTCCTGCTGGTGGTGCTGAGCCACCAGTGTAGTCTCCCGACATCGGAACGCCGGTTGACGCATTGATTGCTTCTGCGCCTGGTGACGACATAGGCATGCCTCCAGGGGCGGTGGCATCGCCAAGCAGACCGGGTACGGGTCCGCTTGCCGGTCCAGCTGCTGCCGGGCCGGGATCTCCTGAGTAGACTCCTGCCGGCGCTGCACCGGGAGGCGCTGAGGCTGGGCTATATCCGGCGTCACCCGTGAGTCCGCCAGGTGTGGATGTAACTCCGGCTGGTCCGTCTACTCCAGCGACAGGACCTGTGCCGACATCTACACCTCCGACCGGTCCTGATACGCCCGGTGCGTCTGCGCCGAAGCCCTGTACGGCTCCGCCGTCAGACGATGAAGGTCCGGATTGACCGCCGGTTAGGCTGTCTCCAGGCATCAAGTTGCCTGTGCTGCTGAAGTCCATGCCCCCAAGAGATGGCATTGAGAAACCACGAGTTGGTCTAGGTCCAACTAATGGTGGTCCTGACGCGCTATCGGAAGCTGGTCCACTGCCACTCGGTCCCGAATCACTAGATATTGGAGGTGCTGATGGCACTCCTGGATCGCTGATTCCAGGGAAACCAGCATCTGCAGGCATTCCTCCTGGATGATCGCCGCCACCTCCGGGACCGGCGTGTTGCCCTTGTCCACCATCACCGGTGCCTGAAAGTACATTGCCTAAGCCTAGACCTTTAGCTGCACTACTTGCGCTCGGTGCAGCAAGTGTGGCTGCAAGCCCTCCTGAACTTGTCGGTACATGCGCTGCAGAGTCCGAACTGCCGCCCTTAACCGCCGAGTCGGATGATCCACCTGGATGACCTCCGCTGCTGCCGGGTGCACCATGGCTGGTTTGACCACCTTGGGTGGCGCCACCTCCTTGTTTGCCGCCGCCACCTTGAGCGCCGCCGCCTCCTCCGCCACTTTTTGCGCCTTTGGCAACTTCGTCACCGGCCGCCTTAATTAGTCCTGCGAAGTCAAACGCGTGCTTCACCGATGCCGTGGTCAAGAAATTGAGCGCGGTCATGATGATGGTTCCGGTTTGTCCGGAGTCCTTGAAGGCCGCCATCAACATAATCGATGTGTTCCAAAACAGGCTCCAGAAGCAGAGTGTGACTACACCCTCGACCCAGCTTGGCAGTGCGCCGCGCAACTGTTGCATTGGCCACACCCATAATGCTGCGACTATCGGACCCATGCAAAACAGATAATAGAGGTATGCCATTTGGAATGCGCAAAGTACGTTCCAAGTAGCTGTCAATCCGGCATTGGCGCCGTTGACCAACAATCTGTTGGTGCTCTTCAAAATAGGGTCGACTTCGTCAGAACCTTGCGAAACATCGAACGCCAATTCTTCAATTTGCTTAACTGCATCGGCACCATCTGTGGGGACATTTGGTGTGTCGTCAGCAGGAATTCCGTTTTTATTTTCGTCCTGCTTTCTGATGTCCATCGCGCGCTCTTGTGCTTTCTGCGCGTCTTGATACATGTTGCCGCCATTGATTCGTGAGTATCCCTCACTGATCTCGTGGGCAATCGAGTTCGAAACGTCGATACCGTAATTGACTACAAGATATGTCGCTGGAATGAAAAATATTGCGAGAATCGACCGAAGAATACCATCGAACGGATTTACTTCTCCCAGAATCGGAGAGCCTTGGGCGATAATTGCGCGAACTTGAGCCAGCACCGCCCCTGGTAGCAGCAAGAGAACTGCCATCGGCACGAATAGTTCGTTTCTCATGCGGTTCCATTCATTGCCTTCTTGAACCGTGAAGTTCTCGAGAAACTTTTGGCTAAACTGAATCGCAGATGTCGCTTGGTTTCGCGCTAAGTTTGCCATGCTGTTGGCCGCGGATGTCGCTTTGATTGCGCCCATTGCGTTTTCCATCCACATCCAACGTTCTGGGTCAAACGCTTCTTCCAACATCATGTTGTCGTCTAAGCGTTGAATGACCTGAAACTGCGTGTCAGAAATTGGATAACCAAACGTCTTCACCTGAAACTTCATAATCGCTTCGTCACGTTTGGTCGGAACTTGCGACGGTTGCCCCTGAATGATCTTCTTTGGCCACATGAAGACAGGACCTGAGTTTGGTGTGATCTGACCAGGACCTTGCGATTCCCCATCTTTTATAACGTCAGCGCCGCCGGCTTCAGAAGGACCGAATTCTTTGGCGAATTTGAAACGCTTGAAATAGTTCTTCCTTATATCCCATGCCGTGCCGGGGTTGGCGTCCTCGTTTTTCAACGCACCGGAGCCGCCAGACCCTCCCGAGCCACCGGTGCCGCCTGAACCGCCGGAGCCGCCGGTCGCTTGTGCAAACGCCGTTGTGGTGGTGACGATTGCTGTCAGGACAAGCAGCAAAAATAGCTTCGTCAACCTTTTGAGTGGGGGCGTGGCGTACATGATGTTCAACTCCTGAGATATTTACATTTACTGGTCAGATGGAAAAATTATTGGTCTTTCGCCTTATTTGTTCGGTGGCGGTGGTGCCGAGGGTGGCGGTCCACCTAGTGGTGGCGGAGACCCTCCTGACGGTGGCGTCTGCGGCGGTGATGAACTCGGCGGAGACGAACCTCCTGAATCAGGCGGCGGCGAAGGTGGCGCTTGTGGCGCACCGCCGGAAGGCGAACCGGGGTCTGATGGTGGCGAAGCTGCAGGCGATCCTCCTGAAGGTGCGCCTTGCGAAGATGGAGGCATCTGCTGCACCGCTTGCGATACCATAGGGTTGGTGCTCGCGAGTGATTGCATTCCCTGCTTAGCCTGCGCCGGGTCGGACGTATTGACCGAGAATTTTGGATTGGACGGCGACGCCCCAGATGGCGGCGTCAGCGGTGGAACCGGCGGTTGACCAGCCCCCAATGAATCCACGTTATTTGTGCCGAAGTCCTGACTTACCGCATTCACTGCAGGGTTGCTGCTTTGCTGAGCTTGTTGAGGCGGCGGGCTTGAGCTTCCCGGCCCGCTCGATGGCGGACCCGTTGCTGGTGCGGGCACCGAAGGTGGTGGCGCAGACGATGGCGGCGCCCCGGAATTTGATTTGTCCGAACTTCCGGTTGGCGGTGCAAGACCCTGCCCAAGCCCTCCGGATGGACCTTCTTCGGAAGAGCCTTGCTTCGATTGGCTGTTGCCTCCGCTTTGACTTTGAGTTGAAGAAATCAGTTGTTGTGATTGCGGTCCACCGCCACCACCGCCAGGACCTGCTCCTCCTCCCGGTGTGCCACCAGGAACTCCTCCGCCCGCTCCTTGAGCGGCTGCCGATGCACCTTTAGATGCGTCTTCCAGTACCTTTGTAATAATCGGACCTGGGCTGAAATCAAACGGTTGAAACGGTACATATAACATCAGTGCAAGGAAGCATGAGAACACCATCATTTCAGTGGGTGCGGCCGGGTTGGGGTGCAATTGAATGATGCGCTGCGTCATCAACGCCAAAATCACACACCAGTAGAATCTCCATAAGCACAGCACAACTACCGCGTTGAGCCAGTTAGAGAAGACGTTCCTAAACAGGCTTCCAATGCCGCTGGGCCAGGCGAAGAAACTCGCCGCAATCGGGCCCATAAGGAACAAGTAACACATAAATACAAGTTGGTATGCCGAGAGAATGCTTAAGGTTGTTGCCATAGCGCATGCTGCACCATTGAACCCGAGTTGCATGACGCTGCTGAGGAAAAGTTGGTTCTCCATCGTCACACTGCCTTCAGGTTGACCGGCAGCTTTCCCTTGCCCGCCTGCTCCGGGACCAAACAGCACCTCTGCGATGCCGCCGAAGAAGAAGTCGAGTAGTCCGTTTAGAGCACCGTTGGCAAATTGTCCTGCGCTGGAGTTGCCGAATACATTCAGATTGAAGGCACCGCCTGAGCCACCACCTCCACCGAATCCTCCGGGACCACCACCGGGAAGTCCACCGGGAAGTCCACCAGGAAGTCCGCCTCCGGGTCCACCTCCAATTCCGGGAATTCCGCCGGGTCCTCCTCCAGCGCCGCCACCAGTAGGCGGAATAATTCCATTTGCCACGTTTCCGGGCGGTGGGTTAAAGGTTTGTTCTTTAGCCCACTGCATAATTGTGTTCTCTTGAACCCAGTTTTTTGCAGGGTTAGCCACCTCGAATGCCATGGTATTACCCACGTCAATTGCGTAGCTGATGATAAGCTGCGTTGCTGGTATCAGGAAGATTGCAATGATCGAACGTATGATGCCGTCAAACGGCGTCGAAAAGTCTTCGCTGCCGCCTAGTATTCCCGCGTTGACGAACCCCTTTACTTGAGTGAGCACCGCGCCGGGCAACAAAAGCAAAATAGCAATCGGTACAAACACCGTTTTGTACATCTGTTGCACGATGCGAACCGCTTTGATATTTGGGTCAGAACCACCGACATCTTCATTGGCAACGTTGATTAGCGTTTCTCTAACTTGTTTGAAAGCAGTCTTAAAGCTGTTCTCTGCTGCACCGCCGACACTGTTTGCCAGCGACGATGCCATCATGTGGTTGAAGCTTGTTTGAGTCCAAACCCAGCGCTCAGGGTCGAAGAACATTTCCAGCAACCTCTGTCTGTTTTGACGATCGATTACTTGAAACTGTGTATCTGACATCGGATAGCCAAAGGTCGAGATGGAGCCTTTGAAGATCTCGTCATCGCGGCCTGAAGGTGGTGTGAAGTTGCCAACCTTGGCGCTGGGAACATCGAAGTGATTGTCCGTACCCAAAATTGGGTTGTGCGGAAGATCCTCGCGGCAATCTCTGGATGTGGCTTGCTGCGCCATTACTGTTTGATTTTTGCCGCCATTCGACTCTTGATCTGAGACGATGTCCGAATTGAACGCATTTTTCGACATCGGATAGCGCTTAAAGTAGTTCTTTCTGATCTCCGTGGCATTAGTGTCGTTTGTATCGCTAATGCCGAGAAGTGCCTTGGCAGCATCTTCTGCCTCGTCTGCAAAAGCTTGACTGTACGAAAATCCGATTGACCAACCAAACATCAACACAACAACAGCAATGAAGGCAAAAACCAGCCGTGGGGCTGATTGTCGTGGCTTCTTGCCGATTAGTGGTGTGCGGCTGAGTAACATGGATTAGTGCGAATTTCCTCTTGTGGTCGCTTTTCTCTTGACTGAAAAGAACTCCTATTTAGCTGGGGGGTGGCGGGGCAATTGGCGGCTCGTTGTCACCTTTCTGTTGTGGTGAAGGAGGCGGCGTATTGGTCACATCAAGTGATTTATCTGTTTGAGGCTTCTTGCCAGACTTGTCGTCGGGCGATGGCGGCGTGCCTGTCAATGGAGCACCAGGAGTGCCTTTACCGGTCTGTGGCGGTCCTGAAGAGGCCGGCGGTGTGCCTGAAAGTCCCGCGGGACCTGTTGTTGGGCCGGTGGCCGGCCCTGATGTTGCAGGCGCCGATGGCGCTGAAATAGAAGGTGCTGCGCCGGTAATAGGTGGGCTGCCCGCAGGCGGTGCCGCTCCTGAAGGCTCACCACCCGACAGCGGCGGAGCACCCTGTGGCGCGCCAGCGAGGGAGGCGCCGGGGCTCACTCCTAATGATTGCAAATTGGGTGCATGCGACAGCCAACTGCGCATAGACGCTGCCGCTTGCGCTTGATTGCCACCGGCAACTTGGAAGGATGTGCCGCTTCCTGGCGGCGGCGCCGTTAGTGGTACTATGGGTGGTGCGCCATCCGGAAGCGAGCTTACATTCTCAGCTCCAAACTGCTGTCCAAGAGAGTGCGCGACGGGGTCTGATTGAGCCGACGGCGCCTGGCCTATTTGTCCGTCGACAGAGGGCATGGGCGGTGCCACAGGCGGCGGAGCCGCACTGGATTCAGGAGAACCTTTCTGAGAGTCAGAGCCCCCCGAAGGCGTGAGCGACCTCGAATCTTCCGATTGAACACTCGACTGGCTGCCCATGGAGAGTTGTTGGAAATCTTGTGTAGCAACGCCTTTTCGCGATTGCGTAATCGATTCTGTTTGACCGCCTGGACTGTCTGCTCCAGGCGCTGCGTGCGCAGGACCCGAGGGAGCAGGTCCGCCGCCGCCACCGCCACCGCCGCCGCCACCACCGCCACCGCCGGCTTGCTGCAGAATTTGCGCAGCAACATCACCAGGTTTGAAGTTGAAGGGTTGGAACGGAATGTACAAAAGCAGTGCCAAGAAACAGTTGAATATGACCATCTCCAGCGGCGATGCTGGGTTGGGTTGCAGGTGCACCAAGCGTTGCGTCATAACCGCCAAAATTACACACCAGTAGAATCGCCATAGTGACAATACGACGACGGCATCGACCCAATTTGAAAATACTTGGCGGAACAGTTTGCCCATTCCCGAAGGCCATGCGAAGAAGCATGCAGCAATGGGACCGAGGCAGAATAGATAGCACATCAGCACAAGCTGGAACGCACTCATTATTTGAAGCACCGCTCCGAAAACGTAGGCAATTGAGTTGAACCCGAGCTGCATCGTGCTGCTCAAAAAGATTTGTTCTTCGTTAGTTGTCTGCTCTGCAAGCAAACCGGCGGCCTTGCCCTCTCCGACAGCGTTGAGAATGGCTCCGATAATAGAGTTTAGAATGTCGTTTGCGACCTGCCCTGCAGAGCTGTTGCCGAATATATCAATGTTGATGCCGCCGCTGACACCACCCAGTCCTCCGCCAATGTCGACGCTTCCGCCTATGCCGAAGCCACCACCGGAGCCACCACCAGAACC
>CAYZJR010000060.1:29052-41945 GCA_964478655.1 uncultured Candidatus Obscuribacterales bacterium
CAATGTCGACGCTTCCGCCTATGCCGAAGCCACCACCGGAGCCACCACCAGAACCACCACCAGAACCTCCACTTGACGGACCTGAACCGGGACTGGCAGGACCTCCAGAAGGTCCTCCCGATGGACCGGAGCCGGGATTGCCGCTCGAGCCAGGTCCTTTTTCACCTGCTGAAGCTTTCGGGTCGAGAATTGCATTTGCGACGTTGCCCGGTGGCGGGTGGAAAGTTTGTTCTTTCGCCCACTTCATCAACTCGGTTTCGGATATCCACTGCTTAGCAGGATTTCGCACCTCGAACGCCATTGTGTTGCCGACGTCGATTGCGTAACTGACAATCAGCTGCGTCGCCGGAATTAGGAAAATCGCCACCATAGATCGAAGAATTCCATCAAATGGCGTAGTGCTGTCTTCACCGCCGCCGAGTATGGAAAAGCTCACCATGCCTTTGACTTGCGTCAATACCGCGCCTGGCAGAAGCAACAGAATTGCAATCGGCAAAAAGACTGTCTTGTACATCCCCTGAACTATTTTGACCGCCTTCGCTGTTCCATCAGCACTGCCTGCGGTTGCCTCTTCATTTGCCACGTTGAATAGAACTGTATTGATCTCTTTAAAGGCTGCCTTGAAACTCGCTTCTGCTGCGGCACCCACGCTGTTTGACGTCGACGAAGTCTGGAGGTGGCTTGTGTTGGTTTGCGTCCACATCCAACGCTGAGGGTCGAAGATCATTTCGAGCAAGCGTTGTTTGTTGACACGATCAATCACTTGAAACTGCGTGTCAGAACAAGGGTATCCATAGGTAGTGACCTGATTGTCGAATATCTCCTCATCACGTTTGCTGGGTAGTTCGACTTTAGACTGCTGCTGGTCTTGCACATAGAAATAGTGGATAGTGCTTCCCAGGTCGCCCTTACACGTGGCGTCTAGAAAGCAACATACTTTGTCGTCGGTGTCTAAGGATTCGGTGCCTGCAAGAACGCCGGGCAAGGAGTTGAGCTTGTTCTTTATTTTGTTGAGTTCGTTCTGCGTCTTTTTGAGCGCTTCGAAAATCTCATTGCCTTCCAATCCAGCACAGTCCGGCGGATTGATTTGCTGCATCACATTCTGCTGAGGCAGTTGAACTGAGAGATCTTGCCGATTGAGATTCTGAATGTCTTGCATCTGCTTGGTCAGCTGCCCAAGCGTCTCTTCACGGCACGAACCTCCGACGTTGTTTTTGACGAAATCTTGCAGTTGTTGGTTTTGATTTGATAGTTTGTCATCAAGCTGGTTGAAAATGCCAAGGAAACCGCCAACGCAGTACTGCTTCACCTGGTTGTAAGCGGTGAATTCCTTCGTCGAACCTGCCGGTGTTTCTTGTTGGTTTTCGTCGTCTCTGATTGCCGCTTGCTTAGCGAACTTGAAGCGTTTGAAATATCTTTCGCGAATCTTAGACGGTGAAACTGACTCTGGGTCTGAAGGTCCGAAGCCACCAGATGTGGGATCATCCGCAAACGCAGGAACGAAGGCGAGCAAGCATACTGCTAGATTCGTCAGGCCCAGGATTAACGTGCGGTGGAACATCCGGACTACTCGCTCACCCAATATCGACCAGATTACACAGCTCTATCGGAACAGCAGGTCTTCGTCGCTGTCCGATGATCGTGGATACCTGGAGACCAGAAGGATCTTATGACATGGGTCCTCGTACTGTATTAAATGCGCTTCCGATAGTTGCTTGTATCGGCGCGCCGAATGGCGCCTTTCTGCACAGTTTCTTTACTACGCCCTTCGGCTATATTAGGGAGGCAGATTGCGCAATTGGCGATGAACCAACCCCCATTAAACGACGGCGAAGCTGCCGAAGAGCCCACTACACGGGATGTTCGGACTCCGGGCATACCCGAAAAATTAGTTGTAAGTCGCTTCGTTTTTCTGCGCCTATTAGGAGTTTGCTACTTCTTTGCCTTCCACTCGTTCTTCCTCCAGGCACAGGGACTTTACGGACAGTCAGGAATTTTGCCCATGGCGCCGTTTCTTGGGCGGATCTCAGAACGATACGGCTGGCAAGTTTCGCTCTCGCTTCCCAGCATCTTTTGGTTCAATGCCGGTGACAGCGCGCTTCTTTGGGTTGGAGCCGTCGGAATGCTCGCTTCAATACTCTTGGTTTTGGGCGTCCTTCCGACGCTTTGCCTAGCCGTCCTCTGGTTTCTCTACCTCTCCATAGTCAATGCCGGCGAGATATTTATGAGCTATCAGTGGGACATACTCCTGATAGAAATCGGTTTTCTTGCAATTCTGCTTGCCCCAATGCAAGTAATCTCGCCCGTTTGGTGCGCCAAATCATCATGGCTATGTCGCGAACCCAAGCCCTCGTTGGGCATCATCTGGCTCTTTCGGTTCCTTCTGTTTCGCCTGATGTTTGCGTCAGGCATGGTGAAATTGGCTTCAGGAGACCCAACTTGGAGGGGTCTGACTGCACTTACCTACCACTATCAGACCCAGCCATTGCCCACTCCGCTTGCATGGTATGCCCATCAGCTTCCCTTGTGGTTTCAAACTTTTTGCTGTTTTGCCACCTTCTTTCTGGAAATTGCCGTACCGTTTGCGATTTTTCTGCCGCGCAAAGCACGATTGATTGCTTGCGGCCTTCTCATCTTTCTTCAGTTGCTCATTGCAGCCACCGGAAACTATTGTTTTTTCAACCTTCTGACAATCTCCCTTTGTGTTTTGCTTCTTGATGACGACATTTTGAGGTTTCCGAAAGTTTGGCGAGAATCTCTCAATCGATTCGAAGAACCACGGAAAGCAAGCACTCTGAGCCGAGTCAAGCGAGTGGCATTGGCAGCAGTTACGTCATTTATTTTTTTGCTGGGAACAATGCATATGATCGGTGCGAGGCTTGAATTGCCGGAAAATCGTAGCTCGGCACTTGGGTCTGTTTTGGAGTTTGTCGGCGGCTTGCACCTGGTAAATAGCTATGGTCTTTTTGCCGTGATGACAACGACGCGTCTTGAGATTGTTGTTGAGGGTTCCAACGACGGTGAGAATTGGCTCGCTTACGAATTCAAATACAAACCAGGCAGTTTAAGACGCGCGCCACCGTGGGTAGCACCATACCAACCGCGGTTGGACTGGCAAATGTGGTTCGCTGCACTTTCCAATCTTTACGGAAACCCTTGGTTTGAGCGGTTTGCATTAAAGCTGCTGCAAGGCTCTCCTGAGGTTCTCAAACTGCTTGAGAAGAATCCTTTTCCCGATGCTCCGCCTCGATATTTGCGAGCTCGGGTTTTCGATTACAACTTTACGAATTTTGCTGAGAAGGATAAAACCGGCGATTGGTGGCGAAAGGAATACGTGAGTGATTATATGCCGCAAGTGCAACTTGCCGACTTCAAGTGAGATTCTAGGCGACGCTTCGACAACTTAGTCACTATTTATGAGAAGCTTTCGGAGTGAGCTTGTGCTTCGGTGGATGCTGCTTGAACCATGCCCTCGACGCATCGTTTTGAGCCACATATATTTCATCATATTTTGGATCCATCATTTCCAGAACCTCTGGATAACCGTTTTTCAATAAGTCCTTCGCGCGAGATACATAGGCACTTACTTGTTCTGGATGCAGACCACTTCGCTGAACCGCAACGGATTGACCCGCAGGTGATGAATACTGGTGCAAAAACGATGTGACGCGCGCTTGATTCTTCTGCGACAGTGGTTGTTCTCCGAACACTCTTCTTAGCGAGTCGGTTATCCAGAATGCAGCGTTAGAACTCCAGCTTGCCGCCTCGACCGGAGTAAAACTTAGCGCGTGATCGATGTTTTGAATTGGTGCCGGATCTGTCGGTGATGTTCCGCTTCGCTCAAAAACCATGTTGCCTGCCGTGAGATCTAGATCGCCATTCAGAATTCTCTCTAAGATTGCGTCTTCCAGCCGTTCTTTCAATGCTGGATGCTCGTTAAGCAATTGAACAACATGTTCGTCAGTGTCGTTTTTCTCTCCGTACTTTTCGCGTGCCATGCGTCTCATGCCGTCTTCGATGTTTTCGCCGGCCTTTTGCTCCAGCCAAATTGTGCGAAGTTCCGGTTTTGGATTTCCTGTACTTCCTGCTTTTGCTTCCGTCGGAATTACAGTAATGGTTCGCTCCGCAACCTGCGGAATGCCGTGTTCGAATCCCATCAGGTCATGCATAGCTGCCGCTTGCTGCGAGCGCTCAAACTTGAAAATGTCGAACGGATTTGAACTCTGCAGAGTACGAACCATCGCCTCGATCGACTTGCCACCAGGTCCGGTGACTTTGGCCACGATCACTCCTTCATGATCCCAACTGTCATGTTTTGCTCCTTGGTCGATACCACTTAGTTCTGGGCGCTTTCCTAAGAGTGCCTCAACTTCGCCAACTTTTCCTGCAACGATTTGCATGTTTCCGCGAGCTAACAAATCTCGGATTGAGCCGGTTGCGTTGCGGCTGAGCAGACCATCGCTCGCTTCAAGTGGCTTTTTGTGTGACCCCACGGCAGCATCGAATGCAGTCAATCCAGTGCCAATCACAGCAAATGTATAAGCTGAGCGCCAAACTTCTTTGCCGGTGGCAGTCCTTCCTTCATGAATCAGTGAAGCCGACTCCGCATTTACAGCACCACCGAGTGCGCCGCTAGATGCCGCTTTTAGCGTAGTAGCCAGAAAGTCGTTTGGCTTTATTGGAAGCGCTTCGGCAATCGCCGAGCGACCAAATTTCGATATGCCTAAGCCTGCAAGGTCCATAGAACCAAATGTCAGACCGCCAATTGCGGCATTTCCCAAACGTGCTCGCAAGAAAGGAACGTCATTTTGTACGGGACGAAGCAATCCTTCAAAGACAGCGCCAGAAACTGAAGACTCGACGACCGAAGCGGCTGCTCCGCTTGCGGGCATTGCGGTCCTTACACCTTTGCGCACAAGAAGGAACGCCGGAATCATCCCGACTGCGGCCCCGAAGTTTTGAGCGTACCAGGGTGCTGAATTGAACTCCGGTTCTTCAGTGACCGATTTTGTGACATGCAATTCCGGCAAGAGGTCACGGCTAGTGAGTTTGTTAACGACCTGCCCTAATCCGTTTATGGGATCTTCGACTGCAGATTTGAATGCCGCGTTTAATGCGACCTCTGCAAGTGACCGTGACTCCGTCTGGTGTGTTTGTGCCGACTGTGCTTCTAGTTTCAAACTCTAAACCCCAATGAGCGAAGAGCGCTAATGTCGAACAGTGATTGCGCCAACTAATCTATCCAAGCCTTGTGGAAAGATTGTGAAACGCCAAACTGGCTTTTAGGTGATGTGATGTTACGCCTAAAGAGTTAGGGAAACGTAAATTGCAATCGATTCCGGTGAAACTGGGCGAAACGACTCATTCAGTACCGATGGTAAAGACCTGCGGTGGTGTGCTATCAGGCGGGTAAAGCAGCCTGACATTGACCTTCTTGTGTTCGCCTGGTTTGAAATCGAGTGAGACAAGCTTTTCGCCTTGCTGTCCCTGATTTTGAACAATGTGCACAAACTTTTCTGTCTTTCGCTTGTGCTCGTCAGGATAAGTGAATTTGATCGTTCCTCTATAGAACACTTTGCTCGGTGGCGGATCGTAAAACGTTAACTCGGCTCCAGTACCAGTCTTTGACTTGATGGGAGTTTCAAATGTCAAAAACGCCTTTTTTGAAACATCGGATCTATTCACCAAATTCAGTGTCAAGTCGTATTCGATTCCGTAGTTTCCGTGCGCCTTATATGCGGTATCAGGGTATCGCACCAATAGTGGTGCGCTCTGCACTTGTCCCGTCCCATGGGTGCCGCGATCTACAGAGCTGATCACGAAAGAAAGAAATCCCCCTGATCGAGGAAGATCAATGAGATCGGAGGTTGAGTCGACAGATTTTTTGAGGACAGTCTTCCACGCATTGCCGAGTGCGACTCCAGCGACACGCCCGTATCCAAAACCGTCTGCGTCCGGAGAACTTGGCGGTTTGTCACGTTGCGATGACAACGCTCCTTGTGTGAGAACCTTGACGAAGTCGGCAAGCGGTGGCTCATCATTGTCCGAAAACAACCCGACTGTGGCGACACATATCGGTTGGTTTGTCCGAAGTCGAATCAGACCGGACCTGCCATTTACCTGAGACACCTTACCCTTAACGGGTACTGGAAGGGCCTTCAACATAACAGTTTCGCCGGGTTTAACCTTGATCTTCTCCGGCCAGGTGAGACCTGGAATATCAGCTCGCTTTGATTTGTTCGATTTGATCAAAGGCTGGGATTGTTGTCGCAAAAATACGTTGGTGACGCGATCTCCGGGACCTGCAAAAACCGTTCCATTTTGATTATCCACAACCGCGTCTAGTTTAATGAATGGAGAATCAGGCTGGCTAAGGTAGCTGGCAGCTTCCAGGACTTTTACATACGCGGTTTTCTTTCCCTCATTGGTCAATAAAACACCAACAAAAAGGGTCTTACCGTCCTTATCGGGCTCCCGATTGTTGATGTGGTGCAGGAAGATGTCGAAGTGCCCTGACAGAGGCTTATTGAGATGAGCATCCGGTGTGGTTTTCCCTTCCGGCGAGTTGGTTGAAAGCAAGATGCCTTCTGTTTTCACGACTTCGGGACTGTTGCTGTTCACGACCGGAATTGCATTGAGATGTCCCGTCAACGGTAGGACTTGTTGTTTTCTTACTATCGTTGGCTGCTCCGGAGCTGCTGATACCGCCGGTAGTGCTGCAAAAACAATCATGCAGCTTGCAAAAGCGATTGCAGCAAAGCTATCAATTTTTGTCACTGTCGATTCTTCTTTCGTGGTTCGATTTCTTGGTCGCGTTTTGCGTTGAGTTTATCGCGTTCAAAGGATACATGACGCAAGATTTCTGTAGTCTTCTGTCGGCAAAAATAACTATGAAGTGAAACGCCATCTTGATATTTTCCTGGCATAATTAGGCAAAGGGACAATTTTTGGGGGATGGATGCAAGGCGGTACAGCTTCAACGTGGGCGATGTACAAGACCAGTGCTGAGAAGCTCACAAATGAAGGGAAATTGCAGCATGCCGAAGACATGTGGTTGGCTGCACTTGCTGAGGCCGAGCGGTCGTTCTCGCAAAGCGACCCGAAACTCATATACACGCTTGACAGTCTAGCTGAGTTCTATTTCCGCAATTGTCGTTTTCGAGAAGCAGAACCGCTCGTACGCAGATCGCTAGCCCTTTACGAGCGCCTTTACGGAAGCTCGCATATCGATGTTGCAATTCTGGCCGGTAACCTGGCCATGATTTATTACCGTCAGTCTAAGTTCGGTCAGGCAGAGCCTCTGTTTCAGCGTGCGCTTGAACTCGGGCAGAATCATCCGCAGGTTCAAGGTCTCGTTGCGAGTTATGCCGACTTGCTGATGAAAGCGAACCGCCAAGACGAAGCAGATAAACTCCGGGGCAATGCTGGTGACGCGCTTCCCGGCAGATGGATGAAAACAGGGAAGTGGGCTTCGGTTGGGCAAGAAACTGCAACGCCTTCAGCAAGCGAAGAGTACATAAAACTGACCACTGAGCAGTGGACTGAATTTCAACTTCAAGCAGAACTGCAGGAACGCCAGGGCAATATTCGAGAGTCCGTTCAAACCTGGCAGCTGGCTCTAACACTGGCAGAAACTGTTCGTAAGAGAGAACCTCGGTTGCTTGCATACAGTCTGCAAGCACTGGGTCACTTGAGTCTGCATCAACAAGATTACACGAAAGCAGAGGATTTCTATACACGCTCTCTTCAGGTCACCAAAGATGCGCTTGGGCAGCGTCATGTTGCAGTGGCAGCCAGTTTGGACAATCTTGCTCGTATGTATTACCTGAAGTGTTCTTATGCGCAGGCCGAGGATTTCGCCCGCCGCGCAGCAGATATGTACGTTTCTCTTTTAGGGCATGAAGCCGTAGAAGTTTCTTGGTGTTACAACAACCTTGCGACACTTCTGCATGTGCAGGGTCGTTATTCAGAAGCAGAGCCCTATTACGTTCGCGCCCTTACGATAAAAGAAGCGACGCAAGGGGCGCAACATCCTGACGTTCTGAAGGTAAGACGCAACTACGAGAATTTGCTGAAGAGCATGGGCAAGCTACCTGAAAAGGCGGCGGAAACCTCGATTAGCGATCGTTGCGTTTCCGGTACGTGGAAGACATTTCAGGTCGCTTCAATGCTTACTCGTGCCGACGACGAGTGAACCAACCACAATTGCCTCATCACCCTTCAAGATGCAGAACAAGCATTTTCGTGCAATTACGAAAATCACTGGGAGTTCCACCAGTGATCAATTTTGTTTAGATCAATATCATCAATAAAACGGGCCAATTAAATACACGAAGCTAACCGCGGAGATAGGTTTGCGGTTACGGAGGAAAGCATGCCGCCTCAAGGCGAAGCTGACCTTCCCAAAGTTGGGGAGGCCCAAAGCTCCGAGTCCCAAGTCTCTACATTTGTGGAGAACGTTTGGGACTCATTGAAGTATTCTGCGGTTCAAGTTCCCGCTGATGGAATTGCGCAGCTCTCTGACAAGGTTTTAGGGACTAACTATCTGCCGGAAGTGCAAATGTTTGAGCCGCCAAAGCCTGCGGAGTTTGGCTCCACTGCTTGGTATGGTCAAACAATTGGTGGAACGGTTGGAGGTGCTCTGCCGTTTATCGCCATGTACAGAATGATGGGACCTGGCGGTGCAAGCCAATTGGAGCTGTCTGGATCATATGCATTGGGTCGGTCGGCCCTTCCATATATTGGTAAGGCGGCTGCGACGGGTGCTGTCTATAGCGGAGTTTTTCAACCAGTTCACGACCCTGAGCACTTTTGGGAAGGGCGTCTCAAAAACACTGCAATCGGTGGATTGACCGGAGCCACACTCACTGCAACCACCATTGGTCTCAAATCTTCAGGCGTGAAATTCCTCGGCAACGATATCGTAGCTGGTGCCAGCTCCGGCGTTCCGGCCGGTGTTGTTTATGCGAATGCACATTCGTTGTTGGAAGGGAATGGGTTTGCATCTGCGAAAGACAACCTGCAGACAGCCGCTACCTTCTCGCTAGGCGGCGCTTTCATGGGTGGTGCAAACATACTTCATGAGCACTTCAAACCAACCAGCGGTATTCGCGGTGTGCGCACAGTTGAGGACATGAAAGAACTCGCGGACAGCACAAGAGCTTCTGACTGGAAAGCGAGGCGCGCTGCTGCTTTAGCTGAATGGGACAAGCTGTCACCAACAAGCGCTAAGGCGACTGACGACGGCTCCGGGAATGTTTTGACATCCATGGACTTATTGAAGTCCACTGCATCTGGTGGCGCCGATCACTACGCCGCAGTTCATCGAGCGCTGAGCACAAGTAAGTTGCCGGCCGATGTTAAGGAAATGATTGCACGAGGCAATCATGATTTGATTACAGGTTTGGAGGCCCTCCAAGGTCAAGAGCCCATCGTCGTGATCTATGGTTCTGCACGACTGGGCGAAAACACATTTGCATATCAAAGAACTAGGTATCTGGCTGGACGTTTGGCTCAAGAAGGTTTCACCGTCATGACCGGCGGCGGCGAAAAAGGAATCATGGAAGCCGCTAATAGAGGCGCTTTCGAAGCAGGGGGGAAATCAATTGGAGTGAACATTGAACTCCCGTTTGAGTCGAGACCGAATCCTTGGCTGACAACAAGTATCAACCATCGCGATTTCTTTACGCGCAAAGAAGTGTTGAGGACGGTCAAGGCGGCGGTTATCGAAGAAGGTGGATTGGGAACTTCTGATGAAGCTTTCAATGGGCTCACTTTGATGCAAACTGGGAAAACAGAGAAGATTCCAACCTTCTTTGAAGGAGTGAGGTTCTACAAACCGCTGGTTAAGGGATTCATTGAAGGATCGATGTTGAAAACCAAGGTGATCTCACCTGAGGATGTAAACCTCTACAGGCTTACGGACAACCCGGATTCCATTGTTAATCAGCTTGTGAAATTGAGGAATCAAGAAGCCGGTGGCATAGTAGTCTCATACGATAAGCCCAAAGCAGGAGTTGGGCAGCAGACGAGATAGGCGGATGGCTACCTCGCTCGGATATAGGTATTATCCTAGCGACGACAACTCTGATGCCAACTCGCCTTCTTCGAGGTAGCCCGGGACTGCTTCGCATATTTTTGATGCGCGCTGCATTACTTCTTTCGCTTGCGCCTTCTTGTTCTGCTTGATCAAGAGGCGACCATAAGCATGCAAGCAAGAACAGAGATCTAACTGCGCACTGCTCGATTCGTTCTTATCAAAAATCTTCAAAGCATTTTTGAAAGCTTGCTCTGCATCTGCATTTTTATCCTGTTCAATACAACTTTGACCGACAAGACTCCACATCTCCGCCATCGATTCGTGCTCGGCGCCAGCGCGCGCCTCAACGGCGGCAATAGCGCTTCTTGCATGTTTTTCAGCCATCGGATAATGCTTTTCGGCTAAGCAACTTTTCGATAGCCACATCAATGATTCAGAGACTCCGGCATGATTTGGATCTTCATCTGAATAGTATTTGTGAGCTGTTCCAAACACCTGAGTTGACTCGCCCAGGCGACGCTGCTTGTAGCAGACCTTGCCTAGTTTCAAAAGGCAATCAGCTGCTTGCTCGAATTCATCGAGATCTTGATGGTGGCGGAACGCTTTGCTGAACTGCTTCTCTGCTATCGCGATTTTGTCTTGTTTTTCGGCGATCAAACCAAGTTTCAGAGTCGCGACTCCGATTGGTTTGTACTCCTTCTTTTCTTCCGCCAGCTCAATGGCTTTATTGAAGCACTTCTCCGCTTCATCTAAGTTGCCTGACTTGAATGCTTCCTCGCCGGCTTCTACATAGTGCGCGGCATCTTTTTTCTTGAGGAATCCAAAGAGGTTCATCGCCCACTCCTGAAAGACGACAGATTCAAAGGAGTAAGATAACTCATTTTCATCTAAGAATCATGGGGATTGCGTTAAGAAATGGATTCGGCTAACTATCATTTTGATGGCTGAGGTTGCTGCTGTTTGCTATTGCGAACAATGTTCTTGAGTAGTTCCATCTCTTGTGGTGTAAGTGTTGTCTTGGTTGAAAACTTTGTCCTTGTCAGTTTGCGCGAAGGATCGAAGTTAGGTTTTTTTGGCGGTGTCAAAGAGATAGTCCAAGTGTTTGGAGTGGTGGGAATGAGGTAATACCTGGACGCTACGATGCCCAACGGAGCATACGACTTTTTGATCATGGTCGCAATGAGATCGAGTGGCATAGCATGGTTCGCAATATCTGGCGTCAGCACACTTACGTCAAGAACTTGCAAATGATGATCCGGGGAGTCTTTGTACTTAATGTTTCCGTACTTCCCTAACCGCGGAAAGGCCTGATGAAGCAAGCCAGAGATCGAAAGTGCAAAATCGTTTTTATGCAGTAGAACATAAGTGATCTTGGAGCCTCGAGCAACTTTCTTTATCTGTTGACAGAACCGTTCAGCTTGTGCGTCTGCGGCGGCCAAAATGCACAATTTGTAAGTTGACCTGTCGAAATCTAGATGCACCTTGCTGTCTCGGCGATCCAGAAACTCAACTATGAAACGCGATCCCATGCTGTGTCCGAGAAGGATTGTCTGGCTGGATGGAAGAACTGATTCAAGTTTGTCGAAGAACTTTAGGGCTCTTCCCATGCTTCGTTCGCACACGTTTTCGTTATCACGATAGGAAAGAATCGCAGATCCGAAAGCGGGCCAGCGATACATTATCACCGGTACATCCGCCGCGTTAGCCAGCTTTCTTGCACTACCGAGAGCTCCCGCGTCGTCAGTACAGCATCCATGGAAATAAACCAACGCTGGTCTCTTCGAGTCGGCGATCGACTTGATTCGTTCGAAAAATTCGTTTTCGGTGAGTTGGTGAGCCGGCAAGTTATTGTCGGATGCACTGACGAAGAACTTAGCAACCGAATCAGGTGTGGAGCCGGTGAAAACGTCTTCGTCAGGAACTGTGTTTAAGACTTTAGGAGAGGATGGTGTCTGCTTTACCCAGTAGATGGGCCATGCTGGTTCAGCAGCGAGAGCTGGTGAAATAGCCATGTATAACATCGCCACAAGAATGAGAAAGCGCATCTTTTTGCTCCAACCGGAAACGAAAATTATCGCTGGTCGAAACTCCGACGGCAACTACCTGATTCTTGTTGGTTTGTTCTTGCCCTCATGTAGACTACAGCCTACTCGACTACCTTTATGCGGTCGACGGCAGAATATCCACGCACTTGTTTTGAGTACATTGTTTCCAGAGTGACTGGATTTATGCCGAATTCTCCCGGGCGTTCCATCCTTATTAGCGCCTCTACTGAACATTTTCCTTGGTTCATGTGACCAACAAAGAAGCCCATTCGATCGTCAAGCACGTCTTGATGGTCCCACCACCACGTGTTGCTGTCATCCCATTTGTAGTCCGGCTTCAACTGTTCTTTGTCGATGACGTTCATGTACTTCTTAATGACTTCGCCACCACTCGGTAGGGCCGACTCGACAAGGACGTACGGAATCGCAATTGGGCTTTCGATTGCAACTCGCATTTGAATCACATCGCCTGCATGTATTGGTTCATTTTCAATCGGCTCTCGAACATAGAATGCTATTGGAGCAGTCTTAGCTTGATCTCGCGTCATCGGTTTGCGTTGAGAATTGTATGGCACGAGCTGGAAAAACTGGCGCGTGATCTTCAGATCGGCAGGCTTCGACTTTGCAAGTATCTTGTCTTCCGGGCGCAACGGGCGATCGTATTGCAAGAGGCTTGTGTAATAGAGCCAACCGGGTCCGCTCTTTTCGAGCTTGATGTGATCTGGTTTTGGATTGAGTGCAATCTTCACTACACGCTCCGTGCTCTCGACTGGTTTGTTGAACTCCAGCATGGAGAGAAGCTTCTGACC
>CAYZJR010000061.1:0-41839 GCA_964478655.1 uncultured Candidatus Obscuribacterales bacterium
TCCGCACCACGCGTTCCGCACCACGCGTTCCGCACCACGCGTTCCGCACCACGCGCTCCGCACCACGCGCTCCGCAATGTCCTAGGTGCGCGCGGGGATTGTTCCGAATTTTTTCTCGACGTAGTCGTCGACCATAGACATAAAGTCAGAGACTAAGGTTGGTCCATCAAGAGTAGTGACGTATTCTCCATCGACGTAGACTGGGGCGCGTGGCTCTTCGCCAGTTCCGGGTAGAGAGATTCCGATGTCTGCGTGTTTCGACTCGCCGGGTCCGTTCACGATGCAACCCATTACTGCAACTTTCAATTCTTCGACACCTGGATACTTCTCGCTCCAAAGTGAACGCTGCTTGGTGAGATGTTCTTGAATCTGTTGTGCCAGTTCTTGAAAGACCGTGCTTGTGGTGCGGCCGCAACCGGGGCACGCTGTCACCTGTGGCAGGAAAGATCGAATCCCCAACGCCTGCAGAATGTGTTGGCAAACAAGTACTTCTTCTGTTCTGCTTGAACCAGGCTCGGGCGTGATGCTGACGCGAATGGTATCTCCAATTCCTTCCATCAATAATACAGATAGTGCGGCAGTGGAGGAGACGACGCCTTTGGTTCCCATTCCGGCTTCGGTCAAACCGAGATGCAGAGCGTAATCGCAACGTGCTGCCAACTGTCGATAGACTTGAATTAGATCTGGGACCTCAGAGACCTTGGCGCTGAGAATCAGTTTGTCGTGCGCCATGCCGTATTTTTCTGCCAGCGCAGCAGATTGCAATGCACTTTCGACAATCGCTTGGATAAGAACTTCATGCGCGTCGTCAGGTTCTGATTTTGCAGCGTTCTCATCCATCATCTTCGCCAAGAGGTCTTGGTCGAGAGAACCCCAATTTACGCCGATGCGCACTGGCTTGTTCCACTTAAGCGCAGCATCAATCATGCGCTTAAAATTTTCATCGTGTCTTTCGCCACGTCCGACATTGCCAGGATTGATGCGATATTTTGCAAGCAGTCTGGCGCAATCAGGAAACTCTGATAGCAGAAGATGTCCGTTGTAGTGGAAATCACCGACAATGGGGACCGTGTCGTGGCCGGTCTTTTCTAGTTCGTTGAAAATCTGGGGCACAGCAGCGGCCGCATCTCGTGTGTTCACGGTGATGCGCACAATCTCGGAACCGGCTTCGTGCAGTTCTCGAATTTGCTGAGCGGTCGAAAATGGATCTTCAGTTGCAGTGTTTGTCATCGACTGCACCACAACTTGTGCATCGCCGCCGACCAGAACATCTCCCACTCGCACTTGTGCGGAATTTAGTCTACCGAGTTTCACCTTCTGAATCCTCAAGTCGTCAGAGGAAAAGATAGCATATACATCGGTAAGGTTTACCGCAAACGCACTCATACTGCACGTATCGTGCAATTTCTGTAAGGCGACGGTTAATAATTTATTGCAAATTGCGCAGTCGCAGCTTCTGGCTAGACTGAAACAGGGTCGTTCCAAAGGTGCCCGTGATGTTCGCGAAGGCTGTAAAAGGAGTTGTTCGCCGGACCCACAATTAAGTGGTCGATGACACAAACACCCAAGAGACGGCCCGAGTTCAGCAGCTGCTCGGTTGTCTTGAGGTCTTCCTCGCTCGGCACCAATGGTGCTCCGGACGGATGATTGTGTGCAACGAGAATTGCATAGCTATTGGCGATCAGTGCGGCTTTAAATACTTCTCGCGGGTGAACAAGACTGCTTGAGAGCGTTCCGTGCGAAACCTCATGAATGCCCAGAACTTGATTTTTTGCATTTAGATGCAAAGACACAAACTTCTCTTCTGCTGCCAGTTTCAATGGACGCAAGAGCTTCACAGCATCTTCTGGCGTGGTTATCTCCAGCGCCTGCTCGGGTGAGCGACCTTCGTGCACGAGGCACAATCGCATCATCGGAACTTTGTACTTCATATGTTGATTCAAACCTTGGGGAAGCGGCATAAGACCCTCCTTTCGTGAGGAGCAAGCGGTGATTGAGCCCGATACTTTAAATACGCTTGAGAGGTCCAAAAAGTTCAAAGCAATCGCGAACTTTTTGAGCAAGGCGCAAATTTCTTGCGCAAACTATAAAATGTGCATGGAATTGATTATGAGAAGACCGATCCAACTCACATGGTTCACAGCTTTTGCCCTCGCGATTGGGCTCGCGTTGGCGCTCCCAGCAGCACACGTTTCAGCGGCCACTGAAAAGGTTTGGCGCATAACCTATGGTCATTTGTCACTTACGAAAATCGAGGCGTTTGTCAAGCCTGATGCTTTGAGAATTCAATTTACAACGCCGAAATTTGCAGTGATTGCACGCGCGCCGGAATGGAAAACGGTCTGGTTTAGTGAGACTGCCAAGGCGTATGTCGAGAAATCGCTCGAACAATTTTGTCGAGATGGAATTGCGGCTGAATTTCCCATTGATGACTTGCGAAGGTTGAAAACACGTGAAAAGGTCGAAGGAGTCGACGGTAATATCAAGGTTGTCTCTGCATACTATCCCGCAGATTTCGTGCGCGAGATGAACATGTTTTCGGTTATGACGGAAGAAAAGCACGCAAAAATTCGCAAGGTTTGGTTTCGCGCGTCGCGCAACATACCTTCATCGCCTGGAGTGGTGAAGTTTTTCAGAGGGCTCTTTCGAACTCCTGATCTCGGAGAGATTCCACTTGATCTTGACTATGCAACTGTCAAAAATGAGAAGTCCAATGTTTTCTACACCAAGGACGTGAAGCAGGTTTCGGTTCCTTCTACGTTTTTTACTGTTCCATCAGGGCTGAAAAGGAGCTCAAATCCGTACGCTGTGTTGGGACCCGAAAAGATGCGAGAGATGGAAGATTGGGCGCAAGAGATGGGTGTCGGCGACGAGCTCGGCAAAACCGGAACTACGAAGCCTAAATCTTCTGATACTTCCAAACGCCGGTTTTGAAGCGCCATACGGCGAGGGTTCCGATGACGCATGACGAGAAGGCGATGCCCATCCAGCACCCTGCCGGACCAAACCCAAAAGGAACCGTCAACGCCCACGCAAGCGGCAACCGCAACAACGTCAAGCATGTGGACGTCACCCACATCGGCCATTTGGTGTATCCGGCACCAGACATGGCGCCAAACAGAATCAACCAGAGTGCGACCAAAGGTTGCGTCACGCCTGTGATTTGGAGATATTGGGTCGTCGGCAGTATCACCTTTGGATCAGAACTCATCGCTGCAGCTATGCTGCCGCCGAAGACGAAAAGCACGATACCGAGCACGGCGCTGTAACAAGCACCAACCTGTGCCACCTGCCAACCAGCCTTCTCTGCACGGTCTGGCTGCTTGGCGCCGAGATTTTGCCCGACGATGTTTGCCACTGCGGTGCTCAACGCATAGATTGGCATGCAAGCGATAATCTCTTCCAGCCTGAAACCCACTGCCCAAGCAGCCTGACAAGATGTCGGATCTTTTGTCTGAGCAAATATAAGGAACAGCACAAAGTTGCCGCCCACCCATGCAAGATCTTGAATGCAGGCCGGGATACCAATGCGAAGCAGCCTCATCAGCCACTCTTTCGAGAGTCCCTCGCCAATCATTTTCGAAAAGTTTACGCACTCGCCCAAGGGTGACTGCTTGAGCAGCACTATATTCAGTATCATGCCGACCGTAGCTGCAATAAGCCAAGCAGCGCCAATTCCAGCGATACCGAAGTGAAACGGATGAATGCACAATGCGAAATCCAGGGTGAAGATTAGGCACGTCATCATGCACCAAATCATCATAGGAACACGCGCGTTGCCCATCGCCCTGAAAATCGAGTGAGCCACCCAAATCACCGTAAACGGCAACTGCGAGAACATGTCCACTTTGAGGTAGTCCCACCCGAGCTGTTCGACAGCCGGGCTGGCCCCTACTGCATGCAAAAGCGGTTTGCCACAGAACATGCCGAGAGCTCCGGAGATGGTTCCAAACAAAATCGCGAACAGAATTGATTGGCGGCTTGCTTCGATTGTCGTTTTGACATCGCCTGCACCCCAGTACCGACTGACAATCGCAGTAGAACCAGCCGAAAGTGCAATCGTAACGAGCAGCATGAAGAACCAAATCTGCCCACATAGTCCGATGGCAGCTTGAGTGTCTGAGCCGAGTTTGCCGGCGACCCAAACGTCCGCAAAGCTTGCAATGGCAATGGCCGACATCTGTACGACGAGTGGCCACGACATGTGCCAAATCGCTGCCCAAGTCGAGCCTCTGGTGATGACGTCATCCTTGGCGTTGATCGGCGGCGGGGCGTCGAGTGTGGCTTGGGCGCAGTCATGCAGCGAACTGGGACAGTTCGCCTCGTCGGCAACATTTGAGTGCTGAGTCGACATGTTTCAACGCCAATTGGGGCAAATTTCAGATTACTTGTAAGTTGAAGCCGCGCAAAGGGGTAACTTACGAAGATTAAGTGCTAGAAATGAATATGGTACGATTTAGGCGTTCCAAAACCCGCAGTCCTGGCAGTTTCAGGCGATCTAAAAATTTGAGTCAACGCACAGAAAGATCTTCACATCTCGTCTTGAGTCCCCACGATTGGTGGGTAATGATTGACCGGTACCTGGCGTTCGAAGAGCCAATAAGTCGCTGGGCAAAGCTTAGAAAGTCAGTCACACGCCTGGGCGCGCGCGCCGGGAAGTCCGCGAAGGTCGACATCAGTAGCTCCAGCCAATTCGAGCAAGATCTAGCATTCGCGGCTACGTTCGGCGCTTCGGGGGATGTTCCTCAAGAATGCCGTTTGGTCACAGTTTTGCTCGCTCTGGAGGAGATTAAGCGCTACGACAGTCTACTGTTTGATGGTTGGTTGGCGTCAGTCGGGAGTTCCACTTGGACTCAAAAAGGAGCTGACGACCGCCCCCAAGCAGTGAGCCAAGCGACCGAAAGTCTAATTGCAAGCGCATCCGAGGTCTTCGGTTTGAAACCGTCGCAAAAAGAATGGTTGCGACATTGCCTTTTTTCGTCGCCGGATTGGCAGATTCTTCTCACGCCCGGTCCTTGGGATGATGACCCGCGTTGTGCATTTTTGATTGATCTGATGGCAAAAATCAAAGAGGATTTTGAAGAAACCATATTCGATACCACAAAGCCTTGGCAGGATCTGAAGAAACTATTTGAGTCACTTTTAACAGATCAGAGAAATCGCTTACCTGGAGCCTTTCTACCGCGTCTGCTTTTGCTGGTGGAAGGGCAGACTGAAGCTGTGCTTGTTCCTGTTTTTGGGAGATGCCTCAATTTCAATTTCGATATTCATGGCGTGTACCTGCAATCAAGCGGCGGCGCAAAGCAAGTCTTAAAGCGCTTTTTGCAGCTACACAACACCTGCACGCTTCCAATTGTTTGCGTGCTTGACGCAGATGCGGTCGAACAAGCCGAATTGCTTAAGGAGAATCTTCGGCAAAACGACCGCCTTGTACATCTTGAATCCGGAGAGATCGAGGATGCATTCAGCGCAAAGCGATTGGTTTTTTCTCTCAACCAATATGCGCGAGCAAGCGGGCTAGAACAGGGCATTACCACAAGCGATCTGTCGGACAATAGAAAGACCGATTCGTTGGATAGATTGTGGCGACGGCGCGGGCAAAGTTCGTTCGACAAAATTGGCTTCGCTCATGTGTTGGCGGATGCAATGCGAGATGAAAGCGATGTTCCTGCTGATGGAAGAAAAATAGTTGCAGCAATGCAAGAGGTGCTGCATGCCTGAGAAACGCACAAAAGAACAGAAATCTCCGGCAAAGAAATTCGCCGCCATTCTTGCCACAGTTCTTTGGGTCGTCGGTTTCGGCTTGAACTTCGTCATCAAGCCAGGCGAACGCCTCATCTGGATGCCGGATGCACTGCTTCTAATTGGTTTCTTCCCGCTCTTGTTTGTGTACAAAGCCGGCTGGACTTGGTTCGGGTTCGGCGTTTGCAACATGGTGATAGGGTTCTTTCTTCAACTTCTTAGACACCTGCCCAACGATATATTCAAGTCCCAAGATCAACTTGTCGTTCGCGACCACTTGATTCAAATGCACGTACCGCTGGTATGGATTTTGATCGGCGCTGCTTCTACAGTCTACGGTGTCTTCAGAATGGTGAAGACAATCGTGAAGTGGCTACTCAAAAAGAGCCGAAAGAGCTAGTCGAACCCATCGCATGACGTGAAACTACACTACATTCCAGGGTTCATGCCGTCTTTGCCGGAGACAGCTCTCGGTGGCGCCGAATGTGACTTCTCTGCAGTTTTGTGATGCTGTCCGCCGAGTGCAACCTTTACTGAACCATCTTCGGGAATTAGAACACGCTTGAGAAACTTCCCGGCCGATTCCCATTTGCTAGGGCTAGAGCCTGTCAGCTTAGCCAGGTGGTTCATGCCCTGCAGTGATTGATCCATAAAGTCAGCTTTCTTGGCGACGAAAAGCCATTGCTTGACGAGGAAGTTGTACAGCTTCGGATCGCGATCTCGTTGGCGCATGAGCTTTCGCTCCAATGCCTGAGAATAGAGAATGCGTCCGTCCATATCCCATGGTGTCATTTCGACAGCACGCTGCAACACTGTGATTGCGCGGTCGTAGTTGCCCATGCGCATCGCTTGTTCGCCTTCCATTCGCAATCCGTTTGGTGTAATTACACCCAATTCGAGGAATTGGTCAGAACGCACGACGCCGCCAAAATCTCTTCCTATGTCTGACGTGTCTTTGATGAAATCGTCATCTCTATCACGCGACCACGATGGTTGCGCCACCAACAGGCAGCTCGCCGCCAACACGAGGCAGTACCCAACCGATGCTCTCTTCATCATTGTGACCTCTTGATTCACGCGTCTTACAACACTCATTTGCGAACAGTCTCCTTTTTTCCTTCGCTCGCACGAAGGTTCAAAATCGCTTCGTCAATGTTTTCGGCACCATAAACGCTGTTTCCAGCAACAAGCACATCGGCACCAGCGCCTACTACTTTTTTTGCCGTCTCCGGATTGATGCCACCATCTACGGAGACATGCGCATCAGTCCGCCCTGCTGCATCCAACATTGAACGAACTTTTGCTACTTTGGGAACGACTTCACTAATAAACTTCTGACCGCCAAAACCTGGATTGACTGTCATTACCAAGACCAGGTCAATGTCATTCAACACATAGTTGAGCACCTCGGGCGGTGTATGCGGATTCAATGCGACTCCGGCTTTCTTGCCGAGATGCCTGATATGTGACAAAGTCCTCTGCAAATGGGTGCATGCTTCAGCGTGTACCGTAATGAAGTCAGAACCAGCATCTGCGAAGTCTTGCAAAAACTTGTCGGGATCTTCGATCATCAAATGTACATCGAGAGGCAACTTCGTTTGTTTGCGAATGCTTTTTACAACTGGTGCCCCGATAGTGAGATTCGGCACAAAGTGCCCATCCATCACATCAACATGAATCCAATCTGCCTGAGCTTTCTCGGCCCGCTGAATTTCGGAGCCGAGTTTAGAAAAGTCTGCAGATAGTATGGAAGGTGCGATGAGAACAGCCATATCAGTTACGAAGGTTGCCCTTGGAATGCTCTTGATTTCCCCACGGCGCGATCCTCAGGGGATGCGCGAGCCTATCATGGCAACCAGCGCGATTCTGGTCAAGTAGAACCTGCTCGGTTAGGCAGTGGGCAGATGAAGTTCTTTTTAAAGAGACGCAACTTTCGAGCGTTAAATCGCCTGCACTCGGGCTTCTTGCAGCGCTACGGCAATGCTGAAAGAAGCGTAATCACATTGAGCCGCCCAACTAAACGGAGCCGCTCGGTCGGCTTCAGATGGCTCGAAAAACAGCCATGAGAGCGCTTATAATGCTTATTCGATCGTAGGAGAAATGAAAATGGAGCTGAGGCTTTCCGAGGAGCAAGAAGAGTATCAAAAGCTGGCGCGGGAGTTCGCCCAGCGAGATGTAGCTCCCAAGGCACACGCATTTGATGCCAGCCGCGAGTTTCCTGCCGAGATTCTGAAGAAGGCTTGGGAGACCGGATTGGTTGCAACTCAAATTCCGGAAAAGCTCGGTGGGCTTGGCTTGAAGCTTTGGGATACCTGTGTGATGCTGGAAGAGCTGGCGTACGGATGCAGCGGCATTGCGGGCGCCATTGAAGCAAGCGCAATCGCTCAGCTTCCCATTCTTGAAAGTGGAACACCGGAGCAACAAGAAGCTTTCCTCAAACCGTTGATTGAGTCGCCTCAATTGGCTGGTTACGCGCTTCAAGGGCACGAATCAGGACGCATCGTCGCCAGACAAGAAGGAAATGATTGGGTACTCACCGGACGGCATCCCGCCATCGTCAATGGTGGCAATCAAAATTCACAATGGTACTTTGTGATCGCCGCGTTCGATCAAAGAGAAGGAACATCCGGTAAATCCTCAGGCAGCTCACAACCGCGAACTTGGGTAGCTTTTGCGGTTCCCCATAATGCGGAAGGTTTGACCTTCGAGCAGCGACTTCCGCTAATCGGCAGAAAGTCGCTTGTGGTGTCTCAAGCAAAGTTTGATGATGTGTATTTGGAACCAATCCATCTCATCGGCGCAGAAGCAGGTGGCTCATCAGTTTGGTCAAAAATACAATCGGCCATGTATGCAATAGTTGCTGCCGGTTGCACGGGCGTAGCGCACTGCGCAATGGACAATGCGATCGAATATTCTAAGCAGCGGCAGACTTTCGGCAAACCGATATCCAGCTACCAAGCCATTTCCTTCATGCTCTCCGACATGGCTCGCGAAATAGAAGCTGCGCGTTTGATGTATTGGCAGTCATGTATTTTGATCGACGAAGGTCAGAAAATTGTGCGAGAAGCGGCCGCCGCGAAAGCATTCGCTCAAGAAGCGGCTATGCGCATTACGACTGATGCGGTGCAGGTTTACGGAGGCTACGGTTACTCGAAAGAGTACCCGGTTGAAAAACTGATGCGGGACGCCAAAACTTATCAGGTTTTGGAAGGAACATCACAAAAACTCAAAGCCGAAATTGGCAAGCAACTAGTTAGTGCCGTTTGAAATCACTGAAAACAGCTGATTGCAGAGATACGTATGACCACCGACCAACCTCTTAAGAAAGGGCAACTACTCATAGTCAAGTCTCCTCCGCTGTTTAACAAGGAATACTTTTACGAAGTTACCAGCGCCGGAGACAAGCTGATCAGAGCAGGTCTCTATCACTCTCCCAAAGTGAAGCGATCGTGGACCACTGAAGAGCTGAAGATTTTGATGGAGATGGGCATGATCCGACTTGCCGCCGAAGGTGAGAAGCCAAACGTGCCAGGTTCAGATTCGGTCTCCCAAACCGAAACGGGCGCGGATTCCGAGCAAGAAGCGGATACTAACGCAAAGTCTTCAGATTGAACTTTATCTGAAGGAGAGGAGAGGCACCATTTATAGTGCCTCTCCTTTTTCGCGTCTCGTTGCTGTTAGCAACCGGAAACTCGCGAGTACGTCGGACCAGCCACGCCCCCCGCCACTCGCCGCAAAGCGCCTGTGTTCTTCAGCTCTCTAGATTTTAGAGTAAGCTTCTTTTGAACACTCTTGCTGCTTGCATTGACGACGTTCTTTTGAATACGTCCGTTGATTTTGGTATTCATGATAGGCCTCCTTGGGTCTTGCGGTGCCCATCCTTGCTTCTCCGCTTTCGCAGAGGGCTTCGGTGTGGGACTTGCCTCTAGGAACCATCGTTTGAGGGGCTTGCGCCTTTTGTCTGTCCGGTTATCTATATTCTTGCGAATATCTGTGGGGAACTCGTGAGGGTGAAAGACTAATTGGAGTCCGCCGGTTTCGTCTTTTTCTTCGAACGCTTTTTGTATGCAGATGACTTAGATGTGGAGCCCTTTGAAGACTTCGCTCCTTTTGCATCAGAACCTTTCTTCTTCGTTCCTGCCGCTTTGGTAGACTTCGTAGAGCTGCTAGCAGTCTTCTCCGGTCCCTTCGGCAAGAGATCTTGAAACGGTTTCACTATGCGCTGAGCCTCTCCAGGGAAGAATGCTTCAACTGCATATTTCGCAGCACAAAAGAACAAACCAATTCCCACAAACAGATAAAAGATGTTGATAGAGAGCCAGCGAATGCCGGTGCCGATCGTAGTCTGGCGTTTCGCCTTTTTGAATCGCGCGACTGTAATGAGTTCGTCAAGACGACGAGTAATATCAGCCTGCCTCAATCCGCCGCGCAGTCCGCCTATCTTTCCGCGTTCCACCCCAGAGATATGACGTCCGCAAACGACACAGAACTTGAGACCATAGTTCAGTTTCGCACCGCAATAGGGACAGGAGGCAGACATTCTTTTTGGGCTCTAATCGATTTCCGGTCTGGTCTTTGCGTAGTTTGTCGCTACGCTATCAGCAATGCTGACCTCGCTACAAAGTACACTAAAACTCAACTTTCTGCGCACCATTCTCAGTGGCAGTATAACGACTAAACATCTCCGAAATGGATTGTTTGTCATTTGCGAGAGTTTCCTGCTTCCCGTTCAGTTGAACGATACGATCTCTCAGCTCTACGATTTGCTGCTCGATCAATTTGATCTCTTCAGAAATCTCAGTTTCTGTAAACGTAAGGGCCTCAGCAAGGGTTCCGAACGCTTTTTCCAACTCGCTGCCTGCCATGCGAGATTCCTTTCACAGATGATAGATGATATGACAGGTCTATTGTACCCGTTTGGAGGGCTCTAACTACAGGCGAGTCCATTTCCTCGTCTATATGCCGGCACCCTGCAAGAAGACATCTACAGGATCACTCCCGTCGCTAGGTTTTTGAACGTCATCTTGCACTTCTTCGTCCCCGTCCGGCTTCCGAACGTCTCTCGGTTCCTTGTTGGCAATATTGCGGATGGCTGATTTCATAGACTCCATCTGCTGCTCCAGCGATTTAATTTGGCCCTGAAGACACTTAATAGCCTCAGCCTCAATGTCTGGAGTCTCCTCCTGTGGAACCTTCTGACCATCTCTATAGATGACGCGCCCCGGAACCCCAACTACGACCGAGTTAGCGGGCACATCCTTTAATACAATTGAGCCGGAGGCAACGCGCACGTTTTCTCCAACCGTGATATCTCCTTGTATTTCGGCTCCGCTTCCGACGATGACACCATTGCCGAGGGTCGGATGGCGTTTCTTTCCGCGAGTGAGTGCGCCTTGGCGCGCCGCCGCACCTGCTCCTAGAGTGACGCCTTGGTACAAAACGACGTCATCTCCGATGACGGTGGTCTCTCCAATCACCACTCCCATGCCGTGATCTATGAAAAAACGCTTGCCGATTGTTGCTCCCGGGTGAATCTCTATTCCGGTCAGCACGCGCGAGACGTGAGAAACAAACCTGGCGACCGTATACCACTCTTCCTTCCAAAGCGAATGCGCGAGGCGATGCAGTGTAACGGCATGGAAACCGGGATAACAAAGAACGACCTCGAGTCGAGAGCGAGCCGCCGGGTCTTTCTCCAGTATGGTGTCTATGCTTTCGTCGATAGTCATTTGATCAACTTGGGTGAAATTCAGTTTTTGTCAACGTTTTAAGTGGGGAAAACCGCATACATCTCTCGAATCTCTCACCCTGTTAGGGTTTAGAAACAGTTGTCAAGTGGGAACTAATTTATATATGTGAAGGGCGGCTCGGCGTCCCGAACTACTTCAAAAGGTAACACTTCCGGCAGGCGGTTTGCGTATTTTCCCCATACTTTGTAGGTTTTTTGGCGATATTCTGGGTTAAAAGTTGCAAAAAACTGTCTAAATCCCCCTCCAGTTCGGATAGAAGCGCTCACTAGCACCCGAAATATCGGCCCACTGAGGACCTAGAAAAAACGGAATAGCTTGTAGCTTCAACAGGTTGCGATGTCCAAATCACTGGATCTATTCAAAAAAGGACTAGAGGAGAACAAAGACTCCTCCGGTGAAAAGCAGGCTGGCGGCAACCTTAACCTCACCACGGTTTCAGACAAGGCTCCTAAGAAACCAGCAGGCGATGTTGCAGAACCTGCACCCAAGTTTCAGCCGACCGTACAATCGGCATTCACCATAAAAGAAGGTTCGCCTTCGAGCGACAAACCTAAAGAAGAAGGCAGCTGGGCTAGCCGCTTCGCCGGCGGCGCCTGGGACGAAGGCGTAAGCACAGTCAAAGCAGTCGCTGAAATAGTCGGCGGCAAACAAACAGACATCGACGAACGTCTAAGAACAACCCAGATAGGTCCTGCCGGCAAAGCCAATGTCATCGGCAACATCAGCCACTCAGGCGCAGACATGGCCAGCTCGGTCAAGCTCATGGGCGGCGCCCTCGGAGCCAAAGCCGGTTGGGTCGAAGATAAGCAAGAGTATCAAACCTTCCGTCAAGCTGCAGGCGAGTTCAAAGATCGATTGCTGTCCGGCGACGCAGACGCAATGGGTCATGCCACAACGTTCGTAGGCTCTTTGTTTGTCGGCGGCGGTTTGGTCGGAAAAGGCAGCAAAGCCGGCAGCAGCATGCGCGAACTGCAGGTTGCCGCCAAAGGCTGGCAAGAAATCGGCGCAGCAGACGCAGCCCTGGGCAGCGCCCGCGCCTTCCGAACAGCCACTACTCGTGTTGGTGACGACGTACTAAACGTCGCCCGGGCCACCGAGCTCAAGGGCGGAACCACAATTGCCGACCTCTCGCTTGCCGGTCGCGGCGCCCAAGTCATGTCGAAAGAAGGCGGCGCTTTGACCGCACTCGGCGGCGATACCAGAGGTCTTACCGCAAGCACACTCAACCTCGGCGGAGATGCCGCTGGTGCAACCAAGCTCGCGGGTCGCATCGACGGTTTGCCTCTGGCTGGAACTGGAAATCTCGTTGAGCAAGGCGGAGTCAAGTTTACCGCAGTCGAGTCCAAAGTCGGCGGACTAGCTTCCAAGGTCGAAGGTCTGACAGTAGGCGGCGAACGCATCGTACCTGTTCTTGACGGCAAAGGCGGACGCGTAGTCGGTCTTACCGACCAAGTCGCCGGAAAGACACCGACCGTCACTCTTAATGTGGGCGAGCATGCTGCACCCGTAGTCAAAGTCGGCGACCACGTAGCGCCGGTAGTCAAAGTCGGCGAAGGCAGTCCCCTGACAACAAATGTAGGTCGTGGCGCGCTGGGTGGCACCGACGGCGTGACCGTACGCAAAGCTCTCAACACAGCAGATCATGCAGCAACACAACAAGCCCTCGTGGCTCAAGTTGGCAAGGAAGCGCAGCAAGTCTCCACGTCAGTTGAAGCAGTGATGTCCAAGGTTACAGGTGCAAACGCCGCTCAGATCAAACAAGATCTAGCAGCCGTATCTCGCACCCTGACTGAGCTCGGAACCGCGGGCGGCGACGACGTTCAGCGCATGGCTCGAATTAACGAGCGCCTAGTTGCAATAGAAAAAGCCGGTGGCAAAGCCATCGTTGACGAGCTTCGTCCATCCCTCGGCAAACTCGATGGCGCAGTTACCGATGCGAAGTGGTTCGACTCTGCAAGACACGCTGTCAATGTTGTCGATCAAAATGCCGTCACCCAAAGGGCTTTCTCAACAGTCAAAGGACAGGCAGGCGAGATTGCAGGCAGCATAGAATCGAAGATGGCAACGGTCACCGGTAAAAATGCCGCGCAGATCAAACAAGATCTCGGCGCCATCTCTCGCACTCTTTCAGAAATCGGAACAGTCGGCGACGACGCGCAGCGTATCGCCAGCATCAACGAGCGTCTGGTAGCAATCGAAAAAGCAGGCGGCAAAGCGCTTGTTGATGATCTGCGTCCGGCTCTCGGCAAATTCGATCAAGCAGTCGCAGAAGTTCAGCCATTCAAATCGCTTCACAGCGCCACGACAAAGCTGGAAACGACCGCTCAAGAGATCTCTTCACAAGCAACCAAACTGGTCGCCAAGGCAGAAGGTCCGCAAGCCCAACTCATTCGCACCGAGTTGGAAAATATCGCCGACAAAGCCAGATTGGCTGCCACCAGGACTGGTGACGAAGCGACGGCAGCGGCAGAGTCTGTGCGTAAGAGCCTGGCCAATGTTGAGCGAGCTGGTGGCGCCGATCTCGTTCGCGAATTGAAACAGTCGGTTGCGAAGTTCAATCAAAGTATGTCTGAGGCCGGCACGGCACAGAGCAAAGTCAACGAAATAGTTGTCCGAGCCACTCAACCGATGCTCGATGACGCAGCACGCATTGTTCAACCGGCGGCCAAAACAGAAGCCGTAAGCGCAGTCACAGCAGATGCAGTGAAGGCAGATGTAGTTAAAGCTGGAACGCAACAAGCTGTCGCCAGACTCGAACAACACTCAGTCGATATCTCGGCAAAAGCGGAAGCTTTGGCCAAGACAGTCACTGGTCCCAACGCTCGCCAGATTCAAGACGACCTGCAAACCATCTCGAGAACGGCCAGAGAACTGGGAACAGCAGGCGACGATGCAGCAAGAATTGCCACTATCGAGCAAAAAGTTGCAGCAATTCAAAAGGTCGAAGGCGGAGCCGCAATCGTCAACGAACTACGACCCGTTATCGGCAAAATCGATGACACAGTTGCGCACGTCGAACAGATGCGCAAAGTCGAAAACGCCGTTGTCAGAACCGAAGCGGCAGCATCAGACGTATCGAAACAAGCAGTCTCACTGGCTGAAAAAGTCGAAGGACCAAACGCACAAGCAATCAGAACAGAACTCGACAGAATCAGAGACGCATCGAAGAACATCTCAGGATCTACAGCAGAAGCGCAATCCGCAGCGCAAACCATTCGCCAAAGCACACAAACAATTCGCGCCAATGGCGGAACAGCAATTGCAGACGCGCTAGAATCGAACGTCGCGCGATTGGAAAAAACGGTTCAAGAAAGCTCGGCAGCGCGTTCAACCGTCAACTTCGCAACGCCGCTTGAAACTGTCGCCACCACAACCGCCAAGCCGTTCGTCAATCTCTCGGACGACATGGCTCGCGCTCAACGTCAGGCATTCACACGAGTCGAACAAAGCGCACAAACACTCGAACAGAAGGCAGCGACCCTGTCTGAAACAGTCACAGGTCGCAACGCAGCGAAACTCCAAGACGATCTCAACGTCGTTTCGCAGACCGCAAAAAACCTCGGCAAGTCCGGCGGCGACGATGCGCAACGCATGTCCGTTATCAAAGAGCGCCTCGCTCAAATCGAGCAAACACCCGGCGGAGCATCACTGGCTCGCGAACTTCGTCCGATGGTCGGACAAGTCGATGACGCCGTCGCCAAAGCACAACCGTTCAAATCTCTGGAAGGTTCTGCAGCTCGCGTCGAAGTCGCATCCAACGATGTCGGCAACACTGCATTGCGGTTGGCTGAGAAAGTCGAAGGACCCAACGCACAAATCATTCGCGACGAATTGCAAAAGATCAACACCGTTGCGCGCACCGAAGGCGGTTCTATCGCCAAGATTCAAGAGAGCATGGCCAAGATCGAAAGCCACGGCGGAACCGCATTGCTCGACGATCTGCGCGGCCCAGTCGCGAAGCTCGACACGGCAGTTGCTGATGCAAATCGCATGAAGTCTCTTACGAACGCAACTGTAAGAGTCGAAACACAATCTGCAGAGATCTCGCAAAAAGCCAGTCAGTTGGCGGTCAAGCTCGACGGTCCCAATGCCAAAGTCATTGAAGATCACCTCACACAAATCCAGAAGACCGCAACCAAGATTTCCGAAGGAACCATCGACGAAGCTCAAGGTCTCAACCGCATTCAGCAGCACATGGCTGTCATCGAGAGCAAGGGCGGAACCGCTTTGGTAAACGATCTCAAGCCGATGGTCTCAAACCTCGATCGCTCCGTAGTCGAAGCCCAAGGATTGAGAAACACTGTAACCCAAGCATCTAAGGTCGAAACGATCTCTTCCAACGTGGCCGCTGAAACACGACGCATAGCTGCGTCGCTCGGCGACGACGCGAAGAGCGTCACGATGAAAGAAAGACTCGGACAAATCGAAGAGTCCAGCGTCCGTGCAGTACAAGCCGGCGAAAATCCGCAAGCTCATATCGCAAACATCAACAAGAACATTGCTCAGATCGAAGCGCAGGGTGGAACGGCTGCAGTCAAAGATCTGCGCAAGATGGTCAATCAGCTGGAAACCGCTCAGTCATACAGAACGCTCGAGCAGTCTGTAGCCAGAGTCGAAACACAAGCCGGAAACATCAGCAGAGAATCCAGCGATTTGGCAGCAAGAGTCAACGTTTCGACTCAAGCCGGACAAGTTGTCAAAGAACAACTTCAAATAATGAGCCGCACCGCGGACGATATCATCGCCAATGGCGACAAGTCCGGCGCACTAGTGAAGAGCATGAACCAAAGCCTCGCCACTATCGAAGCCCACGGCGGAGCGGAAATTGCTGCTGGACTACGACGCTCGCTCACAGATCTCAACGAAGCAGTCGCCACATCCAAACAAGCGGCAGTCAATCTCTTCAATCATCATTCCGCCAGTGTTGATGCAGGATTCAACGTCCTGAGATCGCAAGGTCACATGGCAGCACAAGCTGATCTAGTCGCCGATATGCGCGCACATATTCAAATGATGCGCTACCTGGCTCCGACAGATGCAGCGCTGTTGGCGGATCTCAGCAAGGCAGAATACCACCTGTCGCGCGCACAATCTGTGGCTACCATCCTTTCAGTGAGCCCAGAAGTCGCACGCGCCACCACCAAGCAATTGGCGGCACTAGGGACGGATCTCGCAGAACAAAAACAGTTGATTCTGGGTCTGCAAAGCGATTCGTGGCTGCTCAGACAAATGTCACGTCCATACCAATTCGTCCAAACGATGGTAATCGGTCTCTCCAAAGAACCGATGCTCGTGCTCAAGACCGGTCTGGGAGTATTCGCACCGGAAGCTTCCGTTGCGTCGGCAGCCATGTGGGGCGCCGGTGGAGCCATCATCGCCGCCGACGCGGCTCGCGCTTACACCTTGTACCGTTCGTATCAGCAACGAGACGCAGAACTCAGCGCTCAACACATTCAGGAATACAATAGAAATACCTCAGCTCAAACTGCCGAAGTGCGCAGCGACGATCCGAGGTATCAAGCCGTTCCGAAGAATCGCCAAGACGAACTTCGCTTGTCACCGAACACCGAATCGTTGATTCGCCCAACCGGCGTGCTCCCGACGACAACAGCCGAAGTCAACGGCATTTCGTCGGACAATCCGAATGCTGCGATGTTCAACAAAAACCTGATCTCCACCGGACGTCAATGGGGCACATGGGGACTCTTCGCAACTCCCAACCCAATTGAAGAGAGCAAGCCCTCAGTCTCGGCTGCTCCTCACCAACAACACAGACCTCGCACAACAGGTGCTAAGGCAGAAACCCCGCAAGACAAACGGGAAAAGACTGCTTTCAGCTACTTCACAGTCACGCAGCGAGCGATGGACATCAACACACAAAACGGACTGATGGCGAGCATCGGCGGCACAGGGCGTCGCGATGGCAGAATGTCTTCGTCCCTCACACCATATAGCGGCGCACCATCGCGCTCGACTCAAGTCGACTTCCGTCAAATCACTCACTACTCTGGACTTTCGGAAGGCAAGAACGCCCGCGATTTCAGAGACTTGAAAGATGTCGAAGAATCCGAAAACGGCGTTGACAGACCAGGCAGCGGTATCGGCGGCGGTGGCACAGCAGGTGCGGGCAAATCTCAATCCGGCGGAACAAAATCGGGTGGACCTCAGCTCGTTGCAGCCGGAAACCAACCACAAGACCCAAATAATTCAAACGGTCAAAGCGGAACGCTCAGCCAGTCAGCCCAAAGCCCGACTGCTCAAGCGACCCAAGACGAAGAGAATTCGCCCCAAGTCACGTTGTAACTCGCATCCGGTCAAGCTGCAACTCGCGTACTGGTCGCTGTCTCGGCATCGTCCGCATTTTAACGAAGCAGACGCCGTAACATTAACGTATTCCATTGCTGCGACTGCCTCGAAGTTGTAATATGGCACGCTATCCAAGTGAGTGCTGAAACATCCAATTTGCGACCTTGGCTTATGAACAAGTCTTTGGAAACACAACAGTCAACCGAGAATTCGAACTCCGAAAAGCCTGAACGTGCAACGGATTCGAAAATCGGAACGCTGCTCTATCTGGCAGCTATTTACGCCGGCTTGCAGGGCTTTCTGTGGATTGCATTAAGCGGGAAGAACACTCCCCTGGCTATCGTGGGTGCCATTGCGATACTTGCAGTGATGATTATTGATCCCAAGAAACGAGGGGAAACACCATCTTCGCTTGGTCTCGATCGTCGCAGTTTGATGCGAGCACTTAGACTCATCGCATTACCGCTGCTTCTCGTAGTACTGGGTGTGGTATCACTCATTGTGTGGCAACCTCTATGCTTGCCGATTGCACCAGCGCTCTTGAAGAAGTTCGCAGCGATCATTCCTTGGGCACTATTCCAACAAGGTTTGCTGCAAGGAACATTCAACAAACGACTTTGCAGTGTTCTCGGGAAAGGATGGCACACAGCAACCATCACAGCTCTATGCTTTGCTTTTATGCATCTACCGGGTCCCATCCTCACCGCCATCACCTTCGTTGGCGGTCTAGTCTGGTCTCGCTATTATCAAAAAACATCGAATCTTTGGACGATTGTTCTCACTCATGCGCTCGTGTCCGCAGTTCTGCAAGCATTCTTGCCTCCTGACCTGACACACGGCTTCAGAGTCGGTCCGGGATATTACCGCTACTAAGCTCCATTCGTGAAGTTCCATTCGTGAACTTCCAGTCGTGAAGTTCAATTCGTGAAGTTCAATTCGTGAAGTTCCACCTTGCAAAAGGTGCTATGCGACGAACCGCTTCATAACGAGTACTGTGTTGTGCCCGCCAAAACCGAGCGCTTCAACCATTGCATGTTTAATCGATGCTTCACGCGCGCGATTGGCAACGTAATCCAAATCGCATTTCGGATCTGGGGTGTCGAGATTGATCGTCGGGTGAATTCGCTGATCCCACAAAGTCAGCGCAGTAGCGGCAGCTCCTATGGCTCCAGCTCCGCCTAGAAGATGTCCAACCATCGACTTGGTGCTTGAGATTGCAAGGTCGTACGCGTGATTTCCAAAAACATTTTTGATAGCGAGAGTCTCGCGCTCATCATTGAGCGGTGTCGATGTACCATGCGCATTGATGTAATCGATGTCACTCGGGCTAACCTGCGCATCTTCAAGAGCTTCGATAATGGCGCGTGATGCACCATCTCCGGTTTCGTGCGGCGCGACAATGTGTGTTGCATCACAGCTCGCGCCACCACCGATGATTTCGGCGTAGATTGGTGCGTTGCGGCGCAGAGCATGTTCCAATTCTTCCAAGATCAGAATGATTGCGCCCTCGCCGATGACGAATCCGTCTCGGTCAAGCGAGAATGGTCTGCTCGCTTTGTCTGGTTCGTCATTGCGTTTGGACAAAGCCATCATGTTGCCAAACGAAGCAACCGTAAAAGGATTGATGCAAGCTTCGCAACCGCCAGAAATCATGACGTCGGCACGATTGTGGCGAATGTACATAAACGCATCAAACAAAGAATCCAATCCACTTGCACAGGCAGTCGCATCACTCTTTGCGCGTCCCTTGCAACCGTATTCAATTGCAACTTGACCAGAAGGTGCATTTGGCATTAGTCGAATGATAGACCGCAAGCCGATCTTTTTAGGTCCACCCTGCATAAGCTTGATGTGGTCGGCAGTCGTTGTAATCAAGCCACCAACACCGGTACCAATAAAAGTACCTACTCTTTCCGGTCTCGTTGCGCGAACATCCAGTTTCGCATCAGCCAAAGCGAGCTTAGCAGAGGCCATTGCGTAAAGCGTGACAAGGTCCATCTCTTTGAGCATAGAACCGACTTTGCGCTTATCAGGAAAGAACTCGGCGATATCAAAGTCTTTCACTTCCGCCGCGATCTTAACGTCCAAACCAATTTCATCAGGATCAAAGCGAGTCATTCTGCGGACTCCGCTTTGACCTTCCAGTAACGCTTTCCACATGTCGTCGCGACCAATCCCGATTGGGCTCACTGCGCCAATGCCTGTCACGACTACTCTTCGATTACTCATGAAACTCTCGCCTTGCTATGCCCGGGACGCCAGTAGCTTCTGGGTTTCCCTTGTAAAGGCAAGCTCATTCTAACCCGGTTTCAGTGCGATTGCAGGCAACGTCACTCTCGAGCTGATAAGAATTTAGCTCGATCAATCTCCAAGAAGCGGTATTGGATGCCCTTTCGACATCATCCAGTAATACTGACCGACTGTAGTTGTGTTACGCCTGCGCTTTACAAAGCAGCGCCATTCCTTGCAAAGAGGGAGCGCACATTTCATCGAAGTCTACCTTGCTTTAGTCCTACCAGGTCTGCAAAGCTCGATTTGGCTTTGGATTCGGGCATTGCTTGGATCGAGAATGCTTGCCTCTTCGTAGAGAGAGAGCGCGTCTTTGAGTGCTTTCTGTTTGAACCTGCAATGAGCCAAATTGATGAGCACGGCCGCACGATACGGCGAGGAAGGTGGACACAGCTTCAAAGCACGACGATATTGTTCTTCGGCCTTCGCAAATTGTTCGGACATGAAGTAGCTGTTGCCGAGCTCGTTAACGACACTTGCGAGCTCAAGCACAGAGTCCTTAGCATTTGTCGGCTTCTCCAAAATCTCTGCAGCTGTACGCAAATAGTCGATCGCCTTTTGATAGTTGCTAGCATCAAAAAACGATCGACCAAGCGTTGTATTCAACTTGGCCGCTACTCGTGAATCAGGGTGAGATTGAGTTTCAACATCGAGGGCCTTACGCCAAGACTCTTCCGCTTGTGAGTATCGTCCCTGTTCGATTACTTGCAATCTTCCTGTTTCGAAGAGCGCCGCAACAATTCGCGGATCAGTAGGAGATGCCTTGCGGCCTCGCTCTTCATAATCTTTTAGAATAGACAGTGAACTTTCGAAATCTCTTTTTTGCTTCGCAGCGTTAACTTTGTCCATTACGACTTTCCATTCGCTCTGAAGTTCAGGGCTATCCAAAACGAACTGAGCAAGCCCTTCGGCACTTTGAAATCTTTCCGGAATTATGCCGGTTGGCGCGCTCGAATCGCGGAGTTCCTTTTCTTTGTCGCGATCTTGTTGAGCTAGATCTTGTTTACCCTGACGCTGATAAATACGAGCGCGGCGCCAGTATGCATCACTGTTTTGCGGGTCTATCGAAATTGCAGTTCTTATATCGTCAAGCGCTTTTTCATCGTCCTTCAAACCAAAATTCGCATCAGACCGATACAACAAGGCCCAGACGTTTCGCGGATAAACATTCAAAACGCGCGTGGCATCATCTCTTGCCTTGTCAAACTGGCCAATGCGATTGTAGGCGAATGTGCGAATTACATACGACTCTTCAATTCGCGGATCGAGTTTGATCGCTTCACTCGCATCTTCGATTGCTCGCGATGAATCGCCGATGAAGTTCATCGCGCGCGCTCGCTCGACATATGCCGGCGCATAAGACGGCTCCATCAGAATTGCTTGGTCAGCCTCTTGAATGCACTTCGCTTCATTTCCCATTGCATGATATGCACGCGCCCTGCCAACGTACGCGATGTAAGCTCGCGCATTCAGCTTTATTGCTTCAGTAAAGTCGTCAACAGCTTTTTCGCGTTCGCCTAAACCAAGATAGGAATTGGCACGGGTCATAAACGCGTCATCATCTGTCGGCGTAAGTTTGAGCGCCTCGGTGCAATCAGCGACGGCCAATTTGTACTCGCCAAGCCCGTTTCGAGCCTTCGCTCTTGAGATGTAACACTTTGCATTTTTAGAATTGCTTTGGATGCCCTTCGAATAAAGAGCTTCCGCTTCGCGGTAGTTGCCGATTCCAAGCTGCTTGTTGCCTTGCAGGCAAAACTCCTCAGGCGGAATAGGCTTCTGGCACCCAGCAAACAGCGCGCCTGAAGCCAAGCAAATAACGAGTTTCTGGAAATGGGAAGTCACAATCTCTTCAATCTAGGCGAGTTGCGCGAGCGGCAGTTCTACGCCACCGTGAATGGTGCCTACAGCCGGGTTGCCACAATCTGAAAATTCATCTTCCATGCAATCGAAGCTTTCGTCGTTGATGTCTTCGTCTTCCATCAATTGCGGATCGAAGTTTGTTTGCTTTTCGTTTGCAACAGTCGGACTGAAATTGAGAAGCCTGGTTCCTAAAAGCAGTTTCGGTGCTTCCATGCGACCGCTCAATGGGTTCGGCATTTGAACCTTGGACTGATTCAACTGTTCCTCTTTCACATTTCTCTTGAAGGCCAGCTCTAATGATTTGCCGATTTGTTTGTAGTTCGGTTCGAAGTGTTCGACAATGTCCCAGAAGTGCCTGTTGTGGCTTGGCTCTTTCACGTGTGCAAGTTCGTGAATTACAAGATATCGCCGACCTCTTTCAGGGACGTTATCGATAGCATAGCGAGAGAAGGTAATGATGCGGCTCTTCAGGTTGATTTGAGCAAGTCTCGAATATTTTGCGGAGCCGATTCGAATTCCGCCGATCGTCACATTCAGAGTTGCTTCGTTGATACGCTTGACATAGCCCGTCATGAACGCTTGATACATCTCGGTTGTCGAGCGATCCATCAGCAACTCGGCAGGAAGAGGTGTCGAAGTGCTGGGGAAAAGGTGGCGTAATGTACTCTTTCTAGACATAACTTCATTAAAAAAACGTTGAGAGACGACCACTAAGGATAGGGCCTTTATATAGATAAGACAAGCAATTTGAGAATATAGAGAATTGTCTAATCAAGATCAAAATGGTGTGATCAAGTGGAACCAGAAAGTAAGTTGATTTTCATCACCGGTGGTGCCCGCTCGGGCAAGTCAAGACTAGCAGAGGAGCTTGCCAGCAAGCTTGGCAACGACTCCGTTATCTACTTGGCAACCATGGAAAAGCATGAGAATGATCCTGAAGGAATTAAGCGCATCGAAAAACATCGCTTGAGAAGACCTCCGAACTGGATGACCGTAGAGGCTCACAGCGGGCTGTGTTCGACCCTCGATTCAATATCGCAATCAGCAAGAGTGTGCCTCATCGATTGCATGTCGCTCTACGTTTCCAATCTCCTATTAGAGATATCCGGCGATGGAAATTTGACCGAACCACTTATAGACGGCTCAGCCGAAACCAAAATCCTGGACGAAGTCGACAGTATCCTGAGCGCTATCACTCGTCACACCAACAAGACATTTATTGTCGTGAGCAACGAGGTTGGATGTGGAATCGTTCCTGAAAATCGTTTGGCAAGAACCTATAGGGATGTTCTCGGCTTCTCAAATCAGAAGGTTGCAGCAGCCGCAAATCAAGTCTGGGTAACTTTTTCGGGACTTCAGCTCCAATTGAAGTAAGGCAGAACAGCTACACTAGAAGAAGGTAGTAGAAAGCAAGGATTCATGGAGCAAGTTCAAAAGGTTACTACGCGGCAAAACCCACTCAAGCTATTCAAGGTTATGCGTCCACGCCAGTGGACGAAAAACTTAATTGCCTTTGCTCCGCTGCTTTTCTCGATGCACTTTCACGAGATCGATCTTCTGATAAAAGTTTCGATCTGCTTTGTATGCCTCTGCTTGGTATCAGGCGCAGTGTATGTGCTCAATGATGTTCTTGACGTGGAGGCAGACCGCGCACATCCGACAAAGAAAAATCGTCCGATAGCCTCGGGCGCCGTGAGTGTTCAAAGCGCTATTGCAGTCGGGGTTTGTTCTGCACTAATTGGAATCGCGATTGGATTTTGGGTTCGCCCAATGCTTGGCTTGGTACTAGTTCTCTATTTGGCTCTGCAGTTTGTTTATACCTTGTGGGCAAAACACAAAGCATTGCTAGATGCTTTCAGTATCGCCGCCGGTTTCGTACTAAGAGCATTGGCCGGCGGTGTTGCCATTAGCGTTCACCTTTCTTGCTGGTTCTTACTGTGCACCTCATTTGGTGCTTTGTTCTTGGCGCTAGAAAAGCGTCGACAAGAGCTTAAGATTTTGGGCGACGGAGCTGCGGCACATCGCAAGGTTCTAGGGTTCTATAGTATGGAACTGTTAGACAGGTTGGAAGCGATTATTCTTCCTTCGCTAATCACTGCTTATTCCTTCTACAGTTTTCAATCGCAGAATGGGCAGTGGATGATGCTGACTGTTCCATTTGTATTGTATGGTGTCATGCGATTCAAAGTCTTGTCGCATAAAGACACGTCCACAAGCGCACCAGAGGAGGTGCTGCTGAAAGATCGCCCAATTCAAATCACAATTATTTTGTGGGTGCTCACTTGCGCGGGCGTCATCTATCAGTGGATTCCCGACGCATATACTCACATTGAAGGATTCGTCGAGTCTTTGGGCAAACACTAACTCCAGAGCCGCGCTACCCCTTCCATAGAGGAATGTTGTATAGCTTCGTGCAAATAGCATCCATCTGCACACCACGCTCTTCAAGTTGCTGTTTGTAGTTCGGAATGTCTTCGGCGCGCCCTTGAAGTTCTGGAGAAACCAAACAAAGTTTGAAACCACTTTCTTTGAGTGTTTTGAAAATTGCCTGATCGATTGGGAGTTTGGTAAAACAATCCACCCACACCCACTCGACTCGCCCCTTCATGGCAAGCACAGTATCTAATCCTTCGAATTCCGAAAACCGCACAGCCAAACGCGTTTCGCCCATTCCGCTGAGTTTGTACAGCATGGGAAACGAACTGTCCAAAAAGAAATAATTCGTCAAAGAATACTTGTTCAACAATTCAAGAACTCGGTGCTCAACCCGCTCACTCTTGATGTTCAGAATCAAAGTCGCGTGTTTATATGCGGCCAGGTAGGGCTCCAAATCTTCACCGTCAGTGAACGGATCGTGCTCCAAGACAAGTCGCTCGGCGCGGTCGCGAATATCGATTTCAACTCCAAACTCGTGCGGAGTCTCTTTGAGCTGAGAAATTTTGTTTCTTCTGTGAGCGATGTATTGAATGTTGTTCCAGTCCATACTTTTTCTTGAGAGCTGATTTCATGATTCTATTCTCTTGGCGGGGCATCTGTATTGGGCGAGCCGGCAAGGTGTTGACTTTAAATTACGGTCGTAATATAAAGGAAGCATGAGGTACAGAAAAGGTCACAAGGAAGAAACCCGGAAGGCGATAATAGACGCCGCCGGACGCTCGTTTCGAGAACTCGGATACCAGGCCGGGAGTGTCGATAAGGTCATGAACGCCGCAGGGTTAACTGCCGGCGGATTTTATGCCCATTTCAAATCCAAGGACGACCTCTTCGCCCAGACACTGGATGAGACTCTGCGCCAGCTGGCAAAGACCATGGATGAACGGCTAAGAGAACGCAGGGGCGTGGAGTGGGTTCGCGCGTATATCAGGCTCTACCTCAGCAAAGCGCACCTGCATCACCGGCAAGAAGGCTGTCCACTACCGCCTTTGCTTTCGGAGTTATCGAGAACAGGCACGCAGAGCAAGACGGCTTTTGGTGAATTTTACAAAAACAGAGTCGCGGTGCTGGCGGCCCGTCTAGAAGAAGATGGAGTTCGCGACAGCGAGCAACACGCATCGAGCTTGCTTTGCTTGTGCATTGGAACCATGTCCATAGCCCGATCCATGGTCGACAACGACACCGCTGAATCAATACTTGCATCGGCTCGAGAAACAGCCAATCAGCTTCTAATACGCTTGTTGGAGGAGCAAGCTCCCAAAGCAAATCCATAGTCCAAAGTCCTAATCCTAAGTCAACTTCACTTCGGACGCGACGCGCGGCGCGGCATACCCCGTGCCGGAACGCACCGTATTCGATACCGCGTTATCGCGTGAAGAGTTCAAGACTCGTTCGACGATGAAGCAAAGTTACAAGAACCGAAGACAAGCAAATAAGGAGAGACACACATGACACTCGCAGCACAACAAACAGCGAAACACGGAAACGGCTACAGCTCAGCCGATTTCGGTGAGTTCGTCGAACTCAGTCAATACAAGTTTAAACACCCGCTTGTTCCAAGGGAAGTATCAGGCAAGGTGTTTCTCAAAGAAGTGCTCAACCTCACAAGCATGCAGGTTTCGTTCGGTCGAATTCGACCGGGAGTTGGCGTTCCATTCGTACACAAACACAAGCAAAACGAAGAGCTGTACATTTTCATTTCCGGGCGCGGACAAATGCTGGTAAATGGCGAAGTCATCGATGTTTCAGAAGGAAGCGCAGTGAGAATCGAACCATCCGCCAGTCGAACATGGCGCAACACAGGCGACGAAGATCTCGTAGCGATTGTAATTCAGGCGAAAGACGGCTCGCTATCTCAAGACACGCTTGAAGACGGGGAGCCGGTAGCAGGTCCAATCGAGTGGCCGGAATAGTGTAGGGGTTCGCAACAATAAAGCACATTGCAAGCAATAAGAAAGGTCTGTGTCATACAAATAGTGGAAGTGGGTTCCACCCGCAACACGCCTCTGGTAAGATGCCTTTCAGAGTGGCGGACGCCGACTCTTTAGAGAAGGTTTGTTATGCGAGTTCTGCTTGCAGAAGATGACGAGTATCTCCAATCGGCATTGTTGCTTGCACTGAAGCACAAGGGCTACGCCGTGGATGGGGTAAAGAGCGGTCCTGAGGCACATGCAGCGCTTCTTACCGCCCCCTACGACCTTGTGCTGCTCGATCTCGGATTGCCCGGGTTGGATGGCACGGAAGTACTGTCGAAACTCCGCTCACGCGGTGAAGAAATGCCTGTCATCGTCATTACGGCACGCGACACGGTTGAGGATAAGATTCACGGGCTCGACCTCGGAGCCAATGACTACATGGTCAAGCCGTTCGACTTCAGAGAGCTGGAAGCTAGAATCCGAGCAGTTCTACGCAAGAGCCTGTGGCAAAACAAAATTGATATCGAGTTCGGTTCTTTGAAGCTGAACACGAACAGCGGTCAGGTGTTGATCGGCGAAGAACGAATCGACCTCACACCTAAAGAAACAGCCGTGCTGCATGCGCTTATGAAGAGGGCTGGAGAAGTTGTTGCGAAGCGGCAACTGATGGAACAAGTTTCTGCATTTGAAGAAGACGCGAGTGAAAATGCCATTGAGATCTTGGTGCATCGGTTGCGCAAGAAATTGGACGCATCTGATGTGGTAGTAAATACGGTGCGCGGCTTTGGATACGCTCTAGAGCAGAAAAAATGAGAGTTTCGATCAGGAAGCAGCTACTCACTCTGTTCATGCCGCTTCTCGTTGGTCTCTGGGTCGCAAGCGCAATTGTCAGCTACTGGCTGGTCTCCAGTTTCGCACAAGAGAGTTTCGATAAAGACCTGGCAAGTTCTGCCGACTCCGTCGCCGCAAGACTGAGAGTGAAGAACGGTCGCGTATCAGTGGACATGCCGCTTGCCGTACTGTCGATTCTGCAACATCGAGATGCCGATCGATTCTATTACAGTGTCATCAGTGCCGACAAAACCCGAATCGCCGGAGATCCAAACGTCCCTGAGTCTCTTCCTGGTCTTGCAGTTGATGTGCCGCGCGTTACGACCTCCTCAATCAACGGAAAGGAGGTGCGTCTTGCCGAAATCATGGTCAACGTTGAAGATGGCAACGGCAACCCTTTTATCGTGCAGGTTGCGGAAACAACAAACGTTCGTAAGTTGTTTCAACAAAAGATGTTGCTGAGCATTGCTGTTCCACAATTGATGGTAGTCGCACTGGGATTGTTTGCAGTTTGGTATGGTGTGACCAAGATTCTCACACCGCTGCAGCTATTGCAAAGGCAGCTCTCAACGAGATCTCGCGCAGACTTGAGCGAACTGCCGGACACCCACACTCCTGAAGAGGTGTTTCCACTGGTCAATGCTCTCAATCAACTTCTATCGCGCTTGCGCGATGAAATGAAAGCGCACCAACGCTTCATCGCGAATGCGGCGCATCAACTGCGCACACCTCTAGCAGGGCTAAAAACCTATTCGAGCATTGGAAGCGAGATGACAGAAGCAGAGGATCTCAAACACATTGTGTCGGAACTCGATTCGGGTATCGATCGATCCAGCCGCATTGTCGGACAATTGCTGGCGTTAGCACGCACCGATGGTGGTGACCAAGACATCATGGCCAAGGTAAGAGTAGACCTCAGCTTCATTGTTTCTGACGTGACGGCTGAATTGGTGGACCAAGCCGTAAGGAAGGACGTTGAGCTAATTTTTGAGCCACCCTCCGAGCCGGCCCTGGTCAACGGCGACCAAACTGCGTTGCGGCATATGGTTTCGAACTTGGTTGAGAATGCGCTGCAATACACACCTGAAGGCGGCAAGGTCAGAGTTCAAGTTGCAAGAAACGATCATGTCAGTTTTAGAGTGACCGACACCGGACCTGGAATACCTTTCGACGAACGAGAAAAGGTCTTCGAACGCTTTTACAGAGTGAATGGCACCACCGGCAGCGGCAGCGGACTGGGATTGTCAATTGTCCAAGAAGTAGCTAACGCACACAACGCTGCTATTTCCATCACAAGCGGACCCGGCGACAAAGGAACGCAAATTTCAGTCGAGTTTCCCAAGTTTGCTGGCACTGACACAGAGCGATACTAGAATTCTGGTCAGCTTTTATGCAGGCGTTGTTTAAGCGACTTGCTGAAAGTCATCGTGCGAACGATAAACTTCCATTTGCTGGCCAACCCCGTGTTCCACTTAGAAGTACCGTGAATTCTCGGAGGAAACACGACGTCAAATCTGATTACGTTGAGTCCTTGTTTTCGTGCCATGTACAAAGCATACAGATCGAGCGCAAAGTCAAAAGGCGCATTGCTCCAGCTCTCGAAAAATGTGCGATGGAAAATATTTGGCTGTGCATTTATGTCCCACAATGCAGCGCCCATGTAGATGGTCTCAAAGAAACTCATTCCGGCGGTAAAAAAATTGTCGAACAGCGGGCGCCCGCGCCGCATTCCTTTCACGTAAGTCCTCTCAGGATTTGCACTCTTCTCCAATAAATCTAGCGCCTTGAGTATGTCCCCCGGGTCGGTCTGCATATCTGCGTGAGTCCAACCAACGAACGTCCCCCGACAGTCTTTCAATCCCTGCAAAATGCCGTAACCATACCCTTGGTTTACAGGAACATGAGTGAGTCGAGCAAACGGATGTGCAGGCAGCAACTGTTCAAAAACTTGGGCGGAACTGTCAGTTGAACCATTATTAACGAGCACCAGTTCGACATCGGAACGATTCAACACTTCGCCGAAACGCTTAAAAATCAATGGGATGTTTTCTGCTTCGTTGTAGCATGGCACTACTACGGAAAGCTTCACATTTGATGCCGTCATTTTCGTGCACCGGATACAGTGGCACCATACGGATGCCACTTGCACTTGGTAAAAAATGTCTGCCAGTAATTGTAGGTATTTAGTTCGTCCGGTGTCCCCCAACACACATAGTGATCGATATCGAAATAGGCGACATTGTGCCCCAGAGCGACGAGCCCTCCAATCGCACTGTCAATGTAAAACTCGTTGTTGACACGAATATTGTAAGCGCGCAGATAACCGAGGGCGTCGTTCAAGTACTTGGCTTTCTTGAAATAAAAGGCGCCGACTACACCATGATCGCTTGCCGGATTGTCGGAGATAGGAATCTTCACCGAAACCCGCTTCACCAGCTGTGTCGCCTCATCGATTTCCACCCATCCGTATTGTTGAGGGTTGCGCACGGATGGTGGATGACCACGAAACGTAAATGCAACTGCGTCAATACTGTCGTCTGAAATCAGCTTGAAGAACTTTTCCTCATCAAACAACATTCCATTGTCACAAGCTCCGACAAGCATTGGACGTTCGAGTTCGTTTGCCAGGTCCGATTGCATTAGCCCTTCGACGACTGTACAGGCCTGCCCCTCGGTGACTTTCGGTATCTTCACGACATGGGCGCCAGGGTAAGCCTTGAGCAGCGCCGGCTCAATGTCATACTTGTCCAACATCTCCTGCAGGCAGACAAACACGTAATCCTTGCAGCGAGGCAAATCCATGGTGGCGCGCACCACCATTGGTGTCTCATCAACAGGGATAAGCGGCTTGGGATCTTTATACCCCCTCTGAGAAAACCTGCTGCCAAGCCCCGCCATCGGTATCACGCAAATTGCATTGTCCAACATCTTCGACCCGGAAGAAAGGCTCTTGCGGCTGCTGTCAGCCGCAAATCGCCTGAAACAGTTCGACCAATTTTCGTACTCTTTCAGGTCCTTTGGTGTTCCCCATTGCAGCATATGCTCAATTTCATAGACTGAAATTTTCAATCCGTCTTGCGCCATGCGGTTGTACACCATGCTGACATAGTACTCGTTGTTGACCCGTTCCTCGGCCTCCATCAACGCCATGAAATACCGCTTCACAAGCGAGCCTCGGGCAAAATAGTAAGTCCCATTGGACGCATATTCGTCCATGCGATTTTCGGTAAACGGTTTCTTTTCCTGGATTGCTTCGAGCCAGCGATCTGTCTCTTTCACAAAAGCATAGTTGTCGGTGCCTAGCATATGTGGGTGAAATCCACGATAGCAAATGACGCATCCATCAGCTTTTCGCTCATGGGTATCTTTCAAGAAATCTTCGTAGCTCCAGTAGCTGGAAAAATCACAATAGTTGACGATGACCTCTTCCATGTCATCTATGTCTTCGAAAACTTGCACCACGGAGTGTACAGGTCCTAGCTTGTGCGGGTCTGCAGCGACGATCTCACCAGTCGGGCAGATGCGTTCAAGAATATTTCGCATGTCGGTTGTTTTCAAATGATCCCGATTGCACACAAAGGTGAACTTCTTTTCGCCCGGAAACAAATTGACAATGTGTTCTATCACCGGCATACCATCGACTTCTATAAGCGGCTTGGGAAGCTCGTATCCGGCTTGTTTGAAGCGCTCTCCGGTCCCACACATTGGCACAATAATATGCATCGACTCGTTCTTTACACCTTTCTTCTATAGTGTTCCGCTTCCCAATGCATCAGAAATTGTTGCTCATCATCGCTCAGAGGAGAGACCTCGCTGTCATCGCCAATTGCCAAAGATTCGGTGTGAAACGCCAACAAGTCCTCAGCTTCTCTGCACTTCTTAATCGAGTTTCCGACAGTGTACAAATTCCCGTCGAACATGACGACCTTGGGATATTCGCCATTCGATTCAAAATAGTTTTTGATCGTACTCACATCGTTGAGAGAGTCGAGGACAATGATGGAAACTCCGCAATACACAATGTAATCGGGGCAGCACGGTTGTGTGTTGAGCACATCAGAACGCAATCGAATCGAATCATACACCCTGCGGTTTTGCACCACCCACGCTACCGTCGAATCAGGAGCTCCGATGCTCTTGAAGAGTGCGCTAATCGCACTTGCTTTGCGATACGCCGATAGGTCGAAACCCATCTCCGCCTCAAGTTTCAGACAAACGTCATCTGTGATTTGCTGCACCTGCTCGCAAGTATCAGCTGTAACAATCAACCCATGATTTTGAAGAAAAGCCACAACAGTGGGTTGCGAACGTGCGCCACTGTCGTTCGACAAAGCGTTGTACAGCGACAGAGACAATGGCGTACCGGGTGTGGCATACGGAATGAGCAGAGCCTCCGGATATACCTTGGAAAAGACCTGACGCCAGTTGCTTCGAAACGCAGCCGCACAAACACCAATCGGGTGAGTGTGCAACGTAAACTTCTTCGGCATTGCCGCATGCAACAAAGTTTCTATCGACGGGCGCCCCGTGGCGTCGTCCATTTCAACCTTTGCTTTGGACATTCTTTCATTGATGAAACTCTTTGACTCGAGTGCTTCTCGCGTGGTTTCCGAACAGTCTTGACTAAGTTCCTTCAGTACTTCAAGTAATGGTGGCATCTTCAGACTGCTGAGAGAACTAGGAGCACCGACATCGATCAGTGCGACACCAGAGGCTTTTACGATAAGCAACCCATCGTCTGTTTTGACCGAGGCATTTCCACCTCCAGCTTGAGCGAGATCGAAACGTTCGCCTGCGTAACGGCACAGCCGACTCAGTGCTTTGAGTTGTTTCGCATCAACAGTCATCATCGCCTCGCTCATCCTCGCTGCTGAAGAAGATCGCTGACAACGATTAGAACCACTAGTTGTGTCAATCCGCGATAGCCATTGGCCCATTTGATTTCGCCGTCGAGAAGTTCGTCCATGTTCGGCAACAAGGTTCCTGCAATCTGCGACAAAGTCTCAGGCGCTACGGGGCTCACCAAGCGCATGTACTGCGTCTTCAAGTCAGTCGAATAATCCCACTCAAACTCGTGTCCGTGTTCTTTCAGGAGATTGACCAAGCTCTCCACATGAACGCTTGAATCGAAAGTAAGCTCAATGCCGAGCAGCTCACCAGACCAGTTTCCAGCATCGGGCAGAACGTCCTTCGACAACGGAAAGAGGTGAATAATCAAATCGGCATAATCACGTTGCGGTTTGATGAAGCGCAACATGTCTTTCTCGCGCCCTTTTATTTGAGCGATCACATTTTCTGATGAGTGCCCGCGCTCTTGCGTATCACGCTGCATCTTCCAATGCATCTTGAGCGATTCGTCGGGGTCCATGTATATCTTCAAATCGATCAGTTTGCGCATCTTCGGCAAGTAGAACGGCAGCAAACCTGAGATTACAACATACTCTTTGGGCCGCAGCGCCTTACCTTCGGTGAAGCGCCCGGAGGTGTGATCGTAGTCCTGACGAATGACCGCACTGCCTTGTTTCAAGGCCAGAAGATCATCAGCTTGTCGATGCAAATAATTCGCCTTCGGGTTGAGGTGCGTGAAATCTGACCAGTTGGGATCACCGCGTTCCCATTTGTGATCGCCATCGCCTTCGATATCAAGCAGGCGCGTTCCAAACATCTCTCGAAGGTCACCCATCAACGTGGACTTTCCGCAGCCGCTGTCGCCGCCGATGCCTATCATGGTCGGACCTTGAACGCGGTAAATCTGATTACTCTTCACACCGGCTCGATAACAAATAATCAACAGCCCGACAAGCATTGCCTCAAGTCCGGTAAATGATAGGCTCTGCAGACTCTCCGAGTGGGCTTTCGGGAAAAGAGGCTGTCCACCAACCAATACGTCGACATAAGGATAAATATGGAAAAATGCGAAGTAAGCAAAGTATGCAGTACTCAACGCCCAGTAGCTCAGATTGGCAACCTTGCGCGATTCCGACTGACGAATGTCCAAAATGCTTAGTATCATAAACGGTGTCAACCAAACGTACCAACCAGGCGCCGGCGGAACCAACAAAACGAAGGTTGCGTAAATGATTGTCAGATAGCTCTTCAACAAGTCGAGGTTGACTTTCGGGTACATGAAGAAGCGCCCAAGGCATAAGGCGATTGCCAAAAGCGGCAGATGAACGGGCACATCGCCAACCATGACCGGCGACTTGAACACGCCGAATTGAAGGCGATTGAATAAGACCAGATTTTGAAATCCCGATGAAGAGATGTACGGTGCAGCAAACAGCAAGTACGTCGTGAAGCTTGCCACAAGCCATTCGATCGTCGACTTCCAACCTTTGGTTTTGAAGATAAATATCGCCATCAATGGCATTGAAGCGAGAAGGTGCAGCTTCGTTGCAAGCCCCAAACCCAGAGCCAGACCAGAAAGTAAGTTGCGCCGCTTGGATAGGAAATAGAAGCTGGCCAAACTAAATGCTGTCGGCACCAAATCGAGTTGTCCATGCATATAGCTGCTGTACATAACGATCGGGGCAAGTCCGTAAAGAATCAAAACCTGCTTTGCCTGCAGTGGATACATGCGCAGCATCATGGCAAGAACACCCAAATCGGCCACGAGAATAGGCAGGCGAAATACAATCGAACCCAACAAACTGTTAGCTTGCCCTAGCCAAACGACCGGCGCAAATGGAATCGCAAACAGCCACAGCATCAGCGGCTGATACGGAAACGGAGACTCAGTCTGCGGCGGAAATGTATCCCACGGATTTGCACCAAATTGAATGAAGTGCTTCACGAAGGGGCGGAAGTAATGCTCTTGGTGGTCTGAAGTACAAAGTGCGAAAATCAGCAGCCGAAGCGCAACAAGAACAGCAACGGCAAGAAAAATTTGTTCTTTCGTCAATTGCCAGGTTGGCTCTCTGCGGCTCAGAGTCGTCGCAGCAGCAGGACCGACGGCGGAAGGTGTCATAGCGGTTGGCGCCACGGAACTCGAAGCGGCTGAGGAAGAGGACGCATCGGAAGGCGACGCAGAACCGTCTCCATCAGACTTTGTGCCGACAATATCCTCAGATTGATTGGGCTGGCTTTTTTGCTGCACTAAATTTGAAGCCTCAAACGGCTAACCAGTGGTTATGACTAGATACTAACCCCATGTGCGTTTCTTACCCGCACTTTTAATACCTGTAACTAGGATTAACGACTGTTAGGCGCGAGTCATGACTTAAGATTCCGCATTGGGGCGACCGATAAGCTTGCTCCACGGACCGTTTCGCAAAATGTGATCGACGGTTGGATTTGATAAACCAGCTACGGTGGCAGTTCCTTTCTTTTCCAATTCGCCCAAAAGCCTTGCCTTTTCGTTATCTGAAGCCTCAGCATAAATTATCCGAAACCGCGCCCAAGTGACGGCGAAGTTCACCATCGATCGCTTATCAGCCTCTGTGGGAGCGTCTTTGAATTTATTGAGAACCACACTCGCAAACACAGCGCGATTATCAGTCGCATCGATCGTCTTGCCCGGATTCTTCTGTTCATAAAGGAAACACGCCATATCGGCATACGCGTCGACCGCATCTTCAGTCAGCGGAGGCGGACCCAAATCGGCAACTCGCTCAGGCCCCAACACCTCGGCAACTATTGCCGAGCGCTCTTCATCAAGCGCCTTTGCCCGCTCTTGCATACGCAGCAATGACTTAAATAGGCTGCGAAAACTCTCGCGAAACTCCGCCGACGCCTTGATTCGGGGCGCTACAGCAGGCCAGAAACTCTGAATTGCGACCAGTTCTTCCCTCAACGGTCCGTGGGTGAGGCGCCCAATTGTAGCGGCATAGCGGCACTTCTGTGCATCAGAAAGCGGTTGGCAGGCGACCAACTCAAACAGTTCAACCCATGATTGCGACACGCTATCGGCTGCAATCAGCTGATCTGCAGCAGCAGGCAATTTCCCTGCTGCTCCAGCCGACAACCCTCCAGGCTTCTGGCTTTTGGCAGGAACAGTCGTGGATTTGGGCGCAGTCTTGGTTGCCTTACTTGGCGGCGCTATCGATTGCTTTGTCCCGGAAACCTTATTAGCGCCTCCATTCGGACTCCCGGCTTTGGCAGGCGAACTCGGCTGCACCTCGTCATAGCCCCAATCTTGTCCCAAGGCAGATTGCGCGGTCAAAAGCATAAACCCGCACAGGGACAGCAAAACAACGGTGGGGCGCAGTTCGAACATGCGCAACATTGTACTAAAGAAGGCTACTTGAAACTCAAAGCTCAGCCAAAATCGACGCTTACATACAGTTAGGATTCGGGAAATTCTTGCCAAGAGTATGTTATCATCGGCTGAAGAAGCCTGATGCTGCTTGATTTCAGGCTTAGTATCCCGAAACATCAAGGACTCATGAATGGCTAAACTGCAGCTCAGATATTACCCTGACGAAGTGCTCAAAACGAAGGCTAAGAAGATTTCCGCTTTCGATTCGTCCGTCAGGAAGCTGGCCCAGGACATGCTCGACACCATGTACGAAAATGATGGCGTCGGCCTTGCCGCGCCACAGGTGGGCGTATCGAAACGCATCATGGTAATTGACGTAGCCGCCGAGAAAGAGCCCCGCCGGCCGATCGTCTTCGTCAACCCCACAATCGTCGAACGCGATGGCGAACTCATTGGACAAGAAGGCTGTTTGAGCTTCCCCGGTGTCTACTTTGAAGTGCAACGCGCAAATCGCATACTCGTCCGCTATCAGAATCTCGCCGGGAAAGAACAGAAGCTAGAAGCTGAAGGCGACCTGTTGTGCCGCGCTATTCAGCACGAAATCGACCACCTGGATGGCGAGCTGTTTATCAACAAAGCGGTGTCGAAACTGGCTGCAGACCTCGAACTCACCAAACACGGATTTCTCGACGGTGATGTGCAAGAGATGGAAGAAAAGCTCTCCACCAGCGGAACTACAATCAAAATCAGCGAACAGAAACCCGTCGTCGGATAAAGCGACCCACAATCGCGAACTGGGCCACTTAGATGGTTTTCTTCAATATCAAAGACAATTTCGCCGGCGTCAGGCACCGCCTTCTCGGCGTCAAAAAGGTACTGTTCAAGCAGCCGAACACGTTTTACCTGGACAGGCTGAATCGCCTGGGCGTGAATTGCAAACCTGTGACGACGAGCGCAGACAAGGACGTGGTTTGTCATATTTGCGGCTACTCGATGGCCAACATGGCGCTTCCAGGCGGCTGGTCGCTGCAAGCATGCTCAGCCGTAAACATGGAAAGAACGGCAACAAGTTCGACGTTCAAGAAGTGGGCCGAAACACTCTGCGACTGCAACCACCCTCACCCGAAAGAAGAAGCGCAAACATACTTGAAAGGAGAGCGTCCTGCTCTGCCTGTTCTGACAGCGTCAAATTTGCCAATCACACTTTTAGACAATATACTTTCCTAACATGAGCGGAACATCAAAGCATTTAGATGGTAAGCCAACTTCGACGGCAGTCGGAGATAAGGCAACGACATTCGAAATTACAGTCATGTCTTTCGGTTTCAAGCGCGGCGAGCAGCCGGTTGCAAACGTTGTCTTTGATGTTCGTTTCCTAAAAAATCCGTATTGGGTTGAAGAATTGCGGCCGCTGACAGGCATGGATGCACCAGTTCAAAAGTACGTGCTCGATCAAAAGCCGGCGCAGGATTTTCTCGAATATTTGACGCAGCTTCTCATCAAAGTCTTGCCCACGATTGCAGAAACGAAGTGTGGAACATTTTGCATTGCCCTAGGTTGCACAGGCGGTCAGCACCGTTCGACGGCATGTGTTGAAGCGCTCACTCAGTCCTTGCAAGAACGGCTTCCACAGTACAAAGTGAAGAAACTGCATCGCGAACTCGAAGGAAAGCTGCCCACTCAATCAACCCAATCGCAGGCACCACCGGCGGAGGTAAAGCAATGAAACTGCGCCTCAGCCGAAAACTGCGATCTCTAATGTTGCCTGGTTTGAAGCGATGGATTGTCATCATTCTTATGGGCATTTCCGTCATTATAATCGGCGTGCTCTTGCTTTTGGGTTACCACCCATTGACCGTCAGCGGTATCTTCTTGCGCGAAGTGATGGAGCACGCAGCCGACGTCTTGCCTCACAGGATAAGCGGAATAATTGTCGTCACCGGCGGTGGCTTAATCGTTTGCATCGCGGTTGCAAAAGTTACGCTGGAAGTGCTGCAGGCATACCTTCCTGCAGATAGGGAATCAATTCCGGAAGTGCTGTTCAAGCGACGCCACCTCGGGCGCGGTCCTCGCGTTGTCGTCATCGGTGGCGGCACGGGACTATCAAATCTTTTAAGAGGATTGAAAGCTTACACGAATAACATCACTGCCATTGTCACCGTCGGTGATGATGGGGGAAGTTCAGGACGGCTGCGTGAAGAGCTAGGCGTATTGCCACCTGGCGATATTCGCAACTGCATTACCGCTCTTGCAGATGAAGACAAATTAGTAACTGAACTTTTCAGATATCGCTTCGAATCCGGGCAAGGTTTGGAAGGACACAGCTTTGGTAACTTGTTCCTCACCGCTTTGTGTGACATTACAAAAGGAGACATGCTGGAAGCGGCACGTGTAGCCAGTCGTGTCCTCAACAGTTGCGGACAAGTTCTCCCATCAACTCTCGAAAGCATCACTCTCGTTGCAGAGCTTGATGATGGTCGCATCATCAGAGGTGAGAGCACCATAACTGGTGCCAAGAGTAAAATAAAACGTTTGTCCTGCGAACCGGTAAGTCCGCCCGTGACGCCGGAAGCCAAAGAAGCGATCACGAATGCCGAATTAATCGTTTTGGGTCCGGGCAGCCTCTACACATCGATTATTCCCAACCTCTTAGTGCCTGGAGTTTGCGAAGCGATTCAACAGTCGAATGCGCCGAAGATCTACGTTTGCAACGTCATCACACAGCAGGGCGAAACCGATGGGTACTCGGTTGCAGACCACGTACGCGTTCTTCTGAAACATGCAGGAATTACCCGCGCGACAGTGGAAAAATTCCTTGACGCGGTTTTGGTCAATGATCAACTGCCGCAACTCCCTGCAAACGCCCCAGGAAAAGCCGTCAAAGTAGACACTGAACATATTGAAGAACTGGGCGTCAAACCCATTCCATGTTCCGTTCTAAGTGATGCCTATAACGGTCACCACGACCCCGACAAACTCGCCGAGTTCATCATTAATTGGATGGATCCAAAAAATCACAAAAAGGTGACCAAAGAAGAGCCTGTCGTCGCTCAGCCGGTACCGGCGGTCGCGCCAAAGTGATCGAAATCGCAGTGCATCTTGCCTGTCTGCACAGTTCGTGTGCGGAGGAACCGGCTCGCCGGAACTGAGTCAAGTGGATCTATAATAGGCAGCCTATAACAGCCGAGAAATCTCAGCGTTAGAAAGGAGCACTCATGAGCACTGCAGTTGACAACAAAAATCTCGGAAAAGCAATCGGAAGAATTGCAACCGGCGTATACGTCGTCACCTTAGATCACAACGGAATCCGTGATGGAATGCTCGCCACCTGGCTTATTCAACAGGCCTTCACACCGCCGCTCATCACAGTTGCTATCAATAAGGAACGCCAAATTCTCGAAGCATTTGCAGAAGGCAAAGTGTTCGCAGTCAACGTATTGGCAAAAACCAATAACGATATTTTCAAAGCGTTTGTCAAACCATACCAGGAAGGAATGAATCGATTCGAAGGGCTCGCTTTGCTGGACGGCGTTTCAGACGTCGCAGTTTTTAAAGACTGTGTTGCCTACTTCAAATGCCGTGTCACGAAACAGGTCGATGCCGGCGACCATATCACTATTTTCGGCGAAGCGCTGGACGGCGACATGGTCAATCCGGACGCAGAACCTATGGTTCACCTGCGCAACAACGGCTTCCAATATTAGTCTCTAATTCAACCAGGGTTTTCCCCCTTTCATAGTCCTTTCAGCGCTGTCATCATGGTTCTAAGCTCGAGCGATCTAGCTGGGGCGTCCGTTGGAAGAAGCAAGTCACGTAAACGCGCTAACACGCAACGTGGCTGATGTTCCATGCCGACTTTTTCTTACCGGCGGTTTCCCAGCGTGTTCGCGGTTTTCTTGTTTTCGCAGTCTTAATGGAGCAGGCAAACGATGAAATACTTCAATCCTGGTATTCCAAATCTCACACTGTCCGCTTTCTATTTCATTTCAGCTTGCGCCTTCGCCGCCTGGGCTGTTGTCGGCTACCACAACCTCAGCGCGGCAACTTCATATATGGTACTCATCGGAACTCTCTGCGCCTCACTTTCGATTGCAACGATCGCATTGATTGCTCGTCCGTCAAATCCGTTGATGGAAGATCTCAGGCCCACGCTCAGCCCAATGGTACAGCGCTCATTAAGAGCTTTCGGCTTGCTTCTGCCACTGCCCATAATTGCATTTTCGAGCACCGTGCTTTTGTGCCTTGCCACCACCGATAATACCCCCACACAGATTGACTACAAGGTTGCAATCTCACAGATGGAAGAGCAAGTGATGGGCAAATCGCTGGTCGTCGAGTATGGCAGGCTTGGACCATTCAACATGGTTTTAGAGAAGCCTCCCGAGCAAATCAAACCAGTTGCCGAAGTGCAGCAGAAGGCGCCAACCGTCGACTTTAGCCTCTACATGCAAGACACCCAGAGACGCTGCAAACGCGCATGGTTTCCACCACGTTCGCACCAGTGGAATCAAGCCAAAACTATTTTCACAATCAGCCAATCGGGTGAAGCAAGTGACATTCACCTCAGCCAATCATGCGGCAACGAACTCGGCGACCAAAGCGCGCTGAAAGCCGTCGAAAATGCCTCTCCGTTCCGCCCACTCCCAGCCGGCGCCCCGTCATCAGTGCAAGTCGAAATGACCTTCACTTACAACGTGCATAGCCATTAATCAGGTCGCAGTAACTAAGACGCGCGCGCGTGCTGCAATTGCTGTTCTTGCCGATCCATCAAGGTCAGCTGTTCAACGGCGTCTTCATAGCCTTCTTTCATCAGACGGCGAGAACGCTCAGGATCAATTTCAAGCAATGTTGTATTCACTGCGCGCCGCGGTTGGAAAACACGAATCGTGACATTCTTTCTACCGCGAGACTCTTCAGAACCCGCAGCCAAAAGGCGATTGTATAATTCGGCGTTTTGAATTTCTTTTCTTGCAGAAGCATCTAATACGATGTCCAAACAACGCACCAAAACTTCAAACATGTTGACCGGACACACATTTATCTTCTCAGGATGCAGAAGAACCATGTAAATCTCGTCAGCTCCCATGTGAATGGCAGTTTCCATCGGCGTATTTCGAACCAGCCCGCCATCAACCCAAAGCCCCTTGCCATGAATATGTCTTGGAGGGAACGCCATTGGAATAGCAGATGTAGCCATGAGCACATCAATCAGCTCATTAGTAGAAACAATGTCATCAATAGTGATGAGGCGCGTTTCAAGACTGCACAAATCAGTGGTGCACCAACCGACTTTCATCTTGCTCGCCTTCAATCGCTGCAAATTCATTTCCCGACGCAGCAGCTCCTCCAAAGGGGAAGTGTCGAGCAATCCGAGCTTATGACCAAGCACAAGACGTCCGATTTGAGGCGCCGAGGGAAGACAGAAAACGTCTTTGCCCCGGATCGACCCCCAAAGCTCTTCCAATCGATCTAAGTTTCCTTGAGCCAAAATCGAGGCATTGATGCCACCAATACTGGTACCGAACGCTAGATCGAACTCGAGCCCGCGTTCAACCAACGCCCGAACAACCCCGACCTGGTAAGCCCCGCGACCGCCCCCACCTGGTAAGACCAGTGCCCTGAACGGGCGTCGTTGGGTTTCGGTTTCGGCTGGGCCATTGTTACCAGTAGTCATTAATTCCGAGCCTTTCTATGGATTCCTGAAAATAGACGTGCCTACCCCAGTTTATCCTAAAACAGCAGCTTGTCGACACCTGCCACCGCCTACCGCCACGTCACCCCGCTCTTCCGTCTCACTTAGATTAAGCCCGAAATCGATGGTACGCTACCATAGGAGTCTGTTTCGTTGACCCGAGTTGACCCGCGAATAAAGTTCCAAATGACGATGGAATCCAACCCTAGTAGCGTCCCACATAGCAGCGGGCATCAAAACGAATCCAGTCAGATCATTGCATCGGCTTGGTTGCCCCTGGTCGCTTGGCTGATTCTGCCACTTGCATGTTCTGTCGCAACGCTTTTCATGTGCTCCACCCTGACCGCAACACTGAGTCGCGGGCTCACCGAAGACCAGATCTTCCAGCGCTTGGACATGGGCAGAGGCGCCATCGCATTGCTGATGCAAATGCTCTTCGCTTGGGCCGCAACGGCGCTCCTCGATCGACGGGCATTCGAAAACAAAGCACTCAGTTTTACCCTATCGGCATACAGCTTGACGATGCTATTCAACTGGTTCTTGCTGAAGACGATGCACGCAGAAGGCTGGGCAGCCTCCACCAGACGAGGGCTCGAATACGCCATCAGCCCAGACTTTGCCCTCGCTAATGTTTTCGTCAGTGGCGTCGGCATCGCATTCATTTTGTGGCGGCGCAAAATCGCTCTTGTGGATAAAGAGGAACTGAAAAGAGTGCTGCTCGTAGCCTTAATCTACGGGCTCTTAATCTGCAAGATCGTCACGATCTAGCCGCGGAGCGCGTGGCGCGGAGCGCGTGGCGCGGAGCGCGTGGCGCGGAGCGCGT
>CAYZJR010000062.1:0-39949 GCA_964478655.1 uncultured Candidatus Obscuribacterales bacterium
GCACAGTTGGACTGTTACGGTTCTGTCACGTCGCGCCGTCGTTAATCCGCCCTTAACCGCGAATCCGTTATATAAGGAGCAAGCTCTCCAACCGAACCCGGACTATAGAGAAAACTAATGAATGTCGAGACCATTGTAGCCCTAGTAGCAATCGCACTAGCCCTCGGCTTCGATTTCGTCAACGGCTTCCACGATACCGCAAACGCAGTTGCCACGGTCATTTACACAAAGGCACTGAAGCCTGGTGTAGCAATCGTGATGAGTGGCATTCTCAATTTCCTCGGAGCAGTTATTGTGGGAACAGCGGTTGCGCAAGTAATCACAAAGATCATTCCGCAAGAAGTCGTGACGCTGCCGATAGTCGTTTCTGTTCTCATCGCAGCAGTAATGTGGAACCTCATCACATGGTGGTACGGCATTCCTGTCAGTTCATCGCATTGCCTAATTGGAAGCCTCTTCGGCGCCGGTGTCACAGCCGCTGGTTGGGACGGCGTATCTAAACACGAACTTGAAAAAGTTTTGATGGCGCTTCTAATATCACCACTCGTAGGATTTGCAGCTGGAGCATTCATGACTTGGCTTGCACTGCTGTTCTCCGGTGAGAAAGACAATCCCGGAAGCAGCTCACAACCGCACTACAAAGTAATGCGCTGGTTGCACATTTTTTCAAGCGCATCAGTCAGTTTTAGCCACGGAAGCAACGATGGACAGAAGACAATGGGCATCATCACGCTCATTCTAGCCACGCATTTTTCCGGTTACAAAATCAACGAGGTGCCACAATGGGTGGTGGCATCTGCCGCAACTGCAATTGCATTAGGAACGGTTATAGGCGGCTGGCGCGTCATCAGAACGGTAGGCACCAAGATCAGCCGCGAACGTCTTAGTCACTCGCAAGGAGTTGGCGCGTCATTGAGTACCGCGTTGATTATTTTGGTCGCATCGACTATCGGCGCCCCCATAAGCACGACGCACACTCTGAGCTCCGCGGTGGCAGGTGGTACGATACCGATGTACGGTAAAGAGAAGCTCAATATGAAGACTATGCAGTTGATTCTTCTTGCCTGGGTGCTTACTCTACCAGTTGCAGCAGCGTTATCTTCGATCAGTTACCTCATTCTGAAAGCCGCGTGGCACGGATGAGGGAGAGGAGACAAAACCCGTGGCAATGAAGTTTGTGGTGGCTTTTAGCAGCCCGAAACGAAGCGCAAGAACAGTAGACGCCGCAGCGAAACAAGCAAAGGCGATTGGCGCCGAGCTCGTCCTTTTGCGCATTATTCCTGACCCTGAGAAGGTCGGCGTAGTAGCGCAGCTAATTTCGACGGAACGCCCGCAAGAGAAGGCACAATCGCAAGTCGATGAAGTCAGCGCTCAGCTGCGAGAGCAAGGAATTAACGCCTCTGGGATAGTCAAAGTCGGAGAAGTGGCGAAGTCGATAATCGCGACAGCTGAAGAGCTTAAGGCAGACATGCTATTTGTAGGAACCACCAAAGTTGGTGGCTCCAGTTTCTTTCTAATGAAGAAAGATCCGATCGTGCACTACCTGGTAGATCACTGCCCAATCAATCTCTGTCTGATTAGAAGCGACTTCGCGGACGAAGATCCCGAAATCGAAGCGTAGCTGAGTCCCAGCGTAGCTAAATCGAACCCGAACCAAAGAATCCATCCGGAAACAGCGATTGTTGCACCACTTGAGGTTCCGGAGGCGGGGGCGGAACGACAGGCGCTTGTGGTGGCTGCGTTGACTGTTCCATAGATTTTGACGACTTACCGCCACGTCTCGATTTACTGTAGCCTGGTGTCTCGAAAGGAGCATCATACTGAGTGTCGTAAGGCGTCTGTGGCTCTCGAACGCGGCGCGGCTCGAAGCTCGCCGGGTCGAAATTCATACCGTCTTCCCACATGAAATCAGCGACCGCTTTTAGTTCTCGGACAACGCGCATCGGTGGCAAACATTCGATAATGCGGCGCCCATAGTACTTCTTTGTTAGTCGTGTGTCGAGAATTGCGACCACGCCCTTATCAGTTGCAGTTCGAATCAAGCGCCCGACACCTTGCTTCAGTCGCATCGTTGCATGCGGAAGCGCAAGGTCGTTAAACCAGCTTGCCTCGGGGTTTTCCTTCAGCCGCTCGCAACGAGCTTCATACACCGGATCATCCGGAACTTGAAATGGAATCCTATCAATGATCACGCAACTCAACTGATCGCCGTCGACCGAAACACCTTCCCAAAAACTTGATGTTCCGAATAACACAGCATTCGGAGTTTCGCGAAACCACTCAATGAGCTTCAGTCTCGGAAGTTCCCCCTGCCGTTTACATTCGAAGGGTAATGAGTTTTTGAGCGCATCATACGTCGTAGACATTGCATATCTGCTTGTGAAAAGAACAAAGGCTCGTCCTTCGCTAATTTCCAACAGCCTGGCAATTTCATCTTCAATACATTTGAGGAAGTCCTGGCTGTTCGGCTCCGGCAAATACTTCGGCAGGTATAGCACCGACTGTCGTTCGTAATCGAAGGGACTGTTGACCTTCGATTGAATGACACCACCTTCGATGCCCACTGTCTTTTTGAAAAAGGAAAATGGATCATCACCGCCGGTGGCAAGTGTGGCAGACATCCAAACGGACGACTCCATGCCTGGTTTTTCCAGCACTAAATCTTGAATGAACGGCGCAATATCCAAGGGCGCCGCAACAATTTCCATTCGCGAACCCTGAAAGTCACTTCGCTCCACCGACACGATCCAACTCGCGCTGGGCTCCTCCAACAGTGACAGTGTTCGAATGTAAGATTCAGTTGTAGCAAGCAAACCCTTGGCTTTCAGCTTCACTTTTTCGCGTGCCATGCCGTCATCAGGAACATGCTCGAAAGACTCCTCTTCCAGCCATTCTTGAAAAATGCTGAGCGCCTTCTTCAAGTGCGCAACTTGCGGCACAGCCTGCCGAACACGCGTCTTTGCAGTCACGCAAAGATCCATTAGCCACATAAATAATTCGCCGGCTTCGCGCTCTATGTCATGCACCATTCGCGGTGGCGCGTAGATTCTTTTCAGCGCTTTGGTTGCCAGCGATCGAATACCGCGATTGCTCATTGTATGGCTGAATGCGTCCGTCGCGATATCAGGCAGTTGGTGAGCTTCGTCGATAATCAGCAGTTCGTATTCCGGCAAAACACTGCCACGCGATGCCGCGTCCGCCAAAAGCAGCGCATGATTCACAACAAGAATGTCAGCCGACTCGGCTCTACGCCGAGCTTCGAAGTAGAAGCAATCGTTAAATTGTGGGCACCGCTGGCGGAGGCAATCATCTGAATCCGAATTGATTTCAAGCCAGGTTTCGAGACCGGGTACAAAATCAAGTTCCGAAACATCGCCTGTGTACGTGGTTTCGACCCAATTGTTCAGATAATCATCTACTGTCTGTTCCGCCATAAAGTCTTGATATCGGCGAAGACCAAGATAGTTCCCCCTGCCTTTCAAAAGCACTGCGTCAAACGGAATCGGCAGATTCTTGTTGAGAAGCGGAATGTCCTTATGAATGTACTGCTCTTGCAAAGAAATAGTTGCGGTCGAAACCACAACTTTCTTGCCCGACAACACAGCAGGGATAAGGGCTGCAAGACTCTTGCCAGTTCCGGTGCCTGCTTCGAATATGCCTGTCTTTCCGACAGAAAACGCACGCTCGATAGATGTGGCAAGTTCCAGCTGCTGCGGTCTTTCCTCATAACCGGAAAGCCCGTCAGATAGGCGCGCGAACGCCTGCGCTACAGTAAGCTTCGCATTCTGTGCCAATGTTTCGCTCTACTGCACTGTTGTGTTGGTAGCAGCGATTTGACTCGATTGAGGGCGATACGTCGGCAAGCTGAGCTTTTGGCCGAGGCTCAGTACGTTTGCGTTTCGCATACCATTGGCTTTGCAAATTTCGTCCAACAAACGCGGGCTAACGCGCTTGTAGTTCTTAAGCGCAATCATGGCCAAAGTGTCGCCATTCTGCACTTCATAGGTAGGGCTCGCCGGCACCAATTCGGCAGCAGCGGCATCACCGCCGGCAGCAGCAGCAACAGGAGCTGTGGTCGCCGCTGATTTGTTTGCGGTCACGATCTGTTTATCGTGGTTGCTGTTTGCAGAAGCAACAATCATGCCGGAAACGGCAGAGTAGCCCCACACACCAACTAAGCTAACAAATGCACCAGCCATAAAGCCGATTGTGAGATATAGGCTTGCGTTGCGCTTTGGCGGCTGAATCAATTCATGATGCACGCCTGGCCAGAGCGCTTCGAGTTCATCTGCGCGCGGGGCCTCACCATCGGCAGAGCCATGAAAATCGCGCTCAATCGTTGGTCTGGGCCTTTCGCCTGTCGTAATAGAAGACTCGGAAGCTCTATTCAATATAGATTCTCTTGGAGTCACCAGATCGGCTTCACGCACGTATTCTGGGAGCGAATCAAATTCAAGTTTTTCCGTTTCGGAATCGATCACTAATGTCATCTCGTTCAACACCTGGGAGGAACCTGAGAACGCATCAACGTTTATGTGTTTCTCTTTGGAGTAAGTGTGATACCAGTTAATGCAGTTTACCCTTTGCAAGGTAATCCATCGCAGCATATTATCCAACTTGTCACTAGAAAGTCAAACCCGGTTTTTAAGGCTGAAAAGCCGCGCCTGGCGGCACTTTACACCGTTCCATATACAATCGAATTACCCAAACAACCGGCTGTATGGCGCTTTTAAGCCTGTTTACATTAATAAAATGACAACCACGGAGTAATTTACATTCAATGCTTAAGCGGCATCAGCTGAACGTTCTCATCAACTGATACTGCCCGCAATGACACACTCAGCTATTCATCCGCCGAAATGGCGCATGAAAAGAGCGATATCGATGTACACGCTACGAGATAGCTCCACCCACCCACGAGCATATCGGCACATGGGGATGATTCTTAGCAGCGCGTAACAAAATGGTGCAGAACCTATCTGACAACAAGAAAAAATTCACAGTAATTAGTCTCAACCGATCTTACTGACAACCAAATGGTCGACTTTTCGTTTCGTCTTGGCATTACTGCTTGGCAGGAGGCTGGGCTTTCGAAGAGGGAGATTCCTTAACTGAAGCCGCTCTAACCTGCCCAATAGACTTGCGGCTGCCTGCAATTACAAGCGATGACAAATCTGGGCGGAACGTAGTTTTGATGAATCGATTTACCGCTTCAAGCTGCGCATTACGGATATATGCCTGCCATGCCTGCATGCAATCAGGTGCCGCGCCAGCTAAAGAGCATTCGAGAATGAACTCTGCTGAATCATCAGTACTACTCATATGGCGTGTCAGCAATGCGCCTGCCATAAATCGTTTCACCTCGGCGAGCTCTTCCGGTGATAGCCCTGTCTTGACGAACTTCTTCAGTTCGACCTGCACGGGTGTCACCGTGCGAGATACCACACTTTGCTGCACAGGTACCGACAACGTCCACGCCGTCATGTTCGCAATCGACTTAAATCGAGAGCTTATCTCATCGGCCGACAAACTAGATGCATTTGCCACATCATCAGACATACGCAGAACCATGCGTGAGAAAATCGGGTGGTTCGTCAAAGCACAGTCCGCTAAAAGAAGCGCGGGATAGTCCTCATCATAAGGGGATACAGAAACCAATCGCCCAATCATCACCATCGCTTCAGTTTGATTGTCATTTAAAGGTATGGAGGTTTTTAGAACACGCCTTGAGCTCGTCTGCGCTGTAGGAGTCTTGCGATCACCCTTGTCAGTCCAGCCTTCGGTCGCACGTTCGACGAGTCTCGTCGCTGTGTCGAGGTCGATATCGCCTGTCAACACAATTGTGGTCGACTTCGGCGTTATGTAGTTCTGCATATACGCTTTCGCGTCTGCCGCCTTGAGTGCGCCTAAGTCTTTGATCGTTTGCGCAACGTCCATCGGGTAATAGCTCGTATCGGGCGCAATTAGACTGCGATATAGAGCGCTTTCCACTTTGTTTGTGATTCTCTCGTCATAGCGCCTCACAGTTTGCACTGCATCTGCTCGCGCCTTATCGACATCGCTGTCTTGAAGACCGGGATCTTTCAGACACGCACCAAGGCGTGCAATTTGATCTGCAAAATCTCTTGTGAGACAGCGGGTTTTGAACGTGATCGTTTCCATTCCGGCCTCGAACTTGATCATCGCATCTGGTGGCAGGCCGATCTCATCCTGCGATTTGATAAGTTGCATGTGATTGATCTTCGATGTTGAATTGCTCATCAGGTTCGCTGCCAGTGTCGCGACTCCTCGCTTGCCGCTGGGTTCGAATGCAGTGCCGGCTTTGGTGGCACCAACAACTTGCACAATCGGGCTCAAGTGGCTTTCAAAAACGAGCAACGTCACTCCGTTTTTTAAAGTAGCTCGTTTAACGCGCCCTTCAGTCTTAGTGGGTGTAGGAACCACAAGCGGTGAATCAGCCGCCGCCACCGACGAAGGACCTTTCGCTGGGCTCGAAGTGGCTGTTTTTGTACTCAGGGCAGGGCTCGGACTTCCTGTTTTCGTGCCCAGCGGGAGGGCTGGGTTAGGGCTTCCGCTTGCCTGAGCCACTAGAGCTTTGCCCTTGCTTTGAACTCCATTGCCCTGAACTCCGTTGCCCTGAACTCCGTTGTCTTGCGCTCTATCATCCTGCTTGTATGCACTCTTCCAGAGATTCGCGAACCCGCCAACTGGGTGCGAAGTATCGGTGTACAAATAGGCTGATCGATGCTTGTGAGCACTGGGGCGAGACGGCTTCTTGTCAGACTTTGAGGAATCGGGTTTAGTGTCCTTGCCGGACTTCGAGTGCGAATCAGATTTGCCTTTGATGTCCTTATCTGACTTACCTTTGTCCCTATCTGATTTCGCTTTATCGGTCTTCTTGCCGGCATCGTCTGGCGCGGCTGTGGCAGGCTTCGCCGGTGCCGTCGACGGCGATGACGAAAGCATTCCCACAACTCGATGTTCTGCGACAAGATACTTTTTCGCAACTCGTTGAACGTCCGCTGCACTAACCGACTTTATTCTGTCGATCCATGTATAGGCAGAGTTCCAACCATCCAGCGCATCGAAATAGCCAACGTGCAAACCGGCACGGTATGGACCATCGCGTTCGCTGAGGTGAGTAAACTCGGCATGACTTTTTGCTGTTTTGAGTTCCACTTCCGATAGTGGTTGAGACTTCAAACTACCCACGATTCCGTCCACAACTTCCAATGCTTTCGGTGCACTCGATGATGGCGTCGCATGGCACGAGAACGTGAACAACCCTGGATCTTTCCGCAGTTCGAAAGCCGACAATGCATGCCAACATGTCTTCGTATCGATTAGTTTCGCTCTAAGTCTTGATGCCGTTCCTTCATTCAATACTTTTTCCAGTACCACCATAGCTGGTGCATCAGCATCTTGAAACGCCGGAGCATGATACGCTACGTACACGAACTCCTTCTTATTTCGCGCCGGCATGTGGACGCGCTTTTCTGCGTTAGGCTCCGACTCTCTCACGCGAAGTGGCGGCGGTGCAGGCAGTTTCGGCAACGCGCCGAAATAACGCTGAATCATTGACGCTGCGGCGTGTTTATCAAAGTCACCAGAGAGCACCAGTGTCGCATTCGAAGGTCTGAAATAGTCCTCGTAAAACTTGCGTGCATCCTCATACGTCAACTTTTGAACATCGACCTTCCATCCACTTGTGGGGTTTCTGTACGGGTGCTGCTGAAACGCCGAAGCACGAACCTCTCGCATAAGCGCTTGGTTTGCATCTTTACTGTCACGCTCGAACTCGCCCTCAAGACGCGCCACTTCTTCCTGCACATCAGTCTTTGTGAAGGTAGCGTTGCGCATTCTTTCAGACTCAATCTTCAACGCAAGATCAAGTTTGTTTGGTGGAAGCGTCTCAAAAAACACGGTGAAATCGTCGCTGGTAAAGCCGTTGAATTGCCCACCGTTTCTGACAATCGTCGCTCCGATTTCGCCCTTTCGAAAATTGCCCACGTTTTGCATCAGCATGTGTTCAACCAGATGGCTCAGACCGGTCACACCGGGCGCCTCATTACGCGACCCAACTCGATAGGACATCAGGACCGAGACGACGGGGAAGGAATGCTCCTCCATGAACACGATCTTCAGCCCGTTGGGAAGATTGAGTTCTACTGCCTGAGAGTTCTTGGACGTCGCCTTCGTCGACGAAGTGGTCGCGGATTGCGCGGTTTGAGACTGCGCAGCACTCGGAGAGACGCTGCATTGAGCGATGTTTATCAAGGCAACCAGCCAAACTGCAATGATTGCTCTCAGGCGCGGCGATACAAAAAACGGCATGTAGCCTCACAATTGGTCAATGAAACTGCAACATAATAGACTAGTTGAAAGAGCTAAAAACCTCATGACCGTTTAATTTCGTGCAAAGAAGTTACATTTGAGTTGAAAGCGCAGCATCTAAATTGATAAAATTTCTCCAACCCTTGGAGTTTGAAGGGTGCGATTCTTCGGATAAAAGCGAATGGGCACGAAGGTGCATGTCGAGCAAGATGATGCCTCCCTTGGCGCCAACACAGCGTCTCGGCCGCTTCAGATTGCGCTGGCGGGCAATCCAAATGTCGGCAAATCGGTCATTTTTAACGCACTGACCGGTCTCAACGCGGACGTTTCCAACTATCCGGGCACAACAATTGACGTCGCCAGAGGAAAGTTAGGGCAAGATAACATTTGCGATACCCCTGGGGTGTACGGGGTTTCGAGCTTCAACGACGAAGAGCGCGCCGCTCGAAAAATGATCTTGGAAGCTGATCTTGTCATCAACGTGGTGTCAGCGCTGAGCCTCGATCGCGATTTGTTTCTCACGCTTCAACTGTCCGATATGGGCAAGAAAATGATCTTGGTGATTAATCAGTGGGATGAAGCACAGCATCGAAACATCAAAATAGACACGGCGATGCTTGGCGAGTTGCTCGGACTTCCGGTGCTCACTTGTGTTGCGGTACGCAACGAAGGAGTACAAGAAATCGGAAAGAGCCTCCATCTCGCGAAAGTAGGAAAGATTGGCGACGAGACTGTCGAGTTTCTGCAACCGCTCATCGAAAACAACATCAAGCACGCTCATGCAATGCTAATCGCTGAGGGCGACGAAGCTAGTGCCACCGAACACGGTACCGAACCGCTTCCCCACAGAACTTCCATTTATGGCAGTCGGCGCATGCGCGTTAACAGCATCATTGAGCAATGCGTGGTTTTCGAGGGAAGGGAACAGACTACATCTGCAAAAATTGGCCGAACACTTTTGCATCCGATTTGGGGACCTCTAATCTCCATCGCTGTCTGCTATCTGATCTTCTATCAAATGCTGGGAGTTTGGATCGCTGGAAACCTTGTAGACATCACCGAAAAGAAAGGGATGAAGGTTTACTATGAACCGGTGGTGCGTCGAATAGTAGGCAACTATTTCCCAGTGGATGTAACAGTCGGAGAACACGTTTTCAAGTTTCCCGCCGGAATTTCATCAGCACACGACACAGAAAGGGAACTATCAGCCGCAACCTCGAAGGCTTCACCAAGCGATGTTACATACAATTTTTGGGCCTATCGCGGCATAATGGCCTGCGTTGGCAACATCCTTGTCGGCGAATACGGATTGCTTACATTGACTGTGACGTACTTGCTCGGCTTGTTGATGCCTCTAGTCATCGGCTTTTACCTCGGGCTATCACTGCTTGAAGATTCCGGCTACCTGCCCAGACTCGCAGTGATCGTGGACAGGTTGATGAATAAGATTGGGTTGAATGGACGCGCAATCATTCCGCTAATTCTTGGCTTGGGCTGCGTAACTATGGCAACGATTACGACTCGACTTTTGACTTCGACACGGGAAAAGATAATTGCAACTGCCCTGCTAGGAGTCGCGATTCCATGTTCAGCGCAGCTTGGCGTGGTTTCAGGAACCCTCGCCCACAGCGGCGGTCCACTTGCATGGAGTGTTTACGGGTTTATCGTGGCAAGCATTCTGGCAGTCACGGGCGTAGTACTGAATATGGTTCTTCCTGGAAAATCCGGTGGGCTGATCATCGACCTGCCACCGATGAGACTCCCTCGGTGGGACAACATTTTCAAGAAAACATGGAAAAAGTCACGCAACTTTTTGGAGGACGCGACACCAATGTTTTTCATCGCGGGCTTCGTAGTGACGGTTGCTCAGATGACCGGACTTCTCGATTGGTTTATCTCCGTTCTTCGCCCAATAACAGTCAGCTGGCTGCGTTTGCCTGATGATCCAAGAGTTGCAACTACGTTTATTCTAGGAATTGTTCGCAGAGACTTTGCCTCATTCGGGCTGACCGAAGTAAACATGACCGCCGTTCAAGCAGTCACTGCAATGATTGTCATCACTCTGTTTGTTCCTTGCATAGCCACAGTAGGTGTAATGATCAAAGAACGCGGTCCAAAAATCGCACTGACAATTTGGATAGGCTCATGGCTCTGTGCCTTCGTCATTGGTGGCATATTGGCACATGCGTTGCCTCCGCTGTTCCACCTGTTGAAGACAAATTAAACTGCGCTATCCGACCAGTTCAACACTGGGCAATTCGAAACCCACAGGATTCTTCGCCGCCGCTCTGATATCTTCCTTCGCAACCGGCTCGATAATGCTTGGTCTGGGCGTCATGGGCAATCCCTCAGGAACGTCCGCAAATCTAGTAGTGGTGCTGGTCAACGGACCGCGACTCGGTGGATACAAAAGAATGTTGTCGAAATTTCGGAGTTCCGTATGCATTCCAGGCAATCCAATCTTCAGCATATTCAGCTCTGCAAGCGCATTTCCTTTGCCTGATTCGTCATGCGTCGGCACTGAAACCGGTCGCGCCAAAGACTTCGCAAGCGGGTGAAGGCTCAGCATGTCCCCTTCTTGCCCACCCAGAATTGAGATGAAAGTGCTCATCGTTTCGCCTTTGAGAGCGAGCTGACCCCGGATCAACTCTGCGGCCCGCCGCTCTTGAAGCGGTGCTGCTCCTCGTGTGTCAATCGCGTGCAAATTTCCTGCGCAGAACAAAACTTTGTTAGCTGGGCTCTGGTTGACGATATCCATCACCGCATTCGTCATGAACTGCTCACGCGCCAAACCAGTAGTCGATTGAGAAGGAGAATCTACGCAAACAATTTTGACACCCCAATCTCTCGACTTCGCCCACAAATACGCCAAGTCGGGACACAGAGTAACCATCTTTTTGAGCATCTCGTAGTCGTCGCTCGAAATCTTTTTGCTGCCTTTCAATTCCTCCAAGACCTTGCTCATCGGCTCGCCGGGTCTTCGGTGAAACTCATCAAACACATTCTGCATGCTTTGCGGCAACTCGACTGCAAGGTGAGTGAGCCCAGAACCACGCAGTTCTGTGATCATCCCAGCCAAATCCAATCTCGCTGGATTGCTTCCCAAAAGCGTGTGCTGCTCGCCAATCAAAACCACTCGATCGTGAATAATCGCATCTTTGATCGCGACACCAGGATCAGTTCCTTGAGTGTTGACGACGTCTTTGATTTCGTTCCACTTATCTGATTGCTGCTTTTTGATCTCGCCAAGGACCTCGTCAAGCTTGTCAGCCAGGTCAGACGAAGGCTTGATGGACATCATGTACTGCTTTTCTTCGTCAGTCGGTTTCGCTATAACAATGTATGGCTTTCTGCTCTGCGGCGGCTTTTTATACGAATCGTCATGCAACTTGAGCTGAGACTTGTCTTGTTTCTCGTTAGGAAATCTGAGCTGACTCTCGAGATCTCGGGTGAAGTCGGTTCGATGCATTTAATGATTGCCGGGAGAGGGTGATTGCCGTGAAGGTATCTACACCCGTGCACCCAGAATTGGACAAAGCTTGGGGCGGAACAGTAAAAATAACTGTAAAGTCTGGCAGGCTGCACGCTAACAGCCCTTTCGGGCTTATGTTAGAATCAAAAATCGCCGTGATGGCAGGCGTCGCCAAGTGGTTAAGGCACTGGATTGTGGTTCCAGCACTCGGGGGTTCAAGTCCCCTCGTCTGCCCCATTTTTCTCTCAATCGCATACAGGTTCAGGGATTTCGTGACTATTTAATCGAAACTCCCACACCAACTCCCATGCCTTGGCAATGTGTTGCCAGTCGTGCCGTTAAACGTTCATGTAATTACGCCACGGCACTTTATCATTAAGGCTTCGTCGTACTACTCACGATTTCTGGCGAGGTTTGTATGGAAGCTTGGTTGGTCGACACCGAAATAGCTGCGGCCCTCATATCATTGACGGCGATGGAGATTGTTCTCGGCATCGACAACATCATCTTCATCTCCATTCTGGCTTCTCGCCTCCCTGAGCATCAGAGAAATAAGGCTCGAGTTCTCGGACTTGCTCTTGCGATGTTGACGCGCATCGGGCTACTCTTCTCTTTGAGTTGGGTGATGAGTCTAAAAGTTCCGCTGTTCTCAATTGCGCATCACGCTTTCTCCGGACGCGATCTTCTTTTGCTTGGTGGCGGCGCATTTTTGGTAGCTAAAGCCACACGCGAGATTCATGAAAAGATAGAGGGAACAGATGACAGTGTAGACGGAGCCAAGGGCTATCCGTCCATGCTGAGCACCCTCATTCAGATCATGATTCTAGACATTGTTTTCTCACTCGACTCCGTTATAACTGCGGTCGGGATGGTCGATGAACTCTGGATTATGATCGTCGCCGTTATGGTATCGGTGGTGGTGATGATGATCTTCTCCAACTCAGTTAGCGCGTTTATCATGAAACATCCTACAGTGAAGATGTTAGCGCTCAGCTTCCTGTTGCTCATCGGCGTAGTGCTCGTTGGAGATGGCTTTGGCCACCACATCTCCAAGGGATACATCTATGCCGCAATGGCATTCTCAGTATTTGTCGAATGCCTCAACCTTGCTGCCTCGCGAAAGAAGAAGCACAAAGAGAATCTTGAAACAAAGTCTGAAAATGTTCAACAGGTTTGAGGCCTGTCGCAATTTCATACTACAAGGAAATCAAGGACAGCCGGCAGTTTTGCAAAAATCACTCTGCTCGCAGCCGGTATTTTCGGTGCAATGTTCGGCTGATGCAGGTGATCGATGGCCTCCGCCGAGTATTTTTTGCTGAACCCGAGTGTTTTTCAGCTCCTTGGCCTTCGGAAGTTTCTTCTTAGCCTTCGAGTTGGAGCCGCTGCCATTGGGTTTCTCACCATTCGCCATGTCCCGCCTCCCAAGATAGCTTCCAAGTAAGTATTAGTAGACAACATCTTACCACCCAAGGAATTGGGCACTACTTCCAGAATCCCTTGTGCGGCTCAAGAAGTTCTTCCTCAATTTCAGCGACCGGTCCAACCAGTTTGATTGCCTTCTGCCCGGAATCGAAAACTTGCTTACAAGGCAAGTTTAGCGTCTCATTCATCTTGCTCGATCCGGTGAGTTTTTTCAGCATTTCTTCGGTCGCGCCATAAACCACTCTACCGATGTTTGCCCAATAGATTGTACCCGCGCACATTGCGCATGGCTCCATCGTTGTAACTAGTGTGCAGTTTGACAGGTATTCCGGTGAGTACGTTTCTGCAGCGCGACGAGACAACTCCGTTTCAGCATGGCGCACTACATTTATGTTGCCCTGGCGCATGATGACGGCTTCGTTATCCGGTCCCACCAAAACGGCTCCAAATGGGTGATGCCCAAACTTCTTCATTTCTTTGGCAACATCGTTGGCCGCCCGAAGTCCGCGAACAATCTGCTCGCGAGTCATGTCATTTGATTTCTCGTTCACTGCAATGGCTTGAGATCCTTTACCTGATGATTGTGCCGAAGGTTGTGTCGATCTCTTGGCGTGTCCCGGAGAAATGCAGAGTGCAGCAACCAAAACCAACCCTACCGTTAGCTTAGTGGGGAGAATTCTACCAATCATATTTGTCTTTTGCTCCGTTTTACCGCCTAGGAAAGCCAGCGCAGTTGTAGCACAAAGTCATGCTCCAAGAACAGCAGATCCACAGTGCACAACTTTTTCACGCAACTCTACTTACGATAGCTGTGCAGCCGCGCAAAACGCGATAGTTAAAATTGAGCGTTTTTCCAGTTGCCCCCCCCTTACTAGAACACTGAAAAAGTGTAGATATTATATGAGCCAAACAGAACAAATTGAAAGTTTCGCGCAGCCTACTTCTGCAGACAATTCTTCGAGCGACAAATTCGCACTAGAAGCATATCAACCAGGCACCAACGATAGTACCGTCCTCTCTGTTGCAAATGTGAGAAAATCCGCAACAGAGTTATTCGATAAAGTTTTCGGCGATATCGAGATCTTTGACGATGACAAAAAGTTTCAACCGAAGAATCAATCTGCTCCGACGGTTGATGCAAACTCCCAGATTTTGAAAGATGCCGGAGCCGCAGGAAATCCCGCCGGTAACACCGCAGGTCCTGAGGTAAACACACAATCTAAACCAGAGACCGTTGCCAGACCGGAAGCGACACCACCCAAACCGGAAAGTACCCCACCCAAACCAGAAACCGGTGCCACCCCAGCCGACGCAACACCACCAAGCCCCGCCGGCGATACCACCCTCGCCAAGGCGCCTGAAAAACCCGAAGTCGTTCTCAAAGATTCAGACAAAATCGACAGATCTAAACTCGAAAACGTCGCCGAACACTTGCGTGGCGAAGGCGGTTTGGGATTTGGCGATTGGGGTCGCGAAAGCAAACGCGAAGAGCTGGCATGGTCGGGAGAACTACAAGATAGACTCAAATCTCTGACGCCGGACGAGCGCGCCGCACTAAAAGGGATCTACAAAGAAAAATATGGCACCACCCTCGATGCTGACTATGCGTTCCTAAAAGGCGATCAGAAAAAAGAATTCGAATCTATTCTTCAAAAGGACGATCCAGCCAGCAAACGAGCCGACCACATCATGACTCTCATGGGCAGGACGAAAGACGACTACAAGTCGCTCTCTTACACGCACGTGGACAGAGACAACGCAAACAGAGAGTTGCGTGACACACTCAAAGGAATGACCGCAAAAGAGATCGAGGAGACCGACAAATATTTCCAGCGCGTATACGGAAAAACCCTGCAACAGTCGCTCAATGAAGGAACACCTAAGACTACCAAAGAGATGTGCAACATCTATCTAAAGGGTTCGGACAATCTGACACCAGCCGACACGCAGAAGCTGAATGAGTTAACCAACGAAGAGAAGGCGCGCGTGGAAGGAACGCCGAATCCGAATCTCACGGCAAAAGATACTGAGGCTTTGTTCAACAAGAACTTTGAAAGATTGGATTGGAACGAAGATGGCGTCATTAGCACAGACGAAATCGACAGAGCCATGAGCGATTCAGACTATAAGGGGGAAGACGCACAACTGGTCGTTCTCTTGAAAGAAAAACGAGAAAAGCTCGCAGTCCTATCATCAGACTCCTCGGTACTATTCGAAAAATCGTCGATTACAAAACAAGATATGGCAAAGCTTACAGAGCTGGCTAACAAACCACAAGCAGACAGAACAGCAGAAGAAAACGATCTAATCGAGGCGGTCGACAACAGATTGTATAAGACTGGAAATGCAATCAAAGACAGCAACAAGAAACTCTACGGAACGCCAGATCCAATCGACTCAATCACACCTGAAGCAATCGACCAAGAACAAGTTGGTGACTGCTATTTCCTCGCATCAGTTGCAGCGGTAGCCAAGACAAAGGAAGGAAAAGAATCACTGAAGAACATGATTGAAGACAACAAGGATGGCACTTACACTGTTCGATTCCCTGGCAACCCACGAGCGATCACAGTGGACGAACCAACTGATGCAGAACTCGCGCATGGCGCCGCCGCAGGGAAAGAAGGCGTTTGGGTCGCCGTTCTGGAAAAAGCATATGCGAAATACCAGGCGAAGGAAACTGGAGAGAAACCACGATACATGACAGATGGTATCGAAGGCGGTTACACCAACGAGGCCCTGGAGCTTCTGACTAACAAGCGCGTCAAAGATGTCTCACTTTACGACACATCAAAAGACGAGATGCACAAGATCCTCACCAAATCGATGGAAGACGATCGCCCGGTAACTTGCGAAATCGATGATCCCGATGATGAAGAAACTGAAAGCAAGAAAGAAGACAACCCAGCTGGTCTTCCCACAGGGCACTCGTATACAGTCACCGGATATGACCCTGCAACAAAAATGGTTACCGTGCGAAATCCCTGGGGCAGCGGAGAGCCGAAAGACAAAGATGGAAAAACTTTGGACGGCAACAACGATGGAACGTTCACCATGTCACTGGATGACTTCTATCGCAACTTCCACTCTGTGCAATACGCACGCGCCGAAAGTGATAAGGACAAAGAGAAATCACCTTGGTGGAACCCCTTCAGCTAGTCGCCAGGCCGGGCGAGCTCTAAAGAATTTGCTGACTGAGAAATTTTCTGCGGTAGACTTCGAATTGGCAAAGAAGGATGTTCTTCATTTATCAAAGATGCAAGCGGGCACAATTAATGCCATCGAACTGCCAGCCACAGCTGACATTGATTTCAATTCTTGCCGACCGATATGCGGAAAGTGTGAGCGAGCATGAGCCTGATGCAGAGCCACAAAGCAGGCAATAAAATTGCGACTGCGAGTCCAATTATTTCCGGCATGTGATTGAACCTTGCGATGCGCCAAAGTTCGAAACCGAAAGAGGCGATCTCGGCAAAGACCACTGAAAGCAAAATGATGACTGGGTTGCAACGCCCCACACAGCCTACGAGATAAAAGCCACCCATGCACGCCAAGGTGGTGCAGAGAATGTAAATGAGAATGTTAGTGGGCACTGTTTCTTGCGAGTTGATCGCACAAATCGCCATCAGTCCAAGAATTGCGAGCTGCCCTAAGTCGAGACTGAAGTATCGACGCCACGCTTCAATGGTGGCAACACAAAGTGCAGCCCCAACGCCGACAAACAATGTCGTCACGACAAATTCCAGCAGAGGATTGGCACCATTCATCATGCGCAAATAGTCGAGTCTCAAGAACTGAACCTTTGGTGAAAACAGCGATAATGTCACGCTTAGGAGCTGACCTGAGAAGGACATAAAGGCAGCGGTGCAGAAGGAAATTAAGATCGCATCTGTCCAGAAACTTGAATTGGTAAGGAACGTTCTAGTACGTTTCGAAAGTTCCTTGAATGGCAGAGTTGGGTGCAACCAAGAGAGGCTGCCGGTGACGACTGCGGAGAGAAGTCCTGCTCCGAGAGCCATAGCCACGACCTCTCGCAATACGTCGTAAACCTTATCAACCCAGAGAGTTTCGAGTGGTTCGGAAGGTGAATACGTCGCGAAAAACATTGCGACATTGTAGTCGATTACTCTAATGACACGGCACAGCACAACTATGGAAGTCACCAGCGTAACAACCTTCCAATTAACACTCTTCAGTTTTAGTATTTGAAAGATCCAGTAAACAACATTGAACAGTAAAACAGTTGCAGCAAGCAGCGATACGGCCAATGCTATCTTGCTCCAGCCTTTACCATCGCGCTTTTCTTTCCAGTGCTCTGCGACAGTCCAGTTTCGATCTGTTCGGGTTACCTTGTCCCCGCTAACCACGATATCGTAGGTGAGATTCGAATCTTCGATTTTGTACCCCGGATCTTCGACCGAAAATTTATAGTCGACACGCGCTGGGCGGTTGATCTTTTGGGTGCCCTTAAGCTCCAACCGGCTGGCATCTTTGCCAATTGAAGCATGCAGAAAATCGAGTGCGGCTTTGAACGCATCATCTTTGCTAAGGCTCGCTCCGGCATCTCCTTCCGGGAGATTAATAGAAATATCTTTCGGAGTTCCTTCCGGGGAAACACCCATCGCAAACGATCGCTGCTCGCCGGTTTTTAGAAAGCGAACCCACCAATAATTCTCGGGTCCAAGCTGCTCTGCCAACTCCTTCGCTCTTTGAAAGTTCACCTTCTCGAAGACATATTGAGGACCGTCTTTCTCGTTGTAGCCAGAGATATAAGCGACAGGTTGATATCCTTTCAAATCAATTCCGTGGCTCTCAAAATAGTTTCGAGCGATCGCTATCGCTTTTGTTCTGTCGACAGCAAACTGTGGAACGGCTCCTATCTGTCGAGGCGGAATTAGAGACAACAAACCAAAGACAACAGCGAAAATCAGAAGCAGTTTTCGCAATCTCGCATCTATTGGCTGCCATCCAGGTATATCCTCCGCGGCCTCCGCAGCCGTTTCTACAACTTCAATTTTGATAGAGGCGTTGCTCAGAGACTCTTCATCGGTCGGTCCTTTCTTCTTGATCAGATACCAACACAGCACAGGCAGTATCACTACCGGCGATACCGCAAGCAAGGCGCTCACCTTGTCGCTCCAAATGCTTGACCCTATAAGCGGTATCACAGATAAAAACGCATCGAAGGCGTAGTGACTCATCACAAGAGCAACGAAGCCATACCTCTGCATAATCCAACCTTCCCACAACCCTTCGAACGTCAACTCGACGCCTCTTACGTAGGGAGGTTCTGCAGCGTAATTGCAGTGCCCAAAACCCCAGATGGTTGCCTGGAGGAAATTGGCAATCCAGAACGAACGAGTAAACCGCTGAAAGACGGCAATAAGAAAAATCCTGAAGCCGAACTCTTCGAGCATTGAGGCGGAGATCCCGGTCTCAATGGCATCCCAAGCGGGAAACCAGCCACTCATAACTTGTGCTTCGCGAACACCGAGAGGCAAGAACGCACCAAACTGGAATCCGATGAGATAGAACACGGTTTGATAGGCAATCCAGATTGGAAATAGCGCTAATCCCAGAAGCGCAGACTTGAACACTGACGGCAATCTCCAGGCCGTTCCATCCAAAAACCTTTCAAGGGCAGGCTGCTTTGGAAAGTGTTGGCGATACACGACTTCGATGGCACCAAATGCGATGGCGGCAAGGAGTCCGATCTGCACGGCATAAGCCAACCCATTGACGAGTTGAACACCAACCCACCGACTCGCATCCCAGCCAACTGTCGAGACGGCAACGAAAAGCGCGTCGTTCGCTTTAGAAAGAAAAATGACGATGGCGCAGGTAAAACCGCTGACGATTAGAATCTTAGGTCGCAACTGTCCATTGACAACAGCCCTGATGAAGACAAAAATCAAAGACGCTGCGGCTGCTAAAGCGATACCGAATGAGATTCGTGAAAGTGCATTGTTCTGAGCCCTGAGCCCCTCAAACTTGTGCGAAAAAGTATCAGGAACATGCAAGTACTTCTGCGCACTCGCCAGAGTATCTCCGACCACCTCAGCGCTCAATCTGACATGGCCGCCTTTGTAATCCTTCTGCTGTTCCCATATGAAGAAGTGCTCTGTGCGCGTAGAGAGCGTCACTTCCTTATCGCTTATCATCTTCCAGTCTGATAAGCGAGTGTTGAACTCTCTTTCGATGATTCGAGTCGCCAATTGCTCTGCCGCGGCATGCGATATCGACGACATCCTTGTGTCATTAGGAATGTGGTTTTCGAAACCGAGGACGCTGCCATCCATGCCGATGTTCGCGTCGAAGTATGCTGCGTCATCGCCATCCTTACGCTGATGAATGTCCCAGCTCCAGACTGGCACCTCGTTTGACGACATGAGGCGATTGGCTTCAGCCACGCCCAGCTCGTACTCCAAAAACGTCTTAGCTTGGCTGTCTCCATGGAAATAGACGCTGCTGTCCATGACATTCGAGAAGCCCGCTATGTCCGCATACTTGTTTGCGAGCTGCAGTGCCTGCTTCTTAGACACTTTGATGTTTACGGAAGCCGAAGGAAAGACGTCGCAACGCATCGCCGCAACGACAAGCCCAAGCAGCCCTAAAACAAGAAATAGACATACGTCTTTAGTGAAATACGATTTCATGTTTTTTGCGTTCCTCGTGGCGGCGGTTCCAAAACCTGGAATACAGCCGTCCAATTCCGCAAACGCTGACAGGCGAGCCGTTTGCCGCCACGGCACGGTTCGTTATCCCTCCGTTATGAGATTTACCTACCCTACAAGTATCAGCCCCGCCATGAAGATGCCCAATGCACCCAGCAGAACAAGCTACCCTTCACAGACCCACCGACAAAGCCTCCCTTGAGCAAACCCCGCCGCAGCTCTCCGAATCCGTGGGGCAGGGGCAGGAAGCCGAGCAGGCCTTCAAAAAGAATCTTGCACGCATCAACGACCAAGTCGCCAGTCAAAACGTCCTTCCTGAACTTACCATCGAAGATCCACAACCTAAAGCTCTTGTTTCTGAATCGGCCAAAGCCAACAGTGAAGGAAAGAAATCTGAAACCGGCGAAAAAATCGTCAGCACCAATCAAAACGGTCAAAAGATCGATTACGTATACAACCAAGAAGGCAAGCTCGTCGAGTCGCGTGTAGACAACGGCAAATCCGTTGCCATCTGGCGCGACGGTGTCCTTGTAGAAAATCGCTACCACGGCGGACCAACCTGCTACTTGTCGCCTGAAGGCGTTGTCACACGCGTTAAAGATGCAAACGGCGCATGGACAACTTATAGATACGAAGACGGAAAACTCGCTGAAGTTCAAAACAGCAACGGTATCAATGCAAGATTCATTGATGGAACATGGCACAGAATCGAAACAATCAACGGCAAAGAAGTCGATTGCGGAACCACAGAATTGAAGCTTCAGGTTCTGGGAACCAACGATACAGTCACACTCACAAACCGCACAGTATCCGGCTTTGAACTGTACGGTATCGGCCATGCCTCTGATGAGTCGAGATTGGACCCTGCGTATCGCGACACCACAGTCAAAGCATTGTCCGATGCAATCGAGAAAAACGACAAAGCAACCGTAGAAAGAATCTGTACCGAACTCAATAAACTCAGCCCGGAAAACCGAAACGAACTGCTCCTGAAGTATCAGCATGACACAGGTCGCAATGTTCACGCAGACTTGAGAAAGCACGAAATGCACCTCGCCGACGCCATTCTCAAGCGTCAAGATCCTGAAGCCGGACTCGAATCTGCTCGCGTTATCGATTCAATTCAATCGCTGAAGAAGGGCGATGCCGGGGCAGCGAAGCGCTTGCGTGAATCACTGGCTCAAATGGATGAAAAGCAAGTTCAGAAATTGGAAAGAGAGACACCATCACTGTCAAAACAATTGGAACAGTTGAATAAAGACGGAAAAATCTCTGAAGAAACTTACAAATCCTGCCTCCTCTATGTCAAGCATCCAGCAGGCACTGCAGAACGCAACAGCAAAGAATTCAACAAGCAACTCGCAGAAATCGTTCTCTCACCAACAATCGTTCATGACCCCAACAACGAACGACCTCCGGTCGTCTTGTCCAGCGTGAAAGGCAGCGAGCGCCTTGAACTGTTGAGAGAAGCATTGGGCACACAGAACAACCCCGAGCAAGAAAAAGCTGCATCTCAGGCTCGTTCTGAATTGGCCAACCGTTCCCTATCCGGTGACTTCAATCTCGTCTTCTCCGACAACACTCAGCGCATGGAAGCTCGCGACATTTTGAAAGACGGCAAAGCAAGCCTCGCGACACGCATTTTGCAAAATGAAGGAAACGTCTACAACAATCCACAGAACGTGGAGCGCGTAATAAGAGAAGACATGACCGCTGCTGAACATTCCGCCTTCATGCACGGTCAATACGGCGTTTCACTGATGTCTGCGGGAGACAAAGCAAAGTTTATGGCAGGCGGCGAATTCGATGCAGAATCATTGAAGATTAAAGGACTCACAGCCGAAGAGATCAAAACCATCAAGCAAGATTGCGAGTTCTATCGCGACATGCACAATGCATTAGACGCCACTTCTAAAACCGCAATCAACGCTATTACTCCGGGACAACGCAAAAGAGATCTTCGCGCATGGGAAGACCTCGCAGCCAATGGCAAACCCACCCTCGAAACCAAGCTCGCCGATCACTATGGTGTGTTCAGAAACTCGGACGTTTCAGAAGTGAAGAATACTCTCAAAAATATGTCGCGCGAAGATTGGGAAAAATTGAAAGGAGATCCGATCTATCGCCAGCGCGTCAGAGACTCGATAAACGAATTGAAAGACGGCGCCGCCGGAATCGACAAAATTGGATTGGATCACCTCCATCAACAGATCGATCGCATGGTCGCTGCAAAAACATATGAAGAAGCAACAAGAACTCGCGTCTCCGATCTCGGCGCGAATCCAAAGGCCGAAGACGTGATCCGCGCCCTCCAACACATGCCTGAAGAAGAACGCGAAGACATCAGACGAGGAGGACCAACAAAGTTGATGCTCGAACATTACATCTCCAAGATGGAAGATCCCGCGATGAAAGAAGTCGCGACATCGATGAAAGATCGCATCGCCACTGACATTGTTGACGAACCGGTCAAGCCTTCGAGCAGCGAACAATTACTACTTGCAGCAAAAGACTTCAAATCGAAAAAACAAAGTGAAGAAGAATTGCATCAAAAAATCGACCAGTTCGTAAATGACCCAACAAAGCAAAGCTTGGTTCGCGAGCTGCGCTCGGGCAATCCTACTTCCTCTGAAGCGAAGCGCTTCGACGAAGCAATGAGGAAAGTGCTGGGCAGTGCCTATGCAGAACAATTTCGCCCGCGCTTGGCAAACGAGTTGACCATTGACGCCATGATGAAACAAGACGTTTCGGTCAGCCATCGTACAAGCAGAGCAGGGTCAACAGAAATAGCAACCGTCAAACTCGACAAGGTATGCGCTGACGTCAAATATCTCTCCAACGATGAGAAAGCAAGCCTAGTAGGCGCCAACTCCGAACAGCTAAAGCAGATGATGCCGCACCTCACGGCAGAACAAAGACAACTAGTTGTTGAGATCGCTAAAAACAGCAAAGCAGATCCCGAGAACTCCGGACTGGTACAAACAGGCGTCACTGCGCCAGAAGACATGATCAGAAGCTACATTTTAGACCCCAATCAAAATTACGATCTGGCGAAGCAAGCTCTGGAAAACGTTTCACCACCGCAACGTAATCAAATCTCCAAAGAGTACGCTCGCAAGTACGGAAGAAACATGATGGAAGACTTGTCGCATCGCGCCCCCGAAGGTGTAAAGCACGAACTCCTCAACCTCGCATCGCCGGAAGCAAACAAATTCGAACAAGCAATGCGCGAAGCAGAAGCAATCGACAAAGCGTTGCGCAGCGGCATGTTCAACGAAACAGTTAGATCATGGGACAGCAGCGGCGGCCGCCTCGATCAAATCATGAGCGAGCTGGCGCGTGAAAAAGATCCCGCCAAGCGCGAAGAACTCAAAGTGAAGTTGGCCGGTGCCATCACCGATGAATCCGCAAGCGCAGAACAAGTATCGGCAGCGATTCTTGAGACGATATACGTTACCGCCGCGATCTCGACGGCACCACTCTCGATATCAGCCACGGCAGCGACTGTTGGTCTCGGTGCCGCCGGAGCAGGCGGAAAACCACTGTTGAGACGTGCCGTTATGGGCGAAATGTACGGAAACCGCGGACAAGACGTCGGCAGAAATGTCGGCACTGATGCAGTCACCGGCGGCGTAAGCTGGGGCGGTGCTGGAGCCATCGCTGGTGGTGCAGGAGTAATGATGGAACGAATGATGATCAGAAACGAAATCGCTAAGCTCGTTGCGGCCGTTGGTCGTGACCGCGCAGCCGAAATACTTGCTAGTGTTTCAGAACAGTACGCAGCAGGACAAAATCCACAGCAAGGCAGCCAAGCCCAGAACGCAACGAAGTGGGAATACCGGAAGTTCGGCGAGTTGCTCGCCAAAGCAGCGGCACGAGGTATTGTAACACCGTAAGAACGAACAAAGTAGAGTCGATATCAATAGAGGAACAAAAATGCCAGGTCGCTTGCAAATGCTCAAAGTAGAAGGAAACCTTGCCACCGATGAAACAGTGGAAAAGGTTTGGGAACAAAGCCGCGATGCAATCGTAAGAGTATGCGGCACGGAGGGCAAGGAGCGTCGTTGCGGTTCTGGATTTTTTGTTGATGCGGCTGGAACAATCGCGACAGATTTGCACGTAGTCGAGAATCTGCCTTCACTCGAAATCACCACTGCGAGTGGAAAAACCTTGACTGCAACACCGTTTAAATCCGATGCGGCACATGACCTGTCTCTGTTGAAGGTTAAGGACCAATCAATGATGAAGCCGCGATTCCCATTTTTGAACTTGGGCGAATCATCGAAGACCCCGATTGGTACAGACGTCTTTGCTTTCGGCTATGCCAACGGCAAATCGAATCAGTGGGGATCGGTCGGCTGGCTTTCAAACAAGGTTCTGCTGATGCACCTGAAGGGTTTGTTCATCGACAAGCTGGCAAAAGAGGTCGACACCAAAAGTCAGGTCCTGGTTGGAGAATTGAAGACCAATGTGGGACAATCGGGCGCACCAATGCTGGACAAGCAAGGAAACGTCATCGGCGTGATTACTCACACTGATTCAAATCGTCACACTGTTGCTGCCCGCGTCGAAGATTTGAAACGCCTGCTAGGCAGATAGCCTTTGAGCCTATCCAAGCTTCGTCTTCAACCAATCGTCATCATATATGGTGCTAATGTAACCGCGACCACCATCCGGCAAAATGATGACGATGTTTTTGCCGTTCCCTTCAAGTCTCTTCGAGTACTCGATTGCTGCATGCGCAATGCATCCTGAGGAGCTCCCGACAAACAAAGCCTCATCGGCAAACAATTTTTTGGATGCCTCGACTGAATCGGCATCGCTCACTTGAACCACATCGTCAACTAGAGACATATCAAAGTTGCCCGGCACAAAGTCTTGACCGATTCCCTCGACCAGGTAAGACGCGCTCTGTGAGTCTTTTCCCCTGTAGAAATCAGCAAGAGAGCTTCCGACAGGATCGGCAAGGACGATTTTCACCGATGGTTTTCTCTCTTTCAAATACTTTCCTACGCCAGTCAGTGTGCCACCAGTACCGACACCACAAACGAAGACATCGACATTACCTTCTGTTTGCCTCCAGATCTCAGGTCCCGTCGATTGATAATGCGCTTCGATGTTGGTCTGGTTTTGAAACTGATCGGCTAACCAGCCGCCACACTCTTTCACGATGTCCTTGGCTCTGTTCATGAAGTGCTCAGGGTCAGTCGACGGCTTTCCGGCAGGCGTGATGACGGTTTCTGAGCCTAGAGCTTGCAGCAACTTCACCTTGTCACGACTACTTTCTCAGACATGACCGTGATTAGTTTGTACTGCTTGAAAGCAGCAACAAGCGCCAAACCAATTCCAGTGTTGCCTGCGGTCGCCTCAACAATCGTGCCGCCCGGGCGCAACTTTCCTGCTTCTTCCGCCTTTTGCACCATATGGAATGCGATTCGATCCTTGACTGAACCACCAGGGTTCAAGAATTCGCACTTCCCAAAAATGTTGTGCTTTAGATGCTGACCAAAACGAGAGAGTTGCACCATTGGCGTATTGCCAACGAGTTCAACTATTGAGCGTGCGACTTCCATGATTGCTTCCAAACTAACTGATGCCCAAAGCGATTTGAGTATACATGTTCAACATTTAAGAAGCGACCTGACTCGAGGGGTAAAGAAAAATTGCAAGTTGGCATTACAGATCCACCATAGAGTCGCCTTTAGCGCATTTCTGTCGTCTACCAAGAAGTTGTAAGTTTGCATCAAATCTGTACATGAGGTCGATGCTCCCGGATAGGTGCCTATGTTTATTAGAGAGAAGCATTTTGGATTTGGAATTGAGACGGAACATTGTTTGGTAGACGCCAATACCCTTGAGCCACTGTTTCACAATGAACTCAAATTTGAGCAATTGCTCCATATCATGGATTCAATTTATGTCGATGATTTCTCGACAAACGGGTTCAACATTAAGCCATTGCATAGGCGAGCCTCTCCATATTTGGTGGAGGGTTACTACATCACTGACGACAAAATGGAACCGGTTAAGATGCTTCCGAAAGGAGTGGAGGTGCGCACACCAATTGCATCAACAGTTGATGGTGCGATTAACGACTTACAAATTCTGACCGAACGTATTCGCGATGCCTTCGCCAATAGTGGAATGTTGCTGTGTTCTATATCGCACCATCCTCTGCAAACTGACTTCCAAGCGAAACCGAATTACAAGCGTCACGACCATTGGCAATGGGCTTTGACGGCTATGACGACATATGGTCCCGATGTAAGCATCAGCTTGCCACGCAACTTGGAAAACCAAGTTGAGCTCGATTCACTGCATGAGAAAGTAAATTATTACATGCCATCGGTAATCGCACTGACGTTCTGTTCGCCTCTGCTCAAAGGCAAACTCTGGCAGGTTGGCGGAAAACTTGGAAAGTCGGTGAGAACATTTCGACGTTCAGTTTGGGCGCCGCTCTTGTATGTTCATTCGGGTGACTCGAGTCGCTTTGAATTCAAAGGATTCGAGATGCCGCTCGATATCGACGACTATAAAGTTTTCTTCTTATGCGCATTGAGTCTCTTGCTCGATGACGCACTCGATGGTCGAGCATCCGACGAAGATCGCATCCAGCGATTGCGGCGTCTCGCACTCTATGGCGTGCGCCACAATAAAATCGAACTCGAACGAGCCGAACAACTATTGACGAGCGCTCAAAGAATGGCCGCAATTTTTGATGCTAATGCGAGTTGCTTCAATGAGTTTTGGAATCGGTGGGAAACTGGAAATAGTCCGGCCGATCGCATTATCGATCTTTTCAAAGAATGTGGAACGGTTGAGAAGACAATGAGTCACTTGATTGTCCCGCCACTGTATGCAGATTCAACCGCAGAACTTGACGATGACGCTCAGCCCGATGCAGCGTAAAATTTCAGGTGGGGGAGTGGATACCAATCTTGTTTTGATCTCGATTGCCAGATTGCTGCGAACTGTCGGGTTCGGAGCGGTTTCGGTGGTATTGGCTTTGTTCATGATCAAACGCGGATTCACCAACGTCGAAGTGGGACTTCTACTTTCCGGAACACTCCTGACCGACGCACTCTTCACTACAGTGGCGTCTTCGTTCGCAAACAAACTAGGACTTCGAAACATGCTCTACTTGTCGTGCGCCACGATTGTGATCGGCGGATTGATTCTGTCATACGCGCAAGACAACTGGATGATCGCAGCAGCCGTAGTCCTAGGAATAGTCAGTCCATCCGGCTTCGAGGGCGGTCCCTTTGCTCCACTCGAACAAGCCATTGTCGCCAAATCCACGCATGGTCGAAAATTGATAAGCGCATTCTCTTGGTACAACATGGTTGGATTCGGTGGCGCCGCCCTTGGTGCACTGCTCGCTGGAATCTGTGCGGCGCACTCAAACGCGGAATCGGCATATCAAACGATTTTCTTGGCATACGCGTTTGGCGGAATCGCCCTTGCAGTTCTTTATTCGTTCGTGGACGTTAGACACCTGAAAGCTCCGAAAGAATCGATCGAACATCCTTACCAAGAGTCAACCAGCGCAGTTGCATCCAATGCAGATCTAACCAGTACAGACCGTTCCAAACACTACGCCTTGAGGCTTGCCGCTCTTCAAAGTCTCGATGCGTTCGGCGGCGGTTTCATCGTTCAGTCCATCCTCACATTATGGTTCTGCATACGGTATCACGTAGACGCAGCATTTCTTGGTCCTATTTACTTCTGGTGCAATCTAATTGCTGCAGTCTCATTTGCCATGGCGCCGAGAATCGTATCGAAACTCGGTTTGCTCAATACTATGGTCTTTACGCATCTGCCATGCAGTCTAGCGCTTTGCATTTTACCGCTCCTCCCGTCTGCTGAATGGGCAGCTGCGCTATTGCTGTCGCGCAGCGCCTTTTCATCGATGGATATTCCGGTTAGGCAGACATTCGCAATGCTAATCGTCTCCGACCATCTCAAGCCGTTCGCTGCGGGTATAACAACCTCGGCGCGTTCGGTTTCGCAAGCATTGGCTCCGGCACTAACAGGGCTTCTCATGTCAAATGTGGCATCTGGACTGCCGGTTGTCCTGGCCGGTCTGTTTAAGGCCGCTTACGATATTGGCTTGTACGTCAGCTTCAAATCCGTGCCGGTTCGAGAGCATTCTATGCCGCGTTAGACCAGTTTGGAGTATGCTTGTTCACCAGGTTTCCCACCGGAGAACTTTCATGGACCTCACTGTGCTTCGCCATATCATGGCTGCGATAATCGTGGCTGAAGAACTCAGGGTTCCGAACATGCGGCAGGCTGATGCTCACTTGAGCGATGACAAGATGCGAAAGCAATTCACGCACCTTCTTGAGAACACCTACTGCATCGTCGACCTCATGATTGAGCTTGGCGATCGAAGATTTCTCGAGCAAATGCAAATGCAGCAGAGTCAGCAAGCCGAGGCCCTGGCGAATGCGCAGGCTCAAGCACTTGCACAGGCGCAGGCACTTGCACAAGCGCAAGCTTTGGCAGAGGCTCACGCAAAATCTTTGATGCATGCAGAACCGGCCGCACCTTATGTGGAGGCACCACCGCAGCCACCAGCGGAATTTGTACCGGCAATCGATGATGCCCTCGAGCCCGCATCAGAACCGGTTAGAATCCCCAAACCCAACCCGGCAGTGGAGCCGCCGCCCTTGCCACATTTGCAACCACCGAGACCGCCTGCACCAGCGCCTACACCGCTGCATGAGCCACCGCCGATACAACAACAAGATGACAAAGAGTAGCCTAAAATCACTGGTTTTGGCGTCGATGCTCGTTTTCGCAACCGGGTCTGCCGCTCTGGCAGAATCGGAAGTCGACGTTTCACGGGCAGCAAAAGCATTGCAAGAGTCAGGCAAGTTTGAAGAGGAACTGAATTACCTGGATCAGAAACTCATTGCATTTCCGAAAAGCGCAAAGCTCTGGGCGATGCGAGCCGAAACAAACTGCGAACTTCAAGAGTACCAAAAGAGCATCGAAGATGCAGCAAAGGCGCTGAGCTTCGACTCCTCGTGCGGCAGTGCATACCTCGCGCGCGGAATGGCGCTCAAAGGCATGGGAAAGTTTAGTGAGTCGATTGGCGATTTGAAAAAAGCAGTTGAGCACGACAAGACTTTGATACGCGCTTACCTAATCATCGGCATCAATCACATCCGCTTGAAGCAGTGGGACGATGCGATTCAGAACCTCAATAAATTGATGCGTGCCGACAAAAGCAGAAAGTTTGAAGCACCCGCGAAGTTCTTCCGCGGAGCCGCATACGGCAACTTGCACAAGTATGATCTTGCAGTCCAAGATTTCGAAGCTGTGATGAAAACTCAGCCAGAAAACAAAGATGCACAGGCGATGCTGAAGAAGTATCGACCTTTGATCAACAAGGCAAAAAAGGAACTCAAAAAATCAAAAGATAGCGACACACCTTGGGATGAAAAACATTGACGAAGGTTTTTGCACTTTTTGCAGCATTGATAAGACTAAATAGCGTGCAGCACGTCCTTCATTGCCTTACCGGCTTCCGCAAATTGCAAATAGCCATCACCGTTCTGGTCTAAAACCGCAGTCGCGACTGGAAGGATAGAACGAATTATCGCCTCTTCAGCAGGCGAGATCATCGACATCGCAGATGCGGCTTTGAGTATGGTGTCAAAGGCTTTGCTTCCACCAGTCACGTCCATATAATTCTGGATGTCTCCGAACTTTTGGTCCATCGGAGTTGTAATTGCGTCGATTGCGCCATCAAATGCAGTCGTCATAGTAATCCTCAAAGAAACTGATCTTGGAATCAATGGAGTTGCGGAGGGTTCTTACACCATACTTTGCAGGTGTGACTAGGTGGTGAGCATCCCGAAAAGCTCAACTGGTGGGGTGGAACGGCTCGAAACATAGAGCAGCCACTTAAAATGAGACAATCTTGGCAGAAGCCGTTTGGAGAACGCAAATAAGACCCTATACGATAATCATCACCTGCTTAGCCATGCTAGCTGCATGGCTTGGAGGAACTTATTTCTTCTTCTCTCAACCGCCTGGAAAGATCTTCCTAGCCGAGAAGGTCGCACCTATTCTGGTCAGTTACGGCAGAGCCGAAAACGCAATGTCACTGTACCGAAACGCCCATGCCATCAACCCTGACAATCAAAAGATCACAGCACAAGCAGCACTGCTGGCATTTCAACTGAAACTCGATGATGAGGCAACAAATCTATTTCAGTCATTGATGCCGGTGACTGAGTACCATGCGCTTGCAGTGCGGCACTTAGCACAAATTGCAGTACAAAAGCATGATTTCGAAAATGCATTGAAATTCAGCGATGAATGGATCAAAGCAGATCAGAAAGATGCGCTAGCATGGCAAACACGGGGCTCAGCAAATGCCGGATTATTTCGAACGGCAGATGCCGCACGAGACTTCGATCGAAGCACAGAGCTCGATCCACACTCGCGCGCTGCTGAATTGAAAAAACGCCTGCACAGCAATTTAAGTAGCACATTTCCAGACAAGTTTTTCGACCCGACGATGGAAAACAAAAGAGGCGATTACGAATCTACAATTCGTGATTGCATTCGATTGCTGCATGCGATGGATGAAGAAGAAGCGCTAATGAAGCTGGACGAAGCGGAAGAACTTAAACCCAGAAATCCAGAACCACATTTCTTTCGAGCATTGATACACCACAGAAATCACGCTTTTAGAGATGAAATCAAAGAGCTGCAACAAGCCTATAAAGGTTTGCCGAAGTCTTTGACTGTTCCGCTCGACATTCCAAAAGAACTCGGTAGATCCCGAATTGATCTTTTAGGGCACCAAAGATCGATAACTGGTTCGGACATCTACTTTCGAATCGGACGATGCTATCGCGCTCTCGGCGACAACAAAAAAGCTCTCGACTACTACAATGAAGCAGCCGCAATGGCCCCGGATGATAGTCGTTTGTATCACGCAAAAGCTGATGTCTACAAGCGCTTAGGAGATTACACCCGGGCAAAGGAGCAAAAGGAACTTGCAAAAAAAAATCGCAAAAGCAAAGACCCCTTGAATGATGACTTGCTCATAGACATCATCAAGAGTCAGGATGACGACTCGCCGAAAAGAAACGCAACAACGAAAACACAAAAAGACTAAATAGACCCAACTACAGAAAACGCAGGGACAACCCGAGTCCTTGCGCTTTCACCTTACTGCCGGCTGGCGTCAACCTATATCTCTCAGTGCGTTTCAGGGAGGATAGAGACGCAAAGTCGATTCATTCCTTGCGCCTCCCGTCCTTCTGTCTTTTCCCTAACTTGCAATACTCTCTTCAGACCACGCTCCAACAATAGGATCGAATTCAGACTAAATTATGACTATCTTGGTGGCTGCCGGAACTCCTAATCTTTCTGATTGCCCCGTAATTAACATGAAAGAGGATCTCATTGCCATGAGTTCGGTTCGACTCACTCGATTGGTTCTAGTTGGGGCTTTTGTCCTACTTCCTACTTTGGCGGCAACGCCAACTATGTGCCTCCCAACAGCGCAGAAGATGACACCAAGCAATTGGCAAACCGAATACAAAGCAGGCACCGCAATCGTGCGAAACCTCGCCGACACCGACTTCAGCAAGAAAGAGAATCAGGGATATGAAGGTCAGAAAAGACTCGAGCGTTTGGCTCATGGTGCAGAACTGCGCCTGCGCGCCGCTCTGGAGGCAGCACAATCGAAGCAAGCAAAAGAACAGGACATCGCAAATATTTTGATGTCGCTGGGACAGTCATTGATTTGGCAAAAACGAACCTCAGAAGCGAAGAGTTTGATTCTTTCTGCCAAGGCTTTGAGGGAGAAGCACTACCCTAAACAAAGCGTCGAAGTCGCAGATTGCTCGCTGGCTCTTGTTGGTATTGCACAGTCAGAGCAGCGTCAAAACGTAGCAGAAGATCTGGCGATTGACGCTTACAACACTTATATGAAGCTGTTGCCCTACAATGATCCGCGATTTTGTGATGTCCTACCGGTAATCGGCGCATACACTCGCGATCGAAAGGAAGCCGCTGCATACTATAAACAATTCGTCGCCGCAACAGAAAAGAAGTATGGCAAAACCAGCAAAGAGTTGTTACTGCCGATGTCACTCTGTGCTGCTACTCTGGCAAACAATCATCAGCACGCTGACTCTGCAAAGATGTATGAACGCATAGTTGCTTTGCGCAAGATCCATCCGCCCACGGAGTCTTACGAGACGATACCGACTGACAGAGTTAACATGCAGCGACAACTTGCAAGCGGAAAATTGTCATACCATAAATGTTCCGAAGACGAACCAAATGTCGACGGTCGCCGCACACAACTCCTCGCAGGGAAAGCCAAATCTGCTTCGATTATGATTGAACAGCATCGCCCAAGCGCACGTGAAAAGTATGACTTGTTCGACAACATGAGTATGGATAAAGCGCTGCAACACGCCGAGTCACTGGCGGCGTCCAATGACCTTGCTGCTGCAAAAATCGAATGGACAAGAGTCTTGAATTTCATGAATGACCCGGGATGGTTTCCGACTGCTGCAGTGGTTCCTATTGTCAAAAGATTCACCTCGCTCGCTGAAACCTGCATTGGGAAGCAGCAGTTTGAAGATGCGGACAATTTGATGCGCGGCGCGATCAAGTTTCCATTTCACTCAAAAGGCGATGAGGTGCTAGTAGATGGAACGGCAGAAAAATTGTTCAATCAACTTTCAAAAACTGACGTCAGCCGGTGTCGCTCATTTTTGATGTTTGCAATGGAAAGAGTTGACGAAACCAGAAAGTCCAAGTATCAAGGCTGGATGAACGCACTTCCCCCGCAGGAACATTGCGAATAATGCCCATCTGCGTACACCTCACGTTTGAAGACAACGTCGCGCACATAAAGCGTGTCGGCATCAAAGCGATGTACACGAGATGGGAATTGAAAGGTGTGTATTGCATGCCGGTTCTGCCGGATTTCTATGCTTCGCATCAGTGGCTGCGTGAGTTGCGGCGCCATCGAAAGCGCGGATATCTCGTGGCGGTCGACTTCAAGATCCCAGATGAAGAGAAGGTTTTGGTGGGGCACTACGGTCAAGCGCATCAAACAATGACGGTTGCCGAAGCGTCGAAGCTGATTCGCTCTCAGGCCGATCCTCAAGGCTTTGAGATTGTTTTGATGCGATCGGTCAAAGCATCCGAGATTCATAAGGTGCGCGGCGTGCCTCAAGTTATTGGGTGGCGCTACTCCCCTGGCAGCAAAGGAAGAAAGCCATGCACGTGCGATTTTTGCGCGCTCGGAGATCAAGGCGCCAGGTCACGGCAGCGCCGAGAAGCGGCAAAAGAACTCAAAGCTAGCAAAAAGGAAAAGATTAACTCGCCCGAAAACCTGCAAGCCTAAGTGCAGCAAGGCTTTGGCTGTCTTAATGCGTAGGTTTCCCAGTGACATCTCCCTTTATATTTGGTTTACTATTTGACGCGGCTACCCAACTCCCTCAAAATTGACCGGAGCATCTTAGATGACCCCTGCAAGGTCTGCACGTACTAACGTCCTCGTTTCACCTGGTGCGATTCAAACCGCCTCTTGCATGCAGAGAATGCGCGCGTTTCCACCCGACCCCACTGCCAAGGCAACGGTCGACGAAATACTGCGCAATTCACCGCATGTGGTGCCTCGCACTCCTATAATGCTAGGAATATTTGTCATCATTTGCTTGCTGAGCTACTCGGCTTCTCTCACCACTCAGTTGGCGTCTGCACTAACCCCGACTCGCAACACGGCCGAACCGCAGGGCGCAAAGAAGACTGGTTCACCAAAAGTGCACCACATAGGGCCGACTCTGGCGCAGGCAATCACTAAGAGATAGAATCGCCTTTAGCGATGGCGTCATCGCAATCGAAAATTACTACCTATCAAATGCATCATCAAACTCGCAATGAGTGATACCATCGTCGTTGACGGCAACGCATTTCCACTTCTGGCAGACACACTTGTTGCCAGTAACTCGTTGGGAATAGCGACGCGCATCGCGGTTTCACCCGAGCACAAAACTTTCTTCGAGTCAAAAAAGGAACTGCTCGTAAAGTGCGCGCTTACGGGAGGAAATCGCGAGTCGCTCGAATTCGACGCCAAAGTGATTGGAATTTTGGCAGACAGCGATGTTTTGTACGTGAAACTGCAAAGCGGATTCTCGCGACAAGTCGCCGACGAAACAAATTAACGATCGAAAAATCAAATCCAAGAAACAAACAAACTCTTCTGTCGTCCATCGACCTCTAAGGGAAGGAACGTGTTGGTCATAAGTTTCGGTTGGAGGTCAGTAAATGGCAGTACGACTACTCTATGGTCTTGCAGCAATGCTCATCGCCCTTGGTGGTTGGTCGCTCATCTGCATGCAACAACATGCAAAGGCGGCAGTCAGCAAAGCAGAGTCCCGCGTCTTCTTTGCGGGTTGCCAGTTTTCAGTCATTGTGAAGGGACGACTCGCTGTTAGTTCCGCCCAGATAAATCAGTACGTGCGCGATGCGGCGCAGGCTGTGGTCGCGTATTATGGCTTCTTTCCCGTGAAACACACGGTGATCGTCATCACCGCATCTAACGATGATGGAATCGGATTCGCAACTTCAACACACGAAGACGAGCCGGGATACGGTCTAATTGAAATCAACATCGGCAGCGACGCTACTCGCCAAGACCTCGATGATGACTGGACTTTGACTCACGAGATGATGCACCTCGCGTTTCCGATCATGAATAAAAAGAATCGATGGATCGCCGAAGGCATCGCAACTTACATCGAGCCGATCGCACGCAGGCGCACAGGAAAAATTTCGAAGGAAGAAGTTTGGGGCGACTTGTACAGAAACCTAAACAAAGGAATTCCACGATACGATGACGGGGGTTTGAACTATTGCCGCGACTACGGTCGCGTCTATTGGGGCGGCGCGTTGTATTGCCTTCTGGCCGACGTTCAATTGCGTATCAACTCAAACAATCGCACAGGTCTTGAACATGCACTAAGAGCTGTTGCGGTCAATGGAGGAACGGCGGCGTCCGATTGGACGGCAGCCGAAAGCCTGTCGGTGGCAGACCGCGCAACCGGACAGCGAGTTCTGCAGAATTTGTACTCACAGATGGCAGAACGAGCAATGACACTCGACTATCGCACGTTGCTCAAACAGCTCGGCGTCACTCAGCGAAATGGTCGAATTGTTCTAAATGATTCGGCGCCCCTTGCGCATGTTCGACATGCAATTGACGGTCAGTAGAAATCACTGTTCGATCAAATCAAAAGAATCAAGAAACTTGTAAGCATCATTCGAGTTGACCCAATCGGGGTCCCCGTAGACTGCAACTTGGTAATAGTTGCCGCCGGAAATGTAGATGCGCTGCCTAAACAATCCACCGCCCTTGTCCTTTGGCAACGTCCCATCGGCTTCGCGACCAGGATGTCGGCCGTTTTTGAGCGTGATTGGATACTGCGATTTGATGACGCCGCCGATTCGTTCTACAGACCCCTTAGTGGCTCCATCAAGCGCTTTGTTGGTGTCGAAGTAATATGTCTGAAACATCGTATTTGGTGGCAAAGGCGGAAGCTTTGCATAGCCCATTACGCATCCGGCGTTTTTGCCGTCATATTGGACTGCTGTGTAATAAATCGGCTTGCTGCCTAGCGTTTGAGGGTCTACCATCTTCACATAGATCTTACTGTACGGACTCGGCATCAGCACCCTGCAGCTGAACTCATTGGAATGAACGGGCATGAGTTTCACGCTTTCTTTGGAGGGCCTGTCATTGGCAAAACCGTTCCACCATGTCATTCCAGCAACAGTAGCAACACCTATGAATGCAGCGGAAATGTTAGCGGCACCAGAACCTCGAGACTCCATTCCCGGACGCGGACCTGACGACTGAGCACCACCCATCATTGAAAGCCCGCGCACAGCCAGCCACATGACGAGCCCGACCAAACCTCCGATTGCAGCTCCACGGAACGCTGCATCCCTCACACGATTCCAATCAATATTGCCTTTGATATCGAATTTGGTGCCATGCACTGTCAACTCTGCATTCGTGGATTTAAGAGCATCAAGGTTCACTGAGTTTGAGTAATCGAATTTTGAAGGAACTGGAGAGGTAGTGGCGGCCGCAGACGAATTCGATTTCGGTGCTCCAGACGAAACATCGGGCGCAGGTAGAGGCGCGACTGGGTGTGGTTTGTCGATTTTCCGTGGGGCAACTGTCGGAATAGCTGTCGGTGTGGTTTCCTGACGTGCCCTAGTTGCCTTATGCTTTAGCGCATTGTGTGTTGGTGTTTGGGCTCGCCTCACGTTGGGAGGCAAGCTATTTCTCGGGTCATAATGATGCATTTGATCCGGCGGTGGCTGCAGATACGACGAAGGCACACCGGGAGGCGGCGCGGGCGGTGTGTAGGTACGCAAATACGGATTGCCGTTGTTGTTTGTGGCACCGGGAGCGTGATAGTCATCGCTGTTCAATCCACTGCCAAAGGTATTATTGCCACGACCGAACGAGTTCCCGCTTCCCCTAAATGAACTGCCGCTTCCGCCAAACGATGCTCTATGCTGACGCATTCGCTCTTTGGCTGCTTCAATGTCGCGCCGGACCTTTTCCTGATGCGCCTTCACACGAGCGCTGATGTCCTCTTGCGCGCTTGCAGGCAACGCAATGCAGGAAAAACAAACAACAAGACAAATAATCGCGAGCATCGCCAATAAACAATCAAAGTATTTTCATGGGGCTTACGAGTACTTAGTACCAGCATAGCTAAACTTCTAATCAAGAATTTTATCCCGTTTTGCTATCCGCATAGGAATCCGCATAGCAGTATCGGAGTTGACGCGCAAAGTGCACTGGGGTTTACCCGGACTTCGAAGGTGGGTACGACACATAGCTGAGAAGGCTCGCTGAGATCCAAAATGTAGGATGTCGTACTGTGTGCTGCAGGCGACCGAGCCACCCGGAGGAACGATCACATGTCTTCGCCCCATCAATCCGGAGTCCAGAGCGAACTTTTCTTGCGTCGTGCAAAGTCGGCGTTCTCTGTGATTGGTGCAATGGTCGCGGTCACAGTGGTGTGCCTTTCGGCTTGCACATCATCTAACAAGATGACGGACACGACGACCATCAAATCGCAAGTGGGGGTGCCTGAACTCGCAATCTTCACCTTGAGCGAGGGGCAAAAGTCCGTTCCCGAGCGAGAGAAGGTTGCGGAAAATACAACCGCTCTGCCGGAAAACGTGCGAAACGATCTTCTTGGAAGATTGCCTCAACTGAAGCAGAAGGGCGCCGAAGACTTCAAACTACCGGAAGAGACATTGCAGCCTTTGCCACCAAAGGCAGGCACTGTTGAGAAGAGCGCATTTCCACCACCTTCGGGGAGCGATGAGAAAGGTCCGGCAAAACCTTCCAAGAAATCAGAGCCTTTGAAGATAATCCGTCACGTTCCAGAAGATGGAGTGGTTAACAAGGACACCACTATTAGTATCACTTTTAACCAGCCAATGGTTGCGCTTTCAACCGTTGGTCAAGTAGCGTCACATATTCCAGTGACGTTGAATCCAATGCCGAAAGGTGAGTGGAAGTGGCTTGGCACATCGACACTCACATTTGTTCCTCAAGATGGTTTTCTCCGCGGTTCGACTCAATACGAAGTGGAAATTCCTGCAGGTATCACATCTAGTACAGGTTCAAAGCTCGAATCAGAGATGAGATGGTCGTTTAGAACACCGACCAACAAAATCGTGGAATGGTATCCAGGCTCAAGCGGCGTGTCGCGTGAACCAATCATGCTCGCGGTTTTGACACAACCGGTGGACTCTGCGAGTTTTGTGAAAAAGGTCTTTGTTCCAAATAAAGACTACAACGACAAAAGTCTTCGAGTGAAATCCGTATCGGCAGACGAAGCCAAAAGAGATCCAAAAATCAAAGCGATAATCGAACGAATCGAATCTGACGACAAAGAAAAGAAATATTGGATCGCGTTCAAAGCGACGAAAGCGCTTCCCGCGCTAGAACGAATCCATGTAACCGTACCCGCCGGGCTCGAATCAACGGAGGGTCCGCTTGTCTCAGATGCTGTTTTTTCCAACGACTTCTACACATATGGCGACCTCAAGATATCCAGCAGCGCATACAGCGGGCGTCCAAAGACACTCACCCTGAATTTCACAAATGCATTGAAACCGGAATGTATTAAAGCAGAATCGATTGATATTAAGCCCGCAGTAGACTTTCGTATCAGCTATGGTTATGACTCCGCCGTTCAGCTTGAAGGTCGCTTCAAGTCGAACACATCTTATACTGTGACAGTCAAAGACTTCGAAGATGTTTACGGGCAGAAGCTTGCTAACGGCGTAACCGTAGCAAAATTTGAACGTCCAGACCCGTTTCTCGATGGTCAGTACGGCAGACTGACCACTATCGAACGATCTGAGACGAGCAGCTATACGATTCATAGCGCCGGAATCAGTTCGATGACGGTCAACATTTACGCTGCAGCTCCGTCTTTGTGGCAAGCGTTTCAACAATGGTATGACCAACCTCCAAAGGGTCTCAAACTGCTCTCAGGCAGAACTTATAAGCTCAATGCAAGCGATGATGATGTCGAAACGGTTGTCGACTTGAAACCATTTCTCAAGAATGGCTATGGCCACGTGCTCTTGTCCGTCGACACTCCGAAACCCTATGAATACAGGAGTCGCACTTGGCTGCAATTCACTGACATGGGAGTTGATGCTATCTCAGATCACAAAAATGTAACGGCATGGGTCACTAATTTGCACGACGGAAAACCGCTTAGCGACGTCGAAGTTGTCGTCGGAAAAGAAAGAGGACGCACAGACAAGTCAGGCATAGCAAGAATTACCGAAACGCACACTCAAATGATGTTTGCTAAGCGCGGTGATGACATGGTCATGCTGCCCGGCTGGTGGTCCACGTATAACCTACCTGCATCCCTTGTTTGGTACGGCGCATCAGATCGAGGTCTCTACCGCCCGGGCGAACAAGTAAAGGCGAAAGGTTGGGTGAGAACCCGAGGATATGGTTTCGACTCAAAATTGGCACTTTTGCCAGGCACCGGACTTAGTATCGACTATGCGATCCAAGACAGTCGCGGCAACCCGATTGGAAAGGGAAAGGCGCCCGTCGATTCTCAGGGAGGTTTCGATCTTTCATTCACCGTTCCTACCAATTGCAATCTTGGTCAAGCTCAAGCCAGGTGGAATCTACATAGAAATGGAACGGTCGATGACAAGTTCGCCCACAATATCGGGGTTCTTCCATTCGACGTGCAGACGTTTCGCAGACCCGAATTCGAAATGCGGGTGACGGATCTCAAACCGAGGTCGCTGGTGCTAGGCGAGAAGGGAACTCTCCAAGCGTCCGCCCACTATTACTCTGGCGGTTCTCTTGGAGAAACTGCGATCAAGTGGACAGTAAAGGCGACGCCCGGCCGCTTCGCCCCCGCAGGTTGGGACGACTACTATTTCGCAGGCGGCGACTACAAATTCCTGCGCGAAAAAGAAGGTGTGAATTCGGCATATTTAGATCAAACATACGTGAGTGGCGGTTGGCCGTCGAATATGTTCGATATCTCAAACGCACGACTGACAAAGACCTTTGATGGCGTGACCGATTTTAACGGTCAACACGTACTCGACGTGAACGTTGCTCAGCTACCACAAGCGGTGCCTCTGTCTTTTGAGGTTGAAGGAACGGTTGAGGATAAATCAAGACAGTCATGGACAGACAAACAGACACTACTGTTCCATCCTGCAGATGTGTATGTGGGTTTGAAGAATGAGTCGTATTTTGTCCAACAAGGGCAACCTCTCAACTTGTCCGCAATTGTCACAGATCTCGATGGCAAGCTAGTCACAGGAAAGCCCGTCGAACTCGAGTTTTTCCGTGAAGTTGCCGTGAATTCAGACGAACAACACAAAAGGGAGCGCAAGTCTGTCGGTCACAGAACTTTGACGAGCAGCACCGAGCCAGTCAGCCTCAACTTCAATGCCACCGACGACGAGGGTG
>CAYZJR010000063.1:0-14377 GCA_964478655.1 uncultured Candidatus Obscuribacterales bacterium
ACGGCAAAACTTTCTATCGTTCCGCCTAAATTGCCACGCCCGCCATGTAGATGCAGAGGAAGCGCAAGCGACCAACTTAGCAAAACAAACGTTCAACACATTTTTGACCTACTTAGACCAACCTTACTATTCACCCCCCAAGATTTTGTTCGGAGAACAACCCAAATGCTTACTAAGAAACTTGCTCTCTCATTAGCAATCGCCCTTCTTCCTTTATTCAGCGCACCGGCTTTCGCGCAATCCTTCGGCGATGCTTACTCCTCACAAGGCGACACCGGCGAACAAGTGCAAAACAGCTTCAAGAACACCGGAAGCCAAACCGAGCAATACAACGCCGGACAAGCACCGCAACTCCAGGGCGCCACGAACGGAACCATCGGACCCCAAGGCGCTGACGCAACAGTAGTGATGGGCGTAAACACGGCAGGAACAGTTCGCGTGAACAACCTCGCCAACTTGGAAGCACTTCTCAACATTATCGCCAACGGCATGGAAATCCTTGGTATCGCATGGGGCGGACCCACGATGATCATGGGCTTCATGAAGATGGCAGCCGGAACCCAAGATGCGATGAAGCGAGTCCTCATGGGCTGCGCCGGAGTCACAGGCGGCTTGGCTACCCCCGGTATGATCAACTGGCTCGTAGCCTCGGCTCGCGACGCCAACCTGTTCAGCTAAAGGTCTTTTTTCCCAACGACGAGACAGAAAGGGAGCGAGGTCCCCTGGGTAACCAGGGGGCTTCCATTTTTGGAGAGGATTTGAGTTCGCGTTGGGCTTTCCATGTTAGAAGGAACGACGCGATATAATCTGTGCTCCCGATCCGCAGGAGCACATGATGGAAAAGGCGCCGACATTGCCGACTTCAGATCTCAAAATTGACAGGAACAGAATCAAACAATGCCTCGAAGCAGAGAGAAAGCGCTTCGTGGAGACACATCCGAAGTCGCAAGAACTGTTCGAGCGCGCGAAGGGGTGCTTGCTTGCAGGCGTTCCGATGAACTGGATGGTGAAGTGGGCGGGCGACTTTCCGGTGTTTGTGAAAGAAGGTCAAGGCGCACGTTTCACAGATGTAGACGGACATGAATACGTCGATCTATGCCTCGGCGACACTGGAGCGATGACCGGGCACGCACCGAAACCAACTGTTGATGCGCTCATCAAACAAGCATCAAAGGGATTCACTTTCATGCTTCCAACCGAAGACACTTTGTGGGTTGCGGAAAACCTGCAGAAGAGATTCGGATTGAAGTACTGGCAAATGGCGCTCACAGCCACAGATGCAAACCGCTTCTCATTGCGGCTTGCGCGGATGATAACCGGACGACAGAAAGTTCTTGTCTTCAATTGGTGCTATCACGGCAGCGTCGATGAGTCTTTCATCACACTCACAGAAAGCGGTCCCAAAGCCAGAAAAGGAAACATCGGGCCAGCCGTAGACCCGACAATTACGACCAAGGTCGTCGAGTTCAATGACGTTGCAGCACTCGAAAAAGCACTTGCAGACAGAGACGTAGCTTGTGTTCTCACCGAACCTGTAATGACCAATATTGGAATCGTGCATCCGGACGAGGGCTTTCACGCGAAACTGAGAGAACTCACACGCAAATACGAAACACTATTGATCATGGATGAAACGCACACTATCTGCGCAGGTCCCGGTGGGTATACGGCACTTCACAAGTTAGAACCTGATATTTTGACACTTGGAAAACCGCTAGCAGGTGGAATGCCTGCGGCAGTTTACGGATTCACGCAAGAAGTTGCAGACAAGATTGGTTCTCGAATCGCCATTGAAGAATGCGACACTGGCGGCATCGGCGGAACTTTAGCAGGCAACTGCCTCTCCATCGCATTGATGCGCGCAACGCTTGAACATGTTTTGACTGCAGAGAACTACGAGAAGATGATCGCAAACGCGACGAGATTCACCGAAGGAGTTGAGGCAATCATCAAAGACAAAAAACTTCCGTGGATCGTAAAACAACTAGGCGGACGTGCCGAGTATTGGTTTAGAGAGGCGCCGCCGAAAAACGGTTCAGAGGCTGCCGCCGCAGGCGATTTCGAACTTGAGCGATACATGCATCTTGCGGCGCTCAACCGCGGAGTACTGATGACACCATTTCACAACATGGCATTGATGAGCCCCGCAACAACCGCACAAGACGTTGACAAACATACTGAAGTGTTCCGCCAATCAGTTGAGGCGCTGCTGTAAACGTTCGAAGGGTTGCTAATTGCTAATCGCTTATCGCTTACGCACCACCTCCTGACTTTCCAAGTTTGTATTGGATGTAGATACTGCTGCGATACTCGCCGGAAGCCGGACGTATGCAGATGTGAACAACAAGTCCCTTTCTCATTCCACCGACACTGCGTGCGGAGATGAGCGATTTGATTGGTTTCCAACCGTACTGCTGCAGTGCTGAGGCGTACCAAGAGAGAACCTCGGGGCGTTGTTCTCTTGCAAGAACCTTTATGCAATATGACGCACCACCGTCGGCGTTTGGAAAGACGGTTCCCGTTTCGAATTTCGAAACGCCGGTGTAGGCAGGGAGGTACGGAAGTTCGATGTTGGAAGTTAAGCGGCTACTGCCAAATTCTACAGGCGATCGCTGCACCTTTTGCTTTCCTGCGAGGTATTCGACATTGTGCGCCGCGGCGCCTGAAACTGACAGCACAATTGCGCTCAACAAAAGACTCGCTACTCGCTTCGACTTACTCATGCAATTTCAACCTCATAATATTCAGAATTCATTCGCATTCCGTTTGATGCTAGTTACCATCGCCGGCTGCGCCTGCGCCTCCGTCTCCACCTTGAAATTGCTGCCACCAGTTGGGGTCGAATGCTGGTTCTGGCTCTGGAGCAGGATCACCAACAGGCGCTGGGTCCGGGCTCGGAGTCGGAGTTGGCTCCGGCGCCGGTGGTGGCGTGGGCGGTGGCGGAGGCACCGGGTTCGCCAGGTTGTACACTCTTTGACGAAACTCTAGAACGCCCAGCAGGTTATTGAATCCGGATGATGGAGTGTAGAGTGCCTTGTCTTCCCCTAAAAGATAGAGAGACGGGTCCGGCATTGATTGGAATATGACGTTTCTGAATCCGGCTTCGAACTGCGGAGCCACTGATCGATCGATTGTTTGATAGGTAACTTGAAACGACTGCTCGCTCCCATCAGGTTGAGTACCCTCCACTATCCAGGGTGGCGGTGTGTGCGACAAAGTCAGAACATCGGCAACTCGATAAAGATAGATGGTCTGCCCGAGATCAACAGTGAGACTATTGAGAACGGCGTCTATCTCTGCAACAGTTGCTTCGGGTTTGATTTGACGAACACGTTGCCTTATCTGAGCCAGAATGGATGTGTCAGCGCCGTTGCCTACTTGGGCGAGCAGTCGGGGAACTGTTCCTGGCTGTCCGAATTGCGCATTCTGACCAGCTCCAACCGGATAAGCAGCGTTGTGATCGAACAAGCGGACACCGGAGAAGCCTTCAGGTATCGCGATCTGCCCACCATTGGGAAACATCGCCATAACCGTCGCCTTTACTTTCTCAACTGCCGACAATGTAGAAGGCGAGCCAGGCAAAGTGTCTTCGCTGGGATAGGCATCTTGAAAGCGAGGCAAGAGAGCTGTGCAGGGTTGGCTCTCACCACGAACATTCATGTAATTGCACGGAGTCAAGTATTCTGTGATGCCAGCTGTATCGCCATGAATGCCTTCAGAGGATGGTGCAATCGGCGGTCGTGGCTCCGCGGTGTTGTAGTCGACCCAAGCTAGAATCTGTTCGCTATCGAGAGAGAAAGCTCCGTTGTTTGCAACGTGTATGCCGGAGAATAGCTCGTTGTTGAAGATCGTATTGGGATTGGGAAGTTGGCTGGAATCACTGAAACCAGCCGGGTTTCTGAAGACCAGATAACCACGCGGAATGCACGCAGTAAACTGTCTGTCGAGACTGCCGATGATTGCAGAAGCCATCGCTCTTCCGAACATACCGGTTGTAGCTTCGAGCGCTTGTCCACGAGATCTGAAAGCATTGGGAGGAACAAAATCAGTAGACGGTGGGCGCGAAGTCATGTTCAAGAAGTCTTGATCGTTTACCAAGTGCGGGCGCTCACCAGGCTGAAGTGGAACACCACATAGATTTACAAGACCGCCAAGGAAAGCCACATTTCGATAACCGGACAAATATTTGAAGCCATTAGATGCGGTGCGCCCGCTGAAGGCATCCGAAGGAATGGTTACGCCGGCAGGCAAGATCGACTCATCGAGATACACGTTTGTCGATTTGCCGATCTTCATGAACGAGCATTGATAGCCGGCATTTCCAAACAGCGTCGTTCCATGCAGATTGAAAAGCTTGATGTTATTGCGTGACGCAATGGAATTAAAGAAATCCACGGATCGATCCGGATTTGTCAATTCGTCGCTAAGTCTCTTCCCGATTGAAGATGCACTAGATTGCAGCGCATTCATCAATGTTCTTGCATTGTCATTTGATTGGGTCGTTCCTTCTGCTTGAGCATTAAGCGCCACTAGCATCGACTGAGCGACCAAGCGGTTATAGCAAAGAAGATTGATGTTACCGGAATCTGTAAGTCCGCCAAAGTTGTTCTCTTCGACACCTGCTGCCAACGAAATCGCAGGTGTTTTGATCGCATTCTTGGCGATGTTCAAGCCACCAGCATCGGTGGCATTCTGCAACTCTCTGAATCCGGAGAAGATCTTTCCCAGATAGAAGAATGCGACTCCGACCAAGACTATGAAGAACATAGCCATGGCAATCAGTGCAAGTGACGCTCCTTGGGGGCGGCGAGCTCTCATCTGCAATCCTCCGACGAAAGATGCAATTCGCGCGTAACCGGCAGCCGAGAAAAGCAAGATGCACCTGCGAATGGGGGGCCATTCAGGTACTTTCATTACTGGCGCTGGGTGGGGCGAAGCATTGCTTGTTGTGATCTAGGGGAGGGCGACTCCCTTGTGAACACAATAGCGATCGCTTGTGGAGCAGTGGTGGATCTTTTGTGGATTTTGTGTGGACAGCTACTCTGCTTTATTTTCGCTTCCTGCAGCCTTCGCAGCAGCTCTCTCATCTCTTATAGCCTTGGCCATTGCTTCATAGGTCGCTGCTTCCTTGTCACGTTTGGCGCCACGCAATGTTGTTCCAAAGAAATCCAAGAGCTTCAAATAGTTGGGATGATCTTCGACTCGCTTCAACTGCTTGTTTCTGGCAAACAGGTTCCTCCAATATTTAAGCGCAAGATCGGGCGACTGCAAGATTTTGGCAGCCATTGCCGGTGAGTCGAATTTGTCTCCGGTTTCAGCCATCGCAGGGCTACTGCCACCACCCGTGGTAGCGGCAACACTTGTTGACTTCTTCGGTCCGACAGGAACAAACTCTTTCGCCAAGTTATTCGCCTTTTCCAAGGCAAACAACTTCTCGTCGAGATCTTTGACAGCAGAATCAATCTCGACACCTTTCGTTAGATTCTTGTCCATCTCCACGAACAAATCGAAGAAGGGACCAACACCAACGCCCTTCTCCTTCAACGTTCTAAGCCGCTTCAGAAGCGCCTCTCTCTCATCCTGAAAAGCTCCGGTAGCTATTGTGTATGTTGCCAGTTCAGGCTTAGTGCCTGTGAATGTCGCAACACCAACCTGTCCACCTACAGTTTTCAACTCAGTCATCGAAATCGGCTCGAGTGCTGTGCCGACGGCAGCCATAATGTCCTTAAGTTGATCGGTAAACATCGTGATCTGACGCTGCTTTGTCTTGAACGCAGGATCTGTGTATGTAATCGTGACCTTTGTGGCCTGAGGAAATGCTTCTACGGTTCGCTCCGCCATCTTCACTGACTCGAGCTTGGCTTCTTTTTCAGTAATCCATGGGTCGAGCACCGCATCAATAAAGACTTCGCTGCCTTTCATGTCGACATGTCTAACTCTGTCCGGCCAGCCGTATCTGTTCGCCCTCAAATACGACGAGATGGTTGTGTTGTCTGCTTGTGTTTGAACGTCCTTAATCACAAGCGACGATATCAACTCCTGATCGCCTGTTTGCCCCGATCCAAAAGCCTTTACGTCACCTGCCGTGACGGAAACCGATTTGCAGACCTGCTGAGATTTGCTGTAGAAGAACACTTCAACGCGCGTGACCTCTCCTTGAGCTCCAGCTTCCATAATTGTTTTGGCAATCAGAACCGCCTCAATTTTTGTATCGTTGTCGTTCGCCCTCTCATTGCGATAAGTCGCAACTTGGACAAATTCTTTGTTGACTCGAGCGCTCATTGATGCGTTCGCTGGAAGAATTTTGGCCCGATCAACGGCGTTTACAACGTCTCTATCAGTTAAGAGCGCAAATGCAGGCAATTGTGCAAAACCCACAAGCAAGGACAATGCCGCGATGCTGCGTACTGAAAACATGCTGAACTCCTTATTGAGGTCCGAACGCCAACTGTTCATATACCACAATTTATGGAGCGCCCACCCCACTCCATGGCCTGTATCATGTTCAAGTGCCTACAGGAGAAGCGGTATCAAACTTTCACGGGACCAATTAGAGAGATACAAGAAGCAGCTCAGCCTTCCCGGTGTCGAGGAGCTTCATCAAGTCAGACTCTTGACTGGAACGGCGCTGATTGTGGGCGGTGTAGGAACCGGAGCGATAGTTGCAGAGTATTTGCATGGGTGCGGTGTCGGAACAATCACTGTGGCTGATAAAGATTCTCAGGTGATTGACCGGCTGAGACAATCTTCGCAACTTGCAGTGAATCCGGACTCTTCTGTTTATCCGAAGATTTGGTCGGGTGGCTCGACTCAAATTGAAGAATGGATAAATGAGCATGAGGTCGTCGTAGATGGTCTCGATGACTGGCAAGACAAGCTTTTGTTGAGTGATTTGTGTATGAATATCGGTCGTCCGTTGGTGCATGCAGGCGTGATCGGTTTCCGCTTGCAGTGCTACACGATGCTTCCCGGAACCTCTTCCTGCCTGCGCTGTGCATTACCGAAAGTCGGAATTGACGATGTTCCGCTTGAACCGCCCGAACACTTCAGCGCTCAAATGATTTTGGGAATTGCAGGAGCATTGCAAGGGTTAGAAGCCATGAAGGTCGTTGCACATCTCGGTGTCACGCAAGGAAACGAGTTGATAAAACTGGATGGGCTCAGTGGGGAATTCGAAATTTTCAGAGGACTCGACAAGGTCAAGGACTGCCCTGATTGCGGGCGAAGCCGAAAATGACCTATATCGGCGCGTTTTGCAACCATCCAGAAGTTTTCAAAACGCGCCAGACTAGGTCCCGGTGTCGCTCCTCGCTTAAAAGTGTGTGATTACATACAGCATCGGCTCGAAATGCTGCGAAACGAACTGATAGACAAGATAAATCACAGCGATCAAAAGACCGATGAATGCGATGTTGCTGACAGTTCGTTCAATGGGTCCGGCTTCAGTTTGTCGTGATTCCATTTGTGTCGATTCCGTTCGCGAAACAGCGTTCGGATCGAATTCAATAACACCGTTTCCTAGTGGTGTTGCCGCTCGTTCCAGGCGAGCCAAAAGTCGCTCAGGCTGCGAGCTTTCTGTTCTAAGTGATGTAGTCATTGCCAACCTCCGATTAGTGTGCAGCCGCAAGCAAAAACAGTTGATTCGTAACCGCTGAAAACGAGTCTTGCACTGCAGATGAAAGCCGTCCTCCCCCAATTGCAAATACCATCGCGACCAATACCGCCACAAACGCAATTATTGCGGCATACTCGGTCATAACCTGACCACGTCGACTTCTTGCATGTTTGTTCATAAATTCAAACCTCAGTAGATTAGCCAACAAACCACCAGTCGTGAAACTAACTCGCCTTTTCAGCAATTTCGAACTTCGAAGCGTTGTTCACTTTCTTGTCGTACTCAGCCTCTCCCAAAAGCGAACCAAGGTCCGTGCAGTCTTCAGGAACACCTGCAACGCCAAACGAAATCTCCATGTCTGCAACCAAACCTTTCAATGCCGAAGACAATCTTGCGACGAGCCTGCGGGCTCCCATCACTGATGTTCCTGGCAAAAGCAAAATGTAGTGGTCGTCGTAGTCGTAGTGAGCAAGCACGTCGTTGTGTCTTTTCACTTTTGAGATTCTCGCTGCTAGTTCCCTCAAAACTTCATTGGCAGGTCTTTGATTTCCCCACTCTTTCGTTTTGACTGAAAACAAGACCACCGAGAAAGCTCCACGGGTGCGGTATGCGCGGAAGTACTCTTGCTCGAGAAAATACAAGAACGCCGCGTAAGTAAACATACCTGTATCGAATCTGCGCAGACACATCATCACAGAGTGAATTGCTTGCGTGTCGACCTTTTTGGCGTGGCGCGCAATAGGCTGCGGTGCGCTCTCTTTGATCGAAGCGTTGCCAGATACTTCGGCAACCAGAGCAGAAAACGATGTGCAAGTAGTCTCGGCATCAGACGAAGGCGGCATCAGGAAATAGCTGGACATCGCCTTGGTTGGATCGCGTAATGCATCTTTGGTGCCCAATGTTCTTTCCGTGGGCATTTGCAACTCTTGCTGCCCGGTTGCAGAAGCAATCAGATTGAATATCAACAAAACATCGCAGCTGACATACTCCCAAATGATTGACTCATATCCGGTGTGCACTTCAGTCAGTTGCCATCTCGGCTCGCCTTCGAACAGTCTGCAGTGGATGTTCAATTTAAAATCGCGTTCACCGGCTGTCCATGAGATTTCTGTCGCTTCACCCTTTTTCTCCATCGTCTGAGAAAGCGAGTGATGAATGTCTGTAAGATTTGGGGGTGTGGAGAGCCTCTGACGATGAACTTTATTTTCGGTGACTCGGGTAATGCGAAGCATCGGCAATCCTCCGGGGTTACGCAGGGCGGGGAATTCATCTGCGTAGGATGTATTGTCGCTTCGTTTGGTGGATGAGTCGTGGAGCGTTTGTGGAGTTCTTGTGGAGTGTGCCGCGGCATGCTCTAAAATGGATCTGTGAACAATGAAATCACCCAGCAGTGGAAACACTTGGCGAGGAAGGAGCAAGAGCTCGGCCCCGACCATTTAGACTTGACGCAAATTCTCGATAATCTCGCATTTTTCTATCACTCGCAGTGGCAGTTTGAACCAGCCGAGAGCTGCTACAAGCGCTCACTTTCAATTCGCGAAAAGCACCATGGCGCCGACAGCCCTGAGCTGTTGCCCACACTGCAATGCCTCGGCTTCATTTTGCGAACCGCCGAAAAATATCAAGAAGCCGAATCCTTATATGTTCGCGCACTCAACATCGCGCAAAGACATTGGGGCAACCAATCAACCGAAGCGGCAGGGTTTCAGAACTTCCTCTCGGGTTTGTACTTCGCCTGGAAAAGATATGAAACCGCGCGAGATTTGATGCGTTCCTCCAGACATATCTACAAACTATGCCTCGGCGAAAATCACCCCTCAGTCGGCATAGCATACATTGCCGAAGCGCTTCTGCTAAAAGAACTCGGCGACAATGAAGGAAGCACCGAAGCACTCGAATCGTCTTGGGATTCCTTGAGCGGTGATTTCGACAAGTCACTGATAAGCAACTTGAGTCGACTCTCGCGCACGTTGCTTGAGAAGGGAGAGTACGATGATGCAAGCAGGCTTTATAGATACAGTCTGATTCTTCATGCAGAGGCGATATTCCCGCACCATCCGCTCGTTGCGAAGGCTCTCATCGATCTCGCAAAGATGTACACCGAGAAGCAGGAGTACGTCACTGCATCAGTGTTTTTTGAAAGCGCCTTGCAGCTAATGGAAGGAACGCAAGACACTTCTCAAAATTCTTATCTTGAAGCTGCAAATGACTTGGCTGCGAACTATGTGGAACTCGAAAGATTTGAAGAAGCCAAAGACCTGCTAGATATGCTCGACAAAGCTTTGGCAAGAGCCGCAAGCCCTTCAGCGAATCTAAAGCAGGCAGTTCGCGACAACCGCATCAAACTGATGAAACAGAAGAGCATTTCCTCCTCATTGTCATGAGTTTTGAGCCGCGGCATTCGTTGAAGGGACTCAAAAAAGCGGCACATCAAACTGTCTAGTGAGCTTGACACTTCTTCAACGAAAGAATGCGCCTTTCGGGGATCGCCGAAAATCCGACCGCGCTTTTTTCCCTATTTTTCGTCGAATATCTGTCAAGCTCGCTTGACACTTAGCAACCATCAAAATTTGAGGCACACCCAAACATCAACTTTTAGTATTACTCGCAGCGTGGTATGAAGCCTTCGGCCCTTCGGAGCGAATATGGCAGACCACACCCGCGATTCTCTGCAAGTCTCGACTCCCACCGCGACACATGAAGCACGCACTGTATTGATCGTGGGCGATGACGCGGCGCTCACGAGCGTCGTCGGTTCCGTTTTGGAAGGACAAGGATTCGTCACATCTAAGTGTCCTGCAGGTAAAGAAGCTCTCGCATTGCTGGAGGACGCACCCACAGACCTCGTCATCGTCACCGAGCAACTTAGCGACATCGACGGAATCGGTTGGATAGTGCGTTTGCGCCAAGACAACCCTGACATCAAAGTAGTCTTCATCTCCAATTCGTGGAAAGATGCGGGGCTGTACCAGCAATTGACGAAAGAGTTTCAGGTGTCGCTTGTAGTGCACCGCCCCTTGAATCAAGCATTATTTGCCGCGCAAATCGAAAATCAGTTTATCAGCGCGCCGCTCAATCAAGATAAGTCAAACCAAGACGAGCCGGGTCTGAATTACTTGCGCGCCAAATTTGCCGGAATTCTGAAGGAACGCTTGGAAAAAATTCGAAACGCAATCGACACCGCAAAGACGAAACCGCAAGAGCCGAAGCTGTTGGCGGAGGCATTGAGACTCGCTCACAACTTGAAGGGAACATCGAGATCTGCTGGATATAACTTAGTCGGAGAAGCATCTGAGCACTTAGAGAGATCATTGAAGATACTTGAATCGACAAAGTTGGCAGAACACAAAGAAAGCTGGACCGAAATCGAGGGATTTCTAGAACTTCTAAGAAGAAACGCAGAGCAAGATCTCAAACAAGCTGGGCATGAGGCGGAATCATCAGGTGTCAACGAAGCAGATGCGGCAGCACAAGTAAAAGTCGCGGTTTTGGGTGCCAACGAGATACAAGACCGTTACTCTCCCAAGACCTCAGGCACGCCGATAGAGTTGATGTTCTTCTCTAAAACACAAGAGGTTATCGAAAGAGCGCAAGCCTCACCGATGGATGCAGTACTAATTGAAATCGATGTCACTGCGCCCGAGCCATCTCTCAATCTGGCACGTGAACTTCGTGGATTGACAGGTCATGCGAATCTTCCAGTAGCATTCATCTCGGATGGAAGCTTGGGTAAATTAGCGCAAGGCGAAACGACGCACGCAGGCGCATCGTTAGTCTTGTCGAAATCAATCAACTCACCGGCACTCAATGATGCCATAGATTACCTGCTAAAACTGGGACAGGGTGGGCGCCCACGCATTCTGATCATTGATGATGACGAAGACTTTGCAGAACTAGTTGCTGCCACGCTCGGACGAGAAGGCATGCTAGTGAAAGCAGAGCACGACCCTGCAAATGTTTTGGGAACGTTGCAAGAATTCGTGCCCGATCTCGTTTTGTTGGATGTGCGAATGCCCGCTGTGAGCGGATTTGAAGTGTGCCGCATGTTGAGGGCGTCAGAACGCTGGCAAGATCTGCCTATTCTTTTCTTGACGGCAGAAACAGGATTAGATGCACGAGTAAACGCATTCGACGCCGGTGCAGATGACTATCTTCCCAAACCGTTTGCATCGAAAGAGTTGCTTGCACGAGTAAAAGGAAAACTTGAGCGCGCTCGCTTCATCAAAGAAAAAGCCGACAAAGACGGTCTGACGGGGCTGCTTTTGCGCCGCGCTTTCGTCACACACCTCAAGCCAATCCTGACAGAGTCTCAAGCAAATTCCTTGACGCTTTCACTTGCGTTAATTGATGTGGATCACTTCAAGAAAGTGAACGACACCTATGGCCACATTGCAGGCGATATGGTGCTCGAATACTTCGGAGCACTTCTGGCGCGTCGCTTTAGAGTCGAAGATCTACGCTGCCGTTGGGGCGGTGAAGAGTTTATCGTTGCTTTCCGCCACGTGTCTCCGGAAACCATGAAAAGCTCTCTAGAGCGAGCCTTGGAAGAACTCCGAACTCATACATTCGAAGGCGAAAAAGGCGAAAAGTTTTCTGTCACTTTCAGCGCAGGTGTTGCCTCATATCCCGCAGACGGTGACACCATCGACGACTTGGTTCGCAATGCAGATCATCGGCTGTACAAAGCGAAAGAAACAGGACGGAACAGGATTATCATTACGGACGCGTGATACTGAAATGGCCACAAAAATATTACTTGTAGAAGATGACGCTCAACTTGCAGAAACAGTTAAGCAGTACCTGATGTTTCACAAATTCAATGTGAAAGCGGTAGACAACGGCACCGACGCTTTCGAACAATTGCAATTTTCCAAGTTCGATTTGGTGGTCCTAGACTGGAATCTCCCTGGCATGGATGGCGTCGACATCTGTAGGAAGTTTCGCGAAATTGGCGGAACAACACCTATCATGATGCTCTCGGGCAACGACACCGGCGATGATCGCCAGCAAGGATTGAGCGCCGGCGCAAATGACTACATGAAAAAGCCATTCGAATTCAAAGAGCTAACCGAGCGCCTTAAGAAGCTGCTTCCAGCTGACTAGGCCCGTTTATCAGCAAGCACTACTTCGTCGGTGTGTTCTACTGAATCGCCTGCAAACGAATGCCACCACGTTATGAGAGAGTTGGATGACACTTTGTCAGTCAATAGTCGCATTCTCCTGTACTGCTCCGTCGGTTCTAGATACAAACCCTCGTAGATTGAGTCTGCAAAGGACTGAGGATCTAGTGGATCGACACATATAGTGTGCTTACCGAGTTCGGTGAAAACACCGGCTCCTTGTGACAATGCAAGAACACCAGAGCGCGATGTTTGGCACGCAACATACTCTTTCGCTGTGAGATTCAACCCATCGCGCAGCGGACTTACAATCATCATGCTTGCATTTCGGTAGAGCGCGGCGAGATCATTGGCATCATGCGGTTCCTCACTCCACACAATAGGTTTCCAACCATCTGTCGCCTGCAAGCGTTGGTTGATGCGATCGCATGTAGCTCTGCACTCATTCAAATATGAGTCAAAGGCGGACAGTCCGACCCGTGTCTTAGTAGCAATTTGAACGAACTGTAATTGACCGACGAACTGCGGAAATGACACAAAGAAATGCTCGATTGCGTGCAATCGTTCCACAATGCCTTTGGTGTAATCAGCTCTATCAACGGACAAGACAAATGGGAGGCTTCCCTGTAGTCCATTTTGCCTTGAAGCTACCAACGAGTCGCTCAAACCAAATTGAACGTGGAAATCAGAACGCGCAGCGGCCCAGGACAAGCTCCTCCAAACTTCCGAATCGATGCCTAGAGGGGCGACAAGAACATTTGTGAGGTGCTGAGATCTGAGATGCTCGATTGTATGGCTTTCAAAATCAACGTAGAACTGAGGCATGTGCGCATGTACAAAAGCAAGAAAATTTTCGCGATACTCCTCAGTGTGAAATCCTACGCGCGCACAATGCATAAGGCCTGAAGCAACTTCACAAACTGCTCTGGTATGCATTTCCTGCACCCGTTCAGGCCAAGGAATATGCCAAAAACAGAACGTCTCGGAAGATGCTCCGAGAAAGTGCGGAAGAAGGGCGAGCTGATAGTCGTTCACAAACAATCGACGCGACGAGCTGTCATTTGCCTTGCGAAGCTGAAAGGCAATCATCGCATTTAGAGTCAGATAGTGCTCTCTCTCAATCTCATCGAAGTGCGCGTACTGCGGCAAGTCATGAAACACCGGCCACAAGAAGCTGTTACAGTATCGATAGTGATTATCAACCAGCGTCTCATCAATGCTTGCAAATCTCTTCTTTTCCGACTTGTTTTGAGTCGCGACAAGAGAATTTGAATCGTTTTCCGATAGAAGATACCACCATTCCTTTGGCTGCCAACGCGAAAGGTGTCGCACATTTTCAGAACTTGGCAGATCAAAGAGCTGCGTTAGTGCAGTACTCACTCCACCTGCAGCCGCCGGACCACGATAGGAAACTATGCGCACAGGCTCACCTCTTTGAGACACGCAAACATTCCCGCACGCACGTGAGGGCGATAAAGCGTGCCGCTCTATTTACATCTTAGGCGGTGCGCGTTTCGAATTGCTTTCACTTTGACAATTTTCTGAAGACCGGCCGTTCCTTTCAAATACCTTGCAAACAGCTTACAAGTACCTTTCAAGGGGCTTCGCCGTCAATTTTTCTTGCCACCACTTTCAGTATCAC
>CAYZJR010000063.1:14477-39616 GCA_964478655.1 uncultured Candidatus Obscuribacterales bacterium
TTTCTTCTTAAGTTCTAAACCTTTCGACTTGCAATTACCTTTCAAACAGAGTTATTCGCTCCGCGTCGGATACAATGCGTGTGATGTCTCAAATTCAAATGATGTTTATGATCTGGGCTGCTTTCGGAGTGGTCGCTATGAGCTGTCTGGTCTGGCTCTCCTTCAAAAAGCATCAGGATGACGAATAGATCTCAAACTTAGTTACTGCCGTAGCCGTTGCCATACCTGGCTGTTTACACAAATACTACTTTCCGAGGGCCGAATTGATCCCGCTTACATAGGCCTGTTTGTCTTTGGCTCCATACATCTCTTTCAGCAGCTGATCTTTTGTTTTAAAGATTCCAACACAGGGGAATTGGTCTTCGCAGTTGGTTAGAAACGACGTGAGGCCCAGAGCTTTGGCCTTCTTCCGGGATGCTTTAATTTGCGCATCGTTGGTGACATCAAGGCTGATGAACTGCACTTTGTCTTTGTATTCTTTTTCGAGTTCCTGAATAATTGGTCTGACTTTTGCACAGACACCGCACTCCATTGAGTGGACGAAAACCAGCATGGGCTGCGAGCCTTCAGATTTCGCATCAGCAGCGAAAACGGAAGTATTGATCGAACTGGAAAATATTGAACTGACAATCGCAAGCAATGCAGAAAGCATCGAAACCAAAATTGCCCTTCTTCTTACTTTCATCAATGTCTCCTTCCGCTCCGCTGTTTGTTCTCGTTAGCTCGGTTGTTCATCATGCCTATTAGTTCATTTAAGCATCAATCTTTTCTTTTGCTTCGGAAGGAACTTTTATGACGCCGCCCTCACGCTCCGGCGCTGCCTGTTGGGCTTCCATACGGTTGCGTGTGTCAGACGCCTTCTTCATCTCTTCATATTCTTTTTGGTCGAATCTTCTCAGCTCTAAAGTCTTAATTTGTGAATCGAACACTGCTGGTTCGATTGTTCCACCCAACTCGAACCAGAATGTGGAGCCTTTACCTATGACGCTTTCGACGCCAATCTCGCCATTGTGTTCTTGTATGATCGCCTTCGAAATCGCCAGACCGAGACCGGTGCCGAGTTTCTTGCGGCTGTCCTTATCGCCGAGCTGACCGAAGCGACTGAAGAGTTTGTGCATCTGCTCAGGTGGAATTCCGGGACCTTGATCGGTGACGGAAAAGCGCACTCTCTTGTTGCCTTTCGATATCTTGAGCAGGACCACTCCACCTTCCGGCGAGAACTTCAATGCATTCGAAATCAAATTGGTCAGCACTTGTACAACTCTGTCGGCATCAGCATCGACGTGCATTGCATCTTCTACGATGATTTCGATCGAAACATCGACTTTTGCAGCATATCCGCGCAAGCCATCAACTGCAAGAGTCGCCAACTTGACGGCATCAACGACTTGCAAGTCGAGAGTGAATTTGCCTTCTTCGATGCGCTTTACGTCAAGGAGATCGTTGATTAAACGAATCAAGCGTTCACAGCTCGCATCGGCGATTCCCAGCATTTGAATTGTGCTTTCGGGCAATTCGCCTTCAGCCATTTCTTTGATGAGAGTGAGACAACCGCGAATTGAGGTGAGCGGCGATCTGAGCTCGTGAGAGACTGTAGAATAGAAGTCTTTGAAACGACGTTCCATTTCCTTGCGCTCGGTGATGTCGCGCACGAATGCGCACAAGATGTGCTCATCATCGACTTGAACGGGAAAGACCGACAACTCCACGGGAAACTCAAAACCGTCTTTGTGATTGGCAGCAGTCTCAACTGGCTTGTAGCGCAAGTTCTCAGGACCGGTCTGTATGAGCGTGTTTCCGCTTTCTGATGCTTGCTTGCGAAGATGATAAGGCACCAAAATGTCGACGAGCCTCTTGCCGATTGCCTGCTCGGCCGTCCAACCGAAAGTGGCTTCTGCTCTGGTGTTCCAATTAGTGATCACGCCATCGGTGTCAACCGAAACGAATGCATCGATAGCTTGTTGCACGATCATGCGCGTGCGCTTCTCACTTTGTTCCAACTTCACTAGTGCTTCTCTGCGCGCTCTATCTATCTTTGCTAGTGAATTGCAGCTGATCCAAATCAAAACGAGAAAGCTCATCACCATACCGGCGATGACGAATGTGACACCGGTATCGCTCTGCCCTGGCCCGAACAAATGGAAGTGTTCCGCCTGAGTTCTCAACCATCCCAAAACGAGCGGAATAAGCAGCGTTGCAGGAAATAGTATGCGCGCCGTGTATCCGCCCAGACTGTTCTCAGAAATTATTGACACGACTCCGCGATCGGGGCGCGAAAGAACCACGGCAATACACAACAAACCAAACAGCAAACCAGCAACAACGGATATTTTCAGACAAGAAATCCCGATACAAAAATGCGGCATGCCGAACACAATGCCGAAAAGAGTCATGATTGAAAGCAATCCGGCCAGCGCGCAGAAGATTTCGGAAAGTGTGACACGTTTATGTACCGCATATGGAATCGTTGCTGCTGCCACCGCAATCAGCAAAAGCTGCAGAGTATCGTTTGGAGTCAAGGTCAAAACGAGGTTGGTAGGCAAATGCAAAACATCCAACAACTGCCTAATTGCACCGTTAGTCGGCCACTCCAGAAATCGCATCAGATTGAGCAGGCTTATGACTACGGCAACGCCGCAAAGAACCTGAGCGGCAATTCTGCGGGTAGAGCTCGGTTCGCCTTTGCCGTCACACAACAACAGAACCGCAAGCCCGCAGCAAACCATACCGAATCCTGCCGCGAACTTCACGCCTTCAATCAGGTAGTGCTCGCCGAAGCTGCCAGCAACTGCAACGCACCCACAAAGCGCCACGAAAACAGCCAATGCCAGCGACACTCGCCGCATTAATGCTGCGTAGTCGCGTTGGGCCGTGTTCGCTTGTGTTGTGGCGAGCTCTGTGGTCATTTCGCCCTTGTTGGTGCGGTCATGGGTAATATACCCGGGCAAAACGGCACTTCCGCGCGGCTTACTTAGGTTTCGGTTCTGCGACTTTGTATCCCACACCATGAACAGTGTGGATAATCGAGTTCTCGTCAGGAACATCAAGCTTTTTGCGCAGATTCTTGATGTGGGTTCTTATAATATCCGGCGACGATTCCTCACCCGCTGTCCAAACGCGACTGATAAGTGCCTCGGGGCTAAAGACCACATTTGGGTGACGCATCAGAAACTCAAGCAGGGCAAACTCTTTGGGCACAAGCCTAATTTCTTCGCCGTTGCGTGTCACGCTAAAACCACTTGGGTCGAGCTCAACGCTGCCGATTTTGAGTACATTGTTCGCCAGGCGCCCGCCGGCTCTTCGAAGCAGAGCACGCACACGAGCGGAAAGCTCCTTCATATGAAAGGGCTTCGTTAGATAGTCGTCGGCTCCGGAATCTAATCCTTCTTCCTTTGTGGCAATCTTGTCATTGCCAGTAAGCATCAAGATTGGAGCATTGCCACCACTCGAACGATACTCGCGGCAAACATCCATGCCGCCCATGCCTGGCAGGTTTAAGTCCAAAATGACGACGTCATATTGGAAGAACTTGAGTCGCTCAATGCCTTCAGTTCCTGTGCCGGTGTGCTCCACCGTATGATGCTCGAAACGCAGATAATCAGCGACAGTTCTCGCGAGTTCGTTATCGTCTTCGACTATGAGGATTTTTGCCATCAGATTTCTGTTGAGAGCGTTCGTAGCCTTCAACAGGATAATACCCCGTTGACATTCGTCTCAGCGAATATTCATTGCTATCGCGACCACTCTTGCTTTTGCAGAAAGGTGTCGAATGACTGCGATGAACTTTCCGCAACAAACCCCGCTAGCGCACAAGTGCCTTGCTCCATCGTGAGCCAGCCTGTCCCCATCAAGTAGTAGCAGCGAAGTGCAGCAAAGATTGTTCGCGAATCGACTTCGCCTTTTTTCAGAAGTATTCTGCCTACCTCAATTGCATCTTTGGAGCCATGCTTGCGGTCTGAGCCAATGCCACAGCGTTCCAATACCTGTTTATCTAGAATACCCACGATACGCAGAAAGTCCTGAAACTTGATTTTTATCTTGTTGTCGGCGTCTTGCACAGTCAGCTCCGACAACTCTACTTCAAGCGGGCGCGCACTTTTAAGAGCCAGTACTGCCGCCGAGTTATCCAATGTTCCAGCTAAAAGCATTTTCTTGACTGCAATCAACCTATCCAATTGTTCTTGTTTCAGCAAGTTTGATTCAATCAGTGCGGAACTCAATGCATCATCGCTTTGCCCTTGAGCACCTGCTTTCGACAATTGTTCTTGCGTCAGAAGCCCGCAATCAATGGCGAGAGTCGCAATCGTTGCATCCTTTTCTTTGGTCTGTTTGCTTGCAACTTTGAACTCAGAAAGCTCGTAATTTACAGGCATTCGACCTTCAAAAGCCGTGCGAATCATTTTCGCCGCACCTTCCTTGTCGAGAAAACCACTTCTTAGTAACGCCTGCGCGCTGAGTGCGTGCTGCAGCAAGGCTTCCCACAGAATGCCATGCGCCTTCAAACACTCACCAAGAGGAATGCCGGTTTCTTGACCCAGGTGAATCGCCTCATACAACTGCTTGCGCGTCACAATCTTCGACGCGCACAAAAGGTTGCCGAGCTTGCTAGCATCGTCTCCGATGTCGCACCCCATCTCGCTGAGCGCGTCTTCAAGCTTGAGCCCCTGCGACGAGACCAACTTCAAAGACTCAACAGCGTTATCTTCAGTCACCAAACCATCGCGTATAAATGTAAGGGCTTGAACCGCAGCCTCAAACACCAAGTCATCCAGGCGACCTGAAGCGACCAAAATCTTTCCGACAGGAACATCCTGAAACTTCGCTATCTCCTGTGCCGAGTCATAGTCGTCGGCACCGATAAGCCCGGAGCGCGTGAGCAAACTTTGAATGTTGCAGCCTTCATCCATTCGAAAAATATATCACGCCAAAAAGGGTGCGCTCCACAACAGATCCACAAACCGCCGCTAAAGTAACTATCAATCCCATTGCCCATACATCACTGAAGGACTTGATATGACTGAAAAACTTCGGAATCTCAATGTCGCTATTTCAGCCCCGACAGCTCAAGACGAACGCAGTCGTATTGCTCTCGCTTTGTTCTTAGCTGCATACACGTCGAGTGGAGCGGTTTCCGGTTTTACAAAACCATCAATCAAACAACGATATGAAGAACTGCTTGCGGCAAAACAACCCAACCCAAGGAGCAAAAGGCGATGCAACTGATATCAAATATCTTTTCGTCGCACTTAAAAATTCGCGACATACTCCCCGGCTGCAATCAATTGCACGGCAGAAACAAAAGAGATCGAAACTCACAGGAATTCTCCACAGCACAAAAAACCTTCGTCGTATCACTTGGAGTTGCAGACGCGATCAACACGGCGCGTGCGGTGTTGGACACACCCGGAAATCGATTCGTACAAATGGGAAATCGGCAAATCATTTGTTTGAGCAGGTTGGAACAGTCTGAAGATACGATTGAATTGATATTGTCGTTTCGTCCTGACACCACATACAGCACTGAGGTTCAAATACAGTCTTCGAGACCATTGCCAAAATGTTTGGCTGCTCGAGCATACAAACTGATCGACTCCTTTTATAGAATGATTCGAAGAACAGAGCGCAAAGTGCTCTCCTACCAGTCGGCGGTTTCATGGCTTGTCAGTGTTGCAGACAACCCTGAGAGCGAACCGACGGTGCTGGAGGAAGTTTCGAATCATGCCGACTGCCGAGTAAAAGCAGCAGTAGCCGACAACCCACGATCACCGCTAGGTGTGCTTTTTCGGCTTGCAGAGGAAGGTGATACTGACCTTCGCTACCAGATTGCAGACAATCATAATGCCGCTCCGCCAATTTTAGAAAAGCTGTCTCACGACAAAGATGCCCGCGTGGCCCAGCGCGCCAGACGTACTCTCTCAAATCTAGCAGCCTTGGCTCCTCCCGCCAATTTTTGAATCCACCTCTTTTTTCAAATAAATTTCAGTTTCATTCGCCAAACTAGGACCAACTTGGCGGAACCGATCCTTTCATCCCTCATTCGGAGAAATTTCAATGAACGTTTCTACTCTCAAAACCCAATACTCCGATTTGCACCAGATTAAGAAGCAAGCGCAACGCGAGCCAAGAATCACTCACGATAGATTGAGAGCAATGAAAAGTATTGACACAGAAACAGCTCGTCAAAAGATTTCTCTGCGCTGCTGGCTCGAAGAGCAAATAAACGATCTCGTCTCGTTCATCAACGTCACACTTTCCCGCAGCAAAAACAATTGCGCCACGCGCGGACATCGCGTCTCAGTACACAATGCACGCCTCGGCTCATGCAAATGCGCGGACTGCGGGGAGAACATCACGTCGACTTCACAGATTCGCAGTGGCATGCAGCACGCCAAAAACCTGGAAATCAAACCAGTCTTGCAAAACCCCACTCACTCAACCTTTTGGGTAGATGAGTCGGCAATCGATCGCAAGATTGCAAATCGCCGCAAGAAAGTTCGTTGCTGGCAATAGCGATGGCGAAACCGTGCAGAGGTCTGCACGGTTCTCCTTATTCTGCTTATAGGACCTAACGCGCGCAAGCGCAGTAACTCGCGACAGCGAATTTTGCCTGTGCCAAGGTGGCACGGATTGTCAATATTCTTACTATCGGTCCGAATGGAGCTCCGGAAAGTCCCGACAAGGAATCGCGATGGCGCAGCATGTGATTTCACACGATAGAGGCGATCGTTCTTTTTGCAACAAAGCTAAATCCCAAGACCTTGCATTGTTAACTCCTTGATTTTTCTAAAGGAATCTGAGCCAAGGTTGAACAACGATTTTTCGAAACAGTTGCTTGGCAATGTGCCCACCGTGCTGCATTCAGCGAAGAGTGTGTGCGGAAAGCCTGACTCTTCTACTCCTATCTCTACCTGAAGACTGTTTGGATGGTTTGTTCTTTTCTTATGAACAGGGACGATGATGAACGAGCTATCAGCGGCTGGTGCCAATATGACAGCTGGCCTAAGCTTTCTGTCTCCGGTGTCTACAGCAATGTTCACTTGCCATACTTGCCCAACGAATGAAGTATAAGCACCGCCAAGGAAATCTAGTTCGAACACCTTACGAACCGAGCTTTTGAGCCTTAAAAATGCGTTTTCACAAATGCGACCTTCAAGAGTCTTAAAACTTCCACCAGGGACCGTCGTAATAGTCGTGCATTGAGCAATCATTGGAACGAGTAAACCGGAATCCACTGGCTCAACTTGCAACTCGACTAGGTCTGGCACAGATCTGCGCGCGAAAAGTGGTATCACCACATACGTGTCATTGGTAGAGGCTGACAGAACAACGGCAGGTCCAGGGGTGCCCGAGATTGGCGGACTCACCAACCAAACTTGACTCTTTTGAAAAACGTTATTTGTCACGGGATAAGCTCCACTGGCATGTTAGTAGACTACCCAGTTCAACCCCCCTTAATCCAAACCGGAGAATTAGTACCACAAACAGTGGCTCAATTGCCCCCGCCTGAGTCGACCCATACCTTCGTCATGAACGACTGATTCAAGGGTTTCGTCGGTCTCGCTCCAGTTCCAACGTGTCACGATCTCAGTTGGGTCTGTGCGAGTCTCGAGACGGCCGTTTTCGTCGTATGTGAAAACGGTCTCGGGGACTTCGCTGTCCACTTCCGGTTGTTCGATCGAGAGCAGTTGGCCGGTGGTTTCATCGTAGGAGTACGTCGTAGTATTTTCGCGGCCATCCCCTCTGTGGCTACGCGATTCCAGTCGGGGTCATATGTGAAGGTCTGGACAATGTCGCTCAGCATCGAGCCGGGCTTGGCGTGACGATGATCTCCAGGACGTTGTTGTTGACGTCAAAAGCATATTCAAAGCTGTTGCCTTCAGGCAAAGTCGATTTCACCAGACGATTTCTGCCATCGAACTCGTTGGTGACTTCGTTTCCGAGAGCGTCGATACTGCGGATGGTATTACCGTTGCGATCGAAATAGGAGATTTTGCCATTCGACTCGGGGTCGACTTCCTCGGTTCTCGCGCCTGCGAAGAAGTACTCCCAAGTGTTGTTTTCTGAGTCGGTCTGCGTTTGCACGCGCCCAAGCGAGTCGTAGACGTTGGTCACAAATTCGTCCATAGGGTGCTCTGGCAAGAAGACTTTCGTCAGGCGTCCTGGTTGATCATACTCGTACACGATGTCTTCAGAGTCCGGATCTGTGACTGACGTCAGATTTTCATCTGTGTAATCAAATACTACGGTCCGGCTGTTGCCGTCTGTGATGCTCGTGAGTTTGTCATCCCTAAATGTCAGGTTCAGGAACTACCTTCGACGGACAACTCGCCTCTTTCAATGCAGTTATTATCATCGTCGCCCTTCCTTGATATCGATTGCGCAACAGACTCTCAAGCGAGGTCCACTGTCTCTGCGTTTCGCGAATAGCCAACTCACGAGCCACTTTGTGATGCGTTGAAGAGCCCAATTGTTGCTTGCCATCTTCCGGAGTTTCTTTCTTCACTTCAGCAAGACCAAGAGTTTCACCGCCGCCATCATAGCCTTCCGGAAGTTTGGACCAATCTACAAGATCCATATCATATGGATTGGCCAACTTTCCGGATTGCTTTAACTGCCGAAAGCGCAACTCAATGTAATTGGAACGGCTGTAAAAGTCCTGCACAGTGTGCATCATCAGACCCATGTGATGTAAAACACGAGCGCGGCTGTCAGGACTTGAATCAGCATCTTGCGCATAGTTGAGGATCTTTTTCTTCTCTCTATCGATATAGGCAAGGGATGACTGCAACGTTTTTGCATCAAAGTGGCGGCGCGGCTCTTTGGCCCCTTCACTATTGGCGGCGTCTTGGCTTTCGGATGCTTTGATCATGATCTCGAGATTTGTCGCCGAAAACTGATTGCCGAGAGCCTCTTTCATGATCTGCTCGTGAATGTTGCCGTTACTGTCAGCGGCAAACCCACTTATCAAAACGCTCGCAGCTACCAAGGCTGCAGGCATTGCCACATCGGGCGTCCATTTAAGTTTCCCAAACGTCCTGAGATTCACTAGTCGCGACCAACTCCATCAATTCAACCGGTGCAAACTGGAAGGTGCCTTGAAACCGACACCGCTAGATATGAATTGTATATTATTCGGCGCAACAGCAGCTCATATATACAAAATCACGCAGGCAATATCAGACAAGCAAAAGTGAGACTTCGAAACATTCCAAAACAGATGCAGATCCGATTGAATATACAAGCAAACCCAAAACAAACACCTGATGAATAGCGATTTGCGCTCATGCAATTGAATTAATTGGTGCCTTTTTCATGATGCAGATCATGAGGTTTCAACGATGCGAGAATTGCGCAAAGTGAGACACCATGCGGGATTCAATCATGCTAGAAGTAGGCACTGAATATAGCATCAGTACATACACCACAGAACCAAGCACACCTCTTAGCGGCATACAATTTGCATCTTTTGACGTAGAAACAACCGGCCTATCTCCGGTCGGAGCGCGGCTTGTAGAGCTATCAGGTGTTCGATTTGACCTGAGCGGGCAAACGATATCTACGTTTAGCTCATTGATAAACCCCGAAACAGATATACCGCCCGAAGTAACCAATATTCATGGCATCACCAATGCAATGGTTGCGGATCAGCCGACAGCGGATGAAGTCGTGCCGGCGTTTATGGATTGGATTGGCAGCGCTGATGTGGTTATGGTTGCGCACAACGCACCATTTGACATGGAGTTTCTTTCTGTCGCACTAGCTAAGCTGGGCAGACCGGCACCGCAGAATCCCGTGATTGATACTCTGCAGCTGTCGCGTTTTCTTATCGATGATTGCCCTAATCATCAACTCAAGACTTTGGTGGAACATCTTGGCTTGGAAGCAGGGGACTACCACAGAGCACTCGCAGATAGCGTCCACGTCAAGGACTTGTTGATCAAGGTTCTTCAACAAAATAGCGCCATTGCAACGTGGGAAGATATCAGAGGTTACAATTGCGTGCTAGATTACAAACGATTCTTCGCCACCACTGATGATGCCGACCTTCCTGCGAATCAAGTTGCATTCTTGTCCGTCATTCGCAAAGCAATGGAAACGCAAGATCAACTGCGCATGGTGTACAACGGGGCACGCTCCTTTGTGCGGACGGTCAAACCAATTGCATTGATTCAAAGCAGAGGCAACTACTACATGAGCGCCTACTGCAACAAAGTTGATGCAGAACGCACATTCAGAATCGACAAAATTACAAGCATCAAAGCCGCTCCTGGGCGATAGCGCGATAGACCAGGCAGACTTTGAGCGCTAGCAAGATCGATTCTACCTACAAAGCAAAACAGGAAGCCGCGATGAACGAACTGGAGTCGCGCGGCATATTGAATACTTCCGTTTCGATGATGAGCGCCAAAGACTTTGCGGAGGATCGCAGGCTTTGCTTGACGGCTGCTGCGTTTCTTCCCTCAGAAGTGCAAGAAAGAATTGAAAGTGAAATCATTGAGAGACTGAAAACAGTCGAACCAAATCACTACTACTATCGACGCGCTTCCCTCCATATCACAGTGCAAAACATTCGTACAATTCAAGACCCGCCAGCATTCCAGCAGCACGATATTGCCAATGCAATTTCCGCACTTAAGCCCGAAATTGAGAAAACAGCTCCATTGGAGTTCGAAGTTTCCGGACTGCTGAAACTTTCGGCAAGCCTCGCGTTGCGGGGGTTCGCTCAACCAGCACTGCTTGAATTAGTGACGAGAACGCGAGCTGCATTGAAGTCTGTCGGTTTAGCAGACAATAAGGAATATGTCAGCGACGATGTAGTGTTCGGCAACGTCACAATCTGCCGCTTTGCGCACACTCCGGCGAGCGCTTTCGTGGAAAGAGCCATGACGCTAGCAAGTGACTTCAACCAAAGATTCGAGATTGACCAAGTACATCTAATTGCAACAAATGCTGTCTGCCATCCGAAGCTCACCCATGTATATGAGACTTTCAACTTCTTAAACAGCTAGCAATCCGAAACTATTAGTCTGCAAATTGCGTTGGACTGACGTGTTCATGAGACGAACAGAAGGTTCTGGAGCAAATACGCTGATCTTCGCGGGAGTCTGATAAACTTTAGCGAATTTCTGAGTCCCGCACTCGAGGACCTCTAAGTCAGACAACTGGCACCACAATCTCTCCGGGAGCACGTCATGCCTCGCGCAAAATCCGATTTGAAGGTATTCGCAACATCCTGCATCATCCTCCTTGCCGCAGGAGTTGCCAGTTCGCACGCGAGTGTTTCGCCTGGATCCACCGAGGCTCAAAAGCAAAAAGGCCAGCCAATCGAAATCGAGTCTCTGACCCAAGTTCTCGGTGGTAAAGAACGTTATCTCACTTCAATTAGCACAGACAAGCCGATCTATAAGACGGGTCAAACCGTCTACTTTCGTGGCATTTTGCTCGACGGACAAAAGAACACACCACTTCCGGAACAAAAGCATTTAATAGCAGTTATTCAAATTCGCGGACCGAGAAACAATTTCATCACGGAATGCATCTGCAGAGTCACTGATAGCATTTGGACCTTCGCATGGCGCATACCAAACGAGCAAAGCGGTGGGGAGTACACCGTCACATCCCACTACTCTGACGGATTCGCACCAGCAACAAGAAAGTTCGATATTCGGGCATATAGAGCGCCCAGGCTCACTTCTCAAATCAAGTTCCTTCATGACGGCTATGGTCCTGGAGAAAAGGTCTCAGCGACCTTGGATGTGAAGCGAGTAGAGGGTGGCATTCCAGAGGGAGCAAAAGTTTCCGTCGATGCACGTGTTGATGGTGTTTCGATCAAAGACGCATCAGCAATAGTTGATTCTTCCGGACAATGGAAGATAACCTTCGATTTACCCAAAGAGATTCCGCACGGTGAGGGGACGTTAGCACTATCAATTGAAGATGGCGGTACCGTTGAAACAGCATCAAAAACAATTCCCATCTTGCTGCGAAATTTAGATATTCAATTTTATCCCGAAGGTGGCGACCTGGTAGCAGGATTCAAAAATCGCGTTTACGTACAAGCGACTCAACCCAACGGCAAACCGGCGGATGTCATCGCTTCAATTACTTCAGAACAAGAACCAGATTCTGCTGTGGTTCAGTTTCAAACCGCGCACGAAGGTAGAGGAAAGTTTCAATTTACCCCAGTTGCGGGACAGAAATACCTTTTGAAGGTGTCAAAACCAGTGGGTATCACTAAAGAATTCCCCCTACCGCAAGTCAAGTCGGCGGGCGCAATTATCCAAACCGCTGAAAATATCGTACGAAAAAACCAACCTCTAACACTTCGCCTTGGTGGCACGCAAGAAAAGTATCGCGTGCGCGTCTGCAAACGAGAAGTCGAACTGGCGTCAGCACTGTGGACAAAACAAAAGAGTCAGAAAGGCATCCGTCATTTATCACCACTATCAATACCACTACCAGCAACCGCAAATGGTGTTTTAACGGTGACAGTCTTTGGCGCAGGAGATGTCCCACTTGCAGAACGCCTAATCTATCGAGAGCCCGCATCTGTCATCAAAGTCTCGATGCACTCGGACAAGGACAGCTATATCCCTGGTGAGCAGCCGAATGTGACTGTCAGAACGACTGATGAAAATGGTAAGCCTATATCTGCAGTTGTAGGTGTCACGGTTACAGACGACAGCATTCTCCAGATGGTAGATAAACGCGAACAAGCACCGCAACTGCCGGTTATGTTGTTTTTGGAGCCAGAGGTAAAAGACCTCGCTGATGCACATGTATACTTGGACTCAAGCAATCCCAAGGCTAGCCTCGCCACAGATCTTCTGCTCGGGACTCAAGGCTGGCGTCGATTTGCGTTATTCGATGTAGAAAAGTTTGTCGCTACCTGTGGAGACTCAGCAAAGCGAGCTTTGGCATTGAGGGAAGGTCATGGGACTCGCTTCAATCGGCCCACCGCTGGAACGAATGCACGCCTAACCAACGCCAGAATCGGTGAAGTCGGTGAGCATCCAAGCATCTGGACTATTGAAGATCCCAAACCACTCCTTAAGCTACCTGAAGAATTCGGACGTGTAGAAGGTCCTCGAGACATGAACTTGTTTCAGGTTGAGCCATCTGTTATTGACGAACGCCACTATACGTCCGGACGCGCAGAAAGGCACCAAAAGACAAGTCCCACGTTGCCAGAGGGCGCACCGCCCCCTGACGATGACGACATGGGTCTAAGTCAGATCGGCTCCGTTGATCGCTATACGTTTTTTCCTGAGATCGGTGCCTCCCGCACAAACTATGTCAACGGAGCAATTCGAATCTATGCGCACCAAGTAAGAAAAGGCAGAAAGCCAACAGATCGTATTGATTTCAGAGACACCCTCTACTGGAATGCAGCTCTAAAAACCGATCCAAAAACTGGTGAAGGAAAGTTCCAGTTTGGACTAAATGACAGCGTAACAACTTTCCGAATCCTTGCGGATGCCTTCTCCAGGGCTGGCTCCGTCGGAGCATCAAGCATTGGACTTAAGTCTGCCCAACCCTTTTATGCCGAAGCTAAACTGCCGCTGGAAGTAACAACCGGTGACAAACTTTGGCTGCCAGTGAGTTTAATCAACGCATCGAATAGTGTATTGAAAAACGTGGAAGTAAGCGTAAAGATATTCGGTCAATTCAAAATTCTCCCGCTTATCGACGCCATAGTCCAATTACAAAGTAATCAAAGAAAACGATGTATTCAGCCTATTGAAGTCGGCTCCTATGCAGGAACAACGCAAGTAACTCTTGCTGCGAAGGCCGGTGCCTTTGAAGACAAAGTCGAGCGAACTCTGTCAGTGAAACCAAATGGTTTCCCAATTGAGAAAACATTTGGAGGACTGCTTGCACCTAACAAATCAGTGGCAGTGAAGGTCAGTGTCGAAAAGGACGTTGTCCGCGAAAGCATGGCGGCGAGCGCGTCTGTTTTTCCATCACCAGTGGCTAGTTTGACGAGTGCACTTGAGCGTTTGATTCAAGAACCGAACGGTTGTTTTGAGCAGACATCATCAACCAGCTATCCACTGACGATGGCGCAACAGTATTTTATGACTCATTCCAACGTCGACCCGAGAATCGTGAAGGAATCCCGTGAGAAGCTGGAGCGTGGGTACCAGCGCTTGGTCAGCTTCTGGTGCCCTGACCGAGGCTACGAATGGTTCGGACAAAATCCAGGACATCCGGCATTAACGGCTTATGGCTTGCTTCACTTCAACGACATGGCAAAAGTGAAGATCAACGTTGATCGCAATATGATGAACGCAACAAGAACTTGGTTGCTTCACCAACGAGATGGTAAAGGTGGCTGGAACAGCGGCGCTGGTAGTCACGGCTGGGCCGCCGACAAGGACTCGGTCAATGCATACATTCTCTGGGCATTGCTTGAAACCGGTGAAGGTTCGGCAGAGTTCAAAACCGAGCTAGCTTCTCTTAAGTACGCCGTTGCGACAACCAAGAATACCTACGTTCTGGCTCTTGCCGCGAACGTCTTCGAACTGTCCGGAGATAGACCCGAAGCAACAAAACTAATGCAGCGTTTGGCACATCTGCAAAAGCCCGATGGTAGCGTAGACGGTATCACGCACACCATTGTTGGGGGCTGGGGAGAGGCACCTCAGATTGAAGGCACAGCGCTCGCCACGCTTGCTTGGATGCGCCAACCAGCTTTTGCCAACAACGTTGGAAATTCAATCAAGTATCTCGCCAATTCATGTAAATCAGGAAGATACGGTTCGACTCAGTCAACAGTCCTCGCACTCCGTGCGATCGTCCGTTATGAGGAACTTTGCGGCAAACCGAAGTCCCCAGGCAAGGTTCGCCTCTACATTGATGGAAAGCCAATTGGAGCTGCAGTCCCATTCGAAAAGACCACAGACAGCGCTATTAATCTGCCAGTCCCGAGTGGTCCACTTGTCCCGGGTGAGCACAAATTGGAAGTGCGAATGGAGGGTGGAAGTGTAATGCCTTACGCGTTGACAATGACGTACAACACCCTCACTCCAGCAAGTGACAGCGAGTGCAAGTTGGATCTAGATGTTAGCTGTTCTCGTGCAAAATTAGTCGAAGGAACATCTACCGATGCCGTAGCAACCATTACAAACAAGACGAAAGAAGCATTACCCACGCCGATTGCAATTGTAGGTGTACCTGGCGGGCTGGAGCCTCGACACGATCAGCTCAAAGAACTTGTTAAGCGTGGAACAATTGACGCCTACGAAGTACGTGGACGAGAAATAGTTCTCTACTGGCGTGGTATTGCGGGCAATGCCAAAGCCCGAGTGCCCCTTAGCTTGATTGCTGCGGTACCAGGACGTTATACAGCTCCTGCAAGCAGAGCCTACCTCTATTACACCGACGAGCATAAGAAGTGGGTCGAACCAATACGTGTGGAGATTGCCGCGAAGCACTAGTACGAGTTCCCCGGAATGTTTCCTAAGGCACTATCCGACGAAAGCGCCCAGCATTTTCCGAAACAAATTTCTGGTACGCTGCCTCATTCACGAACGGCTGCGAACTGGGGATCTCAAGCAAATCTTTCCAACGTTCGCGGATGATCGCCAGAAATCGTTGAAATCTTGGTTCAAGCTTTTCCAACGGACAAGAGAACGCCGCCTCCAGATACGTGTCATACCCCTTCTTGTCACCACTGCGAATAAGTTCAAAATACCTGGGAAGATATCCGCTGTCATTGAGGAATGTCGCAACAAGACGCTCTTTCGATTCGTTGTCGCCACTGCCCATTCGAGCGTTCTTGACGATGTCACTGAGTTGTAGACTATTCCAATCGCCATCCAAGGCACGCAACCTCCAGGGATTTTGATATCCGTATGAAAAGGTCCAGCCAGAATTTGTCGGATATCCATATGTCTTTTCAAAAACGGTTGGGATACCTTCATTTGCCCATGCATCTATACCGACGATGCTGCCATCCAGAACTTTATGCATGAGTTCGTGTGTCAAAGTTCCGAACCCTGAGTGTTCGTAAGAAAAAATTGCATTCATGCCCGGAACGTACATACCATAGAGCGAACGGGCCGGGCTGCTAACATTAACACTCTTCATGAAGACTCCCATCGCATCCTGGTCTTCGAGAAGATAAGCCGTCAACGGGTACGTGCCTTTGATTGGACACAACGTTTTGTCAACAAAACACAGGAAACCTTCAAGTGGCTCTATCAACGCCTGCGTTGTCCTTTGATTGCAATCACTAAACACAATCAGGTGCTTGGTTTGGTAGTTCGTAGCAAACGTGTGTCCTTTGTGTGAGACATTCATCCCGATGACCTTTCCCGTCGGATTACTCACCATAGGTAATCGAGAATCAAGGAAGGTCTTTATTCGGCTTCCCACTGCAAGATCAGATTTCGCCTTTTTGTCATTTCCAATCCTTTTCCAAAGTGCTGCACGCATGAGCCACAAGTCTGGATTATCACCTTTCACGAGAATTGCACGACTCAAATCATCGACCGCACTTTGATATTTTCCAAGTTGAGTATTGCAATACGCTCTGGACTGCAGTGCTGCAACATCATTGGCGCGAACGGAAAGCAGCTTGTCTAACTCACCTCTTGCCTTGCTCCATTCACGACTCTTATAGTAATCACTAAGACGTTTCGGGTTGTAACCGGCAGGCTCCTCTGCATTCGAAGGAAAACCACTGAGAGCTTGAAAGCAAACAACTACAAACAAAAGCAGAATAGGACGAGCAAAGGAAATTCGAGTCGGACACAAAGATCTACAATCCATTTCCACTATTCCGCTTCGCAGCCAACACATCCTTCAGTGACCGATTCCAAAAGTTTTTGTCTCTTCTCGATGGGCCAAACAAAAGCATAAATATCACAAAAATTCCCGCACCCAATGCCATGAGCGCGAATGCAGTGATGGTAAACATGTGCTGCAATCGTGAAGTAGAAGGGCGAGCCATTGCCTCACTGAGATGTGCTTGAGCCTCCTGGGTTTTCCCGAGATTGTTCTCGACATTTGCCAGACTGTTCAACGACAATGTCATATGCTCGCGACTGTTTGAGCGCTTCGCGATTTCTATCGAGCGTTCCAAACTCTTTTCTGCGTCGTCCCACTTTTTCTCTTGAATGAAATTATTTGCAATCTGATTTTCAGCAATCCATTGTTTTTCAACCGTTCTTTGACGATCTCCAGCTTGAATAGCCATGTTGAAGAATATTCCCGCGACGGTCAAGCAAGTGAGGATGATTGCAACTCCGACGAGATTGCGCGATCTAGACGATGCTACCTTCGCATGCACAAGCGCAGTGTTACTTCGCCGAGATTGAATATCGTCAAGTAACTCATTGGCATTCGAATAGCGACTTTCGGCAGACTTTTCGAGACACTTCAAAAGAACCGCATGCATTGCGTTTGAACTTTGTAAGTCAGGCAACTCATTCACATGTTTCATGACTGTCTCGATGATGCTGTCCCCACTGAATGGAGGTTTTCCAAACAGCATTTCATGCATAACACAACCAACGGAGTAGATGTCAGATCTGCCGTCTACTTTCTTTCCGAGGCACTGTTCGGGGCTCATGTAGTTGGGTGTTCCAAAGACATCTCCGGTTTGAGTCAGGTTTGGACCCTCGCTGTCTTCGCGCAAAATCTTTGCAATTCCAAAATCTACAATTCGCACCGACTCCTTGCCATGAGCGTCTTTCACAAGAACTATATTTGCCGGTTTGATGTCGCGGTGAATTACGCCCTTAGAGTGGGCGTGTGCCAGACCTGCACAGATTTGTGATGCAATCAACAAAGCGCGCTCGGTATTCAGCTTTCCTTCTTCAGCGATAAGCTCCTTCAGTGACTTTCCTTCAACGTACTCCATCACGAGAAATGCGCGGTTCTCGTCGAAGATCTCGAACTCTTTGACCGGGCAGATGTTCTCATGGTTGAGCTGTGTGGCAGCTTTCGCTTCTTGCTGAAACCGCCTTATGGTCTGAGCATCATCAATGAGCCGCGGCAGAATAAATTTGATCGCAACGAGCTTGTCCAATAGAATGTGCCGGGCTTTGTAAACTGTGCTCATTCCACCTTCGCCGATTTTCGCCACTACCTCGTAGTGACCGCCGATTGTCTTTCCAACGAGACTATCGCGTTCTGTACCTGATGAGGCTGGTAACGGTTGAGAAGCATCCAAATCCTTTACGGTCACGTCGTCAGCGATGATTTGCTCGCTTACGACGAGGTCGGGTGCTTTATCTTTGAGTTCTTTCCGTTCCATGCCTGTAATGTGCCCGAAAACTCATTGAGAGCAACCATGCAGTTTGTGTTTCAGGACCCTCACGAACGGGGCAGGCGAACCCAAAACTTACTGCCGCCACCTTCTGCATCTTTGACGCCGATTGCACCGCCATGCTTTTCGACAATCGCTTTGCAGATTGCCAGCCCCAAACCACGTCCACCATGCTGCTTCTCGTCAGAGCGCTGCACTTGTTGAAAGCGATCGAATATCTTGGCTTTGAAATCATCAGGCACACCAGGACCATGATCGCGAATAGAAACGACTACGGAATCAGGCGTGTTCTCGATATCAGCAACTATCTCGCTGTCTTCGGGTGAATACTTTAGAGCGTTGGACAGAAGGTTAATGAACACCTGAATGAGGCGCTCTGCGTCACACTTTATCGTCGTCGAGTCAATAGGCGAAACGATCTTGACCCCGCGGTTCTCAGCAAGTGGCGCAATTCTCTCAATTGCGTCGTCGAGAATCTCCGCAGCAGTGGTTTCGACGATGATCAATTCCAACTTGTCTGATTCGAGTCTGTGAATGTCCAAGAGCTCGTTGAGCAGTGCGATGACCTGATCGATGTTCTTCAATGCAACCGCAACATATGAGTCGCGCTTCTTCTCATCGCCAACTTTGTCCATCATTTGCAATGATAATGAGACCGACCCCAATGGCGTTCTCACATCATGGCTGACCATCTCCAAAAACTCCTGCTTGAGGCGATTTGACTCTGTCAACTGGGCGGCCATATCTCTAAAGGTTCCATCCAGTTTTGTGATTTCATCAGCCTCGCCGACTGGGGGCAGAAGCGGTTCTCCACCGGCAAATCGTTTTGCATTGTCAATCAACTGAAGCAATCGATTCGTGATGCTTCTGTTTACATAAATTGTCATCGCAATGGCAATAATAAGATTGAGAATGATACCGCCAATAATGGCATACTCGATGTTCGTTCTGGCTCGACTTTCATCTTCAGGTTGCGTCTTGTTTAGCTTCTTTTCGCGTGCAACAAGGATATCTACCTCATCTGCTAAAGCCGTAATGATCTGTTGGATATCACTTTTGGCGGCATCCTGCAAAAGATTCGGAACACCCGATTCGTCCGCTACCTTTTTCGCCTCGTCGAGAAGTTTCAACCCACGATTGGCGTTGTTTTCAATTCTATCTAGCGACTTGAGTTCTTCTTGATCGTCGCCAACCAGCCGCCGCAAGAACTTCAGCTCCATCGGAATCTGGTTGATGTTCCGCTCATAACTATCGGCAAAAATCGGACCTTTGCTTAGGTTGTAAGCGATCAGGCTTGCGCACGCATCAAATGTGGCTTTGGTGAGGTTGGAAGCCGAGCCGACTATCGCTCGCGAACGCTCGCTTCTCTCGTTTTCGAACTCGACTTGTCGCAGAAGCAAACCCAAAGCCACGATAAAAATGAGTTCCGCACAGACTGGAACTGCCACAAGCAGCAGCACCTTTTGTGAGAGATTCAATTTAAATCGCATATTAACGCCCGAGTTGCCGTACCAATTTTAGTGCATTTTCGCCGCTTACGAATTTCTTATAAGTGCAGCGTATGTTTCACGCATGTTCGCCGTTGGCGTTTTACTAGGAGGTGCAATATGCGCAACAGAGGAGATGCTGCCGAAAGCAGAGGGTTCAAGAATCGCAACGAAGACAACCAAGTGTTTTCGGAAGAACGTGACTTGGCATGGGGCAAGAACGCTCTGAAACTAGACAAGTTTCCAGTCGATAGCGCACAAAAAGTGCTCGGCAATGGCTTCATGATTGTGGACGATTCGCCAGGTTCAGGCGATCGGCATTCGAGGAAATTGAACAGGGCTGTGGACCAGTTCAATCGTGGCTCGGCAGATATTAACGAAGCTCGATCGGAGTTGAGAGACGCAAAACATCTCATATACGGAACATACGGTTTCGTCGACGAAAAAGAAGGCAGAAAGGCTCTCAAAGAAGCTCGCGAAGAAGTCAGAGATGCGAAGCATCACTTCAAACGTCTCGCTCACGCGGTGGGTAACGACGAGGGCGCAGACGATATCAAGGAAGGGCGCCAAGACTTGCGCAAGGCAGATCGACTGATTGGAAAGGCGCTTCGACAAGATAGAAATTTCAAGCAAGAAAAGTCGCTTTCATCAATTGCAAAGGCTGTTGATCAGCTGGATGGAACGGATGGTCCGCACGCAATAGAACGAGGCTTGAAGAAGGCGCTCAAGGCTTCTCGTGACGACAATGATGACTCTGAGCGCCGACGAAAAGCGTAGCCGCGGAGCGCACTTTCGTTGTTCGACCGATTTAAACCACCGCAAAGAAAATGTGAGTTGCAAACGCAGCTCACATTTTTGGTTGCGCATACTCAATGCTTCGCTCGTCATTGATTCATCGAGCAGGCGGATATCCGAACTCCTTCACCAGTTCTTGAATTCGTTGCTTGGCTTCTTGCGCTTTTGTGAGTTCACCAGCAGCAGTGTAGGCGTTCGCTTGCAACTGCAAGACGTTAATTAAGCCTCGTTTGCGCTTACCGATTCGAGCTTCCCGACTTCTCAACGCCAATTCGCACAAGGCGATTTCTGCTTTGTGTTTGCCAAACGCGCCGTATCGTTTTGCTTCAGCCAAGAATCTTTGTTCGTATGCCAACGAATCCTTCTTCTTTTCCGGTTTATCGAAATCCGCAAGTGAGTAAAAGTATCTCTCGGCTTGGTTTGTTTGCTCTGCGTTGACCAATGCCTCAGCAAACAATCTTACTAAGCGCTCGGCATCAAGTTGCGCCACCGCCGGCTTCGCAGCGCCTTTATTACTTTGGAGACGTTCCAACAACTCAAGTGCTTCCTGATGCTCGCCGGCATATGACATACACGTAGCGCGCACTATCTCCGCATACTGCTTGAAAGGTTCCTTCGAGTCCTGAAGTAGCATCAGCGCCTCTTCCGAGCGCTTGAGCCCTTCACTTGGGCGATTCGCGTCACACAAAACTTGCGCTTGGTGTATCAGAACAACTGCCGTCAGTTTCCGATCATCGGCGTTGCGAGCAACTTTCAGCGCTTCGTCAAGCAACTCCAAAGCTGAATCAAATCGTCCTTGCACATAGGAAATTTGCGCCAATCGATCCGCCGCGATGACCTTCGCGGAGTCACCATGCTCAGTTTCAGCTTGCTGTTTCGCAGTCTTGTAAAGAGCCATTGCAAATTGAAAGTTGAACAAATCCATCTGCAAGTCGCCCAACTGAATTGTACGAAGTGCACTGCTACTTAGCGTGCGTTCGCGGCGCATCACCACTTCGAACATCGGTGACCAAGTCTGACCGTATCGTCGTCTGCGCGAAATCAAATCCTGAACTTGAGTGAGGCTTGGCCAAATCCAAAGCGATTCCTTGTTCGCGTCGTTTTTGTCTTGTTGCTCCGCAAAGCGAGCATTTGACAGTCGCTCGACTTCATCCTGCTCCGATCGAATTTCTGCGGCCAGCTTGGCGTTCTTCAAATACTCCGCTTCCATCAACGCGGCTCGATAAAAAGCCTGGCTTTGCGCCATTGAACCATCGATCGCCGCCCTATAGGCCGAAATCCGATACTGTTCTAATGCGCGCTTGTGGTGTTGCTGAAACCATGGCACCAGCGAATAACTCACAGTTACTCCGGTGAGCGTCGCAAAGATGAGACCAGCGAAAACGTATTTCGTGTTGTTGCCTCGTAGTCTAGCGTTTACCGAAAACAATCTTCCCGGATTTGGCATAGATACCTACACGAGATGTCCGTTTAGCGAATTCCCCTCACCCAATTTCACTTTCGAGTAGCGCTGGTTGTGCAAAATTTTGTCGACTGGACCACTGAAGCGGTTATTGACGAAGGTTCCTTTTGGAGGTTCACGGAAGCCCGCGTACTCTTCCTTGTATTCGGTACACGCAATAAACTCACCCTGTGCATCCGTGGGTCTGTGGATATCGTTGTCCTCGAACCTAATGTCTTCCGCGTTCTGACATATCGTGATCCAGCCTGTGATTTTGTTTCCGGTCGCGCGTATCTTTGTGACCTTGTCATTCAAAATCTCAGCCGCCTTCTTCTCAGCGGGCGAGAGATCGGGCTTAAGTTGGTTCGGATGCTCGGGGTCGATAAACTGAACACCATGAACAGGACCGTTCAACGGACCGATTCGAATACCGCTATTGATCACGGAATCCTCCACCGTGGCGCTGCCGTTGTAGAGAGCCAAAGCGCCTTTGAATGGACCCTCTGGTTTGTTCTTGTTTCCTATTGTGCAGTCCTCGATCTTCAGGTTGTCTCCGTACGCGCGAACAGTCCACTCGGTGACACTGTCATCGCACCTCGAGTTTTTCATTGTAGTGTTGTTTGAACCGTGCTCGTTCCACAAGAAATAGCTGTTGACTTTATCTGCTGAACAGTTGTCTATCTTGACGTTGTCTGCACCATTCAAATGAATGAATGATTCAATCTTTCCTGCACTGCTGTTCTTAACAACAAGATTGTCCGCACCTTCATTCGCCCAAATTCCGTTAGCACCACCCTTAGTGCCATATTTCATTGTGGAACATTCTAGATTCACGCCATCAACTACTGCATCCTTGCCGTCCACCGTAATGCAGGCCGGCCAAGTATTTTTGCCCTCTTCATTGGTTGTTGGTCCGACGTAATCAATAGTTGGAGGATTGTTCTTATCGCCAATAATCTTGGCGCCTTCGGGAAGTTTTAGTCCTTTGGTAATTTTGTACTCTACTCCGGGCTCGAGTTTTACAACCATGTTCTTCTCGATTTTCAGAGACTCGAGTTGGTGGCTGTCCTTTACTTTTACGATGCGCTCAGTCTTCGAATCATCCTTATCATCGATATCATCTTTGCCACCATCTTTGGAATCTTTAGCGTTATCGACATTCTGCTTGGGCTTGTCGATGGGTTTCTTGGGTTTGTCGACGGGCGCCTTATCTGGCGTTTCCTCATTCTTCTCAGAATCCTTCTTGGGCTCGACTGTTTCCTTAAATAGATCCTGGAGCATCTTTTCGAGTGCATCCTCAATTGGTTTCGCCAAATCCCCCAACATTTCTTTGTGCTGCTGAACCCAGGAGAGGCTCATAATGAGCTTCGTCGCATCTTCAAGCGGAAAGGGTCGCGCATTCGAAGTCTTAGAGTCGACGACCTCAAATCCTGTCCCAAACTCCCGAGGTACTTGCCTATCACTCTTCGCGACTGCTTGTGTGTCCGAGCGACTGCGAAGGTCAACATCCACCGCGCTTGAAGCGCCTTTTGACTCCAATGATGCGGTCTGCGCATCAGAAATTTGAAATGCCCGAGCATTTGTATAACTCATGGTCTTCAACCTCTTCGATATTAGTAATTTGGCGAGGGCCAGCCCCGTACGGCAGTCTGACCCTGCGAGCTTACGTCCGAGGTATAAGATATTTGTAAGAGTCGATCGTAGACGCTACAGCCTTTTCAGATGTCCCTTAAATGCCGCACCGCCAACAATCAGAATCGAAATCAACCAAAGACCCAAAATGGCTCAGAGAGCTATTTAATCCAAAGTACGTAGCAAATGGCACAGCAAGCGATCTTCGCATTCTCGAGGTGGGCTGGCGCATCGATGCCTCACAGGCAGCCAAGCTTGAAGCGCATTCGAAAACAAATCCGAATGACTTACCTTGCCGTCTAGCGCTGATGACCTATTATGGAGGGATGCCTACAGTCGCTGCAGCCCGCAAACGGTTTCCTCATCTCATTTGGATGGTTCAGAACCGACCAAAAGACTATTCGTGGTATTGGTTGACATTCTATGGAAAATACACAGAGGCTCAAGCAAGAGAACTTCGAAAACAATGGTTGATTCAGGTCAAACGTTTCCCAAAGAATAATCGGGTTCTTGGGAATGCTGCGCATGTCCTGGTCGGTGTGGATGTTCCACTCGCTTTGCAACTTTACCAGCAAGCGCGTGATCTGGCACCAAAAATGGTGCGTTGGACTCACGAATTGCTGGACACCTACATTCACCTTAGCAGTCATGCCCCTCGAAAAGAGCGCAAGAAGTGGACTCAACAAGCTTTTGCGGAAGCCGATCGCTTATCCTCGATGATACGCATAGATGATCTTCGAGGCCACTTGTTGCGAATGGCGACCTTCGCATTGAACCAGCAAGAGAACGAGAGAGGGAGTTCCTACTGTACTCAAATGCTAGCTCGCGCCAATGGCTACATCGGTCCTAAATTTTTCGCAATCCTAATGTTGGGACAAATTGCAATCCGACAAGGTCGAACCAAAGACGCGTTGTCTCATTTAGAAAGAGCACATGCCTTAACTAGCCAGACTCCGGGCTTGTGGAGGATTGGACCTCACTTGTTGTCATTCCTCAATGAACTACTGCAGGCTGGTGAGCGAGAAATAGTCGTTTCACACCTTAAACATTTCGAGAATTCAACACGAATCGAATCTCACAGGAAAGACCTTAAAAACTGGAGAAAGAAAATTGAGAGCGGAAAAACGCCGATTCTAAAGTTTAAAGTCATATGAGCATCTTCGACATCCTGAGAGCGCTCAGTAGTTATCTCAATTTTTCTCTCAAAGCCGCAATAATTTCGCTCGTCCTCATAGTGGTCTGCTTGGTGTTGAACGTTGTGATAAGTCACCTTTATCCGATTTGATGAGATGCGGTTTTCGATCGCCATCGCTTCCATAGAAGATCCGGTATGGACAAATCAGCATGCCCCGAAAGTCTTAGCTAGAGCACGTCTTCGGACGCCTCTTTTTGACCATACAAAATCTTCTACGGAAGCCTAGAGACTGAAAATTCGCTCACCATGAGACTGAGAATGGAGTTGATCGCCAAAACGCCGATTGCGCGTTATCTAAAGCCAAACTGCGGC
>CAYZJR010000064.1:0-39441 GCA_964478655.1 uncultured Candidatus Obscuribacterales bacterium
CTGCAGTTGACTTTGCGGCGACGAAATTTTGCACATACCGAACCTCCACAGGTAAGAAGTTACCTGTGCGAGTTCGGTATGTGCAGAAAAAGACTCCTGAAAATGCTTGCTGCAGTTGACTTTGCGGCGACGAAATTTTGCACATACCGAACCTCCACAGGTAAATCGATCGTCCAAAATCAGACCCATCTGACAATCCTTGGCGCCACCAACCCTTGGCAACCTGAGCTATCTCAACTTGTTAGAGGCACGAATGCCCCATTTTTGAGACAGAGCAGCGGGGAGTTTGGAGGCGATTTCCTCAAGTTGGATGTCCTCCAATTCGAACCTGCACTCGAATGGAAGCGACAGCCCATTAAAATGCGAGTTAGCAGATCTCATAAGTGGAACGGTGTCATGTCTCAAAACGGACGCATCGAATTCATTGGCAGCTATATAAAAGAGAGTTTGGAGTTCTCGCAGGATGTATTCGACACGCCTTTCCATGTTGGTATCGTCAGCGGTGCTCATCACCAAGCTTCCTTTTACTTTCGCACGAAATTTCACATCATCTCGTGACCAAACTGGTTCTGGCAAAAACCAACGAACAGTCGTTTTGCTGCCACCCAATTGCAAGAGTTCATGCATCACTACTGCAGTCACGACTCCACCGACCACAGCCGCTAAAGTTTGATTGCTTTGCTCCTGGTCGATTGCTGTAAACTGAACCGACACTTTCACATCAGTTCCTCCCGATGTTGCTCTGGTCGCATCGATGCTCAAATTTAAATCGCGATCTATGACTGGGGCAAATCCGTTAATCAGCGTCTTGCACTCAATTGGTATCACAAGCGATGCCGTCAACCGCCCCTTCGAGTGTTCCTTCACTGTCTTGACTGACCGCCACGGTGTCTCCACTCCCGCCACAGTTACGGTGTGCGTTACAACCCATTTTTCAATCTGCTCGATAACTTCAATCGGCGATGAAGTTGCACTTGCAAGACCAGTCATCTCTGCTGTGGCAATTCGCATGTGCGCCTTCACATGCCACAAAAAGGCGCCGATGATTGAAAACAATCCCGCCGGTATGAAAATCGGCGCGAAGTATTGAAACCCGTAAATGCCAAAAACGAGTATCGCACCAAAGAGGCTAGCAATAGAAACATTGGTTCCAATATTGCACGCCACGCACGTATGCATGGGCAATATAGTGGGAGGAATTTTGCGAGACCTGGCGTTGTGTGTCAATTCCCACTTGGGCGTGTTCGCAAGCGCCTCCAACTCTTGACGATACGGATTGCTTTGCGGGTTGTCTGACGTAGACATGAATTTGGAACCGAACTATCCCTACTCTAGATACCCGGAAATTCTTGCAGAGACACTCTCATCCGGCTCGGTGGCGGCGAGGCGTTCCAATTGCCGCCTTGCCATTGAATTCGGCGCCTGCGCGAGAGCCCAACATGCATGTTCGCGAAGCATAGCTTCTGATGTCGCATTCGCAAACATCTCGACGTCGGAGACTATACGCTCCTTGTCGAACTTCGCTGCTTCTTCGGATTGGTCGCCCAGCCAATTTCCCAAAACGACAAGCGCGTTGCGTTGCATTCCCTTTAGCTTGGGCCGTGTCAACGGAGTATTGCCGAACAGCTGCAAGAACTCCTTGGACGTCTTCAACTTGAGCACGTCGAGAAGATTTAAGTGATGCCCCGTCCCCTGCTCGGGCTGAAACTCCTGCCACGGAGTTGGCTCAGGGCGCTGATTATATGGGCAGACCTCCTGGCAGATGTCGCAGCCAAACGCCCATGTTCCTAACTTCGACCTCAAATCAACGGGGATTTCTCCTTTGTTTTCTATCGTCAAATACGAGATACAAAGCCGCGAATCAACATTTGCACCTGCAAGGATGGCATTGGTCGGGCAGGCGGTTCCGCACCTGAAGCATTGCCCGCAAGTGCCCACATATGGCTCGTCTGCATCGAGTTCAAGATCAGTGAAAAGCTCTGCGACAAAGTTGTACGAACCCTGCAATTTCGGACCGATAATCAAACTGTGCTTGCCAGAAAAGCCGAGTCCATGCCTTTCTGCATACCCTTGCTCATAGAGATTCACATCGTCCGTGTACGGTTTCGCTAAAACCGGTCTGCCCAAAATCTCTTCCAGTCGAGCCGCAAGCAACTTGAGCTTACGCGGAATCACATTATGATAGTCCTCTCCAACCGCATAGCGAGCGACTCTTCCGTATGGGTAGCTCGGCGCAGGCGGAACTTCCGTGTAGTAACTCACAGACAAAACGATGGCGCTGCGCGATTCTTTAACGAGTGTCGCCGGTGTAGTTCTCGAAATGGGATCGCGCTTGAGATATCCCATCTCAGCAGCGTAGCCCTTCTCGACCCAGTCGAGATATCGCACGCGCTCTTTCTCCATCGGAGCCATTGACGCAATGACGGTTCGCTGAAAGCCCATAGACTGAGCGATAGCAACAATTTGCGATTTCAGATTCATTGCTCGGCGCTATCAGACCGATGCAAATTGAGCGTATCAATACTGCTTGAAACGCCAGGAACAGAGGCATATCGCTTCCACATCGCCTCTATTTCGCTGCTGCGATTTGTCTTGCTCAAAACCAATTGATAAATCGACAAACAGATGCCCGGGTCTTCACGCTTCAATTCCAGTGCTCTTTTGCAGAGCCTCTCCACGCCAGTCAACGTACCTCGGCTCATTGTACTGGTGAGATGCTTGCTCAAATATTGTTCCAGCCAAATCAAATCAGAATGAATCGAATAACCCATATCGAGCCGCTCGATGATTGAAATTGCCCATGAGCTGAGCGCCATTGCTTTCGTGTCGTCCTGGGCTTTGAAGAAATTGAGAAATTGCAAGTATCTCCGCGGCGGCACAAGCATATCCCAGAACGACACCACCAACGCAAAGACGATGGAAATTCCGTACAGAACATTCTGAACGCTGCTAGGCAAGGGCGAATCGTATACTGTAAAGATCAGAATAGCTGCCAACAGCAGCCCGGTCCCGACTTGTGGGTTGTTTATCCAGCGAGTAGCATTTCCCATGCGGCAATCCCCGACGACAGTTCAAAGCTATCATAGCGAAACCTCTTGGCAACACTACTCTTATTAAAGATCCCATAAACATTAGATGCAGCAAGTTACTTACTCGATTGAAGATTTCGACTATGACCTTCCGGAGGAGCTCATTGCCCAGAAGCCGCTAGACGTGCGGCACGAGTCGCGCCTGCTGCATGTCAATCGCCAGACCGGTGCGCTGGCGCATCACCAATTCAGCGACTTGCCGAACATTCTCATGCCTGGAGACGTATTGGTCGTCAACGACACAAGGGTCTTGCCGTCGCGCCTCTATGCCAAACGCGCATCAGGCGGCACAATTCGATTGTTGTTGCTGCAGCCGGAAGGAACGAAATCGACTGTTTGGCAGGCGATGGTTATGCCGATTAAGCGCCTGAAGCCAGGGGAAGAACTCACCGTTGAGCGAATGCACGGAGGTAACTTCGAGCCGTACAAAATCAAAGTTGTTGATATTGTGCACGATCACGAGGGCTTTAAAAGATTGTTGGTCGATCTCGGAAATCCTCAGGACGTCTATTCGCTGCTGACCGAGATTGGCTATGCGCCGCTGCCTCCTTATATTCATCGGGAAGCTGACAGAAAAGAACGCGTTGAAGACATCAGTCAATACCAAACAGTATTTGCAAAAGAACCAGGGGCGGTGGCAGCTCCAACCGCCGGTCTGCATTTCTCTGAACCGGTTTTGGAAGCATTGAAGGCCAAAGGTGTTTTGGTTGGAACAATTACACTTCATGTCGGACCCGGGACTTTTAAGCCCATAGCCACGACGGTAGAGGAACATAAGATCGAGCCTGAGCGTTACAGCGTTCCTGAAGCAACTGCAAAACTTGTGAACGATGCGTTGTCTGAAAATCGTCGAGTGATTCCGGTGGGAACCACCGCCTTGCGCGCCCTGGAAAGTGCTGCGAAAGGACAGCGACTGCACTCAGTCGATTCGGCATCGACATCACTGTACATAAAACCAGGACATGAGTTTCAAATAGCGAAAGGTTTGATCACGAACTTTCACTTGAGTCGTTCGAGTTTGTTGGTGCTTGTGTGCACCTTCGCTGGACGAGAGTTGATTATGAACGCGTACCAGGAAGCGATCGACAAACGATATCGCTTCTTCAGCTACGGCGACTCAATGCTGTTGCTGTGAACTACTTCGTCGTGTTGAATTTGTCGAGCCCGAGTCCTGGACCAGCTCCAGATGGCGAAGAACTTGATGAAGCAGACGCCGTTTGCTCAGCAGAGGCGCGCTTCAACATTGCCTTTGCAAGCGAGGCTTCGAGGAATGTCGGTATACCATTCTCTTTAACCCATTTGAACTCCTCAATCGCTTTTTGCTTCTCGCCTCTTTGGAGAAGCACAACTCCAAACCACGTGTGCGCCTCGGTGCGCTCGCCATTGTCGTCGGTAGCAGCTAAGACCTCTTCTTTGGTCTTGCGACCTGCAAGATACTCTACGAGAGCATATGGCCATTTCGTCCCTCTTGTTTGACGCTTTAACCCGTATTCTAAGCATTTGTTCGCTTCGGCAGAATCACCGGCCCACGTATAGGCGTACCATGGGAACATGGACGCAGCAAATAAGTAGTCTCGATCTGTCGGTTTAAATTGAGTCATTCCGATCTTTGCTTCTTTAATCATTTCATCAGCAGTTCCAACCGCTGCCAAAATCATTAAGAGAGAGTATTGCGCATAAGAATCGTTAGGATTCAAAAGTAAGGCTTTGCGCGCATCTTTCAAAGCGAGATCACACTCATTCTGTTGGAAATATGCAAGCGCCCTATTTTGATAAAGGTCAGAATTCTCAGGTGCCTCAGCAAGCGCACGGTTTAACCATTCCAGCGCGCCAATGTAATCGTCCTTCTTTTCGAGAATCTTTGCCCGATTCGCCATTAAATGAGTGTTTCTCGGATCAAGCTCTAGACCAGCGTTTAATGCCTGATCGGCTTCGTCGTACTTTTCCAGATGAATGTAACTCAATGACATATTCACGTACGCAACAGCATCCTTTTCGAGCCGGAGAAACTCTTTGTACTTTTCAATTGCCAGCTCATTCTTTTCAAGATCATTTGCACACATTGCGACGTGAAACACTGCCGAAGCGTATTTCGGATTCAGTGCTACAGCCTTTTCGAAACTCTCGAGCGCACTTTGGTATTGCTGTCGATCTTGCTGACATGAACCTAGTATGTACCAAGCGAACTGGTCTCTGGGATTCACATGTACGGACTGCGCAGCATACTTTTCTGCCGACTGCAGGTCCGGCAGATTGAGGTAACCAAATGCTAAACGAGCATAGTTACGAGCAACATTTTGCCCCCTGCGAAGTTCTTTGAGCGATTGTTCTATTAGCTTGACTGAAGCATATTTGATGTTATCAGTGAGAACTCTAGATGCCCACGATTGTTTTGCGATAAACAGATCGTTTAATGCTCCGTAATAGTCACGCACACAGATCTCCGCATATCCTTCATCGTTTCCGATGTCACCTCGCCAGGGCCGTTCACGCGATAGCTTTCCATAGTTTTCCACTGCCTTTTTCGTCTGACCACTCACGAGATACACTCGGGCCTTGCGCGATCTTAGGTCGAAGTTGTTAGGAGCTAACTGCAATGCCTGATCGTAGGCCTGCAATGCGTCGCCGTATCGGCGCAACGCCAAGTTTACGTCGCCTTGAAGCTGATAGGACTTTGCATTCCGCGAGGTTATTCTACTAAGGTCATTCAGCGCTGGTTCGTACATCTTCTGCGCATTGTTTGCGATAGCTCGACCCAACAGCGCATCATTGTTACTTGGCTCAATTTTCAATATAGCGTCGTAGTCTTCTACTGCATTCTCATAGTCGCGCAACGCATAAAATGCGGCAGCTCGATCTAGATGGAACGCCACCGAATCTGGTGAAAGCTTCAACGACTCATCGTATTCTTTGATAGCAGTCTCAGGAAGTTGACTACTTGCATAGACGATTCCGCGCCAGTGGTACCCTTCAGCTTTGGTGGCATCTTTGCCGAGCGCCAAGTCGAAGTACTTCAAGGCAAGCGCATAATCTCGCTTTTCGAATGCAGCTTTCCCGTCTCGAATTGGGTCGTCACTCTTCAGCGCAGGCTCTGTCGCTGCTGTTTCTGCCGCGGCCGGTTCCGCTGTTTTCGACTGTTGTTGCTTAGCCTCCTCTTGAGGTTTATCACTACCAGCAGAGGCGCCGCCTGCAGCAGCTCCACCACTTGTCACTTGTGTAGTCTGCTCCGGCTTTTTGCAAAGGTTTCCGAGAAGTAGTCCTACACCGAGTCCAACGACTAACAAGACGATACCCACAACAATAGTCTGCAGGTTTAGCGAGAGACCGAACAGTTTGATTTCACTATTGGATTCGTTTGGATTTTTCATCAGCTGGTTCAAGTATGGTTGAAGTTACTTCGAATATGTAGTCGGTGGATCGATCTTAGACAACGGGGATAGTCCGCCGGGCTTAACAGCGCTGCTTGGCACAGCGATAGCGGAAGACGAGGGTGCGCTCCCACTGCCAGTCGAGGTAGTCGAAGAGCTAGACGTAGAAGATGACTCAGATGACGAACCAGATGAAGCGCCATCATCAACCGGTACCACGACTGGTGCCTGCCTTTGCGCCCTATTCGGTTGCCGCACCCGGGTTCTCGTTCTTCTCTCGCGCGTGCGGGTTTGCGATGATGAGCTACTACGTCCCTGCAATATCGCCCGACGAGAATCCTCATCTAAGTCGTAGCTACCATAAGCACGTCTTGCGAGCACACCTTGCTGCATTGCCATGCCGATGAGCATCCCAACAACTATTGAATACGCAACGACTGTTCGATTAATGACGATTTTCATCGCAGTTCCTCTCAGTTTCTACTCAACAACAACTCGCAGCGATGCTGCTCGACCAAAAGTCTCCGGAGCATACATTTCCTCCGCGCGCGTAGGCGGCACTATGTATACACCAGGAGTTGTAGCCCTTGCAAAATAACTGTATTGTCGGTTCCCCCCATATATATAGGATGAGAAAACCTCTACACGATCGTCTCTAAAGTTGTGATGATCGTACCAGTACCTATCCCACCAAAACCAGAACGGCTTGTAGTCATCTTTGTCATCCTGATCCCCAGTCTCGCCCGCGATCTTCACTGGTTGATCTCGCGAGCCTTGAAGCGCCGGATTCGTAATCTCGAAACCAGCCGGTATCGGATCAACGAGCGCCACGTGATGTCTCGATGCAGCATTGTTTACTGTCAACGTTACTTTCACAGTTGCGCCGGATTTCACATGAATGACGCCATCTTTGTCGACCTTCACATCGTCCTTATCATCGACAGCTACGTATTTTCTGTCCACTCCAAAGCCGCGGTCTCGTGGGTCGAGCATCAGATTTGTCGGCGCATACTTCATGCCAATGCGATAGTAGAGCCTCCCTGGTCCATCCTTCTGAATCGTCAGGTCCTCTTTTTCCGGTCTCGTCTTGAGAAAACTCATAGGAATCTTGAGGACGTTAGAATCGCTCGACCTTCCCTGGAATGTTTGCCGCCCCGCAAAGTCAGTGCCTATCCACATGTTTACTCTGAAGTCCGGACGTTCTTTCTCATACTTAGCAAAGTACCTGTCGAGAGCGCAAAGAATATAGTAGTTCTCTTGCGTTCCTACCCACTTTCCGTTCTCTCGCGCCGCCATGAGATGGTTGACGAGCTTCGGAATAATCGAATTGTCCGGCTGATCCTGCATCAATGATTCGAGAACCACAGCAGTGCTTCTTCTTGGTGAGTGGAAGATCAGATATGTGTCGCTGTCGTAGGCATCAGACACCACTTCGGCACCAGCGGCGGTTTCACTAATACAAGCATCGATTTTCTTTCTGGCAGACTCAACTTGCGCCTTAGACGAAGCATCATTTGTGAGAATCGGCAGCAGCCAAGCGAGTGTTTCTGCCGTTCCTGCCGAAGCAGAATAAGAAAGCCACTCAACATATTTTTGGTCGGTTGCGCTCGCCTCCATGCTCTTCAGTGTCTCAGTCAATAGGCTTCTTGCCTCAGAGATTTGCGCTTGCTTGTTCAAACTCAACACATACTGAGCATAGGCAAGCACGGCTCGACGAGTCTTCGGTGAATATGACATCAGACTTGCCGAATTGGTTCTGAGCGGAACATACTGTTCAATCCCCCTCAAGTAGCTGTTGCATCGCTCAAGAGTATAGGAGGGAACATCGAAACCTTTCTCTTTGGCAAGAAGTAAAGCACGAGTAGCCTGGCAACTAACGTATGGCCATTCGTTCTTCTCCTCGCTCTTCCATAAGCCAAACCCGCCATTGTATTTTTGACGAGTTAGCAACAGTTTGATGTCAGCCTCCATAAACGCTTTGGTTTCGGCCGCGGACTCCTGCGATTGTTTACCAAAGGCGCTTATTACGTCGCGCAGCGCCAACATAGATAGCAACCGGGCTGAGACCTGTTCGGAACAGTCAAATGGATATCGGCGCAAACTGAAATATGCATCCTCCAGTCCACCCAATGCAGTACTGCATGTGGTGACATCGAGAGAACCATATTCACTAAACGCATCAACAGGAGTTTCAATCGACTGCACTGCCATTCCTTGATCTATTTGACCGTATGTGGCGAACGCCTCGCTGGTAGCTGGAGTGTACACCGGCAAGGTGGCGTCGGCGGCATCAGTAAACTTACCTGACGCAGCGGCCAGCTGGACGTTTGCAGTGCCTGCTGAAATTGTCTCAGAGGGGAAGCGCACTTCTATCCTGTCATTCGGGGGGACCGTAACCGCACCACCGGGGATGTCTGCCAGTTTCAATCCGTTTGAACGAATCGCAACCTCTGCTTCCATCGCTTCATCAGTTTGATTTTGTAGCACCACAGGCAGTTCCGCCTTGTCACCACAGTTTAGGAACCGCGGCAGTGACGGACGCACCATCAACGGTAGTCTCGCAGTCACATTGCTGTCACCGATTCCAGCTTTTTCCACGCCAGAAACTGCCCACACCATGACTCTGTAACGAGTTAAATTGTCCGGTACCTTTACTTTGATGCGCACGTGACCGTTTGGATCTGTCAGCGCGACATCTTTGAAGAGTGCCAACGGATTGAAGTCCGAACGCATCCTAATCGGCTTACCATCAGCTGCCGCTGCGCCGCCCGCTCCTCCTCCGGGACCTTCAGGCATTGGCGGTGGTGGCAGAGCTGAAGGCGCCGGCAACGAGGCCATTTCTCGCACCGGTGAAGGTGACGGTGCCGGGGCTGGAGATCCTTTGCCCTTGTACTTGCGTGGTGACACTGGTCTCGTTTGTTCCTCGACAACCGTCGGCACGAGCAAACTTTGCAACAGATATGACGATTCGCCAAAGGACGAATCACCTTCCTTATAAAAGGCATTAATCGGCGTCAGTTGCTCGTACCCTGCAAGCGCCAAAATCGACTCATCGACAGCAGCAATTGCAACTTGCCCCTCAACAGGCTTTTCATTGCTGTCTTTGAGGTCGATGTCGACATCTGTCTCTCCCCCGGGTTCAATTCCCGTCTTCACTGGCTTAACGGTGACAACAAGTTTGTGATGTTTCGGCGGCACATCAATGTCGGCGTCCCCCCTTGCATAACCCGGCAGATTTCTCTTCTCCATTTTGACGGTGCCAGATGTGGTGCCAATGGGAGCCAATGAGTTGGTTCTCCCAACCACATCAACCTGTACCTTAAAGGAAGGCACGCACTGCTCGCTTAGAGGCAATTCCACTAAAGCAAAGCTCTTCTCACACTTGAATGATGTGGTGCTGATGATTACGCCATGGTTGCGCGCCGTGATGATCCCACTGCATGGGTAGAATGGAGGGAGCACCAAAAGCCGCGCTTTATCTGAGACTCCATACGAGTCTTTGTCAGGCACGACCTGGACTGTTCCCTGCTCTATTTTGGTTCCACCCAACTTCGATTGCTCATTGCCTGCAACCCAAATTGATATCTTCGTGTCGCTCTGGCGTTCCTTCTCATCAGTCACACTGGCCAAAACCGTATAAAGTCCAGCTTTAGTGTCAGTGATTTCGAATGCTGTGGGCTGCTCTTTCGACTCAAGGTTTTTCGATTCAACTCTGACTGATTTGGTTTCCCATTCGCCTTTGTCATTTTCAGTCGTGACTTCTCGATCGATTTGAAATTTCACTCGCTTGGGAGTCGCCTTGCCGTCAAGATCGCTGACTATGTATTTGAGCTCAATTGGTTCTCCTTCTTGAACAAACCGACGTTCTTGCTGCAATCCAACATACAGACGCCCGGGATGAACGAGAATTGTCTTCTTATCGGTCCACTCCTGGCGGTTGACGTCGGTTACTGTTCCTGCGACTTCAAAATTGTAGGGATAGTGTTTTACAAACTTTCTAATTTTCACCTGCGCTGTATTTTTCCCCGAAGGATCGGTCACAACAGGCAACGTTTTTCTTCCGGTTGTGTCTGGCAAAACCCTTGCCCACCCCAGGAAGCGGCTGAACCATTGCGGCTGTTCGCCGAATTGAAAATTCGACCAACCTGGAGGAGAGTAAAACGCTGAGTGCGTGGATACATCCCAATTGAGCGGAGCGCCTGCAAGGGGACCACCTGCGAAATACTTCGCCTCAGCGGTGAATGAGAATTGGTCACCATCGAAATACGGAGCAGTTTGATCTTCTTCAACCGAGAGCTCAAACTCAGGTCGACGGAATTCTTGAACTTTGAACTCCGCAGAATAGCTTGGGTTTTCGTAGCCGCGGGGAGCTTCGCCCTTATCCGTCAGGAGCGTAAATTCCATTCGCGCGTTACCTAAATTGGCATTCTTTGGAATCGACGCTTCGAAGTCGAATCCTCCCAGTTTGTCGATTGGCTTTGCCGTTTCCATCAGCTGATTGTTGCTTGGATCAAACACAGTCAGTCTGACTTTCGCGTTAGGCACTTGCACCAGTTTGAGAGTGCTGTTAGTCCCTTCGTTGCGCTCGCGAAGCCATCCTTTTATATGAACCGTTTCACCCGGCCGATACAAGTCACGATCTGTTTGGGCGAACCAACAAACAAGGTTGCTGTCTGAACTCGACGTCCAACCTGTGTCGTACATATCTTTCGGCAAAATAGCGAACTCTTCGCCGCGCTTTGCGATGATGATATATGCGGACTTGTCGGATGTTGGAAGTTTCGCCAAACCATTCTCGTCCGATTTCAACTTGACAGTGCTCGAATCGAAGCCAAGTTCAATATCTTTGAGTGGAGCGCCAGATTTCAAAGAGAACACTCTAGTTACGACACCTTTGTGATCGCTGAAGGCTTCCAAACCCAAATCACTTACTTGCACTACAAAGGTTTGGCGCTGCTCCGCTACATCAGAGGATGCGTCGAGCACCAAGATTCCGTGCCCTTTTGGCAAGTACTTCGCAATGCCGAATTGAGTAATGTCGTCCTCGCCATCCGCAGCCGGTGTCACGGGAACCACGCCGGACCAAACTCGACGAGAGCCCAATTTTTTCGCAAGATTCTCGGAATCTTTAAATACTGCCGCGCAATCAGCGGGCAGAACTTTGTAGACTGTCAACTTAAATCGCTTGATACCACTCGTTCGAATGGGAAACTTCAAATTCGCAGCAGGCTCTAAAACGGAGAACTCATCCGGATAAAGAGATGGCGCCGGCACCGCCGTTTTGAAAGTCACGACGTTGTTTCCGGACAATGTCTGCCCATAAATGTCTTTGATCGAAGGGGAGAAAGTGACCTTATATGTGGTGCTATGCTTGAATCTCCCGCGCAACTCCAACGGCATGCCTTGGTTGGAGTTATCTACTTCAAACTCTCTGACTGCAGGAGAGATCGAAACTTTCTGGGTGAGTTTCGTCTTCTCAATTCGATTGGAGAAACTTATGCTCGGTTGGCTCCAACCATACTCGTAGTCCGTCTGTGTATTCCGCCTGTCGATCACCAATGGACCGTAAGTGCCGAAGGTGAAAGAAAGCGGTTTCGGCATGGTTAGCGGACCTTCCGAGGATGGAAGCCCGGCAGCAAATGCGACCTTAAACTGTGTGTTCTTCGGCAAGGTGTTTGCAGGTTTCGCCACCAACCACGCATTGGGATAGTTCTTCTCAAGATCCTTGATGCGAGCAATCTTCAGCGCTTCGTCTTTGGGTATCAGCCTCAATTCGTAAGTCTGCTTTCCGCTTGTGAGCGACATAAATTTAAAGACCTTCGCAGAATCAATCTTCTGATTGAAGATCGCAATAATCTGCGGCTGCAATTCGCAATCGTTGCTCTGCGGTTCGAAACTATAGACGCCAATCAAAGGCGTTTGAAACTTGTACGAAACTTCCGCTGCGAGCTTTCCGCCTAGTTCTGACGCGGTATCTTTGGGAACGGTCACTGTAAATTCCGAAGACCTCGGAAACCTTTTCCCTTTAGGTTCGAAAACCAGCGTTTGAGTTCCTAACCATCTCCACTGCCCTTCAGCTTGCGGAGAAAGTTGGGCTGGGACCTTCTCTGCAGCCTTATCAGCGGAGGTTACGGCAACCATAGGCTGCGAGAAGGTGATACTAACAGTGGTGACTTCACTCACCCTTCCCTCAGGTGTAAACCGTGTCACCCTCAGAGGCGAAGTTGGTCTTGATGGTGCTTTTGGTGGTTCCTTCGCTGGTGCTTGAGGCGGAAAAACAATGGCCTTCACCTTGCCTGGTCTTTGAGGCAATGGTTGCAAAGATTCGGTGGGAAGCTTGAAGTTGTCTGCAGAATTGGGTTTCAACGGCGCAAGCCGCAAGACAAGCCTGTCATACTGCTCCCGCGAAATCGGACGAAGCGCCGCGGTTTTTATCTGCGGAGCCTTCCCAGCGTTATCGGAGAGGCTAGTGAGCGTGAAGTCAGGTCCCTCCGGATCTGGCTCGTCCACAGCCACATTAGATGCTGGGGGTGCAGGCGGCAACACAGGCGGTGGAAGTGAAATTCCACGCTCAGCAGGCAGCGGTGGTGGCGGCAACGCGGGTGGCGCCGACGCTAAACCCGTCGCCGGCGACGGAGTTGGCGTGCCGTACTTTGCTTCAACGGGACAGCCGCTCAGCAACATGAGCACTGTCATCAGCACAGCGATTATCTGCGTGCCGACATTTCTACCGACGAGGTTCGTCATGCCGCATACCCCTTGTCATCAACCATAGATCTATCATCGAAACGAACTCATGAAAATAACATGGGTCTAACCCGGAAAAATAAGCCCACCGGCATTCCAGGAGGTTAATTCACCGACTGGCGCCCCTGTGGAGTTTTCCGCCCGAAAATTTGTGGAATAACCGTCTGGAGGAAGCAATTCCCGCAATTGGCAACCAGTGAGGGTGAAAGTAGGTTGCGCGTATGAATAGCGATCCACGTAAACGAGGCAATGACCCTGGCGGAATCGTGAGAGACAACGTCTTTCACCGTCGCGTCAGTCAGGTTAGAAATCAGAACCTCACATATGACGAGATGATGCTGTTGGACCTGTTAAATGGCCCGGGTCCCAAACAACAACAGAAGCGAGAGCCTGGGATCTTCGAGCAAGAAGAAGAGGAAGTAGAACGAGTCGTCTACACCCAAGACGACATCGACCGCATCGCGTTTTTTGATGACACCAGACCGGTGTACAACTTCCGTTATCTCCTTCGCAAGTTTAGACGCGAGATGAGCCGCTCGCGGCGCTACAATCGGCCGGTATCTGTGGTAGTGGTGGCATTGGACGGCTTAAAGAACATCTCACAAGAATACGGGTGCCTGTCAGCGGAGTCTGCCGTCATTACCGGGGCTGAAACGCTCAACTCATGCATCAGAAGCGATGTTGATTTAGCCGGGCGATTCGGCGATGACAAATTCATTTTGGTCCTTCCAGAGACACCTGGTAACGGCGCCGGTGTGCTTTGCGAAAGAATTCGCAAGAAGTTTGAGTCTATTCAGATCAAACATCAGTGGTATGTTATTCCGGTTACGGCCAGCCTCGGCATCGCACACTTTCCGGGACACAGCACTGAATGCGAAGAGCTTATCGCTCAAGCAGACATCGCGGCAGAAAAGGTGCAGGCAAGAGGCGGGAACGGCATCGGATTTGCGCCGGAACCAGGCAGTCAGTGAGCGACACTAACCGTAGATTTTTCCAAGAGATATAGGCGCACCATATTTAGTGCTTCATGAGATGTGCGGAATCGAATTTCGCTTCGCGTCATCTTTGCGCTGTAGTTGAGTGTTTTTGCGATGTAATCATCACCAGCAGAAAGCCCCAAATAGACCAGCCCGACTGGCTTATCCGGCGTTCCACCATCAGGTCCGGCAACCCCGGTGATGCTCACCGCCACATCGGCTTGTGCAAGTTTTCTTACACCTATCGCCATTTCTCTTGCACATTCAGAACTCACTGCACCGTGTTGCATCAACGTCTCTTCGCTGACATTCAGCAACTGCATTTTTGCCTCATTACTGTAAGTCACGACGTTTAGTTTTATGTATCTTGAACTGCCGGAAACATCAGTAAGCCGCTTGCTTACAAGCCCACCAGTACATGACTCTGCAACGGCGATCGTCATACTGTTCGCCTTTAAGAGACCCCCTACGGCCGATTCCAATGTCTCATCGTTCATTCCATAGCACTTGGTGCCGCTTGTTTTTCGAATCTCGTCAATAACCGGTTGCGCAATCGCTTGTGCATCGACAATTGAATCGCCTTTAGCCGTCACTCTCAGCCTGCATTCGGCACGCCCGGCATAAGGCGCGACGGTCGGATTAGTCGAGCCATTTATCAGATGCGCATACAACTCCGCCAGTGCAGATTCACCGATGCCGATGTGTTTTAGCTCACAGCTCCAGAGAACTCCGCTGCCATACTCCTGCTGCAGCAGTGGTGCGGCAATTTCCCGCCACATCTCCTTCAATTCTGTAGGAACGCCTGGAAAGGTCAGAATGAGCCGATCTCGATGCGGTTCCACAACACCTAATTTCGACAATTCCTTATCTTTCAACTTCCAGATAATTCCTGGCGCCGTTCCCACAGGATTTCGCAAAATCGTCGAACCAATTGGACGATAAGCTTGTTTCTTGTTCGACTCAGGCATCACAAAATGACGCTGTTTGAAAAACTCTTCGATGCGCTCAAGCACTTGCGCATCAAACTCCATGTCGACACCGACAAGCTGCGCCAAGCACTCAATCGTAAGATCATCTTGTGTCGGGCCTAAGCCGCCTGAGGTAATCACTACATCAGCCCTGTTCAGTGCAGCAAGAACAGTGTCCTTGATTCGCTGAACATTGTCACCAACTGTGGTGCGATAAAAGCAATTGATGCCTAACTTGGCCAGTTCTAGAGCTAAAAACTGGGAGTTTGTGTCCAGCACGTCGCCTAAAAGTAGCTCAGTGCCTATACATATGATTTCCGCGTTTGCCATAAAATACCCGTGCCGAGCCTGCTGTCGACACCCAAAACATTAAGAGCAACAGCCTTTTCAGCCTTAGTGGTGGCCGCCGCCTGCGGTAACCTTGGGCTCGTAGTTTGGATCGTAGTTGCCTGGCCAAGCAGCCCAGACACCGATAGCGAGCACCGTACCGGCAAAGCAGATAAAGAAGAACTTCAACCAGAACATGCTGGGGTCGTTGTGGGCTTCCTGTGACATCTCTTGCCTCTCGTAAACGAATTTCGTCTTGCTTACAGCTTACATTATCATCTTGGCTCACGAATAAACAAAGTTGCATACCAAGTTTAAGAAACTCTCGCTGTCGCCGGGCTGGGCGGTCTTGGCAGCTCTTTTAAACGACCCTTGAAATGACATTGACATGTCCTCAAATTCTCGGACACCCCAATCGCCCTAAACGCCCGCACTCCCTTGCGCCACAATGTTTGACGGGTTTTATACGCGTTTTCGCTAATACTAAACCGCGAATTTACGCCCCTGAGAACGTGCCATATGATGTGAATGGTTGTCGTCATCCAGCTATGACAAAGTCAACCACCGCCTTCAATTACAACTTTCTCGTCCTGTCCCGCTCGCGCATTTTCGGAGCGAGGGGCCGCATCGTCGCGCAGAGGATTCAATCATGACCAATCTGACAAAACCGTCGCAACCTTCGCAATCGTCGTTGACCTCCGATTTGATCGAAGAACTCAAACAAAGCAGTGTGACCAAGAAGCCGAATTTCTTGGCGCGCCACAACCACTTCAAGCAAAACTTGTTTTGCTACAGATGGCGCGTCATAGACAGCCGCAGTAAAACGGTGGATCGCAGCTTCGATCACTTGCATATACTCGATTGCGAATACGAACGTTCGATCGTCCACGAACAAATTCTTTCGTCCTACAAAATGAGATATCGCACTTCGCAATCAGACATGATGAGCAATTTGCTGGAGAGCGCAATTGAGTTTCTCGACGGACGCAGAAAAGAAGCGTCACGCTCGATGCATGAAGAAACGGTATATACCGAATCGATGGCCGCTCGAATGAATCACATCTTCAACGTAATGTTGAGCTGCTCAATTGAAATGAACACTGTTTTGGGATTCAGCGAACTCTACCTCGCAGTCACCGAACCGGAACTAGTAGCAGGCGGTCTCAACATCCGACAAAAGATTTCGGCGCTCAGAGCGCGGGTTTCCACAAGCTTGTACAGCATCGTCGTTCATGGTTCCAAAAACCAGATCAAATTCTTCCTCATGCCGATACGCGAAATGATGGGATTGGAGAATGCTTCAGCAGCGTACACTCCGATCGCCACTATTCAAGCAGAACTGGTTGATGACCAAGTTGTTTGGTTTGAGTCAGAGTCGCGAGACGACGTGTGCGACGACTCGCTTGACGAGCTCTGCATAAACCTCATCAAGCAACTAATCGAGTCTACGAAATCCGCTCTCACTAATATGGACTAACAGAGATTTCTCGAACTCATGCAACCTTTGCACGACAACAGCCTCCTCCGTTCTGCGGAGGAGGTTTTGTATTGATGAGGCGATAGTTAATTAACGTATCGATTCAGCGCAAGTCGAAACCGATCTCAGCCTTCAACGTCATGTCTTTATTACCGCATTTTTCTGCTAATCGCGCAGAATCTAGAGCTTTAGGAGCGATTCCTCATGTCTGAAAATGTAAGCGACTTTGTCATTCAACGTCTCACTGAGTGGGGAGTCAGAAGAATTTACGGCTATCCTGGAGACGGCATAAACCCTCTGCTGGCAGCGCTCAACAAACACAGCGAAGAAGTCGATTTCGTACAGGTGCGTCACGAAGTCATGGCAGCGTTCATGGCATGCGCACATGCGAAATTCACAGGCGAAGTCGGAGTATGCATGGCTACAGCCGGGCCAGGAGCGATTCAACTTTTGAATGGTCTGTACGATGCGAAGATGGACAATCAGCCGGTGGTTGCCATCATCGGGCAACAGCCGCGCAGCGTTCTAGGCTCAAGCTATCTGCAAGATGTAGATCTGCAGAATTTGTTTAAGGACGTTGCACACCAATATGTGAATATTGCGACTGTTCCTTCCCAAGTCAGACACTTGGTCGACCGTGCATTCCGAATTGCAAAAGCGGAAAGAACGGTGACGTGCATAATTCTTCCAAGCGATTTGCAGGATATGCCTGCCGTTCCTTCACCAAAAAAAGAGCATGGCACGACATTCTCCGGCGTTGGCTATTCAAGCCCTCGCGTCATACCCAAAGACATCGATTTGCGAAAAGCGGCTGCTGTTCTAAACGAAGGGCAGAAGGTTGCAATCCTCGTAGGTGCTGGTGCAATGGGCGCTTCGGAAGAAGTAATTCAAATTGCCGAAGTGCTCGGCGCAGGAATTTCGAAGGCGCTTTTAGGAAAAGCAGTATTGCCTGATGACCTCCCTTACGTCACGGGATCAATAGGAATGCTAGGCACAGAGGCGACGCACAAGATGATGACTGAGTGCGATACGATTCTGGTAATTGGTTCAAACTTTCCTTACGCAGAATTTTTTCCTGGCGAAGACAAAGCTCGCGGCGTTCAAATCGACCTTGATGCGCGCAACTTGAGCCTGCGCTTTCCAATGGAAGTCAGCTTGGAAGGCGACGCAAGAGAAACGATCAAGGCACTGCTGCCACTTCTGAATTACAAGCCAGACAGAACTTGGCGAACGGAAGTTTCTCAATGGGTCTTTGATTGGAGAAAAGTTGTGGAAGCACGCGCAATGGAACCAGGTGAACCTGTCAATCCACAACGTGTGTTCTTTGAACTATCGGATCTTTTGCCAGACAGATCGATCATCAGCGCTGATTCGGGAACATCAGTGGTTTGGTTCGCACGCGACTTGCGGCTCCGACAAGGCATGCTGGCGTCAGCATCTGGCGGATTGGCTTCGATGGGCTGTGCCGTTCCATATGCCATCGCTGCTAAATTTGCATATCCTGAGCGTGTAGCTATTGCCTTCGCCGGTGATGGCGCCATGCAAATGAACGGATTGAATGAGCTGATCACAATTTCGAAGTATTGGCACGAGTGGATCGACCCGCGCCTTGTGGTAATTGTGCTCAACAACAAAGATCTGAATTTTGTCACTTGGGAAATGCGAGTTCAACAAGGAGATCCGAAATTCGCTGCGTCACAAGACATACCGGACTTCCCATACGCGCAATTCGCCGAATCGATTGGACTCAGAGGATATGCAATCAAAAATCCTGATGAGATTGTTCCTGCGCTGAAGGCGGCACTATCTTGCGACAGACCGGCCGTGATCAATGTTCATTGCGACCCTAACATTGCTCCAATCCCACCGCACATTACGCTTGAGCAAGCCAAGGCATTCACGGAGTCCATCCTCAAAGGCGACCCTGATACGCCGAAGCCGTTGCTGGCTTCGCTGGCGCAGGTGCTCAAAAGCTTCTTGCCGAAATAGAAGTCGACAGCAAATTAGAAGAGTTATTAACGAACCCATCAGTTTCATTTTTATATGACTCAAGTTGGGCATATCAACAGTTGGGGAAATCGTCTCGACTAAGTAATTTGCGCGCCACCGCAAACCATACTCCGGTCGAAAGGGGGCGGCTTGTTCGGAAAACCACCTGAAGTAATTCCAGAAGACCTCACTGCCAATCAGTATTACGAGCTCGGGCTCTGGTACGAAGAAAAACAGATGCACAACCTGGCGAGGCAAGCCTGCCAGAAAGCTCTTGCCTTAAAACCCGACGAGCGCTTGCAAACAGACTGCAAGCGTTTTTTGAACACCCGTGTGCCAAAGAACGAAGTTTCGCAAGACGCCATAGAAAGACTGCGACGGCTCGAACCCCGACTGTTGATGGATCAAGGCGAAGCACGAAAATTAGCAGTTAAAATCGCTGCGGATTATCCGGACTTCGAGTGGCCGCAAAGAGTTTTGGCGGACATTTACTTGAGAGATGGCGACGTTGAAGGCTGCAAGGCTGCACTAAACACTGCACTCAAAATCAACCCTGACTACAGCCAAGCCATCGCCTTAATGGCAAGAGCTCTAACCGTGGAAATGGAATATGACGCAGCCCAAGAATGCTTAAGGCGCGCCCTTGCAGATATGCCAGACAACGCTGAATTGCGCCGTTTGCAACGGACACTCGAGTTTCTAGTGGCACTTGACGAAGATGACGCCTCGAATTCTTCAAGTACCTGATGCCGCGCAGCAATCATTGAGCTCTAGCTTCCACAGGTGAAATCATGGTAACGGCCTCTTCTAACGAACAGCAGACTCCGGAAATTCAGAAATTGTCCGATGAACAAGACAAGCTATTGGTGAAGTATGCCAGAGAATGGCAACACGTATGGAGGGAACAACAAATCAATCGCGACGAAGTCACCCTTGCGCTGCGTCGCTTGTACAAGCTAGTACACACTGAGGCACCTCAAATAGTGTGGTGCGAGAGTCCATGGCAATTGGTGATGACCAGGGCGATACTCATATTGCACGCCATCACCTCTGGTGACGATGAATTTCATGCACGACTCGAGGAAGAGTTGAACAGCCCACTCTGGAAGCGCCTTTGGCAGAACTATGACAAACACAAAGAAGCGCTCAAGCTGCCGTGCCCCGAATCAGAGCAATCATTCAATTTCGAGACCGTCGCAGGCACAGACTATACAAGCCAGATGACTCTGGCACTCTGCGCCAATGTAACCGCAGCCCAGGATCTGGCTTGCGACAAGCTGTCTGTGCCGGTCAAATTGAGACTTCGCGAAGTGTTCAGGCAGGCAACGGAAGATGCAAATGAAGTGCGAATCGGCAATGACAGATTAACGCTCATGCGGGGACAGTGGGGACTCTTGTCTTTGGGCGGACTGGTGGGAAACAACGCAGCCACACAGCTTTTGTCGGCGCTGTCACCAGAGCTTCAACAAAAGGTAAGAGAAGTCTGCAGAGAAAAACTGAAACCTAAACCAAATCCATTCAGTATCTTTGCCAGAGAACAACAGCCAGAAGAAGAGCTGTTTGCCATTCTCCATGAGCAACTTCACTCACCAGTTCAAGTTATGGATCTAAGACATGTAGCATTTGTTGTAAGACATTTACCGCTCGAATTCGAGCCAGAATTAAAAGAACCGATCATAGACTGGCTCACACTCAAAGAAAACGTCTTTCATGTTGAAGCGAGACGCTCGATATGCTTTTTGTGTGAAGCACCGAAGCATGCAACAGTGAATGAGAGAAATCAGCTGCATAATGACACGGGCGCAGCTATGGAATTCTCGGACGGATTCAAGTTGTTTGCCTGGAGCGGCGTAGTCGTGCCTGCTGAAGCAGTCGAGTCTACAGACAAACTTTCCATCGACCAGATAGACAAAGAGCAGAATGCCGAAGTTCGTAGAATTCTGATTCAACAATATGGGTTGGAACGATACCTCGAAGACTCCGGCGCCAGACAGATAGACGCCGATGAATTCGGCGTGCTCTACAAGAAGTCGTTGCCGAACGACGAACCGGTCGTGGTCGTCAAAGTAACCAACCGAACACCAGAGCCGGATGGAAGTCGCAAGTTCTATTTCTTGCGTGTACCACCATATATGACATCAGCCCGCAACGCTGTTGCTTGGACCTTCAACATGAGTCCTGATGAGTACGCGCCAAACGTTCAGACCTAGCGAACTCTTTTAGGCTGGTTCACAACTAACGAAGGAAAGAACTGCAATGAGCTCTCAAAAAATCCTGGAAGATGGCAAGCTCGCGTATAAGGAAGGTCGCTACCTCGACTGCACGAACATATTGGAAGGAAAAGCCAACGATAGTGCACTCGAGAAAGAACTGCGTGTCCCGCTCTACATCGAGTACGGACGTGCACTACAAAAGCTTGCTCGCTACGAGGAGTCAGAGCAGTTTCTGTGCAAAGCCCTAGAACTCTTGGACTCAAAAGATGACTCCATTTCACAACAACACTGCGACGCGCTCTTAGAACTCGGAATGCTTTGCTATGAACAGGAACTGCTCAGCGAAGCAGAGGACCATCTCTACGACGCTCTGGAAATTGCCGAGGCGCTCTATCAGGCACCACACAGTGAAATAGCAAAGGTGAAGCAGGGATTGGCGGAAGTATTCTGGAAGCGTGGAGCCTACACTGAGGCACTCAGCTTTGCCGAAGACGCAATTGAAATGCAGAAACAAACTATCGGCGAGTTGCACGAAGAGTATGCCGAATCTCTCGAAACGCGAGCCTTGGCGTTGTTGCACATGGGCAAACTTGATGAAGCCGAAGCCTGCTTTAGAGAAAGCTTCGAGATTCGCAAAAAGATTCTGCCTCCCGATCACGCTTTCCTGGCGACGAGCTATTCCAATATTGCACACTGCCTGGGTAGACAAGGTCGAGACGAGGGCGTGGAAGAAATGATTCAACGTGCAATAGAGATTTGCACTAAATCGTACGGTGAATACAGCCCTCGCACCGCCGTCGTTGTGAACAACCTGGGTGGCTATCACCTCGATCACGGCAATCTCAATGAGGCGGCAAAATACTTCGAGCGCGCGCTCGAGTTAAAGGAAAAAGTTCTGGGCAAAGACAGCCAGTCCTTGCTGCGCAGCTTGAACAACCTCGCTGTTGTCTATGGGTCTTTGAACCGTAAAGCCGATGCTCAGGAAATGAGTCGCCGCGCTTCAGAATTGATGAAATCCAAAATTGCCTCAAGCGATCAAAAAGACATCGATACCATGATACTTTTAGCCGACCGCCTGTCCGTGTCTAAACAGCACGCAGAGGCTGATGCCGTACTGAGCCAGGCACTCGAATCAGCTACCAAGGAGTATGGCCCTGAGAGTTTGAAAGTGGCTCAAGTTTTGCATCACGTTGCATCGAAAGCACAGAATGCAGGCGATTCGGATAAAGCGTTCGATTGCAATAGGCGGCTGCTAAAAATTCAGAAGAAACAGCTGGGCAAAAAACATCCGAAAGTCGCTGAAACGCTGCGAGCTATTTCACTATCGCTCATGATGCAAGGTCTCGGTGACGTGGCAGAAATCTTGAATCAACAAGCCCAGGCAATCGAGCGTTCTAGAGGATTGGAAGATCCTCAAATTGCCGCAATGCGAAAAGTACTAAATCGAGAACGGGCTGTTAAAGGCTCAAAAGATCCCACGGTTATACAAAATCTTCGCACGCTCTCAGAAATGTATCGAATGAGAGGACAAAGCGAGAAGGCAGACGAATGCTACGAAGAGTACATAAAGCTTCGCGAGGAAGAAGCGGGACCGGACAACCTTGAATTCGCACGAGAATTGGTCGTGAAGGCAATGTCGATGAACCCGCTTCCGTTTCCGATAACCGAATCGAACAACGAAGCACCTGCTTTCGACCAGTTCGACGAATCAACTCAGAAGTCAATCGAAATGCTAAAGAAAGCACTGGGCATTCAGCAACGCCAATTCACCAAGTCTGAAGCCCCACAGAAAGAAATTTCGGAATTATCCAGCACGATGCAAACGCTTGCCTCTGCGTACATATCAATGAAGCTTTATGATGATGCAGAAAAATTGGCGCGCAAATCTATCGAACTCCTCGAACAAGTTCGAGGCGAGAACCATTGGTCATTAGCAGCATCTCTCAATCTGCTTAGAGTCGCCCTCAAACAAAAGGGTCTCGATGAAGAATCAAAGAAAGTAGAAGAGCGTCAAAACTCTATTCCGCCTGCAACACCCGAGGAGCAAAATGAGCACTTCCAGCAGATTACCGAGCGAATGTTTGGTTCGATGGGGCGAATGCTCGAAGGATTGACGCGCCTCTCCGAAGGAGTTGGAGCCGATGAAGGTTTAGAACCGCTGCCTGGTTTTGCAGACATGTCAGCACTTCAGTCTCTCGAAGGACTGAACCTGGGCGGAACAGGCGAGCTGGACACAGCCATTTTAGAGATGATTGGCAGTGGTGGCACCGGTGCGTTTGCAGGATTAGGAGTGTTGAATGATCTGAGTGCGCTGAGCGCGGCGAATTCGCAAGGATTGACAGATGCAAGTTCTATGACCGAAGAAGAACTGTTCGTCGCTATCAGCAACATGAGTGGGCTAGGACATCTCGTCAGTGGGCTAAGTGCAGCAAATGACACCACCGATGATGACGACAGACCAATGACACTTGCGGAGTCAATTCTCAAAAAAATTGCAGAAGTGCAAGCGAGCGAACAAGCCGGCGAAGAAACCGGCGCTGAGAACAGCACGCAGAACGGCGAAACTAAAGAAGAAAACTAAAAACCTTTTGCCGATCGAAGAAGGTTAAGAGCCACATTCTTATCCAGTGGTTTGCCCTTGGGCTGCACGGCATATACCAAAATCACCTTCTGCACATTCTTTGGAACGATGCAACCGACCAGTCCCTCGTATTCAACGCCCTCAGCGTCTTTGGCCTTTCCGATTATGTATGCCATCTTCTCACCGAGAACATCTTCTTCACCCTGGTTGAGCAAGAAGTAAAACCTCGCTGAAATTGAGGCGGTGTTAACCCCAAAGTGATCGTATGCGTCTCTTGCTATATCCAAGGCGCTCCGGCTTTTATCGACTGCGATAGAACCAGAAAGCAAGGCAAGCTGCTGATTTGAATCGGCGTGACTAATTCCACAGAAGACATAACCCAGCGTGCTAAGTCCCATCTGTTGTTTATAACCGGCCGGAAGCTCATTGGGAAACTGCATGATTTGCGTTAAGGCAATATGCATTTGCGCCGGATTGAACGCATCGTTTCCAACTTGCTTGAGGTATACGACGGTGCCCACAGCGACTCCGAACGTTGCAATGAGTGCCACCACCACCGCAACCATCAACGCATGCGACCACAGTGGTAATCGAATTCTCTTATTGGTGATTGCCTGTTCAGTCATCGCACATACCGTATCCTAAGTTTGCAATTGTCGAAACAATTACACTTTACCTGTCGATGATTCATACGCTTTAACCGCATTGCTTAGAAGCATTGCGACAGTCATCGGACCAACTCCTCCAGGCACGGGAGTGATGAGGCAAGCTTGGCCTGATGCCGGTTCGAACTCAACATCACCGACAACGACGGACTGCCCATCGTCGGATTTGAGGTGATGAATTCCGACATCGACGACTACAGCGCCTGGCTTTATCCAATCACCCTTTACGAGTCCGGCTTTGCCGATTGCCACAACCAATACATCAGCTGAGCGCACAACTTGCTCGAGATTTTTTGTGCGGCTGTGACACATGGTGACAGTGGCATTGCGTTCCATCAACATCAACGCAATCGGTTTACCAACCAGATTCGAGCGACCCAGTACGACTGCGGTTTTTCCTTCCAGCTCAACTTTGTAGTGGTCGAGTAAGACCATGACACCAGATGGGGTGCATGGGCGCAAAGCCTCCTTGTTACCTGCCATGAGCTGTCCCGCGTTGAACGGATGCAGTCCGTCGGCATCTTTCTTAGGGGAAATCGAATCTAACACTTTCTCACTGTTGAGATGCGAGGGCAAAGGAAGTTGCACCAAGATTCCATCGACGGTATTGTCGCGATTCAACTCGTCGATACACTTGAGGATCTCGTCCTCCTTCGCGTCGGACGGGAAGCGCTTCAAGAAGCTTTCCATACCGACCTTTTTGCATGCTTGAATTTTGTTTTTCACATAGAGTTCACTGGCAGGATTGTCGCCCACAAGCACCACCGCCAACCCCGGGCTGCGTTTGCCTTTTGCAAGATGTTTTGCGACGCGCTCCTTCAGTTCTTCTCTCACCAAAGCAGCCACTGCCTTCCCATCCATGATTTCGGCGGCCTGTTTGTTTACCATTGTTCCCCCATGTTTTTTTGAATTACTTTCAACGCGCTGCGAAATGTTGGAAGCACTTACTGCTATCAAGTTTGCGAGCCGGTTTGCCGCGAGCAACCAGTTCGATGCGACGAGAATCGGTGACTGTTCCTATCTGAGTGAAAGGCTTATTGTCTTTGTGACTCGGCCATTCGTGCCACACTTTAGCATCAATACAGCCGACAAGTTCATAGTCTTCTCCGCCGTACAACGCCCAATCAAGAGGCTCAACCCCCTTTGCTTGCGCCACTTTCCGGGTGTGTTCGGCGATTGGAATATTGTCGACATCAATTGTCATACCGACACCTGATGCACGGCAGATTTGCAACAATGCGTCCGCCAAACCATCGCTAGCATCCATCAAGGCGCCGCACCCCGCAGTTCTCCTTATCAAAGACCAAGATTCACAAAGCCTCGGATGAGGGCGAACGTGCCAGTTGACACAACTGCGCTCCTCTTTTCTGAGTGGAACCTCTCCCGACGCGGGTCGCGCCAGGCGCTCGAGAACGGAAAGCCCTGCCGCACTCGCACCGAAGTCACCAGTAGTCACCACTGCGTCGCCAACCTTAGCACCGCTTCGCAGCATTCGACCATTCTCATGAACCTCGCCTATGACGGTCACTGCAATGGTAAGCGCATCGCCGCGCGTGATGTCGCCGCCGACGATCTTTGAACGATAAGCAGTGGCGCACTGCTCCATACCGCGATAGAGTGCGCGCAACGCATGCCTGTTGAGCTTATTCGGCCACACCACGGCACAAGTCAAATAGCGCGGGCGCCCCGCCATCGCCGCAATGTCACTAAGGTTGACAGCAATCGCCTTCCAGCCGAGGTCTTCCAAACTTATAGTTTCAAGTCTGAAGTGCACTTTTTCAACAAGAACATCCGTTGAAACAAGCGCCTGTCCAGGAAGCACCGCACAGTCGTCACCCAAAAACGAGCTGCAAGCGACGATCGCCTTGATCTCTTCGATCAGGCTTTGTTCTTCAGTGAGTTGCCACTCATTCATAGACTATGATGCTACAATCTCGCTTATAGGGCTGTCCAGCATCACATTAAGGTCCTGGCTCCCGGCAAACAAAAGGGCACAAAAAGCCGGTTCTAAATTTCAAATTAAGATTCCAGACCAAACTCAAAATTTCAGCACAATCGAAAGAGATTGACAGCCCTCAGAATATAGGTAGACAGACATGAGCGTAGTAGGACAAGTATTATTCGGAGTTCTCAACCTGCTGAATTTGCTAATCCTTCTTTATTGCGTATTGACATGGTTTAGCAACATTAACTGGTATGAGCAGCCGTTTAAGACTCTGCGAAATATCGTTCAACCAATCCTTGAACCATTCCGTCGTATAATCCCTCCGATAGGAAATATAGATATTTCTCCTATGGTGGCATTGTTGCTTTTGCAATTCATGGCTGGCATAGTCAGAGACTATCTACGCTGAGGGTCTTTAGCAACTAGATGCTTTCACGACGAGCCTTTCTGTTGGCCTGGCTAGGCGGCACTGCCACGGCAATCGATTTACTACACGCGGCTCCTGCCTTTGCACGCCGTGCGCCACGAGGGATTCCGGTTATGGGACCTCACGAGGTGTCTCGCCAAATGTGGCCGCCGGCGATTCTTCCTGATCACGTGGCGTTAACCGACCGCGGGATGCTCCTCTTTACTGATGAATTCGGCAGACTTGCTATCGTCGACCTCAAAAAAGCAAATGCAAAGACGCCAGCAAGAATTGTCAGCGAGTTAGGCGGTCTCGGCAAACGCATAATCGACTTCACCTGCGCGCCAGGCGTCGCCTACGGATTAGTACTCAGGGAAACGGACGCACAAGAAACCCAGCTCTGCCTTGTCACGGTTTCTTTGCTACCTCCCGAGCACCCTGAAATTGTCGGATATTTCCCTCTGGAAAAGTTCACCGAGGTCACCGCCATCACGGCCAGTGCCGACGCCATCTGCATCGGCGGAAGCTCAAGCAGCGGTGAGAATCTGGTTGCGATTTATACTCCCGTGTCGAAACGCACAGGAACAACTCCACAATTTCTCTCCGCGGTTTCATTTCCACATCAAATCGCCGCATTGAGTTTGCAAGATCGGCACTTGGCCGTACTCAGCTCAAATGGCAGAACAGCCTCGCAGTTTGATTTCGTCAAAATGATCAATCCGCGCATTCCCGAGCAACTCAAGTCGATTCCACTCGATGGCGACTTCAGGATTTTGGCTAGACAGAAGGAACGAGTCTTGGTTGCCGGTAATAACGGAAGCGGCAAGGGGCAAGGATCTTGCGAGGCGCGCACAATAGTTCTCGGTCAGATGCCTCACCCGGTTGCCACCATGACGCTCGATCCGATGACGACGGTTTTAGGTGCATCGGCACAACGCGATCGATTTGTTGTGATTGGCGAAGCTTCTGGAGATAGAGTGGTTCTTCCCTTGGCTGTAGACAAACTGCATTCGCTGATTCGCGAACAAGTCGTCACTTTGCCCAAAGCAAACTTCGGACCTAAAGCAAGCATTCTTGTGAAAGACAAGTCTGCCTATATCGCATCGGGTTGGGCCGGAGTGCTGTGTTACACAAACACGAAAGTCGCATGGGAACAAACATACACCTACTCTATTCCTCGCCTGCCTGCATCAAGCATTGCACAGTGGGGAGACCTCGTGGTGCTCGCCGGTGCCGACTTGAGACTCTACAACATTGCAGAACCGGAGAAACCAAATCTGGTGCTAACGTCAGATCTCGCCACTTCAGTGAGAGCCATGGTGGGAGCCGGAAGCTACGTGCTGTGTTTGACCAAAGACAGCATCGCGTTGCGCAAGATGGACAAGCTGCAAGAAACGATTACATCATCTAAGGTCGCAGCGAATCAGCTATGTTTCGACAGCACGCAGCAACGTGCGTATCTGCTCAAAACCGGCGAAAAGACAAGCACGTTGTTCAAATACAGAATCTATTCCAACAGCATTGAGATGGAAAAGAAATTCGATATTCCGGGCAACTACGCACGCGTAAGAGCGCAGGGCGGCTATGCGCTGGTGAGTGGGCTCAACGACATCGCACTCTACAAGTTGGGTGACTCCGCAGAACTAGTCGGCACGCGGCACTTCGAGAATCTAGCCATTCGAGATTTGTGCCTATCCGATGACTATGTACTCGCAAGCGCCGTCGACCAAAACTCCAAAGGTTTCTTCCTCGTTTTGGCAAAAAACCAGGCAGACCTTCGTGTGAGTGGTTCAATCGACTTACCCCAAGATGCAGTTGCACTGGCGGCTGCCGGCGGAAGAGCAGTCGTAGTCGGAAAAGGCAAGGACGGTAAGGATGTGGCAAGCGTCATCAGTTTCGCTAAGCCGGTCGCCCCTCAAGTCTCCGCCAACATTCCAGTTGTGGAATCGGCATCAGCCGTGAGTATTCGCGAGCAACTAGCAATCGTTGCAGGACGCGGAATCGACATCATCTCACTTGGCTAAGAACATGCCGCAAATTAAAATGCCAAACTTGACCGGACAGATAATGATAGGTCTGGTCGTCGGAGTTTTGATCGGTTGGTTGAGCCCACAAGTCGGCGTCTCTCTTCAGCCAATGGCGGACATCTTCATTCGGTTGATCAAAACGATCATTGCACCTCTGGTTTTTGCAACTCTTGTGGTCGGCATCGCCGGTGGTGGCCATGCCAGCCATGTCGGAAGACTCGGCTTGAAGTGCTTGATTTACTTCGAAGTAGTAACCACTTTCGCCCTGCTTGTCGGACTCTTCTGTGTCAACGTTTTCAAACCAGGCGCGGGCATTCACTTGACCGACACAGCGACGACTGCCGCAGAAAAATTGCTGTCGCACAAACTCACCGGCGGCGAATTAATCACCCATGCATTCCCGACAAGCATTATCGATTCAATGGCACGCGGAGATGTGCTGCAAATCGTAGTTTTCTCAGTCATCTTTGCGCTGGCTGTGTCCGTTACAAAATCGCAATTGATTTTGAACGTCTGCCATGAACTCTCGGAAGTGATGTTCAAGTACACAAACTATGTTATGAAGCTTGCACCATTTGGTGTAGCCGCGGCAATTGCAAGCACCGTCGGAGAGCATGGTTTGGCGGTTCTCAGCACCCTTGGAAAATTGGTCGGAACATTGTATCTGTCCCTCATCATTTTTGTGCTTGGAGTTTTGCTTCCAATTGCTTGGTTCGCAAAAATCCCTATGAAGAAATTTCTGCTAGCCGTAAAAGAACCATTCATCATCGCATTCTCTACTACAAGCAGCGAAGCTGCGCTGCCCAAGGCGCTCTTAATGATGGAATCAATCGGAGTACCTCGAAGAATCGTCGGCTTTGTTTTGCCGCTGGGCTACACATTCAATCTTGATGGAACAACCCTTTATCTCTCGCTGGCATCAGTGTTCGTCGCGCAGGCCGCAGGAGTGAATCTCACCATCGAACAGCAAGTGATGATGATGTTGACGCTGATGCTGACGAGCAAAGGTGTAGCAGCGGTGCCGCGTGCGTCATTGGTGATTTTGGCTGGAACATTGGCGACGTTCAATTTGCCGCTGTCAGGCGTGGCGCTGATTCTCGGTGTCGACACGTTAATGGATATGGCAAGAACATCAGTAAACGTCTTAGGCAATTGTCTCGCGTCGTGCGTATTGGCGAAGTGGGAAGGTGCTTTTGGTGAACCTGATGAGGTAGCGGAAGTCGAGAAAATTGCCGCCATGCCGGAAATCGGCGAAGAGTCTGAAACCCCCACCAAGACACCCGAAACAGGCAATGCGGACGCGAAGCCCGAACCCGAATCGTCGCAAGTCTCCAGTAATGTGTAGCATCGCTACGCACGAGTGGTCTTTAAAAGTTGCGGTTTGAAGATTCGGTTCAGTCCGGTAATTCCCGTTGGCACCTCCAGGGTTTGCCCTGATCTTTCACCATTATTTAGTGATTCCAGATCCGCTTTTTCCAGTTTTGGGGTAGAAAGGAATTAACTGGATACCATGGATTGAAAGTAGGCTTTCCACATCGCCAGACTGGAGGAACAATGACTTCCGCAACCATCAGACGCAAGTACCCGCGACTCAGCTCTAGCGCATTTGAGCATCCTGCAGACCGCGCAGCGCTTGATGCGGTAAAGAAAATTCCAGTGCTCGATCAGGTTGTGCGCAAGCTCCTTGAACTCGGTCTCGAGCGAATCTATCGGATACAGTTGCTTGGTGGTTCCATTCATGTGACACCAAAGCAGTGTTCCAAAATCTACAAAATCTTCAAAGAAGCATGCGACATACTCGACATGCACGAGCCTGATCTGTTTCTCGTAACACACCCCGTCGCCAACGCTTATACATTTGGTGTGGAACGCCCATTCATTACCCTGCAGTCAGGTCTGGTCGACCTTCTTGAAGAAGATGAGTTGATGGCAGTTTTGGCGCACGAACTTGGGCACGTAAAAGCAGGTCACGTGCTCTACAAATCGGTTGCATTTATTCTTGCCAAACTCGCGGAAAAGTTTCTTGGGCTCGGCGGAATTGCTGTCTTCGGATTGCAGGTAGCCTTGCTGGATTGGTCGCGGAAATCAGAACTCACAGCAGACCGCGCTGAGCTTCTGGTCTTGCAAGAACTCGACCCATGCTTGCGCCTTCACATGAAACTGGCAGGCGGCTCTCGTGCAGTGTATCTGCAAACAGATCCGCAAGAGTTCCTCAAACAAGCTGACACTTACGAAGACCTGGATTACAGCACGCTGAATAAGGTCTATAAGTTCATGCAAGAGTTGATGATGACGCATCCAATTCCTGTGTTCCGTGCAAAAGAATTGAAGGTATGGTCAGAAGGAAAACAGTTCAAAGAAATTCTCGCTGGACGCTATCCGACGCAAGAACAAGAGGTTGGCCTGAGAACGTGCCCACACTGCCAATCGAAGATCAGCCCCTCATTCTTCTTCTGTCCTGACTGCGGCAAAAACGCCCGCGTGTAACGCACGGGGTGCTCTCAGGAAAAGCGATCTCCATCATTCAACACATGACATGCGATCCATGACACGCGCCATGACACGCGATCGATGACACGCGATCCATGACATGCAAGCATGATCAGAAAAAAGGGAGCTCAATTGCTCCCTTCCTCTTAAGAATTTCTACTTAACTCAGGAACGCTCAGTTATTTGTCCGGATCGTCGACTTCAACATCAACGGTGTCATCATCTGATTTCTTGGCTACCAGTGATTCACCGCAGCTCGGGCAGAACGATTTATCTTTGCTTGCCGGAGCATGGCAGCTCGGACACTCATAACCGGGAGTCGGCGTAAATCCCGCCTTTGCCTCTGCTTTTTGGCTAGTCGATGCGCTTGGATCGTTTGCTGCGCGCAAACCATCCAACTCAGTTTGCAGGGTTTCTATTTCATGGTCGAACCCGGCAATTTCATTGACCTTGTCTTTCAATGAGTCTTCTGAAACGTCCTGATTGTGTTGATACTTGTCGCAAATAAGTTTTCCGATTTCCATCAGCTTCGCTGTTTTCTTTTTCTCGAGATCTCTGATTTGACCGTTCAAATTGAACTGCTGCATCATCTCCTGAGAGCGTTGCTGCACCTTGCCGACTTCCTTGCTGATTGTGTTGCAAACATCATCGAATATAGTCACGGTCTTTCTCCTGAATCAACCTTCCTGAATCTCAACCTTCTATCTCTTATACCCTATCCACATCTGACTTTGCCTAGGGCTATTACTGATCGCAAACAAGGCACCAGCCTGCATTTCGGACGTCGCCCGTGCCTGCCGTTCCTATCCAAGCATTCGTTTTTATCTAACGATTTCTTTTGCCGCGTCGGATACTGGAGCAGTCCCTCTATTGCCAGCCGCCTGTGTTGTCCATGTTTTTACTTGGTTTTTGCCGCTCTGCTTTGCAAGATAAAGAGCCTCATCAGCTCGAAGGAACAACGTATCAGGGTCATCCGCATGCGCTGGATATGTTGCAACTCCCAGACTTGCAGATATTTTGCCGTAGCCGTCGACTTCCACATCATTAATTAGCCGCCGGATGCGCTCAGCGAACTGCTCAGCCATCGCTAGCTCCGTATTTGGAAGCAGCAGACAGAACTCTTCGCCGCCATATCTCGCAGCCAGGTCGATTGTACGAATCGATTGCTTGAGCACTCGCCCGATTCCCTTAATGGCTTCGTCCCCGACCTGGTGGCCCCAGGTGTCATTGATCTTCTTGAGAAAATCGAGATCGATCACTACGAGTGAAAGCGGCTGATCGTAACGTTTGGCGCGTTCGAATTCTCGACTGAACGATTCATTGAAGCAGCGGCGATTCGCCACTCCGGTCAGTCCGTCTGTGACGGCTTGCCGCTCGCGTTCGAGGTGGAGTTCGGCATTTTCAATTGCAACCGACAGTTGATCGCCGAGTGATCCCAAAAGCGAAATGTCATCGATGCTCCAGTCACGTGCCATCAAACAATCTTGCAGGAAGATGACGCCAAGGACACGATCGCGCAGCAGAAGCGGAACAATCAACCCTGAACAATACTCCAACTGCCTCAAAAACTCTTTGTCGAAAGTTGACTGAGTGTCGGTATCCGGATGTTCGAGATTCGTCGGAGTCTTAGTGTCCAACGCCTTTTTCGTAAATTCGCGACCTGCATCGGTAAAAAAGACATCACGCACAGATGAAACCGATTCCTTTGTAAACTCGTGAACATCAAGCTCTTCACTCGACTCAAGCGGTCGAATGAACAAGCATCGGCTTACACCAAATGTGTCTCCAATCTTTTCAGCTGTCATGTCTAGAACTTGTTGAATCTGCAGAGAACTTCTCACGGCATTGCTAATCCAGTAAACGAGCCGTTCTCTCTCAAGTTGTTTGTTGCGGATGCTGTCGTTTTTGGTGACGTCATGAATCAGCTGCATGGTCTGTTGTTCCAGCATGCTCGTCTTGTCTTCAATTTCTTCGTACTGGCTTCTCAGGCGCTGATTCTCTCTTTCCAGTTCCCGATGCTCCCATGAGTTGTACAGGGCTTGAGCAAACGGGTAACTCGCAACCAGTTCTTCCAACTCTTTGGTGTCTACTTCAGCTCCAAACAGCAAAATACCGGCACAAAGGCACATATCCTGGGCACGGCGCACTCTGACCAGGTAGATAGGCTCAAGATGCGCGGCCAAGTCGCAACCCAAATCGCTGGAGTCGACCTCCTCAACAACCGCTTCCTCATCTTGCAGAAACTCGGAAAGTTTCGAAGCCAGCTTCGAGATTTCCCGCTTCGCAGCGCCGAAACAGACGGTATCTTGGGAAATCTCCAGATCCCTGTCCCACATCAGGATGGCAAGACCCCGAGCCTGTATGGACTCGAGGAAAATCTCCGAAACAATCTCCTGCACCTCGTCCAAGTCAATGGTGGAGAGAAGCCTGATTTGATTGTTGACAATGTGTTCAGGTTGCATGACAGTCTAAATGTGCCCAATATCAATCACTGCCAATCACGAGGGGCTCATAAATCACCTATAGCTCCGGGAAAACCCCCATGCAGGCTTTTGAGCATCGCGTTAAAATTAGGAGAGCTGTAGCTTTGGTTCAGGAGAGATTCAATGGTTTGGCGCGAAAGACCCTCAGCATCAGGACAAAAGCCGGAAATGCTCGAGCGTATCATTGCCGGTTCGTGCTACCTCAGCGCCGGTCTGATCGGTCTTTTGTACATTGTCATCAAAGGGCGTGACTCGCAATCGAATTTCTTTCGGTTTCACTTCCTGCAATCGATTTTCCTGGGAATCATGTTCTTGCTTCTGCAATGGACGGCTGACGTAATCGTTCAAATCGGCTCAGGATTGATGGGGCTCTTTCAGGGGTTCGCTCCGGCAGTCGCGATGTATGGTCCATGGTATCTGGGACAAGGTCTGGGCTGGCTCTTAAAGGGCTATGTGCTGGTTATCGCGTATGGCATGATTTTTGCGTTTCTCGGAAAGTATGCGGAAATCTGGTGGGTGTCTGGATTTATCCGCCAGAAGATGTAGGCTATTCAACTCAAGGCTGCACGTGACTCGATCTCAGCAATCGGGCATGCTCATAGATAGTGAAGAAAGGCGCCGGGGCATGTTGAGAAAGTCAATAAATTTGGGTGGAACGCCAGAGACTATGGGCAAATTTGCGATTTTGCTCGGCGGAACCCTAGTCATTGCCTCATGCAACCTTCTTCTCTCCTGTACGTTTGCACCTTCGTGCAGTGCGCAAGGAATTCTGCCGGCACGCGAAGATGCGCCAGGAGGCGGCAATCCGTTCGAGGGGCTGGGACGCCCGGACGACCCCAACCCATCGCGAATCGGAGACTACGTGCCAGGAACCAGCGTACGCACCCAACCACAAACACAACCAGCCACGCCTGGAGTTAAGCAACCATCGAGCCTTGGCGTGCCCGGTTATAACTCTTACAACACGCAAACACCCGAAGCGACAAAAACCGCGCAGGCGCAAGCAACGCCAGCCGAACTTGAAGCACTGAGCCCGAATGATCCAACGGCACCAGCGCCGCCACCACCTCTGGATAGTTCGGCAAACAGTTTCACGCCGCCGGTTCCACTCGGGCAACCGTCACTCGGGCAACCGTCACTCGGGCAGCCGTCACTCGGGCAGCCGTCACTCGGGCAGCCAAATGCACTGCCGAGCCTGATCAATTCTCTTGGGGCGGGGCAAGTGCCGCAAGGCACCGTATTCGGCACCACAAATGATCCTGGGCTGTTGAGCAGACCTGATGATCTTATGCCACCACCGCCGCCACTAACAACAAACACTCCACCGCCGTCTCCACCGGAAAATACACCGATAAAACAGGCGATGGGACTGACGAATCTCAGAAAGTACAACGAGAGCATCGCAAAATTGAAAGAGCTCGATGCACGACAACCCAACGATCCACAAATCCACTATTTGCTTGCAGTCAACTATGTACTTACGCGTCGCTACGCCGAAGCTCGAAGCGAGTATCAGCTTGTAGAGCGACTGGCAAAAGGAACAGACCTCGCCACGCGCGCAGCCGAAGGCATTCGAAAGATTTCGAACAAGTGAACCGGATCTAAAAAGATTCAACGCGAACTAGCCTGGCAAGCCACTTTATCAAGGAAGGCAATTAGCCCGGCCGGGTCGTCCGTGACTAGACCATCAATTTCCTTCTCAATGGCCCAAGTCCACTCCTTCTGATCGTTCGATGTCCAGGGGTAAATTGTAAGCCCCGCCGCATGCGCCTCATCGATAGTTTCATTAGTTAGTGAACCTATGCACGGATGCCAGAACTTCGCTCCAAACTTCTTGGCATATTCCGGAAGATCGAGAATCAACCCATCAACAAGAACTGCAAGTTGAATGTCAGCATCTGCCTTTCTGAACTTGACCATCAAACTATGATCGAACGAACTCACAATCACCTTGTCCATGTGCTTGTAAGACTTGAGCAAGTCAAGCACGTCTTCCTCGATGTCGGGATAAGTTGTGGGCGCGTTCTTTACTTCAATATTGACGACAGCCTTGCCGTCTACCAGATCCAAAACCTCCTGGAGCAAGGGAATCTTCTCGTCTTCGAACTTAGTATCAAACCACTCGCCGGCACTCAACCTTTGCAGTTCCGCAAGGCTGATGTCACGAACGAGACCAACACCGTCGGTGGTGCGGTTGACGTAGTCATCGTGTATTACCACAAGCTCGCCCGTAGCGCAGCGCTGCACGTCGAACTCCATTCCATCGACGCCAGCTTCAAGGCTCAAACGAAACGCTGCAAGCGTATTCTCAGGCGCCCACTTCCTGCCGCCTCTGTGGGCGATTACTTTCGGTCTCATACATGCTCGCGATCTGTATAGCCGTACAGCTTGAATTCAGTACGGTTAGATGTCCAATACACGTTGCGGATGCAACAGACCCATGTTAACAGTCACGATAAGCTTCGGCGGTTGGACGAGAATTTTCTCAAGTGGCAGCTCCACGCCATGTTCCATACCGAACAAGCCTACGATATTCTTCAATACGAGATTGCCTTTCTCCGTGCCAATCTCGAATTTCATGCGTTCCTTCTGCTTTATGATGTATGTGCCCCAACGCTCCGCGGTCGGGTGCTGATTTACGATATTGATGACATTGGCTTGGCGAATGACTTCCTTGACGTGCGACGCCAGCGCTTTGATCAGCCCAGGAACGTTTTCGGAACCACCAAAAGTTTCAACCAAAACGCGCTCGACTAAATAGCCGTGCAACGAACCTTCCGGTCGGTCGTGCAGAAACTTGATGACGCCCGAAAACGGGTCGCTCGCGCCTTTGACGACGCGATTGGCGACTTCAATGAGCTCTTGCTCCATGCTCGCCAGTTTTTGAAGAATTTGGGGCTCTTGTTCCTTCCCGCAACAATCGCAATCCATGGTTCGGCATCCCTTCTGTAGTAAGCGGTGTGTGCTTAGCTCAACGGACGAGAGTCACATTTTACGAGCTGACTCCTTCTATTAATGACCTAAATTTCATCCTCTGACAACGGGGGTGACAGGCTCAGCTGGCGCAGACTTTGCCATGCAACCTGAGTTTGAGCCCCATGACATTCATCATTAAACATCGCTAATGTAGTCAAGAGGTAGTTGCTAGAAACTTCCTACGGCAGAAGATTCTTTAGAGTCCATCAGGATTCCAACAGATCCAAAGGAGTATATACGCATGCAGAAGCGCCGTGAGGCACAGGTAGGAATTGTGATTCCCGCCCGATATGCCTCCAGTCGATTCCCCGGAAAACCCCTGGCTAAGATCGCCGGAATCACCATGATTGAACGGGTTTACAAACAGTCGGCCCTGGCTAAATTGGCCACTCGTGTGATTGTCGCCACTGATGACCAGCGCATTTTCGATTGCGTAAAGGGATTTGGCGGCGAGGTCATCATGACTCGTTCGGACCATCCAACCGGCACAGACAGGCTAGCTGAGGTCGCAACTCTTTTGCCCGAACTCGACATTATCGTCAATGTCCAGGGCGACGAACCGCTCATTGATCCGAACTTCATCGACTCTGCCATTGCTCCTCTTTTGAATTCCGATACGGTCGAAATGTCCACGATCGCCAGCCAATGCCGCAGCGTCGAAGAGATGGAGAGCCCGCAGATTCCCAAAGTCGCAGTCGGAATCGATGGAAATGCCCTTTACTTTTCGCGTTTCCCGATTCCATATGTACGCGACTCAAAAGCCGAACCGAAAGATCACTTGGCACATGCCGGGCTGTACGTTTACACTCGCGACTGCTTGTTGAGGCTGGCTAAGTTGCCCCCGACGCCACTTGAGCAATCTGAGTGTCTCGAGCAGCTTCGCGCGCTGGAAAACGGTATAAAGATACAAGTAGTGGTGGTATCGGGTCGAACCCCAGCGGTGGACGTCCCTGAAGACGTAGAGAAAGTCGAAAAGCTGTGCAATGTGTCGCACCAAACTGTTTCTGCTAGCGGAACGAGGTAAGAATGAAAGACGTATTTAGACGCACAATTTGTTTGGCGACTGCGGCATCGATGCCATTGTGTATGGTGCTATGCGGAACGCCGGTGAGTGCAAAACACTACAACGATTCAAGGATGCCTCGCTACGCCCCTGCCGTTCCAACCAGCAATGCGATTGGACCGAGCATGGAACCAAAGAACATTCCGGACTTCGCCACGCCGAACCAACTGAATCAAGTTTATCAAGCGGCCCCGGCGGGCACCGCGGGTACTACCAGTGCAGCAGGAAATGGAACCACACTAAGAGCCGATCTCTCGTCCACAACAATACCGGTACAAACCAGGTTGAAGCTGGTTTTGGAAACAACGGTCGATGCCCGCACAAGTCAACCCGGAGACATCTTTGAAGCGCACGTCAAAGACGATTTAACACTGGGCGCCAGCCTCCTGTTGCCCCGTGGCAGTCAGATCAGAGGCCGTGTTGTTGAAGTTAAGAAGCCGCGTCTGATTAGCCGCGCAGCGAAGATCGGATTGAAGTTAGAACAAATCGTCACACCCACTGGTGAAGTGATACCGCTGGATGCCGCATTGGAATTCCACAAAGGAATGACTAACGTGAAGGGTCAACTAGACCCGGGCACCAGCTTCGGGACACGCGTTGAAAACAACGTCAAATCCGTCACCGGACTCAACTCACAAGGCTCCGCCCGCGGTGCCTTGATGGCAGCCAACATTGCGACGCTCGGTGCGCCGGCCATTGCGACCGCTTTAGGAAGCTCAGCCATAGCGCTGTTCAGTTCGGGCGACAACGTAATGTTGGGACCGGGGCAAGAACTCGAGATTCTGCTGACCAACGACCTCGGATTGCAGATCAACTAGTTCTGCATTTAACCAACGTGGCGAAGATACACGGTTCTCGAATAGCGAGGATTGTTTTGGCGATGCACTGTAATGTGATCGCTTGCTTCGATTTGTCGTCCGTTTCTGTCTTTACCTAGCATGATTGCGATGTGACCGTGATCACCAGGGCGTTGACGCAGCGCGATGTCTCCTTCTCGCACTTGGTTTGGAGGAACGACTTCAAACTTGCCGGAGCGCATCATGGGATTGAGCATGTTCCATGCATTGCCGGAGCCGACAAATTCAGGCAGTCCCGCACGCGCGAGCGCGCGTTGAACACCACGTGCACACCAGCCTACGCTGCCCATTTCCGAAGCAACGCGCCTGGCGGCTCGCGCAATCAATTCCTGTCGCTCGGATGGTTGACCACCATCGTTGGGTGAGAAATCACGATCAGGTCTATTCCATCGCTCGTCACGAATTCGGTAGTCGCGTTGCCGATCGTTGTCGGCAAAGTGCTTGCGTGGGCGGGGGATCGGAGGACGTTCCGGCAGGTCAAAATTGCGGTCGCGATCAAATCTATCGCGACGATCAACGAGATCGCGGTCGTGGCGATCATATCGATCATGGCGATGACGATCGCGCCGACCGTTCCTGTCATACTTATCACGACGCCGTCCATCCTGATCGCCCCACTCTATGCGATTGCGTTGATCGCGATCGTTGTAGTATCGATCGTAATGCCCGGGTCCTCTATCGAAACCTGGATCGTTCCAGACCAAACCGTCACGCGGATCAAATTGTTGCCGGGGAGCGAACTGTTGGCGCGGAGCGAACTGTTGGCGCGGATCAAATTGTTGGCCCGGATCAA
>CAYZJR010000065.1:0-23928 GCA_964478655.1 uncultured Candidatus Obscuribacterales bacterium
AGAAGCAATTGCTGACTGCGAGAAGTCCTTGAGCTTGAATCCGAAAAATGAACACGGCAACAAATACTGGGCCTATTACAACGAAGCCGCGATTTACAACACAATGGGACGGCACAGTGATGGCAAAGCTGCGGCCGAAAAAGCAATTCGTTTGAACGACAGCTTGCCCCAGGCATATGCGGCTCGAGCTGATGCAAACATTGGGTTGAAGAATTACAAAGAAGCACTAAGCGACACCAATGAGGTGCTAACGCAAATCGCACCCAAACACGTCGAATCTCTTTTGAATCGTGCCTTCGCCTATTTCTATCTCAACCAATTGGACAAAGCCAAAGCAGACATCGACAAAGTTTTGGAACTCGACAGGCGCTACAAAGCGTATGTTTTGAGAGGCAGAATTCTGTCAGCGCAGAAGCGCTATGACGAAGCGATTCAAGATTTTGCACAAGCTCATGAAATCGATCAGAAGGGTGATTTCACTCTCTTCTATGAGCATGCAAAAGCCCTTATGGGAGCTGGACAATACCAGGAAGCACTGGCAGAGCTCTCTACTGCGCTGAAGCTCGAACCGAGCAATTCGGAAGCTCTTCTACTAGAAAAGACGCTTCAATCAAAAGCTAAGTGAAAACTGAAAGGGTATCTTCATGAACGAAAAGTATCTGGCGAGAAGAAAAAATGCCTGACTGGATGAATCTCATCGTTGTTAGTACCACTTCCGTAGTGGTGGTCCTTCTCTGCTTCATCGGTGCAAGAAAGCTGCACAAGCCGATTGATATAGGAACGCATCAAGGCTTTCTCGACGCGATGCTGACGATTGTAGGAACGCTCGTTTCGATTCTACTTGGATTGCTTGTAGCTGCATCGCTCGACCGCTATCAGAAACTCGAGGAGGCTGTAGACGCAGAATCTCGCGCTGTTTCTGATATCTTTCGATTGGCTCGCGGCTTGCCGCACGAGCAGACCGCTAAGCTGCAAAATCTTTGTGTTCTCTACTGCCAATCAGTCATAAACGATGAGTGGCCATCGCTCAACAATGGCGAAGCATCTATCGAACTGTTCCACATATATGGCAAATTGATGGATGAGATCCTGCAGTGCGATCCAAAAACCGATCGAGAGACTAACATTCACCAAGCCATGATGACAGCAATGATGGACATGGGCGACTATCGTCGCGCCAGGCTGCTTGCAATTTCGACAAGTTGGATCGGTGTTCTGACACCGGTTTTAGTCTTCTCTGCGCTTGCTGTTCTGTTTTTTGCCTATTTGTATGTGAAAGAAGACAGCAAACTTCATCTTCTGCTTGTGTGTGTAGTCACGCTCTGTTTGGCAAGCAACATCGGACTGATCGTGATACTCAACACACCATTTAGCGGTCCGCTGAGAATCCAGCCGCGAAGCTTCAAATTCAATATCGAGTTGCTAACAAAAGTGATCAAACAACTTGAGAAAGAAGGCAACGTCAATCACGGCAGTACGACAATACCGATCAATCCCGATCCCTAGCGATATTAACTCTGATGCAGAAGTTATAGTATGTGGAGAACTTTCAGCGCAAAGTAAAAGAGCACTGCCGTGATTAACAATCCAAAGGCTCGCCGAACTAAAAATAGTGGTCGTGTGGTGCCTTCAAAGTAGGCTCCACAGCGACGGCATGCGAGTTGATACTCGGCGAATACACCATTGCATTTTTTGCAGATAAGCGGCTTAGCTAAGCGCGTCTGCGTGATTCTGTTCCTGGTTGCTAAACTCAATCTGAAACCTCACCAGGTTAGGTGCGCGGGAAACAGGAAGCCAGCATGATGATAGTTTGCTCACCCCCTTACGGAAAGGGGGGAAATACGAATGACAAATCATTTGCGACTATGCATCGCTGCCAAAATTCCGCCAAATAAATGCTCTATTTTAAAACTCGCTAGCCGCTCTTTCCCGATCAATAGAGGACTGAGCATGACAAACTCTGGAATGGAACAACAAGTCTCTCGCAGATTGTTAGAGATAATTCGGAACAAAGAGCTTCTACTGTTCCAACTTGCAATCAGCGAACTCAACAGCAATCCGCATCTGCTAATTGCAGCCATGAACAGCGTTGCGCAAGAAATCAATTGTGCTGAATTGACTGTTCCTCCACCTCCACTTTTGCAATACAAAGGTAATGACGGAAAGTTGAAAGAGACTACCGTCATTTCATTTCGATTGAACACTGCTCGTCGATTGCTTGTGATATCGCCGTTGTACCAGCTTCAAACTTATGGTCCGGACGATTCAAAATGTGATGGACCTCTCTCGACTCTCGTCTTCGAAAGCCCCGAAGTTCTTTTCAAAAGAGTAGGAACAATCGCGGCGATACCGAGAGTTCCGCTTCCTCCGCCGATGCACCAATATGTTTCGTAGCAACTAATACTGTCGTTCGCTGCAGGCATTCGTGCACATATCCGCATTGGTTATCCGCTCGTTATAACTAACGGCTAGCTTATCGTCATGCGACAAGCCCACCCCGAACAGGTTTTGTACACAACGATTTCAGATGTTTCGTATTTTCCCCACTTGACTCTGATATTGATGAAGGTAGAATCCCTACACGGCGGATAACGCCCAAAAAGCCAACCCTGAATTACTACATACAAATAGTTCTTTCGGAATCACCCTACCGAACGGATGTTTTGTCGCGCCATTCACCAAGCCACGCGCTGAGGTATGCGGACCAAGATGCCATTCGAGAATGCTCCTATTGTCGACCGTTCCAAACCGCCGACAACTCCAAGCGAAAAACTTCCATCGTTCCTCCCAGAAGAGCCTACAGCTCAAGAGATTTTTCGCAGTGCAATGGAGTTGCGCAGAAGGTCTATCGAAGCAGGTCAGTATCTTCCGCCGGTAGATCTGCATGATTCACAACAAAGAGAACGAGCCGGCAGAGACAGACGACCTGAAGGCTCCAGAGAAGCGCGCGCCGAATCGAAAGAAACGACATACACAGTGAAGCCGGGCGACAGTCTTTGGAAGATTGCCCGCGGACTCTTGAAAGAACAGACCGGGCAAGACGCAAGCAACAGCGCCATTCTCAGAATGGTTCTGGAAATTGCAAGAAGGAACGGTTTGGCTGATCCCAGTCGCATTATCCCTGGACAAGTGCTGCAAATTCCAGGTCAACAACAAGAGCAACAGAGACCCACTGAACAGCCAAGGCAACCAGAGCAAGGTCAACAATCGGAACCTCGGCGCCCGAGATACCCATGGGATCTGCCTCCGGCTGGCGGTGAGCAACCGCGTCCTCGTCCGCAGCAGCCGACAGAACGTACTCCGCAACAACAACATCCGCAGCAGCCGACAGAGCGTACTCCGCAACAACAACATCCGCAGCAGCCGACAGAACGTACTCCGCAACAACAACGTCCGCAGCATCCGACAGAGCGTACTCCGCAACAACAACAGCCGCAGCGGCCGACAGAGCGTACTCCGCAACAACAACGTCCGCAGCAACCGACAGAGCAAGCTCCGCAGCCGAAGCCAGTCGACGAGAAGGCGATGGAAGCCGCCGTCAAATCTATCCGCGAAGCAACCAAAAAAGATCAATGGGTTGATACAGGCACCGATGAAGACGCCATTATGGCGGTACTAAAAGATAAGACGGAAGCCGAGCGCAAAGCAATTGCGCGCATCTATAAAGACAAGTACGGAAAGACACTCGAAGACGATCTGCGCAGTGAAATGTCCGGCACGGATCTCGACCGAGCACTAACCTACCTCAACCGCAAAGACGGCAATGCGATGGATGCAACCATCGTCAAAGCCGCTCTCGATGAGAGAAAGAACTGGTTCTTCGGGCGCTCGGATCGCAACTGCGAGAAAGATGTGAGAGACACGATCTCCACAATGAACTCGAAGCAAATTCAAGAACTTGATCAAGAGTACAAAACAAAATACGGCAAGTCTCTCGAGCAGGCTCTATTCGCTGACAGCAGCCTATCATCTGAGACGAAAGAAGCACTCAAGATCTACCTCAAAGGAACCGACAAACGCACCGACGAAGATACTCGCAAGCTCACGGATATCGCCCTGAAATCTAGAAATATCGACATGTTCCAAGAGACCATGCGCGCTGCGTCACCCGCAGCACGGAAAGAGTTTCTCGACAATGGCGGCGAAAGAAAACTGGCTGTTGCGTTCTTCAACAACCAAGATGACTTCAAGCATGCAATGGAATATGCCAAGCAAGGCGAGTTGAGTGCAGCAGCGAAAGTGCGCGATAACACTCATTGGCACGGCGACAATGAGAAGGCGATCGAAGCGACGCTTGCTCAAATGACTGCCGAACAACGAAAGGCATACTTCGACGGCAAGGCTCTGTCTGAAGGAAAGAGCGTCGAAGGTCTCACTGCGCAGCAACAACAACATGCTCGCGACTACTACAAAGAACTCCACTCAGCTCTTGACTCCGCCGGCAACAGCACAGAAGTGAAACGCTGGGAAGACATGATTGATACCAAAGGCGGAACTCTCGTTTCTCGCGTCACCGATCGCAAGAGTTTCTGGGGAGACGATGTCGACGGCGTGCTGTCGGACATCGAAGGAATGGATGCCAAAGAGTGGGCGAGACTCAAACACGATTCAGCATATCGCAAGAAGGTAGAGGAAAGTCTAGATACGTTTCTCGATGAAAGTGAGATGAAGCGCGTCAGAGATCTGCTCGATCGCAAAGTCGCGGCATCAACATTCGAAGAATCAGTGAAATCAGGTCGTCGAGATCTCATCGACGGAATCAACGACAACACCAATAGAGGATTCCTCTGGCTCAATAACAAGGAAGATCAAATTCTCGAGAAGATCGAGCGCATGACTCCTGAAGAGCAAAAGAGATATCGCGAAGATCTTACATACAGAAGACAGGTTGACCAAGCCGTCGCAGACACGATGGAAGCCGGCGCCGAGCGCGATGCAGCAATGCGTCTTCTCAACAAAGTTGCGAAAGGTCAGCAACCGACTGCAGATATAGTCACCAAACTGAACATGCACGCCGCAGCCGTCAACACAGACGAAGCGAAAGTAATCAGAGACATTCAACAAGCGTTCAAAGAAGATCCCACTCTCAGAGAGCGCATCAGAAATCCACAAACCACCGAAGACAGAGAACTTGCAAGACAGTTCAACGAAGCGCTGCATCGCTCGCTCGACATCGACGAGTATGAGCGCTTTGCACGACCACTTATGGAAACAGGCAGACTCTCACTTGAAACGCAGAAAGAACTTAGCCAAGGCGTGTTCGACGATGATGAGCAAGGCTTCTACAAAGATGTTCTCAATCTCGCCACGAGCAAAGATGCTGAATCGGTCGCTGAAAAAGAACGCATTCTTAACGACAAGGAATACCAGGATAAAGTTCTCGGAATGCTCAGCGATGACGAAAGAGAAATCGCGCTGAACGCTCTCAAGCAGGGTGAGATGCGCCCCGAAGACATCATTCGTTCTCACATGGTTGGTGCCGGAACAAGCGAAGAGGAGATAAAAGCCGAACTAAGCAAACTGAGTCCTGAACAACTCGAACAAGTCAAAACTGACTACGCAAGAAAGTATGGCACGGATCTTCTTGCAGATCTCAAAGACGAAATGGGCGGGCAGGATGCGATCGATGCCATGCATCTGGCTCAAAAACAGCCGCTCAACGACAGAGAAGCATTTAACAACGCTCGCCAAGAATACTATGAAAGCCGCGACGGTATCGGCCGATACTTCGTAGACAATTTCTGGGACGGCACCGGCTACATGGCCGACGACGCCAACAATCGATTTGCCGCCGCGATGTCACAAGCATCCTCGCAGTTCCAATCCTTGCCTCCGGAACAACGCGCAGAACTCACAGCCAATCTGCAGAAGAATCTGGACCTCTTTAGAGAATCGAAAGCTGCCGCAGCCGACGCAGTTGTCGATGCAGCGGTCATCGTCGCAGCTGTTGGCGCATCGGCATTCACCGGCGGAGTAAGTCTTGCACTGCTGGCGCAAACAGCTCTTATCGGAGCCGCTTTCAAAGTCGCTGCGAAGTCCGCAATCATGGGAAGCGACTACGATTGGGGCAGCTCCCAAGTCATCGTTGATGCCGCTACGGGCGCCGTCGATGCTGCGACCATAATGATTGGACCGGCTCAAATCGCAAACATGGCGAGAGTAGGCGGCAAAGTTTCCGAAACAGCAAGCAAATCATTCCTTATTGAAGCAGGCGGACTTCTCGCCAAAGATGCAGAAAAGGCTGTTGCGGGCCGCTTCTCACAACTAATTGCCAAAGGCATCGCAGAAGGTGGCACACTTAGTGAAGCGACAATCAAACAAGTGGCGAAGCAGTTTGCGAAGGAAGGAAGCGAAGAAGCAGTTGAACAAGCACTGAAGAAGAGCATTCAACAGGCACTAGTGGCAGAAAGCAAAGGCTTCCTTAGAAGTGCAATTCGCGAAGCAACTCTCAACGGAGCAGCAGGAATTGTCGGCGGTGGCGCATCGGGCGGTATCCGCGGCGCTGCAGATTGGGACAGCTCCAAGAGCTTTGAAGAGAACATGGCAATGGTCGCCGAGAAAGCTGCAGTCAGTGCCGCTATTGGCGGTGGCGTCGCTTTCGGTGCGACCCTGGCGATTAAAGGTATCGGATACGGTATCAACAAACTCAGAGGCGCAGGCAACGAAGCCGAGCAAGTTGCAGAACAAGCAGACAACGGTCTGGCAAACCACTCTGATGATGCGCTCGCGAGATCGACGGACGACGTATCCAAAAACGTCGAACACCTGGAAGTAAGAGTCGGCGACGGCAATGTCATAAGGCTAGAACGCCAAGCCGGCAGCGCAGACCTAGACAGAGTCACCTTTGCCAACGGAAGAGTGGCAGAGTTCAGAGAAGGGAAGTGGATCGAATTCTATCCAAACGGCGTCCGGAGATCCGGAAAACTTGCTTCTCCCGGTTCATTCTCTTACCACCTTGATGCAGACGGAACACTCGTAAGAACAGAACTCGCGGAACAAATCCGCTGGCGCCCAGACGGCTACATCGAGTTCAGACCGAATCCTCAGCACTTCGAAATTCGCGGCGGGCAGGTTTCCGATGAATTCGTCCAGACTATCGAAGACGCATATATGAAACTTCCAAAAGGACTGCGCGAGTTGCTTGCCAACGATCAACAAAAGGTCGTTTTGGGTCCTTCTTCCACTGACATAAAACCGCACCTTCGTGGTGTTCAGCCCAGAGGCTGGGACAAGGGCAAAACATGGTCAATGGCAGAAGGTCTGCATGACGGAGCAGGAAAGGAAATTGTGGTCGCCGAACATTATCGCGTCGCCACGCCGAAAGGTCAGGCGAGACAGTTCGTGAAATCCACCCGTCCGCAAGGAGTATTCCGCCACGAAGCCGGACACGCAATCGACCAAGCTCTAAACCATATGTCCGACCATCAGGCTTTCATCGCCGCATACGAAAAAGACATCGCCAAGCACGTTTCTCGCCTCGGCAAGGCTGCACAGGAAAGACTCGAGTACTTCTTGCAGACACCGAAAGGCGCACTGAAGTTGGGCAGCCCGGCAGGACGCAGCGAAGTATTCGCTGAGATGTTCGGCGTCCTCTATGGCGGCGGTTCTGTGGACGCGCTCGAAGCTGAACTGCTGAAAGCATTCCCGAACGTCAAGAAACTGCTTGAAGAAGAATTGCCCAAACATCACTAATACACTTGCGTGAGTCAAAACATCTACTACTATGTTGATATCGAACACTTCAAATATCGGAGATATGGTTTTGACAAAACCAGATGATGTGCCAGAACAAGAGACGTCGGAAGAAACAGACGTAACCGATGAGGACAGCGTCGGTCTGGCATGGTTGGCTGATGACGGAACTCTCGTTCTACAACTCAAAGTTATTGTGAACGATAGAGAAGATCGCCTGTTCATCGAGATCGAGCCAACTGATCCAAAATTCACCAAGGTCTTGAATCACCTGGGCGGGCTTCGCTACGGCGAGAATAAGCGCATTAAAGAATTTGATGACGGTTTGCTCGACGATTGAGGTTTCTCGAACGATTCAGATGATTTGAAGTCGCCGGCGTTCCAAAATCATTTCTTGCCTGGATCTTTGCTTCCTTTGGTTCCTTTCTGCTCCGTTGAAAGACCAACGCCATCCAGAAAGTCGTTGAACATCTCCTTTTGCCCCCTCGAATATGCCGCTTGCCCAGCAGAAGTTACTCGCTTGTATCCGCGCGGATATTGGAAATCAGAAGCTTTGTACGGAACCTTTCGCCACGAATTAGTAGTTAAATCCACTACTGTTCCTTGCCGCACATCGGCTGCAATCTCATCGAAACTCCAGTGACCTCCTTCTCGTTTCACAGATGCATATCCTTTGTCATTGCAGTGGAACAGTGGAATTTTACTTATGGTCGGAACATCGTAGTACCTGCACAAAAATTCTGCAGTCTTCGCCGATACCGGAATTTCGTCGGCACCATACGATAGAGATTTCGGTGAGTCCACATGAGAATACTTGGTAATCTTCAATCCTTTGAAGTCAGCTTTGCCATAAAACGTCATCGGTGTATTGTTCGCATTTCCGGTGGCAAAGGGACTGAATAACCGATTTCCATTGAAAGTTTCGAACTTCGTCACCCACTCGATTTTCTCTGCGGGACGAAAACAGTGAACATCCCAAGACGGTGCCGCTGTCATCACATAATAGCCGTACTTCGGACTGAAGATTTTGACGCCATCGTACGAAACAGTGACGACGTGATCTGATCGTTCAATGCCGTTTTGCACAAGAATCCACTGTGACTTCTTATTAGAGTCGGCAGCTTGCGCACACAGGAGGCTGAGAGGCAAAAAGGCAAGTGCGACGCAGACTGACGTCAGATTCGCTCGAATGCACCGCCACGTCTGTCGTCTCGGTCCAGATGAATTTGGTTCCAACATTCTGATTGCACCACGATCAGTTCTTCTGTCCGTCCTTCATTCTACTCGGTGCTGTTGCGGTCGGAATCATCTTCAAGAAAACTATGATAGTTGATAAGTCACAAACGGATTCACAAGATGAGAGTGGCGAGCCCACGAACGCCTTATTGCATAATCTGCAACGTGTCGCACGACTTTTGAGTGTTCATCCGAAGCACTAAATCTATCAAACATAAATGTCATGCGTAGGCTCGGCTTGTGCGAAAAGTGTTTGAGTAGTCCTTGGGCGAATCGTTGTTCAGTTGGCTCGAGTTCGATGGCATGCTGTTCCAGACCGGACAGTGGCACCGCAAGCTCATGCAGTTGCGTGTGCTCCTTTCGCGTCATCTTATAGCTCTCTACAATAATAGAACCATCACGAAGAATTGCTCTTGTCTCCTCGTAACTTGTGCGCAACCAGCCGTTCTTAAATGAGTAGACACCTTTCAAGGCGCCTTTCGAAAGATACAAAGCAGCCACGAATTCGCCTTCGGTGTTTTTTAAGACAATCGTTCCTGTCGAGTTGGTATCAATAAATGAAGTTCTAGCGTTGAGGAACCTTGCTGATGCCGTTCCGCCCTCAACTGTGTTCTGCTCACCATGAATTAGTGCGGCAGCGGCGATTGCCAAATCGTCATCTAAATAGTATGCATCCATACAACTATCAATTTGTGCAAGATCTGCCATTGCTTCATTTAGAGCAGGTTCTCCCACAATGTGACGTTCGTATCCGAAGCGTCCATAAATGCAAGCAAGCGCGCGTCCTCGATAAATCAAAATTGCAGCGCGGGACTTTTTGTTGTCCGATGCAATGTGAACGCAACAAGTGCTTCTGTGCGACTGAATCGAGTTGAACAACTCACGATGCCTTATATAACGAGCAAGTGGAATCGCAAGATGATGCGTGCGTTCTTGAGGTTTCGGAAGCAAGCTGATCAATCGGCGATTAAGCCCGTTGTAATCGCTCGGTCGGCTGATCGCCTTACTGAGCCTTTTCAACTCACGACGCTTGTTGGCAGCAACTAAGTGAAGCATATAAGTACTCCTGCGAGACTTCCGCGCAGCATGTCCGGTCAAACACGCAATCGCTTGGAAGGCGCGCTAAAACAACAATTCAATAGGCTAGTAAAGAACTTTGAAAAAGGTTTGAACAAAGTTGTCAGCCAAGGTGATTTTAACTGACGCGCAGATTATACAGTCGAAAGTGTGAAGTAATTGTACCCACAAGCCTTGAAGCATGGGAATCTTCCCACTTTCTTCACGATTAATGATGCGCCCCAATCATGTCACATTGAAGACCCAAACTTGACCCAACCGCGCACTAAATTGGTGGCGTGTAGTGAATTAGTTTCTTTTGGGTTGCCGCAGCCCTCTGCGACCCGGCTAAAACAGCCGGGTCGTATGGCAATATCACGAGTTTATTCGGAGGCTGTCATTATGGATCACATCGCAGCGAAACCGCCAAAATGGGATGAAGCTAAGCGGGCACCAGTCGTTGATTCTTGGCTGGTAGACTTGGCAAAGTGGTTATACGACGAGGTTGAAAAGCAAATTCCATCGAAGCCACCATCTACTTCCGGAAGCGAAAAACAACCGGCACCGGATATGAAACCATCTAAACCGGGAGACAACTCCGGCTCGCAGAAAAAGCCGGTGGTTCCCGAGAGAACTCCGGTGGGTCCGAAGCGGGATTCGGCTGTCCCGCAGCGGGATTCGGCGGGTAATAAAGCATCAGAATCAATTACGAAAATGGGCGAAACATGTCCGCGCCCTAATCTAAAACTGGAAATACCAAACCTCTTTCCAGAACGATAAGTTCACCTTGCAGCTAAACCACGCTTCGAGATGGAAAGAACTTGTCTCTGAGCGCCAAGAACGGCATCTCTACAAGTTTGCCCAGAACAATTCCGGTGACAATCGCCAAGCAGAAGTAGAAAAGATTCTTGGCGAAATACGGAAGTGGTATAAACACCACAAATATCTCCACCGCAAACCAAGCCATGCGATGCCAGATGTAGATGGAGTACGAATAGTAGCCGATCTTTGCCACCACGGGTGATATGAAGCGAATGGGTCGACCCGCATAGTAGGTCACCAACATTATCAAACCGAATCCCACATAGAGCATCGTCAGTCCAAACACGAGAGTGAAATAGTCATTCACGCCATACAACGCGCACGGCAAAACGAGAACCAATCCGAGAAGCAGCGCGGGCCACTTGAACTTGACGACTGTCGATTCCAGTTTTTCCCTGTGGAAGTAGTGGAAATAAGATAGCAACACACCAAAGCTGAGGGCATCAATTCGAAAATGTGTCGGCATATATATTGGGTAGTAAGTTTCGAACATGCTGCCGAGGTTCCGTCCCCAACAAGCGAAATGCCGCAGCAGCAAGACGATCACGCAGACGGAAATACAAAGAATCGCAACAGAACCTTGGAAGTTTTTCCGCGTCTTCAAAATTATTAGAAATGCAAACACGAGAAGGAAATAGAAATGTTCCTCGACCGAGAGAGACCACATGTGCCCCCAGAGAGTTTCGGAGAAAACTGTGTAGTTTTCCAGCGCATAGTTCTGCAGAAATACACACATTTTTTTGAGGAAGGGTTGAGTCTCTGCGCTCAGTCCCCCTGGTATCAGCAGTAGTGACGCAATAATCGAGACATAGTACGCAGGATAAATCTTGAATCCTCGCCGCACAAGAAATCGCCAGGCTCGAAACTCGTTGTGCTTTCGGAACTCTTGAAAGATTAAGCCCGAGACAAGAAAGCCGCTCAGGACAAAGAACAGATCGACACCGACCCATCCAAAGAATCGCGACATCATCAGCAGCGATGCAAGCCAATGGTTAGCGAGCTCTTGAGGGGGTTTAAAAAAATGGTGGCAAATAACCAGAAGAACAGCAATTCCTCGCAGGAAATCTAATTGAATGTTTCTTGCTGCCGGTGCCTGCTGCATACCCTTGAGTGCCGTTGAATCTGCCGAAGCTTCAGTTTTTGACTTGCTATATACTGAGGCTATCGTCATTGCGTTGCAAGTATTCTGCCCATTTCAAGTGTTGAAGTATTCAAATTGCGATCTCATCGAAAAGCGGAACAGCGCTGGTCCGTCAAAAAGAGGCTCCGGGCTGTCGAGACGCAGCGCAGGGTTGTCGACACTTTCTTACTGTGCCCTTTCTCTGACTTGCATGTGTCTGCAATCGAATACACAATTCGCGCACGCGAAAGAATCAACTGAACTCGCAAAAACAAACACGAATTCTGTCGCCAATTCAAGAACGGCAGCGAAGTTGACAGTTCCACAATTAGTGGCGATTTCGGAGCAAAAATTGAACGAGCAGCAAAACCAGCCAGCTGCAAAAACAGCTATCAACTTGATGCGCCGAGCATTGTGGCATAAGGAACATGATGACTTGGTCAAAAGAGCTGGTGCTCAAGGTTCAAGGCTCATGGTCTTTGGCGATTCGATCACTCAGTATTGGGCAGCAAATCACCGCGAAAATTTGCTTAAGCACTTCAACGACTATCGTGTTGAAACCTACGGCATCGCCGGAGATACGACGGTAGATCTGCTGTGGCGCATGAATCACGGAGAATTTGCTGGAAATCCTGCAGTAGTAGTGATTTTAATTGGTTCGAACGATGTGTTTCGAAACACCACTGATGACGCCATCGTGGAGAACATCGATCAGATCATCCAAAGCGTGGCACTTCGCTCTCCAAACTCCAACATTCTGTTGCTCGGCGTGTTACCTCGGGCGACAGAAAAAGTTGCAACCGATATGAGATGCGTTAACAAGGCAATTAAACTGAATAGTCTTTTGGCGGCAAGATACAACAACCGCAAAACCATTCGATTTCTCGATGTGGGAAAAAAGTTTCAGAACAAAGACGGAACAGTAAATCACGCCTTGATGCCCGACTATATTCACCCAAACGTTCAAGGCTACGACATCATCGCTCAAGCCATGAAGTCCTCAATAGTTGACCTTATGTCGGGGCGGAAACTGGCAGTTCCCCGATAAGTCCGATCTAACCGTATCGCTGAGGCGGTACCGATATCGCTTTGATCGTATCCACCAGCGAAATGGGCAGGCTTTTGGGCTCTGGGATATAGTAGAGAATGGAGTGTCTAGGTTTAATCCAATGATCAATCCGATAAAATGGTACGCTTCGACGTCCTGCCTGCTTCCGGGCTATACCTTTTTGGTCCTGGGGAAGTATGAAAAGGCAACTCTATTTTTCGACATGGCAATTCGATTCGGTCCTTCGATTCCGGAGGCCTATCTGAGGCGCGGCGACTGCTATTACGGAAAAGAAGACTACCTTCGCGCAATTCAGGACTATGACACCGCAATAGAAATGCGTCCAATCGAACCATTGGTTTATCGAGCCCGTGCGCGAGCTTGGAGCTGCCTGGGCGAATGGGAAAATTCAATTTCAGACTACGATCATGCGGTTTCGCTAAATGAAAACGATGCAGCGTCCCACTTCGAAAGGGGATCTGCCTACATGAGCATCAGCGATTTCGCTAGAGCCCTTAAGGATTTTGAAAAGGCTTCAGACATAGATTCACGGCATCAAGAGTATCTGGCTGCCATCGGGCATGCACACTGGTGCTTGGGATCGCCAAACAAAGCTGCCGAGGCATACTCAAAGTGCCGAGGCAATGCGCAGGGCAACAGTTTCTTTTATCTGCTTTTACGTAGTTTGGCTTTGCGAGAAGCGGGAATGGACAACGAAGCACTCGACTGTTTGGCTGAGGTTTCGAAAAGCCTAAATCCAAAGGACTGGGCGCATCCTATAGTGAGTTACCTTTTGGGTGTTGTTCCAACCGATCTGTTTTTGGAAAGCATGAACGGGCAAGATCAGCCAATAAAAGATACAGCGCGATTCTTTGTCGGCATCAACCTCAAGTTGAGCGGTGACAAGGAAGGTGCCATCGAGCAGTTTAGATGGCTCGAAAAACATGGTGATAAGCGGATTGTCGTAAACGCTTTAGCGATTGCACAACTGCAACGGCTCACTGCTAACTAAATTGTTCCTTCATAGTTGAGTGCCAACGAACTCGACTTATTAAGCCCGCGTTAAAAACCGCGAGTTGTCAAGCGGCAGTCCGTATAATCACAATACAAAGCGATAGACGAAGTGATCCACATGGGAGGCGGCGTTCGAGAGAGGGGACCAAAGTTAGTAAGAGAGCGCCGCCAGCTCCCAACTTAGTAAATACAATTCGATGTACGAAGTCCACTGCATGCAGTGGCTTTTTCAAACCAAGTTTAGCCCGAAGGCAGTTGGTGAGCCTCAGGACGTGCCGTCCTGGGGCAAGCCGTTTTTCACTCAACCCAAGCTTCTGCTTCAATTTCGACCAACATATCGGGGTCGATAAGTCGGCGAACTTCAACCATACTCGTACAAGGACGAATGTCTTTGAAAAACTCCGCATGTGCGCGCGCTACTTCTTGCCACGCATCGATCTTGGTGACGTAGATTCTGGTGCGAACAACGTGTCGAAGATCTGCCTCAACCTGATGCAAGGCCTTCTCGATGTTCTTGATTGTTTGCATTGTCTGCGCATAAGGATCTCCCACACCGACAACTTCTCCGGCGTCGTTTGTTGAGGTCGTTCCAGATACGTGTACCATCGGACCAGTCTTTACCGCTCGAGAATAGCCGACTATCGGCTCCCACGGTGTGCCCGAAGATGCATTCAATCGACTTGCCATGGCAAAGGTCTCCAATTAGAGATTGCCAATTATACAGATCTTCCAAAGGAGTTTGGGTTTAATGCAGAAAGTGAGGCATAGAATCGCTAGAAAGCAGCGCGTCCCTTTGTGTTGCGGACGAGTGGCTGACCTTGCTCATCGAAAAACGTAGAGAATCTTTCGATCACTTTGCTATCGCCATCATATACGGTGACATCAATTGAAGTCTGCCTCCCGTCGACGTTGAATGATGCAATCTCGCGTCGCGACAGTTTGCGTGGATTTCCATCGAAAATTTGAGTTTCTTCGATGAATGGTCCTGCGCATGGGTGATAGATAGTCTTGATGTGCCTGACCACTTCCCCGGCAGGGTTGAAGAAAAAGTCTTCGGTTATGGCCTTTTGGCGATCGGTTCTCCACTGCGTCTGCTGGCGGCGAATCAACTTTCCATCGTCAGCATCCATATAGTGATCGACGGTAGCACTTGGATTGCCGTCTGCATTGTATTCAGTTTGTCCTTGAAAAACGGTTCGAAGACCTATGTTTTCGCGGGCAACCAGACGTACGAGCTTGCCTTCGGGATCGATAACGATTACAGCTTCATTCGCTTTACCATCGGCATTGTAGACAATTTCTTTCGTCATCGTATTGCCGTCAGGCAAAGAACACGATTCAAAGACTCGTGCAACATCGCCGGTCTTCGTGTCGAAGTCTGTCTCGGATCTGCTTGACTGTCCGCGCTTGATCATGCGAATCAATCGCTGATTCTGGTCGTATACCTTCTCGATAAAGTAGCCGACTTTTCGATCGTTGGTGAGGACGTGGTAAGTGGTTTTTCCGTTTAAGTCAATCTTCGTGCCAATATCAAGTTGATGATATTCCGGCTCAAAATCCAAAACTTCAGAAAGATTTTGGTAATCCTGCATACGAAACACTCATTAGAAACCGCTTTCCAGTTAGTTTGGAGAGCGCACCATATGCGGTGGAGAACGCGCCGCGAATGGCGAAGGGTATCCGAAATCCTGCTTAAACCTCTTTGAATCTGGCGTGCGGGTGTATGTTCAGAGAGACAAACTGGGGTCAGTTTATCTTCGAGCTTGGGGAAACGTAGTAAAGACCAAAGGGGAGGGTTCTTCTCCAGGGTCTACTTAACATAATCAAATAGGCAAGCGATGTCAAGCGAAATTAAGGTTGCGTCAACCCAGAGCCAGACCGCCTGTAGCCGTTTCTTTGTATTTCTGATTCATGTCGATTCCAGTCTGCTTCATGACTGCGAGCACCTTGTCAAGACTTACCAAATGTTGCCCATCGGAAGCCAGGGACAGAGCGGCTGCGTTCAACGCTTTTACGGCTCCCATCGCGTTCCGCTCAATACACGGAACTTGCACCAAACCCATAATCGGATCGCAAGTCATTCCAAGGTGATGTTCAATTCCTATCTCGGCGGCCTGTTCAATTTGATCGGCCGTTCCGCCTAGCATAGCCACAGCCCCTGCAGCAGCCATGGCGCATGAAGTTCCAACCTCGCCCTGGCAGCCAACTTCAGCGCCGCTAATGGAAGCATGAGTCTTGACCAAAGCGCCAACTACAGAGGCAACCATGAGTCCGTTCTGCATTGTTTCCTCGGACAGTCCGTGCAGTTCCTCCAATGTACGCCAAACTGCTGGAATCAAGCCTGAAGAGCCGTTTGTCGGCGCAGTGACGACCCTTCCGCCGGCAGCATTTTCTTCGTTTACAGCCATGGCGTAGATCGATGGGCGCAAATCTCCTGCAGACCAAGCCGGCGTCTTTCCCTCTTTCATCTGAGCGTAAAGCGCTTTGGCTCTGCGTCTGACGTTGAGTCCGCCCGGCAGAATTCCTTCATTGGAAAGTCCGCGCTCGATGCAATTTTTGAACGTCTGGAGAATCTCCGAAAGCTTCGTTCTGAGCGTCTTTTCGTCCATTCCTTTGGCTGCTTCGTTGGCGATTACGATTTCCCAGGCCGGTTTGTCATTGCGAAAGCATTGATCAACGAACTCACAAGCGGAGTTGAACGGATAGGGCAAATTCTTGGCTGCTGCATTTGGTTGAGGCGGGCGTCTCAAGCCTGTTTCCGGGTCGGCTTGTTCGACGAATCCGCCGCCAACCGACAACCAAATTTGTTCCAAAATAAGCGTATCGCCGCTGAAAAGTCTGAATCTAAGCGTGTTTGGGTGGGGCAGCGGTTTTTCGTCAATAAACCACTCCTTCCAGACGAGATCCTCGTCAGGGTGAAATCGCACGGCATGCCCGCCAACTTCCAGGCGCGGATTTTCCTTTAATTTCGGCATTGCGCCCCAGATATCATCTGGTGACGCAGTCTTTGGATCCAGCCCGGTTAGCCCGGCGCATGTTGCTCCATCTGTTCCGTGCCCGGTGCCGGTTGCAGAAAGGCTACCGAAGAGCTCTGCTTGAATCCTCAGCGGATTAGTGCGGTTGTCTTCTGCGAGCTTTTGCTCGAGACCCCTTCTGAATTCAAGAGCCGCTATCATCGGACCAACGGTATGCGAACTAGACGGTCCAATGCCGATCTTGAACATATCGAGGGGGCCAATTTGATCGGCGCGAAGTGGGTTCATGTTCCATGGCTGTCAGGCAGCCACTCCAAAAGAGAGGTATCGACTAATTATATGATGGATCACCGATCAACTATGAGTTAGCGGTAATCGAGGGAAACTTCGAGCGATATCGGTTTCATCAAAGTGAATCAGTTTCGCCGAAACGATATTGATTCAGCCTGGACGCTGCCACCATATGCGATTCACTTCCCCAACATGTCGCCGATTGAGCCTTCCTCTGATGACGCATGAAGAAGAAGTTCCAATTCGCTTTTCACCCGCTTGAAACCTTTTGGTCGAGCAAAATCTTTTTCGACAAAAGAAGTTTTGGTCACTTCAATTGTGTCTAGCAATGTTTCAGTTTTGTCGCGCCCCAAAAGCCTCGTAACCCGCATGGGTACTCCAGGTGCCGAATGCAAACCGCACATGCCCCACATCACTTTGCACATATCTTCAGGCACAGCGATCTTCTGTGTTGCCCAAATTTCACGCAAGTGATGAATACCATTACGTTCTTTTCGGGACAAATAAAATAGATTCGCCGACATGCCGGCGATAGGTTCAGAGCGTTTTGTGGGCTCAACAAACTTCTCTTTCGGCAACGTCACGTACTTCTTGATCCAAAGGTCGGCAGGACCCGAGAAGTACTCCTTTGTGTTTGTGTTGTACGCCTCAATGTTTCGCGTTTTGACTTCATAAAAAATGCGAATGTTAGAACCCTGCATTTTTAGTCGAGACTTGGTGAGCAACACATTTTGATTGCCGGAGTACGCACTGTAGGGTGATTGTTGCCGCAACAACCAACCGGTTTCGGCCGCACTTGCAGGAGTTGGGCCGAGCGCAACAAGTCCGAGGAGCACCTTGACGATTGCATTTCGGACCATCTTAATCGTTCCCTTAAACCGCCCCACTTAGCATAACCTTTTGCCTCCGACATATCCAGCCGTGTTGATTTTCACCGGTTGAGGGCATATGAATTAAGGACCTCACGGTGGTAGCCAATGTCTCGGGAACACACTCCAGACCATGACAAAACCCCCGTGACGGGGCAGTCGGACACAAGCTACAAACGCATGACGCCACAATCAGGCGTCATTGACCCAAAGCGCGACACACCCACCAAACCTTCAGAAGCAGGTCTAACTGGTCCCCGAGTTTTTGAGATTCCCAAAGTCGAACACCCGAAGGTGGTGGGTCGCTGGAAAGTTCTGAACTCACTTGGTGAAGGTGGGATGGGCACTGTCTTCCGCGCCCAGCATGAAGTAATGGACAAGGTAGCAGCAGTCAAATTCCTGCATCCTCAACTCATGTCGAGCGGGCAAGCACTGGTTAGGTTTCAGCGTGAAGCAAGGGCTGCAAATCAACTGAATCATCCAAATGTCGTATCGGTTTTTGACTGCGGTGTCACTGATGACGGCTGGGCTTTTCAGGTAATGGAACATATCGACGGTAAGAGTTTGTCGGATGTTTTGAAGGCAGAGTCTCGACTTCCGCTCAAACGAGCCTGCAAGATTTTTATTCAAATTTGCGACGCACTCTATCACGCTCACAACAAAAACGTAATTCATCGCGATCTCAAACCGAGCAACGTGATGTTGTTGGCGGATAAGACACACGCTGACACTGTCAAAATCGTGGATTTCGGCATAGCCAAAGTACTCAACGCTGACGCCGGCGGAGACTCAGTGCAATTTGCAGGCTTGACGGCCAAGGGACAAGTGTTTGGCTCTCCACACTATATGAGCCCTGAACAGTGCATGGCTGCCGAAATCGATGCTCGATCCGATGTATATGCCATGGGCTGCTTGATGTATGAAACGCTGAGCGGCTTGCCACCATTTATGGGGAACAGCTATTTAGAAACGATGACGGCACAGATCAAGCAGGAGACACCGCATCTGGTATCGCCGCAAATCCCAGATCGGGAACGCCCCAAAATCGAATCTATCGTCCGAAGAGCTTTGGAGAAGGACAGAAACCTCAGATATCAATCGATGGATGAGTTGAAAGTCGATCTTGAAAATCTGCTGGCGCAGATAGATTCGGAGTTCAAGCGCAAGGAGACTGCTGCTGTTCCCAGATCATGGATTCTCGCGGGCGCAGCAATGGTCTTGGTGTTAACCGCGGCTGCAGCATCCATCGGCTTCTACGCCAACAGATCCCAACAGCAGCCGGAAAAGAAATCACCCGTCGGCAGTGCATCGCATGCAGATCCCCTAGCAAAATTGGATACGACGCAAAATAAAGTGGTTTGGTTCATCTGGCCTCGCCCCTACGCGCAACCTAAGGTATCGCCCAAAGACTACGGAATTACACTCGAGTTGATTCGCGCAGGCAGAAAACAAGCAGTTGCACAGGCAAATCTAATAGTCAAAACAAACGAATCAGCAGACGGTGCGTGCGACTTACTCGAAGACGGAGTCAAGAGTTTTGCCGCGTTTCAACGCGAAACAGGTCACTATGCAGAAGCAGCAGAAGCATACGGGTACGGCTACGAGGCCTGCCGCAAGTTGTTTCCGAAGCTGGAAAAGATGTCGAAAGATCAACTCGCCTCCGATAGACGCCTTGCTTATTTACGTAGCGAGGAAGCTTACTGTCACTACATGCTGGCAAATCAGGCGCGCGGTCAGCAAAAGAAAGTTGCCTCGGGTGAAACTCTACGCGAATTGCGAATCGCAAAGCAGAAATATGCTGAAAGCTTTCCTATATTGTTGAGGTTCTCCAGGCCTTTGGAACAAGGTGATCTGGACCGTCACTTAATGGTGGCAGCAGAGATAAACCTGGAACTTGGTGACTTCGCAGCGGCGGATGCTTATTTGACCAAGGTAGTGGAAAAGGCGCTCCAGAACGGTTCGCGTTCTCCCAGGCGAGAGTTTGTGGGTGTCTGGGCACATGCACAATGTATTCGCGGCGATCTGCAAAAGATGTTCAAATCGAGATATTCATTGTTTGGTGACAAATTAACCTCCACTGAGCGTGCCGATTTGACCGGAGAAGCCTTCTACTCCAACGTGAAGAAGGAACTCGCATATTTAGGAAGAAACAGCAGTCCCAGACCGGATTTGGTGTTCCGGGTGCTTTGGCTCAAAGGTCTCAATCATGAACACCAGAAAGAGTTCAAACCTGCTAAGCAGGAAATCAGAGAGGCAATAAAAGTTCTCGACAGCATTGCTCCGACAATGAGAGACGATCAATTAGCAACGCTGACTGCATTGATTTGCCGAGATCAAGCCAGAGTTCTCACAGAGCAGCAGCCTGGAGTTTCAGCAGAGGCAGAGAGTAAGCGCCAGAATTTGATCTCTCTGTTCACCGAAAGAGCAATCAAAGCATCGAAGAAATACAACCTCGAAAGTGTGTGGTGGAAGCCGAAGGCAACAAATGAGTCCGAGTGAGCCGTACGTGTTTCGAAGCCTGAGTAATACACGCTTCCTATTGATTCTTTGTTCCATCATGGCTTTCGCTTGCGCATCACAATGTTCCGCACTAGCTGAAGAGACCAAAGACGCGCCTAAACCTCTAAAACGTGAAGACATAAATCTGGAAATTGAGCGATGCACGCGACGAATCGATTCGAATCCGACGAATGCTGAAAATTATGTGGACCGGGCGGTGTTTCGCTGTCATTTGGATGAGTTCTCCGCTGCGCTGGAGGACTTGAACAAGGCTGTTGAATTGGACAAAAAAAATGATAAAGCATTTGCATTTCGAGCAATCGCAAACACTGTAATGAAGCATCCGACCGAGGCGCTGTCGGACTGCGTTACGGCATTGCGAATCAACCCTCGCAACCTGATGGCGCGCACGAATTTGCCTATGTGCTACACCAAAGCCGGTGACTACCGAAACGCTGTCGTCACAGGACTTCAGGCGACTCAGCTAGAGCCTGAGAACTGGATTCACTGGAACCACCTCTGCGAAGCCTACCTCCGCGGCGGCAGATACCAGGAAGCGATTGCATGCGCCAACAGGGCAATTGGGCGCAATGTAAAAATGGGAGAGCCGTACTATTGGAGATCGCTGGCTTACGACAAGACTGGTCAAAAATCGCTCGCGGTACAAGATCGCAAACACGCCAAAGATCTCGGCTACGAGCCGGACTCCATCAATGTCACTATGCGCGAGAACCCGCCCGACAAGTACAAAGTCGAACGCAAAGAAGCGATTAAACATCGGCGCAATTGAGGCATCGGTACGAAAGTTTGCACTGCGATCGGGCCTAATGAAGGTACCTTGTCAATCTGATATAACTCTTGATCTCGTTAAGGTGCTTCAGTCCAAGCTCTGTACATTGTGCGGGTCTCCGGTTTCAAAGCGCCGACACCTTCTTGCAGCACGGAACTGCCGTTCCGGACGCCAACGCTTATTGGGAGATTAATCCACCTATGCTGACATTGACAAAACCAGGCATCGAGGAATACGCACAAGACCGGAGCGGTCCTGTTCATCCTGTTCTCAAAGAACTGGAAAAAGAAACCTATGAAACCATGAAAATTCCCCAGATGCTGTGCGGTCCGCTGGAAGGAACGTTCCTGAAACTCATGGTGCAAGTTACCGGCGCCAAGCGAGTGCTAGAAATCGGCATGTTTACCGGCTATTCCGCACTGTCCATGGCTGAAGGATTGCCTGCAGACGGAAAGCTGACCACTCTGGAAATCAGCCCCGAATGCGTCGCCGTAGCCAAGCGATATTTCCAAAAAAGCGAGCATGGGAAGAAGATTCAGGTGATTGAAGGTCCTGCTCTCGACTCACTAAAGGGTCTTGAAGGTCCATTCGATCTCGTGTTCATCGATGCCGACAAAACAAACTACAGCAATTATTACGATGCCGTTCTGCCCAAGATGTCCAAAGGCGGAACCATCCTAGTCGACAACGTTCTTTACGGCGGCGATGTCCTCGAGCCCAAAGAAGAGAATTCGCGTGCAATCGCCGAGTTTAACGAAAAAATCGCTAAGGATGCTCGCGTTGAAAAGGCGTTGCTGACAATTAGAGACGGTGTCTATTTCATTCGCGTCAAGTAGAGCCCGCCGCACCAAGACCGGAGAATTCAAAAACAGAAATGAGTACGAAGTTGGAAACGAATCAGACAATCACAGTCCTGGAAGCCCTCAACAAAGACAACGTCGGCAGGCGCGTTCGCCTTTGCGGATGGGTAAGAACTCGCCGCGATTCCAAAGCGGGATTTTCATTTTTGGAGCTGAACGACGGATCTACTATGACCAACGTTCAGGTGCTCGCTGAAACAAAACTTCCCAACTACGAGAGTGACATTCTCAAGATCGGCATCGGAAGCAGCGTCGAAATCATAGGCGAAATCGTCGCATCACCAGGTCGAGAACAAGCGACTGAGATGAAAGCGGAATCGGTTACTGTTCTGGGATTCGCAGATCCCGCTACATACCCGCTTCAAAAAAAGGGAACCTCATTCGAGTTTTTGCGCACAATTGCTCACTTGCGGCCTCGCACGAATACCTTCGGCGCGGTCGCTCGTGTTCGCAATGAGATTTGTCGTTCCATTCACAATTTCTTTTGGTCGCGAGGTTTCGTCTACGTCCACTCGCCAATCATCACCGCCAGCGACTGCGAAGGCGCAGGCCAGATGTTCAAAGTGACGACGCTCGATTTGATGAATCCTCCTTTGAAAAAGACGGAAGGCAAAGACGAAATCAACTTCGAGGAAGATTTCTTCGGACGCCCCACAAACCTCACTGTGAGCGGTCAGCTGGAAGCTGAGATTTACGCTACGGCATTGTCGAAGGTGTATACGTTCGGTCCGACATTCCGAGCCGAGAACTCCAACACATCGCGGCACCTTGCCGAGTTCTGGATGGTCGAACCGGAAGTCGCTTTTTGCGATCTCGAAGGCGACATGTCGCTGGCAGAAGACTTTCTCAAAACCATCTTCTCAGATGTTTTGACGAACTGCCCAACCGATATGGCATTCTTCAACGAACGCATCGACAAAACTGTCATCGAGACACTCAAAGGAATCATCGACAACGACTTCGTACGCATTTCGTACACCGAAGCCGTCGACATTTTGAAGAAGAGTGGCGAAACTTTCGAGTTCCCCGTCGACTGGGGAACCGACCTACAGTCAGAACACGAGCGCTATCTCACCGAAAAGAGATTCAAGAAACCGGTCATTTTGTATGACTATCCGAAAGACATTAAGGCGTTCTACATGCGTCTCAATGACGATGGAAAGACAGTCAGGGCGATGGATGTTCTGGTTCCGAAGATTGGAGAAATTATTGGCGGAAGCCAGAGAGAGGAACGTCTCGATGTGCTGGAACAACGCATGAGAGATTGCGGATTGCACCCGGAAGAATATTGGTGGTATCTGGATCTCAGAAGGTATGGAACGGTTCCGCACGCCGGGTTCGGTTTAGGGTTGGAACGGACAGTTCAATTCGCAACTGGCATGGCTAACATTCGAGATGTAATACCGTTTCCACGCGTTCCGAAGAGCGCGGATTTCTAGTCATCGTGTACTCGGTCGCATAAAGCATCTTGCCGCCTTTCAAGGGTGCCGCTAAAATGCGGGGATGAGCATCAAGACTAGAGATACCACTGCCAATCTGCTTGCACAATTATCAGAAGGATTGCCATGGACCTTCAGTACCTTTACCAGTGGTGCAACCGAATCTGGTGCCCTCGGTCAACAAGTTCCCCAAGGCGTTCTGATCAATGGTGACAAC
>CAYZJR010000065.1:24028-39283 GCA_964478655.1 uncultured Candidatus Obscuribacterales bacterium
ATCTGGTGCCCTCGGTCAACAAGTTCCCCAAGGCGTTCTGATCAATGGTGACAACCTACAGGTGTTGCCTTTGCTCGTCGAACGCATTCCACGTTCGATCAAATTGATTTATCTCGATCCGCCATACAACTTAGGCAATCGAGATTTTTTCTATGAAGACAGTTTCGAAGAAGATGATTGGTGCAGGTTCATGAGCCAGTCACTGGAGTTCGCGCGTAAACTGCTGGCTGATAACGGTTCAATCTGCGTTAGCATCGATGACGAACAATTGGCGCCACTACGACTCATGATGGACAAGATCTTCGGGCGTGCGAACTTCGTTGCATGTATAGCTTACGAACGTTCCGGAAGTGCGGGATTGGGGCAAGCGGGCACCATACTCAATACAAAAGAGTACATTCTGTTTTATTGCTTGAACAAAGAATCATTGAACGCGATCGGATACGAGCGCCCCATCGAACTAGAGACAATGCGCCGGTACAAGCGCGTATTGTTATCGGAGGGAGCTAGAAACCTGATCGAAGAGCTTCCAATGCGCTCCTCCGATACGGTCGCCCGCTTGTATATGCATGAAAGCCCTCAGATCGAATCAATCTCGCTGAAAAACTATGCAAGCAGACAAGCTGAGATTCACAGAGCGTACGTGGACAATTTTGAAAAGGTGTTTCGCACACAGAACGTGCAAAAGGAAAACGAGTTTCAAAATACAATCATTGCCAAATTGGACAAGCAGTGCCTCTACTCGCTCGAGTATATTCCAACTCGAGGAAGGTACAAGGGGCGCGAGAAGACGCTCTACTACTATAACGCCGAACTCTGTGCTTGGCTGAAGGACTCTGCTCGACTGGAAGGAAATCAACTTTTAAAATGGAACAAACTAACTGACTTTTGGCCGCACAAAGAAATTCCAAAAGCCGACCTTGCAAATGAAGGAGGCATATATTTTCCACGCGGCAAGAAACCCGAGTTCTTGCTTCATCGGCTACTTTCAATGACAACAGACTCAAACGATCTGGTGTTAGATTTTTTCCTTGGTTCTGGTACCACTGCAGCAGTCGCTCATAAAATGGGACGTCAATGGATTGGTATTGAGAAGGCGGATTTTTTTGCTCAGGCGCCCCTTCAGAGGCTCATGAATGTGGTAGATGGCGAAGCCTCCGGTATTTCTTCCAAGTGCAGTTGGAGCGGCGGTGGCGTGTTTTACTACGGCAAGCTTTCGTGATTGCCTAGGCGTAGCTTCCATTCATTGCATCGTTATCTACAAAATCATGTACCTTGCTGCGCAAGTTATTCGAATCCCCTTGGCACGTGATGCAAGAAATGGGTGCCACACCCATTGAATTGATTACACGCGAGTGGCTTCCGCGTTCGAGAATTTCAGCAGAGTGAAGCACCCCGAGCCAATTCAAACTTTTATTTGATCCCGGCGTGAACTCTTCGCAGCTATTGTTTATCAAAAGAATTTGAAATCTAGAGTGATCAAATTCGTGTATGAGCGTCGTGAATGGTTTGAGTTCTTCCAGACCGGCCTCGTACATTGGATTGAATTCCTCCAGGAATTTTTCAGGCGAGACACCTAACTTCAATGCGCACTTTGAATAGTCAGCAATGCGAACCTGGCTGGAGATACTTGATGGTTCATATCCAAGAATCAGAACGGACCTATTCGGTGCTCCATCGCGATGGGGCTTAGTAGTAATTTGCTGATCAAATCTGTTCAGAGTGAAAAATCCGAGTCCTTCTCCAAAATCAGATGCGCAATTCGCTGAAAAAACCTCTTTCAAATCAACCATGAGTTGACGAATCGATCGAGATGTAACCTCAAACTCAAAATGGATGAGAGCAAAGCCTGGCGCTGAGAAGTCTCGACGAAACACCAATTGATATGCCTCTATTGAGGAATCGATAAGCGCCTCAAGGGACTTGGCTCGAATTAGGTACGATCGATCAGAATCAGCGTTTTTCATAGTACTTTCTCTCGATCTCGACTCCCTTCGCACGTTGCAAATTAGAGCACATCTTAGCACCCCAGTTGCATGCAACATGCAAAACGCTCGACCGGGACGACGCTGGTGTACGTCGTCCCGGTCTCGCCTCTCGCTTCAGGTGGCAGCCGCAAGGAGGTCTAACGGCTCGCCAGGGCGCAAGACATGTCCGGTTGCCTCGCTATATGTGTTGTGTTTTTCAGCCTGGCGAGACGCTTGTAGACAGCATGTGCGGCTGTACATCTAGACCAGTTCCACGATCGCCAATCAACCCTCCAGCTTCGGGAGTAGCCAGAAAGAAGTGCCTCAGCGACTTTCCTTTGATCTTCCTCGTCCAGTTTTTTCAGTTCTTTTAGAAGAGGTTCAACAGCATCATTGCTGAGCGACAAGACATACATCACATCAAAAGGCTTGCCTTCTTGTGCCCTAGCAATATTGGTACGCACGATTAGTGCGTCCGGATCGGCCAGGTGCAGACCACCGATAAGCACCAGACCAGCTATAAAACTTGCAAAAGCAAAGTTCTGCCGCTTACCTCTGAGGACTGTCATGCAAAAGATCACGAGAACGGCAGCAAGCCATCCCATGAATGCAGTCGTGTAAACGCGCAGCTCAGTCAGACCAAACTCATGATGGTAGAGATGCATTTTGTGCATTGCAGACGCAGTGATTACACCCATCAACGCAATTTGCAGACCAACCAAACTCTTGAATATCAATTGCTGCATCGCACTCTCGCGCTTCACCATCCAATCCATCGCCAGCAACATCGGCAAGACGAGCGAAACAACCGTGGTCAGTTCAAAAAAACCGCGTCGTGCGTATTCAGCACAGGCTGAGGAAGTAGCGGTTCCGAAAAAGTAAGGAATTTGCACTACAGTGAACACAAGAAATAAAATGTTCAACAGTCCAAGGGTGATACTCGACTCCACGACACCCAGGTTAAAGCGCCGTTCGCCTGGCGCGGCATCATCAAGTGAGGTCAACGCGATGATCGGCTGATTGAAAGTAACTCTGAGGTAGCCGCTTGCAAGCCATGTGCACGCAGCGAAAAGCGCGATATGTCCAAGAACCGTGATGTAGTCCAGGTGGAAGGCGCGCGAGACGATTCGTTCGAACTTGCCGTCTGCGCTCATCAATAGCCCACTGAAGATTGCCACAAACGGAATCGCCAGCATCACTCCCCGAAAGCTAGTCGCTACCCACTTTCTATATTTTTCAGGAAGAGGTTGCGCAGAAAACAAGTCATCTAGAAAGTACACTAAGCCGGCAATCATCAAATTGAAGACAAACACCGCGAGCGAAGCAACGTAGATGGTGAAGCCGCTCAAAGCCACGCGTACACCTTGCAGAGAGATCGATGCCAATGAAATGCACATCATCATTGCAAACAAATCGAGACCCTTGAGCGTATTCGAGTCTCTAAACGCGAGACCACAGGAAAAAAGTATCGACGGCACCAAAAACCATAATCCCTTCGGGAGGTTTTCGTTACGTCTTAGTTGCCGAGACAGAAGCAGCAGGAAGGCTGCGAAGAGGAGGTTCCATACAGGGACACTCAACCCAACAGGCGCCATCGTTGCAATGCTGTCATGGAACAGCAAGTCACTCAGCAGCCCTATTAAAACCGCTGCTGCTAGTATCGGATATGGTGCATTCTTATTCATCGAGACATGTCCTCTCTTGGCGCCTAACCGACTGACTCCGCAAAAGCAGTGCGCATCAAAGCGACGACCGCCGGAATCAGGCGTTCACGAGCCGATTTTTCTAAACGAAATGCTCAGAGCCTCGATGTTAAGCGATGAGCATATTTACGATTGAAGTTACACAGATCATTTCTACTCCTAGGCGAGTGTACAAAAAATCCGCATCTATCAAGCGGCTTCACTCACACTCGGCTTTGGACCTGATACTGTTTTAGCACACAAAAATTTTTTGAAAAGTGCCGCAAGCGTCGCGCAAACACGTTGTGATGGCTGAATCTCCCTCACAGTCAGCGACGCGAGCCACCTGTAAGGTATGCGTAAAGTCTGCCTCCGCTGCTGTTAAGCGAAGGTTCGCAAATCATTGAATGTTGAGCCGAACCAGTACCTGTGTGCGATGGCAATGCATGCGATCAGGTGAAACAATCTTCAGACTGAGCGAATGGGTTCCAGCTCCGACAGCTTCAAGATTGCACGCTCCCTCGAAGCCCGTGTTTGCAAGCCGCGCAGAGTGAAACGATTCTTCGATGTCGGTGCGCGTCAGACCGTAAGCCATTGGAATTTCATTTGCATCGTCCACAACGATCGAAACACTTCCAGCCGGCCTGAACGCCGCCATATCAAACGCGCACCCCCTAAAGTGCAGTGCTTTTACATTTTGCGGCTGAACATCGACTGTCTCGACGTTTGGCGGTTGAGGAATTTGAATCTCATTGATCTTTTCGAGGCGGCAATAGAAATTCAGATCTGGAACATCAGGCGAAATCGGTGGCGCAGATGGTGCGCTGAAAACGGAAAGCATGCGAGATTGCAGAAACCTCGCATACTCGAGAGCGCGCCCAGTAGGGTGAAGATCCATTGTCGACTGAAGGTTCTGCAAATGAAAACTGCGCAGACTATTTGCCATAACCAGTCGCGCGTTACGCACGGACACGCCATGAATGTTCGCTTCCGCATACGCCCCGACAACACCCATGACGATCAAGCAAGAGATAACACCACAAATGAAAAACCGATGGTTCTGACGTTCAAATTTTGCGGTCACAATCAGCATGTAGAGCCCCACAATCGTTAGCATGCAGAGCGGACTATATCTCGAATACATGGAAGCATGGAACCCAAGACCAAATCGACCAACCGCAATCATTGCATCAGTGAAGAATCCAAACAGAAAGATCGCAAAACAAATTAGGTGGTTTGTCGAAATCGCAACCTGTTTCTTCCATAGGAAGTATCCAAAGCTGGTAATCAAAAGGAGAAGCAAAACTCCGATGGAAACAGCACTTGCGTGTTCGGATGCCAGAGGGTTTGCTATGCAACCCAAGAAGTAGATAACAAGCTTTAGCGGGTCAAACGCGATGTCGCCGACACTCATAGATGATGGCCATCGCTCGTAATTATAGAAATAACACGTCAAAACGACCAAGGCTGTGGTGCACCAGGTAATGCATGAAGCTGTTAGTTGTTTTCGCTCTTGCTTGTTGTTCCGGTGTTTGCAAACCAGCAGAAACAGACCAAGTGGCCAAACCAAGAGCCCATTCAAGTATGTATATGAACACAAAACGCCGCTCACAATCGCAGCGGGCAACGCAAGTTTATTGCGTCCATAATTGTCTAGTATGAGAAACGTAAGCGTAGAAAGGTATGCGAGCAACACGGTCTGGACCATGAAGGCCCATGTAAATACTTCCCACTGCTTTAGGCTCAGTGTAAGCCACACAAGTGGAATAGATAAAAACATAGTTCGCGAAAGCGCGTCCGTTTTTTGCTGCGCTGCGCCCTCGCTTGCAAGCACATTCCAGACAACTCGCACAAACAAAAGAGCCGTAAGAGAACTGAGGAAGACGGTGAAATACATAATCGCGATCATGTTCATCTTTGTCAGATCGCTCAATCCGATCATCAATAAGAATGGAACACAAATACGATGGTCCAAATGCTGCACGGACAAAATCTGCCAGAAGCCGAGCTGCCCCTGCTTCACCGCCGCATAGAACTTTACGAACGCCCAATCATCCCAATAAGGAACATCTACTCCGCACCACCGCACATAACCGATGCAAATAACCAGCGGTGCAAACAGAAGCACAGCCAGGACGGCAATCTTTATTCGATTATTGTGCACGAGCATCAGCCGTTCCATCGCAAGATGCTGTAAGTCTACTTAATCGTCGACTATCGTGCACTCGACTTGGCAGGTTCCGGCGGCCAGAAAATCTATCTGGCGTGCGGCTTCCTGAGACACATCAATAATTTTCGCAGGAGTAAACGGACCCCGATCGTTGATCGTAACCACGCAGTGCTTTCCATTTCTTCTGTTGCGAACCTTCACCTTAGTTCCAAACGGCAAGGTTCGATGCGCCGCTGTCAAAAGCTTTTGGTCATGCACCTGACCTGACGCGGTTTTTCTTCCATGAAACTTCGAATGATAGTAATCCGCAACGCCACTAAAGGACTTCGCCGTTTTTGAGTGGTGCTCGTGGGCATGCGCTTTGGTTCCTGCAAACAAACACACCGCGCCAACACTGATAACGATTGATGTATTTCTGATACTGGAAATTCCGTTCACTTCGAACCTCACGGTCATCCTGGTGGCATCAGTTTTATCCCGGTGACTGTCACTTTGCATGAGATTTCTTTAGGCGCTTGTTGCGGGCAAAGCCAAAAGGCCCTACCATATAAGCGCTGGAAATACAGATGCTATACGGCTCAGACCACAGAAGTAAAGGCTTTCAGTCATGAGTGATGAATGGAACGTAGGGATATTCGCCAACGACGAGGCACTAGAATGGCTCGCCAACATCATTAGGACAAATCAGACTGCCTCGATTTTTCGAGCCCTGGTAGAGGTCGCTAAGCTGCATCCGAATGGGTATCCACAGTCACCCGAATGTGAAAAGGCGCTCGTAGCGGCAGAACTCGTAGCAGCAGCACGTGGAATGTCCTCAAGTGAGATGCCAGAAATGGCGGGTTCATGGCTGAAGAAGAGCAATTTCGTTGCAGGCAACGAAGTGGTACAGATGGCTCTCAAGGTCGTCAAGCAGATTGGCGCGAAGTCAGAACTAAAGGAAATTTGGGACGGAACGCCCCAAAGCAGAGCCTGGTATCAAGAGCTTTACGACCTCCAAAAGCGGCTGCAAGACTCTACTGACATTGACGGTTCGGTCTTTCATGACAAATCAAAAGTCGCCCCAATAGACGCAGAGCAGGTTTTCGCGGAAGCGCTATCTCTCACATCGAGCGGGCGCCACAATGAAGCGATATCAAAATACGAAGAAGTCATCGAAAGCAAACCGGACATGGCACTCGCGTACCTGGGGAAAGGAACCTCACATCTAAAGCTGGGAGAGTATCAACAAGCAGCCGACGATATTTCGCGTTGCCTACGTTTGACACCAGACACTCCTGAGGCACTGTTTCTAAGATCTGAAGCGTTTGTCAAATTAGCGAAGTATGAAAGCGCTGTTGACGATCTCGACAAGTTAATCAGGTCGACACCGGGCAAACCAGACCTTTTCTTGCGGCGCGGAACCGCACTAAAAAAAATGTCGCATTTCCAGAATGCAGTAGACGACTTCACTAAATCGATTGAGCTCGGTCTTCAATCCGAGGAAGTTTACGAACACCGCGCGGAGTGCTACGAGAAGCTGGGAAAAGACGACTTGGCAAAGAAAGACCGATCGCAGAAGCGGTAATCGGTTCAGTTCGGTTCTGCTGTAGCGATATCGTGACTAACGCCTTCGGCCGCCGCTACCTTGCTGCGTCATCTTGTAGGCGCCGACAATCATGCAGAAAGCACCAATAACGTAGCAAACCGTCTTTATTGTTTCGGGCATCTTTGACTTGGGACGAGGCCGCGAACCTTTTTTCACCTGAGCTATCGCATCGTCATGCGTTGGACTGAGAATAATGTCTTCAACGTTATTCGGGTTGTAGTAGATATAAACTGGAGAAAACTTCTGGAGATTCTTCACCAGCTCCGTTTCCTCCTCGCTCCGCGGATTATATTTGACCTGATGATCCTGTGCACCCACTTTGTACATAAGCGACATCGGTCTGAAGGCGTTGTACTCTTCCGTCACCTTTGCGTCGGCAAAAATATATTTTGCAAGCCCCTCTGCGCGAGCAGCTTGAGTACCTTGTTGTGCTTTCCAAAGAGAATCAGCGATTACTTCAGATTCGAATCCGATCACGAATAAAATGATCGCGGCCATAATCCATGCCATCATAAGGTGGCTTCTCCTAAATAAGAAACAGGAACCTCCATAGTTATTATGAACGCACAAGTACAAAACGTGCACGTTGAACAATGAGGTTTTTTCGTCCCGCGGTTACGAATGTTCACGACGTCCTTGACAATGGTTTCGAATATTAGGATAATTCATCCAATCACCTTTGATTCGAAACCAATTCCATGGATGAACTTGATCTTCGAGCTCTCATTTATCTGACAGAACACGGGCGAGCACCATGGTCCGATCTAGCATCGAAGCTGGGCTTGTCAGCACCATCTTGCGCAGAAAGAGTGCGCAAACTTGAAGATCGTGGAATCATCAAGGGCTACACAGCATTGATCAACGCAGCGAAGGTAGGACTCAACCTCACTGCGTTTTTGGAAGTTACACTTGAGCATCCGCAGATGCGAGAAAAGTTTCTGGAAAAGGTAGACTCGCATCCGGCAGTGATAGAGTGCCACCACATTACCGGAGATTTCGACTACCTCCTTAAAGTTCGGACAGCAGGAACTCCCGAATTGGAAGATCTTCTCAGCGAACTCAAGAGCGGCATTGGCGTTTTGAAAACACGCACAACGATCGTACTGTCAACGCCAAAGGAAACAACAAACGCAAGCCTAAAGCACCTCGACAAACACTCAGAAGCAAACAATACCAGTAACAACTCCGACATTGTGGTTGGCAAGAAATCCAATAATCGATAGTGATTTTCTGCTGCCAGTTGCGTCACTTGAGGTTAGGATTATGGATTGGTATTTGTTTGCGCGTAGCGCAGTAATAGGTTTGTCAATCGCGGCACCGGTTGGTCCCATAGGAACGCTTTGCATTCGAAAGACCTTGGCTGAAGGTGTCCTATCGGGATTGGCTTGCGGACTTGGCGCCGCGGTCGCCGATGCTGCCTACGGCTGGATAGCAGCCCAAGGGTTAGTGACGATTGCCGAACCTGTGATGAAGCACCATATGTGGTTGCGCATTTTCGCATTCAGCTTCTTGATCTATCTTGCGTTCAACATCGCAAGATCCAAACCGCAAGACAACAAACGAATCATATTTACAGCGCAAACCGCAGCAAAAACGTTCATTTCGACACTCTTTCTGACGCTGACGAACCCGATGACTATCTTTTCCTTCCTGGCGATTTTTGCCGCGTTGGGAATCGGCATAGAAGCTTCGACCGCTTCGACTGGAAGTTCGAACACTTCCTCCTCTTCGTTCGCTCAAACGGCTACCGCAGTCTCGGGAGTCTTTGTAGGTTCACTTCTCTGGTGGTTAGTTTTGACGGCGCTCGTATCGAAGGTTCGACGTTTTGTCGGCGACAGCCTGATGGTAAAGATCAACTACGCGTCAGCAGCAATCATCGTGGCATTTGCAATTGCAGTGCTCTTTGAGGCAGCAAATAAATGACTTTCCGATTACACTTGAAGGTGAACTCTTAGAATCATGTTCGGAGCAAAACATGTTACCCCCAAAAGAAGTGCCGGCGGGTTTGGCGGCTAGAGACTATCTGAAGCTGCAGTATCGATATCTGTTTCTCGGTTGGTATAAACAGTCGACCAAGGCAATGCGATTGGCAATTGCCGGCTCGCCGGACCCCAATTCTAGTGCAGAGGGTCAAAAACGCGCGCAGATTGCTCTGAGTGTTTTGGAAAGCACGTTCTTCTTGAAAGACACCGCAGAAGGTATCAGTGACACGGTCAATAGTTTGATTGACTATGGCATTACTCAAGCAGATCAGGCGCTCGACAAGTTCGCCGCAATCAAGTCTGCCAAAGACAGCATGAAAGGCGTGTTCTCCACTGTGAAGTCGCTTGCGCGCGACTCTTTCGACAAAGTCATGGAAGATCTGGTGCTGCCAAGCATCGGTTTGCCGACAAAAGAAATTCCGCAAGGTTTATCGCAAGCGCAGTACTTATCAATGGCATTGCAGTACGAACGCTTAGGACTGCCGGAACAATTGCGAAAGTGCTTAGAACAATGCAGAAAGGTCGCACCAGCGTCGGCAGACGGATACAAAGCCATTCGATTTTTGAGGACGAAGGCCCCTGTAAAAACCGTTCCGCTTGATGCATCTCGCAGAAACATGGAAGCACGCCAGTTGCAGATGGTCGGCAAGGAAGAATTGGCGCGAGGAACGCTTGAAGATCTAGTTCGCGACTACCCCGAGTTCGAGTGGCCGTACGTCGGGCTTTCACGGCTCGTGCTTTTCGATGGTGAGATTGAACGCGCGGAGAGGCTGGCGAAGAAAGCCACAGAACTAAATCCAAGTTACATAAACGCATGGCTTGGACTTGCCACGATCCATATCATCCACTGGAACATTGACAAGGCGAACAAGTGCGTCGAAACAGCAAATTCACTCGACTCTGAAGACAAGGGTTGCCGTTCCTTCAAACATCTACTTGAGCACATCGACAGCCAGGGACTGCGCGTCTGAGTTTCTGCAGATGCTATTTGACCTGGAACTTGAAAGTCTTCACCAAGTTTTCGTTGATGTATATCTTCATGAGGTACTTCCCAGGCGGATCTCCCTCGGCAACACTCCAGGCATTGCCAATCCACCCGTTCATAGGAACATCTTCCTTTTCCATGACATTCGTTGTCTTTTCCTTTGATACCACTGCTGGTGTGTTACCCCATCGCTTCGGTGCAGCAGGGAGGGTGAATTCTTCCTTCCACTTCACCTTCGCATCCGGCTTTAGCTGACTTAGCTTCATTTTCCAACCATAGGATTGCCCTACTTTCAGAGGAACTACTTTCGTCTCAGTGAAATCGCCTTCGCTTGTGTAGGTTCCGAACTGAGCTGCCTCAATATCAACTTTTAGTTTGTCCGCCAACCCCTTTGCCGGCAGGGCATATGTATCCTGCATCGGAACCGCAGTTCCTCCCTGAGCCAGAGCTGCCAGCCCAAGCGAATTGAAACAGAAACAAATGCAAACCAAAACTGCAAGCGGCGCTAAAATCCGATCTCCTGATTTCATTTCAATCTCCTGTCTCGATTCAGAATTAGGTTGCGGCAGTTGGTTCCATCGTGGAATCTGTAGGTGCGTCCGGCTTTTGCATCAACAAGACTGCAACGACTGCAGCCAAACTAAATCCAATTAGCAGTCCGAACGCAACTCGAAAGTCTCCTGTATGTGTCTTTGAGTAGCCAGTGAGATACGGCGCCAGAACTCCTGCCAGAGCAAAGAAGCAATCCATTAGACCGATGCTCGTTCCGGCGCGATCCTTCGCCAAATCGCAATTGATGGCATAGAATGCCGCATTCGGCATCATGCCAATTCCGACTCCTAACGAGATTGATAACAGCGCCACTTCCAAAGTCGGTGAAAATAGAATCGGAACAAAAGCCAATGCAGACAACAACTGGCAAACCCAAATCATGTGAGTTCTTGCTTTTCTCAAACTCTTTGTCTTCATCCAGAGATAGTCAGAAAGCCAGCCAGCACTGGCAAGCAGAATCGCTGCCGTCAACCACGGGGCGATCAAAAACACTCCTACGTTTTTCAGCGTGAGGTGATAAGTCATTTCGAAATAGCCAGGCAACCAAGTTGTGGCAAAGAACAACAAATACCCGAATGCAAAAAACGCAACGTTATTTGCAAGAAGAGATGGGTTGAACAGCATGAACCTCCAGGTGGTTGTTCCAGTGCTGAGTGAGTGCGAACGCAGCTCATGATCACCCTTCTGCCTGGCCGATGCTTTACCTTCGCGTATGTATGAAAGTTCTGAGTCCGAGACGAACTTACAATTTTCAGGATAATCACGAAAGACAGCAAACCAGATGAACGCCCAGACGACGCCCAAACCTCCTAGAACCAGAAACATCGCTTTCCAACCGAAGTGAATAATCAAATTTGTGATGAGTGGAGCCCCAATCACAAGCGCAAGAGGAACAGCCATCAATCCAATCGCTGTCGATCGTGCGCGTTCGGCTGAAGGCAACCAGTCGGCTACGACTCTGGTCAGCGATGGAAAATGTGGTCCTTCAGCCAATCCCAGCATCGTTCGATATCCGAACATCATCCAAAAATGATTGGCTGTTCCCATCAAACATGTGCAGCCGGACCAAAGAATTGCTGCACAGGACCAGACTTTTCGTGGTCCCCACCAATCGACGAAAATTCCGCCGCCAAGCGTCATGACCATGTAGCCAATGCTGAATGCGGATTGAATACTGCCGAACATTTCATCCGTCAAGCCAAACTCTTCTTTGATAGGCTTGATGGCGAACGACAGCGCTGTTCGGTCCATGTAGTTAATGAGCGTGATCAAAAATGCCAGGAAAATGATGACCCAGCGGAAGTTGGTTGACCTTGCTGAAGACTTGGAGTCAGATGTTGAGTGGGGTTTTGGTTCGATTTCATGCATGGAGACAATATCGTACTGCATTCGACCAGTCTCAATCGGCACTACAACCAGCTTCCCCGAGTTAAATGAGATGTTTCTCATTTTTGATTTTTCATTGAACTTTTTGAGGTCCTCAAACGTTTCATCTATAGCGGTTGGTTATCCACGTTAAAAATTGATCCCTAAACCCCAAGTAAATGCCTTTACTCCATTTCAAAGGAATCAATACACCTTGCAACTGGGCAATAGATCAATAGGTGAAGAGCTCCGGCTAACCAATCATTCGATCACACGATCACAAGGAGCGCCATAAGCCCACATGTGGGACCAATGTCGACCCGCAAAGGAGATTCTCTATGACCGCAACTAGCAAAAAGCCACTACTTTTGAGTATGGCCAGCGTCATCGCGCTGGCGGGTATACCAGCCTTTGCCCAAGACGGCCCGCCACCCGGACCACCATTAGACCAACCAGGTGCTGCCGATGGACCACCACCAGGATTTGCTCCGGGAGGTCCCCCAGAGGACTTCATGGTCGCAGTTCCGCCGCCAGAGGCCTTGATGATTGAGGCGTTTGAAATCGCCGCCATGCCCGCAGATGGTGACGATATGGCTGGATTTGCCGTTGGAATCGAAGGCCCGGCGCTCGATGCCTTCAGAATGCGCGGCGGACCCATGATGATGAGACGAGGCATGATGGGGATGGGCGGCTGCCCAATGGGAGGCGGCGGTTGCTTCGCAGGGTTGGATCTCACAGACGAACAACTGGAAAAGATGCATGACCTGAAAAACCAGTTTCTGGATAAAGTTGGACCCAAGTTCGTCGAACTGGCTAGCCTGAAGCGCCACCTAATGGACGTAATGGCCGGCACCACCACGGATGCAAAGAAAGCTCATGACTTGCAAAACAAAATCAATGCGGCCAAAGCCGATCTCGCAAATATGAAACTCGATAACGACCTGGCCAAGCTTGATGTATTGACCGAAACACAACGCAAAGAAATCCACACCCGAATGCTCAAGGGCGGAATGCGCGGCGGCTTCCACAAGCGCGTTCGGCATCATGAGAAGAAACCCGGATAGGCAATCGGTTAGACCGGATTGACTCTCTGCGAAGCAAAAAGACGGACCCCCGTAAATTTTAAGCGGGGGTCTTTCATTTTCGGGACGCCGCCCTAATTTCGCGATAATATCCAGTAAGTGGATAGTTACTAGACTTTCTGTGAAAACAGGTAGGAATTCGTCCGCTTGTCCGCAATTTTGGAGGTTACTGGTCAATGAAACGGCGTCGGCTCGCAGTACCTACTGCTCTTTTGAGTCTCGCTCTAATCGCCGCGACACTTCCGGTGCGCGCCGACTGGTACGACAATGAAGCCACATTGATGGAAAAGGGCAAACGCCTCTATCAGTCCGGCAATTTTGCCGAGGCGCTCAAGCCTCTGGAAGATTCTATCCGTCTCAATCCAAATCGCGCAGAGTCATATTACTGGCGAGGGATTGCCTATCATGGTCTTAACGACTTCAACATGGCAATTGAGAGCCTGAACAAAGCAATTCAATTGGATGGAACGAGAGGCACTTACTACCTCAGCCGCGGATTGTTGTATTCGAATCAAGGCAAGCATGAAGAGGCGATAAAAGATTATTCCGAAGCTTTGAGGCTTGATCCGTCGCTTCAGGTTGCCAGAGCCAACAAGGAGTTTTCCGAAAAGGAGATTGCTCGCCTTCAAAAGCTAGAGGCGGAGAAACTGGCTAAAGCAGAAGAAGAGAAGAAGAAACCGGAAGAAGGACAAATTGCACAGCCGAGCCCGGCAGATTTGCGAAAGGCTCAGGCAGAACAATTGAAGGAACAGAAAGCGAAGATCGAATTAGCTCTCAAAGAAAAGCGCGAGGCTGAGGCTCTTGCTAGAGAGCAGAAGCTGGCCGAACGGCAGCTCAAAGAACTCGCTCGACTGCAAGCAGAAACAGATCGGCTGAAACAACTTAACAGCAAGCAAAACACTGTTGCTGAGAAACCGAAAACCGAAACTCCTGCCACCACGGATAAGGTCACAGAAGTTACAAAAAATCCTGGAAAAGTTGCAGAAGCAATTGAAGAGGCTGCCACTATCGTCAACCGTCCTGTGAAAGACAAATGGGCGTTGATTGTTGGAATCAGTTCCTTCCAAGACCCAAAACTGAATTTGAATTACCCGTCAAAAGATGCTCAAGATTTCTACAAATTCTTGACCACAGAAGGCAACTTCCAAAAGGATCACGTCAAACTCCTGGTCAACGAACAAGCCACACGCGGCAGGATTTTGTCCGAACTCGGTGACAAGTGGCTGCCTCGCGTAGCCAACCCGGACGACTTAGTTGTGATTTACATTTCGAGCCACGGAAGCCCTTCAGATCTGGATGTCGGCGGCGTGAACTATTTGCTCGCCTATGACACTGACGTCAATAGCTTGTATGCGTCCGGAATTCCGATGCAGGATCTCGCACGAATCATCAAGGGGCGTGTTCATTCGGATCGCGTGGTTGTGATTCTCGATGCATGCCACAGTGGCGCCGCAGACCCAGGCAGCAAAGGAATAAACCGCACAGGTAACTTGGATGTGGAATCCATTGCACAAGGTACCGGACAACTAGTTATCTCTTCCAGCCAACCAAGTGAAGTTTCTTGGGAATCGAAGACATACGCAAACAGTGTGTTCACAAGCCACCTCATTCACTCGCTTAAGATGAACGGCGACAAGACAACACTTGGTCAGGCTTTCGACAACATGAAAGAGAAAGTGCGCGAAGAAGTTCTGCGTGAACGCGGCGTTATGCAGACTCCCGTTCTGAAGAGCAAGTGGAAAGGACAAGATCTTCTTTTGTGTGCGCCACCGTCAAGTCCACGCGCCGGTCTCGCAGATGAACATCACGGAACACCAGGTCCGCAAAACGCTCAACCAAAACCGAACGAACCACCAAAAGCAGCACAACATCAAGATCAATAAGC
>CAYZJR010000066.1:0-9483 GCA_964478655.1 uncultured Candidatus Obscuribacterales bacterium
ATCAGCATTCTTGACTAGTTAGTGCTCTCTGAAGTTCTTAGCATAAAATGATCAATCACCAGTATATACATTTAGCCTGCTATTCTATCGTGAGCTGGGTCGAGGCGCGGTGCGCCAGCCCTGCGCTCGCGTTTAGGCCCGCGGGTACTGTCGGGCCCGGTTGTAAATAAGGTGAGTGAAAAATGGGACAAGTGATCGACAAGACATTCAATGGACTCAAAGTGCCACAAGGCGAAAAGATTACTTTCGCCAACGGTAAGCCGGTGGTTCCAAACAATCCGATTATTCCTTTCATCGAAGGAGACGGAACAGGCGCAGACATCTGGCGCGCATCAGTACGCGTTTTTGACGCGGCTGTTGAGAAGGCCTATGGCGGCAAAAAGAAAATTTCTTGGTTCGAAGTTTTTGCCGGCGAAAAGGCGAAGAATGAGTTCAACGATTGGCTGCCGGCCGACACCCTCGACGCATTGAAAGAATTCGGCGTTGGTATCAAAGGACCGCTCACCACGCCAGTCGGTGGTGGTATCAGAAGTCTCAACGTTTCATTGAGACAGATTTTCGATCTTTATTGCTGCGTGAGACCGGTTCGCCACTTCGAAGGCGTGCCATCACCAGTAGTGGCTCCTGAAAAATTGGATGTCGTTATCTTCCGTGAAAACACTGAAGACGTGTATTCCGGAATCGAGTATCCGGCGGGTTCTCCAGAAGCCGGTAAGCTGATCGAACTTTTCGAGCAATGGGGCAAAAAGGTTCGCCCAGATTCGGGTATCGGTATCAAGCCGATTTCCAAAACCGGATCGCAACGCCTGGTTCGCAGAGCGATTGAATACGCTATCGAACGCAACCGCAAGTCCGTAACTCTCGTCCACAAGGGCAACATCCAGAAGTTCACGGAAGGCGCCTTCAAAGATTGGGGATACCAAATCGCTGAAGAATCATTCTCCAAGCAAACAATTTCCGAAGACAAAGTTTGGTCAGACCACGAAGGCAAAACACCGAACGGCAAAATTTTGATCAACGATCGCATTGCTGATTCGATGTTCCAACAAGTGCTCACAAGACCTGATGAATACTCGGTTCTTGCCACAACCAACCTCAATGGCGACTACCTCTCTGATGCTTGCGCAGCGCAAGTCGGAGGACTCGGAATTGCACCTGGCGCAAACATCGGCGACGAGTGCGCAATCTTCGAAGCAACTCACGGTACAGCTCCGAAGTATGCAAACAAAGACGTAATCAATCCCGGTTCCGTCATCCTTTCCGGCGCCATGATGCTCGAGTACATGGGCTGGGTGGAAGCTTGCAACTTGATTCACACCGCACTCGGTAACACAATCAAGCAAAAGGTCGTCACCTACGATCTCGAACGCCTCATGAGCGGCGCGAAGAAAGTGAAGACCAGCGAGTTTGCAGATGCAATCATCGGCAACATGAAGTAAGTCACTTAGAAAGAGTAGGAAGAGTCCATGGCGAGTCGCTGTGGGCTTTTCCATATCTAGGAGGAATTCATGGAAGCCAACGCTGCAATACTCTGGATTAGAGATGGTGTGCTCGTCGACAGAATGCACATCAATCCAGTTGCATTTGCATTCGCGGCATGGACATTCTCGACTTCGAATGGGAACGGCACCACACCCGAAAGTTTGATCAATTTCGGGTTCGAAAAGTCCGGTGTTTCATGTCTCGAGAAACTACAAATGTACAATGAGGAGCGTGAGCATTTTGTCGAAGATGTCGCTGGGGCGGCCGCTTACTATAACGTGATAGCAGCAGAGGCGGCGTCCAACGCCGAGTATTTCCCGGGTGTTATCGAACTCCTCAGCGATTTGCAGTTGTCCGGAGCGCACAACTTCATAACATCTGCTGTCGAGCAAGAAGCATTGGACGTCTGGAGTTCAACCGATCAGGGGACTTCAATTTCGCCATACCTAAAAGAGATTTTGGGAAGACGAGAAAACTTTTCAAAGGGGAAAGATCACTTCGAATACGTTCGCAAGAATTTGGGCATTCAAAAAATTTACTACGTTGCCGATGCGACTGCGGAAATACGCACAGGCAATGAATTCAGGCGAGACTATGATATCGTGCCCGTAGGGTTTGGATATGTCATCACAGTTGACCGAGTTATGGAAGCAACAAAGGTAATCTGCAAAAAGAATGATCCGGAAAATGAGTTTCAGGTCGACATGTCGAAAATTCAATTACCGGGAGAAAACGAGATTGCGACAGGTCTTCGCAATGCCGGTGCCGAGAAAGTTGTTTCAGGCGACAGAAATTCCATCATTGCCAACCTGCGTCAGTTCTTCGCAGTATAATTATCTGCAACTTAGAATCGCGGAGTTCCAATTATGAACAGCCTGACTGCTCGAGTTCTTGTGGGCGTCCTTATTTCAACAGCAGTGGCAGGATCATCAGCCAGTGCGCAGTCTGAAAGCATTGGAGGAAAACGATTGCAAATATTTCAAGCCGGTAAAGGCGAACTAGGCTCAGGAACTGCGAAAGAAGAGATTCGCAAATTGCCGAAGTTCAACTCTATCATTCTTGCGGCCAGTGGAAATATAGATGTGTCATCTGGTAAGAAAGGACATTCAGTAACCATCGTGACTGACGACAATCTCATGCCTCTTATAAAGACTACCGTCGAGAATGAAGTTCTCACAATCACAACGGAGAAACCGATTCGTACTAAGGCCGGACTCAAATTCAAGGTCGATGCTAAGGACTTGCAATCAGTAAATTTGAAGGGCTCAGGAAACGTGCATGTCGATTCATTGGCTGGAAAGTCGTTTCAAGCAACAATCGGCGGTGCCGGAGAAATCGAAGCATTGGGAACGGTTGATGAGGTAACGGCTAACATCAAAGGTTCAGGTAACATTCGCTTCAATCGTCTGCAAGCAAAAACTGCGTCTGCCGACATATCTGGAGCCGGCAACATATCACTGTTCGCGAACAAATCACTCGCTGCTAGAATCTCTGGCGCCGGAAATGTCGATTGTTTTGGCAGCCCGCCTGAAGTCAAAAAAGACATCACCGGTGGTGGCGATGTCGTAATGAAGTAAACCGTTCCAACTCAAAAAAATCTTACGAATCCGGCGGCACAAGCATGTAGCCGACGCGATGCACTGTCCGTATCAAAGAGTCTTTGCCCTTTTCGTCAATCTTTTGCCGAATACGCATAATGTGCAAGCGCACGGTGTCAGGCGCCGCTTCGGACTCAGACGACCAAACACGATTGAGAATCGTCTCTGCACTAAACGGTTCTGCCGGATGCCGCATCAAAAACTCAAGCAGCGCCAATTCCTTGGGTTGGAGACCGATTTCTTCATCGTTCACGAATACCTGCCTGCTGCGTGGGTCAAGCTTCACGTGCCCCGCCTGCAGGAAAGTCTTTGTGACCTCATTGTTTGAACGTCTCACCAGGGCTCTGATACGTGCAGACAGTTCCTTCATATCAAATGGCTTGGTGAGATAATCATCCGCACCTGAGTCGAAGCCGCTTTCTTTGTCCTCGACTTCGCGCCTGCCTGTAAGCATCAGTACCGGCGTGGCGCCACCGAAATCGCGAAACTCGCGGCAAATCTGCGGTCCTGCCAGATCGGGCAACTCCCAGTCCATAACCACTACGTCGTACTTATATACCTTCAGTCTCTCAAGACCCTCCTGTCCCAAATCCACGTGCTCTACTACGTGTTTTTGAGAGTTGAGCCATGCTATGACTACTTCGGCCAGGCGCGTGTCATCTTCGATGTAGAGAATTTTGGCCATTATCTATATATGGAACGCCCGAGACTTCCGCATCTATCTTACAACGTTGGAAAAGGTACCGTTGAAACCGGGCGAGGTCAGCAGTAAAAGTCGCGAAACCGTCAACTGGTGGACGTCGGAAATTTTTTTGCATTTGTTTTTCGATATAAACAACTTGGATACAAGACGGCGGTAAATTACTCACATCGCCCAGCACTGAGGGCGTTGCGGATGGAAAAAACAAGGAACCCTCTCCCCAGAGGAGGGTCCGATTGCGGCATGGAGATTACGACAATGGGAAATCACACAGAACAATTCGAAGGCAACAAACCACAAGAAGCCAAGGCATTCAACTCCTCCCTTAGTAACTACGGAATGGAAAGACAAGATCCCGGAATGAACACCCGCGACCTGCAAATGAAGTCGAATGACCTAGTTGCACAAAACATCCTTCCTGACCTCGCGATTCTTGATGATGTAAAACCGGGCTACGGCGGCAGACAAGCCACTCGCGAAGACCTCAAGGAATCTGGTGTCAAGGCCGAACAACACACAGCCAAAGACGGAACAGTCACAACCAAGGTCGACTTCCCGAATGGCGTCAAAGTCGAAAAAAGTGAAACACCCCCGCACAAAGTTGAAGGCAAGCCACACATCACAGTTGAAAGCAGCATAACCGTGATCGATGGCGCTCAAGAAAAACCGGCTGGCAGCGGCAAGTACGTTGATGCAACAGGCAAGCAAGTTGCTCAAGTTAACGAAGATGGAAGCGTCACCGTTGATGGTGGCAAGGGTAAGTTCTTCACGGTCGAAGCCGATGGAACAGTCACCAAAGCCTCTGCAATCAGAAGCCGCGACGGCAAGACCTTTGAAGTTCTCGATACAGACACCCCGTTGGGTAACTTGAGACCTGGCGATGTCGTCAAACCAGAGAAAAAGCACTAATAAAGGTGTTCACTAGCCGAATGAATGCAGGTAAAGCAGATGCTGAGCCTGCATCTCATTTTGTGGACAATTGAACTTGCAAAGTTGAGTGGCAAAGCTACAAACGGTACAATGTTTCATCCGCGCCCTTGTGTCGGAACTGGTATACGAGTCGCACTTAAAATGCGATGCCCGTAAGGGATTGAGGGTTCAAATCCCTCCGAGGGCATAGTTTCAAATAGCTTGAATTCAGCGCGTGTTAACTAGCGGGCGCTGCTCGATTGTGTCGAGAGAGTCTAGTTGTTCTTCGATTTCGCGTTCTCCGCTTGCTTCATAGCGAATGAATCTCAAGGTCCAAAGGCTAGCAATCACCCACACAATGCCTATGACACGGAGAATCGTGCGTTTTGTGCTGGTTGGATCGTGCAAGAAGTTCCCAGTGAATGAGGACACCAAAAGCGTGATGGGATCTGGGTCGGACAGCACCCCGGATTTGATCCAGGTCATTCCCTGAATGGCAATCAAACTGATGGAAATCCAAGTGACTAGAGCCAAGATTCTCGGTCCAAGTGAGATTAGGCGGAGGAATAATCCACTATCTTGTCCAAACGACACCGCAATGGGTCGACGCAAATAAAATCCCACAAGAAGCGCGAGCACCGCAGAAACAAGCACTGTGACTTGCTGTGTAGTCCAAGCGATTATGAAGTAGTACACGCCCATGCACAACCATCCATAGGCAAGCAGTCGCTGTTCGCGCGTGGATCGCTGACCTTGACGTGCGCGGAAGTACCAGACGGCTCCACCAATAATGGCAACGAGCCAGTATGCAGCACATAGGACAACATCTATAGCCAGTTTCGCACGATCAGATTGATAACGAGCAAGCAGAGTCGCGGACTCAGCATCTACGTCGAACAAATCGTAGTAGGCGACCTGGAAGGATTTGTACGCATTTGTTTTGTGGAACTCTTCTATGCGGCAGCGCAAGACATCAGCGATTCGCTCGTCTAGGAAATACTTGATGGGCGCAACAAGGTTGTAAATCGCGCTATCAAAAACGCTGAAGTGTGGCTCAGGAACAGGAATGATGATCGGATGCAGGAAGTGCGGGTCTTTCCTGAAATTGTCGGTTGCCCATCGTCTCAGCGAGTCGAGTGCAACAACATTCGCGTTGCCGAACTCCGTTTTCACCAACACTAGAGCCCAATTGTATGACTTGACTACTCTGTCGGCAAAGACTGTGTCACCCGGATAGCTAGGCTGCACACCTGGCAGTTCTTGCATCATATTGACCACTTCGATAATTGGCGCCTTCGGCTTTTCGAAGTACGAGAGGATGCTAACTCCCAGAACTAGCGCCACGACCAATGAAACAAGAACTTTTCGATTCATTTCCTGTCCTACCGGACCTAAAAACAGGATGTAAGTATACGGGGACTCGCCGATTGAATCGTTGGACAGGGATCATATTTCAATAATTGGGAACAATAATTTCACGAGCCCATTGAAGTTTGTCGGTCTAAGCCACCACTGAGGGTGGCAAGTATATCCAGGAGGTAGATGTGCAGCCAGAGATAGTCTATCTTGCAGACTTCTCGGATCTTGTCACTACATGCGCATCTTGGGCGTTCAATACATGGGGGAAATACAACTCTGCATACACATTGGACAAGCGTATAGAGAGCTTCACAAAGCACTGCAACAAGGATGAAATTCCGCTGACGCTGTTAGCAATGAATGACGAAAGAAAACCCGTTGGAATGGCTTCAATACGCCCTACTGATGGAATCAGACCAGAACTTTCGCCGTGGCTGGGAAGCGTGTATGTCGACCCGCTATATCGCAATCAAGGCATCGCAGCCCAATTGGTGCAAGAAACTCACAGGAAGGCTCTGCAACTGGGTTTCAACGAGATGTACCTACTGACTTACGAAGTCACTTTGCCGCAATGGTACGCGCGGCTCGGCTGGAAAGATGCTGGAACAGATAGCTGCCACGGCAACCACGTTACTGTAATGAGTATTGACCTCAATAAGAATAGTTAGCAGTTCGGACACTTAACTGGTGTACCGGTTGAATAGACGTCAGGTCGACGATAGTACTTGTGTACTATGCGACATGTACACCACTCGGCATGTTGACGGTACGATCATTACACTAGTCGTATTGTCGAATATTCATTGTTCGCACAATAAATTCGCTTGTCAGCAGTGCGGCTTCGTCCATAGCAAACCTGCATTCCCACCAGCACCGCCATTTCCGCCGTGTCCTCCGGCTCCGCCGTTTCCGCCGTTTCCACCATTTCCAAACAATAGTCCGCCATCTCCACCAGTTCCACCAACGGTCTTCTTCATACTGCCTGTGTTCTTCAATTCTTTGACTTTCGGCGGAAGCTTCTTCGCGACTGCCTTCTTCTTGCTTTGAGCTTTCTTGTTTTCCATATCTCCCCCTTAATAAGGGACCTTGCGAAGAGAGACACTACCTATGGTGCCCCTCTCCTTTTGGGCTTTTTCGTCCATCTATCGCCCCGTCTTGCGGGCGGCTTTCTTATTCATGCTGCGGTTATGTAATATTGTCTAGAAATCGCGTGGGATTTTTGTGAGGGGCATCACTACATTTTTCACTGAACGCACAGTTGCTAAGCGCCGATAAGATTCCTTGAGGATTCGAATATTCAACAATACGACAATAATTGGTGATTAAACCTCCTGAGGTTGTATTCTTGTATTGATCCAGCATTCGAAAACAATGACGATGTTCAGCCCCTATCAAATGCTTGGCCTAGAGGAAGACGCGCCCGAAACGAAAGTTGAAAGCGCGTATACATCTTTGCGTCAGCGTCTCAATCCAACCAAGTATCCGGAAGACAGCCACGCGCAAGAACAAGCAATGCGTGCAACAGCGTCTCTCAAGCGCGCCTTCAATACAATCATGGAAAAGGCGGAGCGCGAGGGCTATCAGCAAGCCCGCAGAACCGTCGAATTCGAACTCCCGAAGGGTCTTACCCGCCCGCGTCTCGGACAGCTCTGTGTCGCGTCCGGAATCATCTCGATGGCCGAGCTGGAAGAAGCCGTTGCCGCACAACTCAATGAAGGAATTCCGCTCGGAGAAGTCTTGCAAGCACGACAGTTATTGTCGCAAGAAGAACTTGACGGTTTGCTGATGGGTCAGGACCTGATTGATGTACCAGGCGAGTGTCAGGATGAAATTGGATTGCGTCTTCTTGGTCTCAATGTTGTGTCGGAAGAAATGATTCAGATTGCAATGATGGAACAGAAGAGAACTCTCGACACTCCTCTCAAAGACATACTGCTTAAACACGGTTGGGTAGACCCTGAAATACTCAAGGCCATTTTCGAATCTGGAGATGCCTGATCGATCATTCGCGTCGCTTTGAATCGATCGGCCTTGTAATTACCCACCCCGAGATCAAAAATCGCCTCAAAAGGGCTCAAAAATTCGTGTCTCGAAACCATGGCCAGTTGAGGCTTTTCGGTCACAAATCGAGCCGATGAAACATAATATACATTATCGGAACCGATCGACCGTCCATTCACCGCCACCAAAGACAGTGAATTGGGTGCCACCGAACTCGGTGACCAGAAACAATCTTCGGACTCGGACAACCTTTATAGTGCGACGACTGCCGGCGGCTGAAGTGCTCTAAACCGAACACCACTTCCTCTCGCCGTCGACCCGACTTGTTCTGATTGATCGATCTTGCCCATAGCTTTCAAGAGAGCTGACAGATTTTCCAACAGAGTAATCACGCAGGGATGATCTTGACCGAGTGCTTTGGAACGAATCCCATATGCCCTTCTATAAAGCGCCTCCGCTTCCTCATATTTCTGCTGCGCATGCAAAAGCATTGCGAGGTTATTGGCAGCCATCCCTACATCAGGATGATTCGCGCCATAAATGCGTTCATAAATATGCAACGCGCGACCCGCAGGCAATTCAGCATCATCGTATCGACATTGATTGTAATAAATCCCAGCCAAGTTGTTCAAACAACTCGCAACACTTGAGTGATAGTAGCCATAAGCATTTATCGTGGCTTCCATCACCTGCAGACCATACATCTCTGCTTGCTCGTATCGACCTTGCGCATAACAAATGCTTGCCAGGCTCTCCAGCGTCGCAGCAAGCCTTGGATCTCGCTGATTGAATTGGCGAGCCTCATCAAGTGCATTGAGCCAGAAGCCTTCTGCTTCTTTGTGTCTGCCTTGCTGCGCAGCCGACTCTGCTGACTCTTTCAAGAAAGTCCACTTAGGATTCTGCACCGAGAAGATTTTCTTTGGTGGCGCAGGTGGTGCCTCACATGGAAGCGGTTTGAATTTCCCTGAGTTCGAATACATTACTCTTCTTACTAGACGTCCGAAATCTTCCTTGAACTCAAGCGCAGTATTGGCAGGCTGTGAGCCACGATTAGAGGAAGGAATAGCAAAATTCTGCACGCCAGTGGTCATGGAAGAGAACCTCCAAGAGGGGAGAGTTAGTAAATGTTCGAGGGAACCAGTGCAGCGACTATACCGAAAAGTGTGTGACAACTTAGTGAAAATCGTCTTGAAACTTTCAGAGCTGCGCCTCACACATTCAGGATATTGAATCGGTGTGAAAGTGTCGTGTAGTGCCGAGAGTTCGTTGATGTCGGATCTCGTCGCACCTCCCATTTCAAATAATTTAAACCGTTGAATCGTCGACAATACGACTCGTGTACCACACGACCATTACACAAGTAATCCTTTCCACCATTGGACAATCCAACTTTCTTGCTAAATCTAGTGAACTGAGGTCGTTTTCAAAGGTTGT
>CAYZJR010000066.1:9583-38886 GCA_964478655.1 uncultured Candidatus Obscuribacterales bacterium
GACAATCCAACTTTCTTGCTAAATCTAGTGAACTGAGGTCGTTTTCAAAGGTTGTCGGTTTGTGGGTGTACTTCATTCCACAAATTCCATTTTTGATTGAAGAATGAATAGTTTGAACAATAAGACCCGTCGACAATACGACGATGGTGCAATTGCACTTGTTGTATTGTGTACATGTATACAATACAACAAGTGCACAATTACACAATTACACAATTGCACAAATGGAGGGGCGGCTAAAGCCAAGAATCTCCGTTTGCGTCCGCTCAGGAGCGGTGATGAGCGAGAATGAGGATGATATAGTGACGGCGATGAAGAAACACTTGATTGTAGGCGCCTCCGGACAAGTCGGACTGCATTTGCTGAATGCAGTGAAGAGCAGCGGCTTTGAAGCAGTTGGAACGAGCCATTCGCAATCCGTATCCGGTCTTACTTCGCTCGACATTCGCGATGCTGACGCAGTGAAAAATCTGGTCGAATCAGTGTCTCCGAGTGTTTTGTACATTGCATCTGCTCTTACAAACGTCGACTATTGCGAGTCGAACAGCGATGAATCTTACGATATCAATGTACGCGGATGCCAGAATTTAGTTCTTGCCGCGCGCGCTGTAAAAGCCCGTGTCATCTACCTTTCGACCGACTATGTTTTCGATGGAAAGAATGGCCCATACAACGAAGATGCTGCTCCGAATCCAATAAACGTTTACGGAACACACAAGCTTTTAGCAGAGCACTGCGTACTGACGATGTGTTCCAATTACGTAATTGCTCGCACTACAGGCGTGTTTGGACCAGACGCGCAGCGCAAGAACTTTATCAATAGACTTGAAGATCAAACGAAAAAGGGAATCGATGTAAAGGTTCCATCAGATCAGTTTTCAACGCCGACCTACGCACCTAATCTTGCGCAGGCATTGTGCGAAGTCGCATACAGAGCTGATTTCGTTGGCGTTCTAAATCTAAGCGGGACTGAGTATGTAAGTCGATATGGTCTTGCAAAAGCCGCATCGGAAGTGTTGAAGTTTAGCGACAAACACATAGTTGCACAAACAACCGCCGAACTCAACCAGGTTGCGAAACGCCCATTAGCGGGTGGGTTAACGACAGATCGAGCTAGCGGATTGCTGCGCACAGACCTTGTATCTTTCAGAGACGGGCTAGCAGCGATGTCCGGAGTGAAAGTTTAGACCGTCCGAATGGTCTTGCATCACGCAATAGGAAACCTAAGGCTGCAAGAAGCTATTTTTTCTATCGATGATAAAGTTCGGGCGCCCAAGCGAATTCTTGTATGTTCGAGCGACATAGATACATATGAAAGAAATAGAGAATCCGATGTAACCGCAGATAAGCGCAGTAAGAGCCATTAACCAGCCTACTGATTGCTGTGTATGCCAGAAATACATCGAAACAAGAACTGCTGTTAGCCAGAGCGGCAACGAGTACAAAGGTAAACGCAACATGAGTGTTGACGACGACAAAATTCCGGCAACGGCAAACTTGAACAGCGTCCACAAGTTGTAGTGGCTCTGCCCCGAAAGCCGCTGGTGACGCTTATAGGGGATGCCGGTTCGCTTAAAGCCTACGCGTCCAATTGATGCGCGAATAAATGGAAAAGATGTACGGTCATTGATGATGGCATCTCGCACTTCTTTCGACATAATCATGAATTCTGCCATATCGAGAATTACTTCATCGTCTGCAACGCGCTTGAGCAGCCGATAGAACACCTTTCGCAAGAATTTGATGATGAAAGCTTCTTCGCGGTCTACGCGGTCACCGTAGACAATATCGTAACCTTGCTCGTACAGTCCGACGAGTTGAATGATCATCTCCGGAGGGTCTTCACCGTCGACATCAATGAAGGCGTACATGTCACCTTTGCACGTTCTAAGAGCGCAGTCCATCGAACATTGATATCCAACGTTTGCGCTCAACGAAATCACATAGACATCAGGATTGTCTTTTCGAACTTCGTTGATTTCTTCTAGCGTAGTGTCTGTCGATCGATTGTTGGAAAAGACCAGGTTAACGTCATACCGAGCCTTGAGCTGGTCCATGACTTTTCGCATGCGAGGGAAGAACAGTTTGACTACGCCCTGTTCGTTGTACACAGGACAAATTATCGTAAGAAGAGGGCGAGATGCCGGTTCAGCCATGGAAGAGAGCCCTACCTTTCAGCAACTCCCATTTTTCATCGGCTGGCGACAGCGACACCGGTTGGGCAGGCCACTTGATTCCCAAGGCAGGATCATCCCAACGTAGCCCTGATGCACTTTTCGGCTCATACATCGCATCAACGTAATAAAAAACTTCGGAAGCATCTTCCAAAGTCAAATATCCATGAGCAAAGTCGCGCGGTATATAAATCATCTTGTGATTCTGCGCTGAAAGCTCTACACCAACCCATTCTAAGTAGGTTGGAGAATCTTGTCGAATATCAACAATGACATCATAAACAGAGCCCATTGTGCACCGAACGACCTTTGTTTCTTGATGCGGTGGAGTCTGAAAGTGCATGCCTCTCAATGTTCCAGCCAGTTTATTAAACGAGAGGTTGCACTGGACGAGGTCAGTAGAGAGTCCCAAATTCGCAAACTCGTCCTTACAAAACGCGCGAGCAAAGAAGCCTCGATCGTCACTTCGAAGTTCAAGGTCAATGATGTACGCGCCGTTTAGCTTTGTTTCAGTAAATCGCATCGGAATAATGTCTAAGTTCTACTGTATCTATTTGCCCAACGCTCGCCTTCTGCTTGCAAAATTATAGGAAGCTGAACGACTTATTCGTCGTAGCTTTCTGTGTTCGTGCTCGTTCCACCAGAACCTGTGCCGCCGGTGGACGAACTGCTTGGAGTGGAGGAACTCGACCCTCCTCGCGAGCCATATATCGAGCCAGTGCCGCTGTAAATCGAACCGGAAGAACCGGAAGAAGTAGAGGCACCGGTTGGGAATGCCGGCGTTTCTACAACTTTGTAATCGACAGGAACGGTAAAGAGCCCTGGGCTAGCCACAAAAGGTTGATGCTTCACAAGGCGCATGTACGGTTTGTTGTCCATGGTCACCAACACAGCGCATCCAGTGTCGTCACCCACCCAGGTTTGCGTCGAATGCCCGCCGGAGTTCATCTGCCAACCATGGCAGGGATGACCGTCTACGACTCTAGAACCAAGCGGTTTTTGCGCTTTTGCGTAGCTCGGGTCGTAGTATGCGAATGTATCGAAATTCACTTTCGTAGCGATTTTCGTCTGCGCATTGAGCGACCAACATACCTTCTTTGTTGAGTCCAGAATGGAAACGTATTGCTGTCCGGCGATTGTGCTCTCACTTCTTGTGTGTCCTTTTCCATCGCTCATTATGTACGTCTGCACAGAAGAAGACGGATCGGCTAGAGTTTGATAGACCGCGTTGTACGGTCGTTCAGGCGGAAGTTGCGCCATGCCTGGAGCGATGCTAGATGAAGCGTACACGCCGGAAGTCACAGACAAGATTCCGAGGGTGACTGCTGCCTTAGTAGATCTCTTGGTCATGTCGACTCCTTTTGAATTCGGCACATCTGCGCATCGATAGTTGGACTATCTAGATAGTTCCACCTAAATTGTCTAGCTACTCGTCTACAGAGGTTAACCCTTTGTCGGCCCGCTGCCCTCAACGTCCGCCTGTTTGTCAATTTTTGCGGCGATTTCTTGAATTTTCGAGATGTCGATTTCTCGTGTGAAGTCGTATGAGACTACTTCTTCAGTTGGTTGCGCCGTTTCCGCCCATTCGTCTTTGACTGGTGCGATTTCGATGATTTGCGAGGTTCTTGTGTGAGCCGATGCCGCAAGCTCGCGCTCTCTTTCTTCGGCGGCTCTCTGTGCTGCCTGCAAATCTTCCCATTGCTTTTTGAGCGGCTCAAGAACCAGATGCGGCATTGAGAAATGATGCACGACATCTTCGCCTGTCTTAATGTCGACGAAACCACCAGCGATACTACTTCCAAATTGCATGTCTTTGACTTGATCGCGTTCGATGCTCACTCTTGTGGACCCGAACCAACTGGAAAAGAACTCAGGTACAAACACCAGACGACGTGTTGTAAAAACCAGTCTGCCTGGTCTTTCGCGATAGAAAGTAAGGAAGAACGACTTGATGATTTCCTCTTCTGCTTGCGGCTTGAAACGCGAGCCGAAATTGATGCCGGCAAAGATAACACCTGCCACAAGAAAGATGCCGGCCCAGACCGTTAGAGACTGGGTGAGAAACTTGTTCCACGACTGATTGAGACGAATGACGTTGGCGGCAAAGCCTTCTTTCATCGCACCGCTCCAGTCTCCCTTCATACCGAGACTGGCGCCCAATTTGCCGTGAGCCGTAGCGTCGTTAGGAGCTAGTGCAGCGGCTTTTCGAAAGTGTTCGATTTGACCGTTCAAGTCGCCTTTGCGACCCAATGCATTTCCTAGCCCTAGATGCGCTTTTGCGGATTTGGGATTCAGTTCCAATGCCTTTGTGTACGCACCGATCGCACCGTCGAAATCCTGATGGCGCCCCATTGCTGCACCGAGATTCATGTACTTCGAAGCGTCTGAACTATCGAGATAAATCGCATACTGCAAGTATTTGACAGCATTTTGAGAGTCACCAAGACTGGTGAGCGCCAGCCCCACTGTCGAATACGGTGCCGGGTTCTGAGGGTCTAACTGCGAGGCAATCTGCGCTTCTTCAATGGCCTGACGATAATGCTGCTGCTGCCCAAGAATCCACGCCAGCGTGCTATGTGCATTGCCGTTCCTATCATCAAGCTGAATTGCGCGCCTCAATTCTTCTTCGGCATCATCGAGATTGCGCGTGAGCGCAAGGGCGCTACCCAGCTTCTCATGAGCAACTGATGCCTCCGGATACTCGGTCACAGCCTTTCTGTAGACAGCAATCGCCTTCTTGATGTCTTCGTCCGAAAGGTCGTCGGCTTCAGCCAGAAGCTTCTTCATTTTCTCGGGTGAGCCAGACTCTGCAGTCGCGGGAGCCCACGCAACAAGCGAACAACATGCAACGAGAGCAAGTGACATTGCCCTTGAGCATGTGATAATTTCGCCTATCCGTAAGTGCATAAAACCTGCAGATACTACTACCGACTATAGATAGGGTACACTATCCAACCGATTATTTAGCGGGGAATTTACTGGAATTTTGTCGCCTACACAAAACCAATTTAGCGATTCTTGTTGTAACTGGCTGGTAATTTTGTCGGCTGCGATCGCAATGTCGGTGAATGCTGCCATTGCTGCGCCCAGGGCAGGCGCCAACACGCCGAAGTCAGCCGCTACACAGAGATCAGCTGCACTGAAGTTGGAACAATATGGAGAAGTCTTCGGAGGGCGCATCACCACGGTTTCCAAAGATGGGTTGAAGATCGTTTCGCGCAAGGGTGGTCTTACAATCGTCAGCCGCGCACCTGAGTGGAACGTGGTGCTGTTCAACTCAAAATCCCGCTTGTATTGGGAGTTGCCGCGCGCCAAGTTTAAGGGCGATCCCAATGCCAGAATTTACGGGAACGATCAAAAGGCATTGCTCAAAGCCAGATGGAATAAGGCAGGAACGGGCCGAATATTGGGTCGAAAAGTGAATGTCTATGAGATGGTACGCCCCCCGAAAGGGACAAAAGAAGGCGCAACAAGCGGAACATTCTATGTTGATGCAGAAGCCGCGATTGCAAAAGAGGCGTTTGAGATTTTGGGTAAAGTCTACTTTTTGCCGCCTGTGATCGGGGTGCCGCTCAAATTTAAGTTCAAAGACTTTGACGATGGGCACATAAACGCATTGGATACGGGAACGCTCGATACGTTAATGGTCTCGCGTGAAGCGTTTGTGCAGCCATCAAACTTCAAGAAAGCCAAGTCTCTGGAAGAGGTCATGGTCGATCCAACCAGTCAAGCAACGTTTGATGCGCTCAGGCATTTCGTGAACAAGTAACTAGCCTGCTATCACTTTGGACTTTGCGAGATTTGCAATTTGTTTCTTCGAATAGCCAAGGTCACCCAAGACCTTCAACGTCTCTTCATGCGGATTCGCTGTCGACTTTGTCACTTTCTGCTTCTTGCCGGGTACTGGATGTGTAACCTGAGGCACCGCCCCTAATACCGGGTGAATCATGTGTGTGACCACTTCTCGCTCTCTTGTCGGCAGGTGCTCGAACGCCTCTTTCAGTGTATTTACAGGCGATACGCAGCAGTTTGCCTTTTCAAATATCTTCATCCACTGCTTGAGTGTCTTTGTCTCGATGATCTTGGCGATTGTCGCGATGAGTTGCGCAGTTTTGCCATTTACTGGTTCTTTCTTAGCCAGGTCTGGCCTCTCGATGCACTCGCAGAATGAAACCCAAAACTGGGGTTCTAACGACGCTACTGCGAGATAGCGATCGTCCTTGCACTTATATACATTGTAGTTTGGCAGCAACGCAGGGTACAGGAAACCTGACTCTTCATCTGGTTCTCGACCTGTGTACATCATGCTGGTTCCCAAAATGTTCAACGTTGCAAGAGCAGACTCAAACATACTTACGTCTAGATGCATGCTGCGCGCGTTGCGTTGTCTGTCGAATAGAGCACTCACCACTGAAAGCGCGGCGTACAGCCCAGACATGTAATCTGAGATCAAAACCCCTGGTAGTACAGGGCGTCCGTTATCGTCGCGAGTAAGGCTCAAAATGCCGGCTTCAGCAACAAAGTTTAAGTCATGCCCAGGTCTTTCACACCAGGATGACCCTTGTCCATAGCCTGAGATCGAACAATAGACAAGCTTCTTGTTGACTTTCTTGAGCGTCCCATGATCTAGCCCTAGTCTCTTCATCACACCTGGTCTGAAGTTTTCCAGCACCACGTCATGTTCTTTGACGAGTTCGCGAATAACTTCGACGCCTTCTTCTTGTTTCAAATCGAGTGCAATTCGTCGCTTGTTTCTGTGCAAACTCCAGTAATAGAGACTTTCTCCTTTTATCACTGGAGGTAATTTCTGTCCAAGTCCAGGCTTCAGTCCTTCAACTCGCAACACGTCACAGCCAAGATCAGAAAGAATCGTCGAGCAAATCTCACCCGGCAACAAGTGGCTGAAATCAAGTACTTTGACTCCCTTCAAGGGCGAGCTCATAGTTCCTCCTCAAGCGGTCGCTTCGATTAATGTACTTGCTTCTCTAGGTGCTTCCAATACTTTTCGCGCAGACCTTTCTTGTATATCTTGCCGCTTCCGGTTTTCGGAAGTTCATCAGCAAAGTCGATGCTTCGAGGTGACTTGTAGCTCGCCAGGCGTTGCTTGACGAACGCGATGAGGTCGGCATCTGTCACGCCTTTGGCGTCCTCTTTAAGAACGACAACAGCTTTGACGAGTTCGCCCCACTTATCGTCCGGCACGCCGAAGACGGCACACTCTTTTACTCCAGGGTGTTCATACAATGTGTATTCAACTTCAGTCGAGTAGACGTTTTCACCGCCTGAGATGATCATGTCTTTCTTGCGATCGACGATGTTGACGTAGCCTTCTTCGTCAATTACCGCCAGGTCTCCAGTGTGGAACCACCCGTTTTTGATTGCTGCCGCGGTCGTGTCTGGCTGCTTCCAATATCCGGTGGTCACGTGTGGTCCGCGTGCGATGATTTCTCCGACATCTTTGTCGTTGTTTTCTACTTCAGTGCCATCCGGGTGAACGATCTTCAGCTCGACACCGATAAACGGACGTCCAGTACGTGACTTAATTTCGAGCAGCTTGTCTGCAGGCAAATCGAGCATATGGGACTTTGGAACACTCACGGTCAAGAATGGACTCGTCTCGGTGAGACCGTAGAATTGGATGTAGTCGCAAGTGAATGTTGTCACCATCTTCTTCACTTGTTCAGGCGCCACAGGCGATCCGGCGGTCATAATGAGCCGAAGATTCGGGAAGTTCTTTTCGGAAACATTCGGTTCATTCAATAAAGCATTCACCATCGTCGGTACCATTGTAGTGACAGTAACCTTTTCCTTGATGAACAGCTCCAGCACGTGAGGAGCTTGGAAATACGGCAGGTAGACATGCTTTCCACCGACCCAAGTGATGGCAAATATTGACCAAGCATCAGCAAGGTGGAAAATCGGTGCGACGTGAGCCCATGTATCTGAGTCATTGAGACTCAATTCGGCGATGGCTCCAAGGGCGTTGTAAGCAACGTTTCCTTGTGTGAGCATCACTCCCTTTGGCTTACCTGTGGTTCCACTCGTGTAATAGAGATGCGCGAGATCATCAGATACAAGAGATCTGTCGGGCAGCTTTTCTCCATCGTAGGCAGAAAGCGCGTCTTCATATCCAGCCGCCGAGATCGACACTGCAGGGGGACGCTTGTTGCCTATCCAAACCACTCTCTGCAAGTCTTTGCTCATGCCGATTGCGTCTTGAGACACGTTGTGAAAGTCATCGTGAGCAAATAAGAGAGTTGCTTCCGAGTCCTCAAGAATGGTTGCTATTTCTCGAGCGGCCAGCCGAAAGTTGATTGGGTTTAGGATTACGCCGAGGGCGGCACAGGCGTAGTAAGCTTCCATAAACTCGTGGCAATTTGGTGCGATTATGGCTGCTACTGAGCCTTTGTTCATACCTGCTGCAACCATCCAGGCTGCAAGAGCGCTGACGCGAGCACCAAATTGTTTGTACGTGAAGCGCTTGTCGCCATCGACGACCGCCTCGCGATTCGGCCACAGAGTGACTGCGCGATTCAAGGAAATAAACAGATTCATGCTCAACTTTTCACCAGCCTGTTAACGAGGTCACCGAGGTTCGCACAGTGCGAGCCTTTCACCATGACACATGTGTCTTTGTTCAATCGTGATTCCAAAAGGGCAATTGCTTGCTGCTGATCGTCGCAAGTTTGCACGGCAAACGATGCACCTTCGGCACCTTGCGCGATGCTCGATGCTCGCTCTCCAACTGTGATTAGGAGGTCAAGCTTCTGCTCCTTCAACCAGCGCCCGATGCTCAAATGCATATCGTTGGACGATTCGCCGAGTTCGGCCATCTCACCCAACACGACCAGCTTTTGCGCTTGCGGAAATGCCCGCGAATCCATGATTGCCTCGACGGCACAGCGTACTGAGTCAGGGTTGGCATTGTAAGACTCGTCTACTACGATGGCACCGCTGGTGGTGAACAGCCGATTCCCTCGACCGTCAACCGGCTCGTAGCTGGCCACACCGCGTTCAATCTCATCGCCTGTCAAACCCGCTTCTTGCGCCGCAGTTACAGCGCACCAAGCATCTTCCATGTGCTTGGTTCCATGCGCTCTCATGGAAAACAGGTTGTCCAAACCAGCAACTCGAAACTTGGTTCGTTCCATTGTCACTTCTACTTCTTTCAGTGAGTCATCCTTGTGCAGAAGCAGCTTGCCTGGCTCGACCAGCTTCACTTGTTCCATCAAAATCTTTGAGGGGTCACCGACAATGCCGACACCGTTTTTGAGGTGGGCAAACAGCTCGCACTTGGCCTTTGCAATATTCTCGAGGCTCCCGAGAAGCTCCATGTGGGCGGTTCCTGCACAGGTAATAATGCCGATATCAGGCAGAGCGCATCTTGCGAGTTGATCGATTTGCCCGAGCCCCCGCATTGCCATCTCCACCACTAGAATCTGCGTATCATGCGACATTTCTAGTATCGTTTTGGGCACGCCGAACTCGTTATTTTCGTTTGCCCTCGATTTGTGCACACGGCGAGAGGCAGAAAACACTGCGCTGCACATCTCTTTCGTGGTTGTCTTTCCTGACGAACCAGTTACAGCCACAACCAAAGGATTGACTGATTTGCGCCAGAACGTCGCTGCCTGATGGTATGCGTCAAGCGTGTCGGAAACGGCAAGAATGATCGCTTTGCCAGCTTTGGAAAGATCCAGGGCCGCGACCTGTGACTCCGCAATCACGCACCCCATTGCACCCTTTTCCAGAGCCGATGCAACAAATTGATGTCCGTCGAAGCGTTCGCCTTTAAGCGGAAGATACCAGTGATGATCAGTGATGGTTCTCGTGTCGGTTGATATAGAGCCGGAACCGCTTATCGCGAGATCGCCTGAGACGAGTCGCGCACCAAGAACCTCTTGCAAAGCATGCGCTGTGAAAGTAGCTGTCAATTGGAATCACCATGCTGATAAACACGGAGATCTTATCAAGTATCGTCTTTCTTCGTGACCTTCGCCCAAAGATTTCCGAGCCAACCGCCTTTGTTTTTTTCTTCGGATTGGACTTCGACTTGTTGCTCTGGAATGGCTGTTTCCCAAGAGACTTCCTTCAGCGCCTGGTGAAACTCGAGACCTGACTTGTGAGAGAAGTAGAGAACGCGCGCCACTTGGTCTTCAGACATGATGTCGTCGTTGACGAGGTCTTGCGCTTGCAGAGCAGCCAGAAGAATGCGCTTGTCGAGTAAGTCTTTGGTGAGTAGAACCTCTCCGGCAGTCATGTTGAACTGCCTGGTGAGCGCAGTCACTTTCGACATAAGATCTGCGTTGAGAATTTGAGACTTTTGCAAAAGTCCCAGCACAGTGTTGATCTTCTCGACTTCTTCTTGTTTGGAAACGCGTTCGACCAGAATCGTTTCGATGGTGACGCCTCGGCTGTTCGCCTGCCTCAAGACATCGGCGGCTTGGGCACCGCTCAATTCGCCGTTTGCAACCATTTCCTGCAGTCGCAAGCTTTCGTCCAGCTGAGTCGGGCTAATCATGCCGGTATGTACAAGCACCTGACCGACTGGCTGCTCGTGTACGAGACCCATTTCAATTGCAGAGATCTTGTCGCCTTCGGTAACGATTCCTGCTTGAGTGAGCAGGTCGCCGACTTTAATGGTTTCTTTGATGGCGCGAAATGCACCTGATTCAGTGAGCGACTGTTCGATTGTCTGCTGCTTTCTAAATGCGCCTTTGAGCCCGAGAATAGCTTGCTCTTGCGTTATTTTTCCGTCGCGAAGTAGAACTTGCGCCGTCAACGCGGAAGTGAGCATGGTGGAAGACAGAGCGCGCGCTAATACGAGACAACGACCGAGCGGAAGATTGTTTTCCATGCTCTGTTTCATTGCCTGTTCAAGAATGCTCTTCTCGACAATTCCTGCAGCAGTAAGCAGCTCGCCGAGCTCTCCTGAAGTAACTTCTTCACGCACCGGCGGCGTCCAGCCCAGGCGGTGGAATGCGTCTTCGAGGCTCATTCTGCCTTTGACAGCAAGGTTTATGACTTTGATGCCGAATTCCGGAGAGATGACGTTGTCGCGGATCAGCGACTGCACTTCAATCGCGATGAGCAGATCGTTTTCGCTGAGCTCATTGATGCTCATGAGTACACGCCCAACCGGCGTGCTCGATTTTTTCGCAATCTGCAGAGCTTCCAGCAAAACCTCTTGCCTGATGACATTTGCTGCCACAAGCAATTCTCCGATTCTCTTCGGACCAGAGCGTCTGTCTCTTGCTATCTCCACTCTTTCGGGGTTTCCTTTGGCAACGAATAGTTTGACGCGATTTTTAGTGAAGCGAAATCCAGTGTCGGCTGATAAATAAATCAATCACTGACACAGGTTTTGCAACCAGCCCACAAAACTTATACCCGGACAATAAGAGAAACCACCAGTGTTTATGGGAAATGCAAAGGTACCTTAACTGGGTTGGCTTCATGTTCGCACGCCAGAAACCAAGAGAGACCCAAAAGCAATACGAGTCTGGTGTCCCGAAAGAAACACCAGACTCGTCTGAGAGCCAAATCTCTAGGTCAGAGAACTGAGAGTTGCTTGGTCGATACTTCGACCAACCACTAAGTGTTTAGTAGTTGTCGTCGTAAGGAACCACGAAGCCTTTGCCTTGGAAGATCATGCTGTGGCTGCCAGAGTGGGGACTCGGATAGCCAACAAATCCATGCTTCATTCCATAAGCGAGACCGTGGTGAGCGCCGTAAGCGCCGCCAGCGAGCATTCCAACTGGTCCACCGGTTACAGCACCGGCTACCAATTCATAGATTCCGTCTTCTTTGCCGAGGTTACGGGCGACCATCTTGGTGCCGCCGATTGCTCCCTTGATTGCATCTTGGAAGATTGCAGTGGGAACGTCCCAGGCTGTCGTCACGACCATGCTCGTGAGTCTGAAGGGGAAGTAGTACATTTCATACTGCACGCGAGCGGATTCCGGACGCTCCGGATATGCCAAGCTCGGCGCAGCCAATCCAACCATCAATCCGGCGGCTGCCAAAATTGACGATAGAAGTTTCTTTTGCATTGTTTTCACCATCTTCCTAGCTAAAAAATTCAAGCCTTACTTCTCTTCCATCGTGATGTAGGCCCAGCGGCTGAAGGGCTTTTGCCAGCCGAGCTTCATTCCGTGACCCAAACCGCGGTATACACCGTGGGCGCCACCGAGTACGAATCCGACAGAGCCGCCAATTGGCACTGCAGCAGCAATTTGTCCGGCGCCTTTTTCATCACCGAACTTACCTGCTACGTGTTGGGTTCCTTTCAAGAACCAGTGGTAGCTGTCATCTATTGGTCCGCTGACCAAACCACAGACTGCTCCTGCATGGAGCATGCCAAGGGTTCTGAACGGAGCCTGCAGGCACCACATAACCGGCTTTGCTTCGTAGTCGATTGCAAGCGCTGGGCCGGCAATTCCAACCATAAGCGCCGCAGATAACAATACGCGACCTAGAGTTTTCATTTTCACCTTCTGTTTTTTCCAGTTGCCTGCTCCGGACATTTTTGTTTGGCTCTTTCCAAAACAGGCAAGACTAGTAACTTACGCCAACTTACTTTTCTTCGGTAACTAGATAGGATTCAGTGCTGAACGGCTTTTCCCAACCAACGGTGAAGGCATGTTTGCCACCCATGATTGCGCCGTAGGGAACTCCCCACACCATCCCGGTAGGAACGCCGAGCACGAATGCTGCGAGGTTTTGACCGAGACCATGTTCGTCACCGAACTTCTCTGCGAGGTATCTTTGGGTCGTCTTGGGACAACGCCAAAGTGAGTAAACCGCGGTGCCTTCCGGAATGTCGATGATGCCGGCAGTGACGGCGCCCAACAGACTTCCAACAGAGCCCAGCGGCGAGTCGTCTGCAGCGAGCGACGGAAGCGCTACGCCAAGACTCAGCATTCCTGCTGTGATCATCGCTAGTGTTTGTTTTTTCATTTTTATCCACCTGGAGAGGATGGTCCGCGAAGAACCACCCTCTATTTAGTTATTACGAGTGACCCATGAACATTCAACCAACAAGATAATTACTCATCCTTGAATGTGAAGGCATCTTTCGAGAATGGTTTTTCAAAACCAGTCTTCATTCCATGCCAGCCACCATCGAAGCAACCATATGCGGCACCACCGGCGAGACCAAAAGGACCACCGAGGACTGCGCCAAACCATTGCTGGTATGAGCCATCTTCGTTGCCGAGTTTGCCAGCGACCCATTTGGTTCCTTGGATAGCACCTTTGGTGCCGTCTTTAACGGCTCCCAATGGAACACCAACCACGGTACCAACACCGGACCCGAGCACTCTGACAGGAAGCAGGCAAATGGTCTGGAACGTGCTGTCATCTGCGTACGATGGAGTTACCAAAGTACCGACCAGCACTGAAGCTAGTAACAACGAGGACGCGAACTTCTTAAGCATGCAATTCTCCATCTCTTAGCAATTCAATCATCGACCAATCTGTTTTGGGGCCCATCTCGGCCCGAGAACAATGACCATTGTACCTATTTTCTCGGGAAGGTCCATATTTAATAGTCTTGAGTTTTGGGGCAGTCCGCTTGAAAGCAAGCACAATGGGCGTTTTACAGCTCTTGACTGTCTTGTAAAAAGTTTGTTGTGCCGGAAACACTTTTCAAGTCTATATACGAGGGATGGCGCAGTGCGGCTATTTATGTATTTCTGATCGACAGCAAGTTGACACCGCGGATGATTCCAAGAAGAACGAAAATAATTGTCAACACCCCCAAATTTCCTGAAATTGTGTGGAAATTGCCCGTGAATTGTTGCAATTTGATCACAAGAACACACCTTACAACCATGACAAGAACCGCATGGGAAGGCAGAGTCTGATGTCATGCCCTTGAAATCACCGGCACCAATGGTGGTGTGTCCGTCAAAGTCATCACCTTTGGTGCCAGACAGTCTCGCAATTTCTTGGTGCGTATGTGGTGGCATTTTCAAATTCGCCGACATATACAAGGAATGCGCCGCGACAGAAACGCGACGCATTCCAATTGATTGAAGACTTACAGTTCGACTACTAGACCTGCCGGCCGACGTGTTCAGTGCGGTGCCATGTGTATGTGCTCTTGCCGAAAAGAATTTGGCAGAACGAAACGATGATACATGGACACCAGTGCAAGTAAATGTAAGCAACCACCGCGAATGAGTGCCATATCGTTTTGAACGCGGGCATCGCATCACGATAAGTGCGCATTGCAAGAATCATATTGAACTGCGTGATAAGGAAAATCGCAGCTGCAATCAAGACTGTGAACAAACCATGTGTAGGAACGCCGGTAGCGAATCGCATCACATCTGATGTCACTTCCAAAAGCATCAAAGCCGGTACCAAGAAGTACACAGTAAAAATCAGCAAGTCGATACGCTCGATCAACGACAAACGAGTCGGTGAGTTGAGAGGGAAGATGTAGTCGAGGTATCTGCGAATGCTTCCTTCGGCCCAACGTCTTCTTTGACGCAACAAACCCTTCAAATTAGTGACGGCTTCTTCCCAAACCACGGCCTCTGGGCAGAAGCTGATATCCCATTTGTTGACGAGCAAACGCATGCTCAAATCCAAGTCATCTGTGAGTGACTTGTTGTTCCATCCACCGACATCGATGAGAGCCTCACGCTTGATCAGCTCACCGTTTCCTCTGAGTTCGACGGTGCCGCCGATAAGGTCGCGGCTGGTTTGGAAATACGTATCGAGCGCGTATTCCGAATCTTGAGCTTCAACTAATGCACCTTCTTGGTGTAAGTAAATTCTCTTCTGGGCTTGCACTGCGCCGACGCCTTCCGGCTCCAACACAGGCAGTGTGCGAGCGAGGAAATCCGGTGCAACGTAAGCATCAGCGTCAAAAACAGCAATGACTTCGGCTTTCGACAAAGGCAGCGCATCATTCAGGGCCGCCGATTTGCCTGGGCATGACCCGAAAGCTCTGCGCAAAACCTTCAGCGCAGGAAACTCGGCTTTCAGTTTCTCCAACACGACAGGCATATCGTCAGTCGAGCAGTCATCGATTACGCAAACTTGCAGCTTGTTGTAATCGAGCTTGAAGAGGTTGCGAACAGTGTTTGCGATGACCCGTCCTTCGTTTTTGGCAGCCACGAAGATTTCTACCGACGGGTTCCATTGATTCGATGCGGTATCGTTCTGGGTGGAGGCTGTAAACGCCTGCCTGGAGAGCTTTCTCAGCTTTCTCTTCTGTCTGTTTTGAGCCATGAGAAGCCAGACGCTGTGAATCATCATGAACACGACGACGCAGCTGAGCATTACTAGAAGCTCGGGACCACGTGCCAGGCTATCGATGACCTTCAGTCCAATCCACAATGCGAGAATGAGGCTGATGAGGATGATTCTGTTCTGCATACCGGTCTGGGAAGCCCCCCAAAAAAACGATTCAATATACAGTGTATAGGAATGACAACCACGTTCAAGCGAGATCAGTGAACTTCACACACTGTTGGGCATTTCCTCGAAATAATTAATCTCCCCGAACCGAATACTGATAAGGATTTCAGGCTTTTTATCGTGTCCAAGAGAGGTTAAGAAACGATGCTAAAACGCACTTTTGTAAGCCTTCGGGCACATCCGTCAATACGAACTAGAGTCATCCGAACCGGGGCCTGATTCACTGCCTATACCCTGAGAATGAGGATGGTCGTGCACGTTCGGGCTGTTCAGATGGTGCAATCCGAAAAGCAGTGTCGGGATACCGATTATCAAAAGAGTGGTCGAAACGCCGCCAGGGAGGTTGTCTGCTGAAACTCCCGCGAGCACAACCGGTATAGTTGAGGCAGCGGACATAGCGGTATTCTGTGCTCCAAAAACCTTGCCTCGCAAGACTTCCGGGACAGCCGCCTGCAGTGACGCTTGCGTAGGAACAGCCACCATGGCGCACGCAAAACCAACGAGCGCTGAAATGAGAAGTGCAATGCCTAGCATCACGCGCCCATCAGGTGGACCGGCACCGAGGGCCGGCAGAAGATCATCTTGAACGAATCCCAGAGATCCGAGCAAAGTCATAAACAGTCCCAAAAAGACAAAGCCGCGATACGCCAGCACAGTGGGATTTATCTTCATTCCGTAGTGCCCGACCCAGAAATTTCCGATGCCCATTCCCAGCCCTGCGGCGGCGACGATGTAGCCGAATCTGAATGCCTCAAGATGCAAGACCTGCTGAGCAAGCCCGACGGCGATAATGTTGAGAGTGATGATTGTTGAAAAAAGCAGCGTGATTTTGAAAATCGCGCGGAACACATGTTGATTGTTGACAATGTACGCGATGCCGAAGCGAAGCTCTTCCCACCAGGCTTCTTCACCACTGCTAGACGGCTTGTTGTCTTTGATTCCAAATAACAAAAGCGCTGCGATTAAAAATCCTGCTGCCACCGCATATGGGGCACCGCCGATGCCGGTGACTGAAATAATCGGCTCTCCTATGGCGAAACCAAAGCCCAGCGCGATCATCATCGTCGTAAAAAAGAGCGAGTTAGCGCAATAAAGATCTTCTCTTTTCACCAGTCTTGGAATTGAAGCGGTTTCCGCCGGTCCGAAAAACTGTGAACCTATAGATATAAAAAACGCCAGTGTGAGCGCTGCTACGGGTGACTTTTTCACCCACGGCAGGACAACCATTAAGACAAAAAATGCTCTCGCTATGTTTGAACTAATAAGAACCGTTCTATTAGACATTCTGTCTACATAAACACCGGCTAACGGACTAAGGAGCACCGCGGGAATAGTAAAAGCGACGTACAAAAGGCTGGTCATTTGGGCAGCGCCCATCAAGTGCCCGGCCACCTTTACGCTTTCTGCGTGGTCGGGAGTGAGTATAGCCACAAACAAAACAAACACGGCTCGATCTGCGAATTGCGAAAAGACTTGCGCAATCCAAAGCATCATGAACTGGCTGTTTTTAAAGAGTGCCTGAAAACCGGTGTGGGTCCGTGTCGCTGCGGTTGACTTTGCCTCGGCGGCACCCTCGGATTTCACCTCAGGCTGAATCTTGTCGGTGTCGGACACGACAAATCGGTCTAGCTCATCTTTCATTGATTGAGCTTTCTGTTCGGCCGATTGTTCCATCTATATAGTTAAAGCGACGACTGGGACTTACCCTGTCCTTGGGATGCATCGCGCCCCCTGAGGACTAACTCCTACTTTAGCACTGTGGGCAAGGCGGTGCCCTATGCAATCATAGAATCTTCAGAAGTCTTGAAGTCTTGAAGGCGGCTTTCTTCTTGAGACACACCGAATTCGAGGGAATTGCCTAGAAGTCCGAATTTCCTTCAGTGTCATCCAAGTCGGCACGCACAGTTGCAATGTCCTTAGACCACGCAGAGACAATGCCTCGTTTGCTGGCTCTAATGAATTCGCAGATTTCCTTGATTTCGTCAAATTGCGGCAATTCGGCTTCAATTTTTTCCATCGCCTGTGTGTTGTTGAGACCAGAACGATAGATGAATCGATACGCAGACTTGATGGCAGCACGCACTTCAGGTCCTACTTTGCGGCGTCGCAAGCCGATAACGTTTAGCCCTGTGGCCATCATCGGTCTTCCGTCGACCATTGTAAATGGCGGCAAGTCTTGCCGTGCGCCTGACATAGCGCCAATCATGCACATTCTGCCGACTCGAATGTGTTGATGAAAGACTACGAATCCCGACATGACAGTATAGTCGCCGACCTGCACGTGTCCAGCCATTTGAGCGCTGTTTGCCATAATTACGCCATTGCCCAACTTACAGTCGTGCGCAACGTGGCAATAGTTCATCAAGAAACAATCGTCACCAAGGGTGGTGAAACGATCGCCGGTTCCTCGATGCACCGTGACGTATTCGCGCAGTGTTGTGCGATTTCCGATGATTACTCCGGTCGGTTCGCCTTTGTAGCTCAAATCTTGTGGTTCGAGCCCAACGGAAACACCAGGTGAAAATCGGCAATCTTCGCCAATTGTCGTATATCCATCGATGACGCAATGCGGTCCAATTTTGGTGCCTCTACCGATGGTGACATTGGGACCGATCACCACATAAGGCCCAATTTCTGCATCTTCATGAATTTTGGCGCCGTCACTGATTATCGCAGTGGGATGAACAGTCATGGTGGTCGAACCCATCGGTGGCTCCTTGTGTAACTTACGACTCGTCTATCGGGTAATTCGAACTTCTCTTACAAACTAAGGCTTGATCAATGAGAAGCTGATCTCGCCTTCGGCAGCAATTTTGTCGCCTACTCGGGCTACGGCTCTCATCTTGCCGAGCGGTCCTTTCATTTTGAGAAGCTCAACTTCGAGATCAAGTCTGTCACCCGGTTGAACCATCGCGCGAAACTTGAACCCGTCAATACCTGTAAACACACCTAGAGAGCCCTTCAACTCAGGCTTCATAAGCATCGTGATGCAGCCCAATTGAGCCAGAGCTTCAACCATCAGCACTCCTGGCATGATGGGTTTGAATGGAAAGTGTCCTTCAAAGAATTGTTCGTTGGCAGTGAGGTTTTTGTAGCCTTTTGCTTTGACGCCCGCCTCGTAGTACGTCACTCGATCAACCAAAAGAAATGGGTACCGATGAGGAATCAGCTCTTTGATCTGCATGATATCGAGCGTGGTGTCGACTGTCGCTGCCGTCATTCATTTATCCTTTTGCGTGGGTTACATCGTTCACATGCCTCACTGAGCCTCAGGCTCAGCGAACCGTGACAGTATACGGCTTAGTGCCTTTCCTTTTATGTAGGAATACGCACTTGAACACGGTCGTAACCAATATTCTGGTAAATTGTGCCTAATCTCTTGTATACCGCAGAAAATTTGTCTATGCGAGGATGCAATGTTGAGGGAGCAGACGAGCATATGTTTCGATTATTTGAAGTTGTTTTGAAGTAAACTATGCGCTCGTGGAGGCTACCTCCCAACCGTTTCCGAGGCATTTTTCCGGCTATCGTGACGTCAAGCAGCGAGCGAAAATTGGACGAATTCAACAAACCTACAGTGCAATTGATCAGTCGCAGAACCCTCCTTTTGGGTCTGACAGGGCTCGGTTTAGGGTTGTCTGGGCTCAACTCCAAGACTGAAGCAGCCGTCGGACTGTACGAGCCTTTTTCATTCGCGTTTGTTTCGGACGTGCATCTCACCACCGGGCAATCCGACAATTACCGCCTCTTGCAAGAGAGCCAGCTGTTCCTCCAAGATGTGGTCAAGACTCTCAACAACGAAAAACTCAACTTCGTCATCTTTGGCGGTGATCAAGTAGAAGGTCCGGGGAAGGACGAAGCAAACTGGAATTTGTTCATTGATGTCGTGCAAACGCTCAACCATCCTTGGAACTTTGTGCTTGGAGAAACCGATGTATCCGGTCCATCCGTTGTGGACAAGAAGCGCACATACGGACCCGATTGGAAAGGAAAAGGTTTAGACAGCGACAACTCATATTGGTCGCAAGACCCGCTTCCTGGAGTGCATATCATTGGGCTCGACACGAGCCGCCCAAACTCGAATACCGGTGAAATATCAAACGCACAGCTCGATTGGTTGAAGGAAGACCTAAAAACGCACGCGCGCCGCTTCACGATTGTTTTTAGTCATCATCCCTTGTTGCCTCCGTCTCCATACGACGGTGGTCCGCCATGGGAGGAGTACACATGCGCACAGGGAGCCAATGTCAGAGAGATCATTGGCGGCTCCAAATACGTGAAATTGGCCGTGAATGGTCACATTCCGGTTAGCAAAATTCAAAAAGAAGGCGATATCTGGTACGTATCTTGCCCAGGCGTAAGCGTGTATCCATGCGCATTTCGAATCTTCAGGCTGACACCGGATGCGGTGACTGTCGAGACCTATCAGATAAGTTACGGCGCGCTGGTGAAAAAGGCGCGAAAGCTTTTACTTGAATCGAAGATGGCCTTCAACTACAGCAGCAGGCAACCTGATGAGTTTGCCATTCTCTGCGAAGGAACAAAACTCGATCAAAATGCAGTTTTGCCTCTCATTCCCGGCAAGCCCATAGAGCCGCATAAAGTGGCTAAAAAGAAAAAACAAAAGAAAGAGAAAGTCAAAAAGGAAAAGCCTGAGCCCAAAAATACAAAAGATAAGGCGAAAGGAACCACAGACTCAAAATCCAAGTCTCAGCCACAAAAGGAAGAGATATCCGACACACCAACAAATTCTGAGCAACTTACAAAACCAGAACAAACTAAACCGGAGCAACCGGCAAATCCTGATCAACAAACCGAGTGAGCGTGGAATAGCATGACGAGCAAAGGTAGCCAAACAGAAAAGAAAGGACCTATTGAGTACGGCAAGGGAACAGGCCCTACATACAACACCTATTTGAAGGTCAACGACCTCAAACAGTTGCAAGTTTGCCTATCGAGCCCCGCTCACCACGACGAGCCGCTCTTCATTATCATTCATCAGGCCTACGAACTCTGGTTTAAATTGATTCTTCACGAGTTGGACACGGTGGTCGAGCTGCTTGCGCGTGATGATGCACGACGTTCAACGTTCTACATGCGGCGAGTGATTGCAATCTTGAGGCTGCTAGTCGGACAAATTCATATTTTGGAGACTATGTCACCAAAGGATTTTCTTGGCTTCAGATCGAATCTCAATCCTGCAAGCGGCTTTCAATCATCTCAATTCAGAGAAATCGAGTTCGTCTGCGGACTGAAAGACGAGCGAATGCTCAATCACTTCAAAAGCGAAACAGCATCGTATGAAGAACTTCTCGTTCGATTTCGCGGGCCGTCACTGCAAGATGCGTTTTACTCCTTGTTAGAGCGTCATGGATTCGTGTTGCCGTTTATCGAGCAGGCTGATTTGCAAGGTTCTCCGGAGGAGCAGGAAACGAAAGCTGAGAAGTTGCAAGACACCCGCGTGATGGAGCTCAAACGTTTATATGACGGTGGAGAGAAGTACGCGGATTTGATCGATTTGGCAGAAACTTTGATTGAAGTTGATGAACTGTTGAGTCTGTGGAGAACGCACCACGTAACGGTTGTAGAACGCATGATCGGCTTCAAACGTGGAACCGGCGGCAGCGAAGGCGTCGGCTATTTGCGTTCAACACTGACGAAAAAGGCCTTCCCGGACCTGTGGAAGGTGAGAACCGTATTGGAGTTATAGACAACTACTGGGAAGTTTTCGGCTTAAGTCGAGCTTCTTGATCGATTGCCTCTTGTTCTCTTCCTGTTTCGCGCAGGAGTTTTGCGTAGTCGGTGACTACCGAGTACAGAGTTGTGCTGGAGCGGCGACTGGAATTTTCGTAGATTTCCATAGCGCGTTTGTAGTTTGTTTCGGCTTCTGCATATTTTTTCTCGGCATGATAGACCTTTCCGAGATGGTAGTGACTCATACCTAAGGGGCCAACCACACCCAGTCGCTCTGCAATGGAAAGTGCTGATTTCAATTGGCTTTCAGCCTCGGAGTAATTGCCCTGATCGAATGCTTTTTGACCCGCGAAATGAACTCGTTCCCACTCAGCTTGCGCAGCGGGATCATCACTTTGCGCGAAAACGCTTACATAACTTCCGGCGATGATGCTTGCTGCAAGAGCAATGGCTATGGCTTTTAAGTTTCCGATATCTCTTTGAGGTCGATACACTCTCATCGTTCCACCCAATTACAAAATGAATTGGTTTCCTTCGCAGATATCCAAAGTCTATGTACCCGTAAATCTTCCGATTTAGCCCGGCTTCGTCCACCGGGCTGATCTATGCTTTCAACTCGAAATCCTGCCGAGTTCATCCCGGAATACCTTTGGAGGTTGCAAACCGGATAAAATACTATCGACCTTCGTGCGTCGATTTTCGTATATCCGATCATATATGTGATCATCTGAGGTGCAGGCAATGAGCAAGACACCGACTGGCAACCTAGACACCATCGACCATATCGCTGTTGCAGTTAACGATGTGGCTGAAGCTGTGAAGTGGTATCAAGAAACGTTCAAGTGCGAAGTCGAATACCAAGATAAGACTTGGGCATTTCTGTGCTTTAACAACATAAAACTGGCATTAGTAGTGCCGAATCAACATCCTTCGCACATTGCATTTGTCAGCGACCGCGCAGAATCGTTCGGCAAATTGAAAAAGCATCGCGATGGCACAAGCAGTGTGTACATCAAAGATCCGGCGGGAAATTCCGTAGAGATTATGGACATGCCGTCACCTGTTTCTGCGTCGACGAAAGATAAGTGAGGAGATGCCGGCAAGAAGTCATCCAGATGTAATTGTTATTGGTGCCGGGCTGGCGGGTCTGCACTGCGCTGTAATCGCACAGCAAGCTGGTTTCAACGTGATGGTCGTTGAGGCTGGAAAGAAAATCGGCGGGCGCGCGCAGACTGATGTTGTTGACGGGCATCAGTTGGATAGAGGTTTTTACGTTCTTCTGACGGCGTATCCTGAAGCCAAAAAAGTATTCGATTACCAAGCGCTCAAGCTGAAGCCGTTCTTCCACGGTGCGTTGGTTTACTACAACGGCAAGATGCACAAGGTCGCCGACCCTGTGCGCCATCCCGTCGCCGCAGGACTTGGACTTTTCAGCCCGATTGGCGAGATATCAGACAAGTTCAAAGCATTGAAGATTCGCGATCGATTGATGAAGAAATCGATCGACGGAATTTTTCAAGATGTCGAAAAAACTGCCGCGGCCTATCTCAAGGATGAAGGCATAAGTTCGAGCATGATCGAGCGGTTTTTCCGTCCATTCTTCGGTGCAGTCACGCTTGATTCGAAGCTGCTTTTTTCCAGTCGCGTGCTGGAGTTTCTCATTCGCATGCTTGCCGAAGGCGATACATCCATGCCTGAGCAAGGCATCGGCGCTCTGGCACAGCAGCTTGCCGACAAGCTGACACCGGGTGCAATTAGAACCGAGGCTCCGGTTGCCTCTGTTCAAGAGGGGTTGGTCAACCTCAAAAGCGGTGAAACGCTTGTGGCGCGTGCCATTGTCGTGGCTACTGACGGTCAAGAAGCGGCTAGACTGGTTTCAGGACTTCATTCCGTTCCAAACAGACAAGCGACCTGTGTTTATTACACTGCACAGCAGGCGCCAATCGAAGAGCCCATGCTCATTCTCAATGGCGAGGGCAAGGGACTCGTCAACAATTTAGCTGTTGTGAGCAACGCCAATCGAGCGTGTGCTCCTGAGGGGTCGCACCTGATTGCCGTGACGTTGTTGGGTCGACACGAATTCGAAGAGCAGGAGCTGGATGATGCGGTTCGAGCACATCTCAATAACTGGTTCGGTAAGAGCGTGGTTGAGACTTGGCGCTATCTCAAGAGCTATCACGTCTCCAATGCCCTCCCTGACCAATCACCCCCGACACGCCAAAGCTCCTATGAAGCCATTCAGCCAGGCATCTTTGCATGCGGTGACTTCCGCGAATTGGGCTTTATCAACGGTGCTCTGGTATCCGGGCGCAAAGCCGCCGAGGCGGTGATTAAGGAGCTTGGCACTGGGAACAAAGATTCTGGAGGTTAGGAGCACGCTCCTATGATGGCCGGTCTCGGACCGATAAAACTCCTGTGTTTTTAATATTTGGTCTTGTTATCATGAGTGTTTAATGTACGGCATAGCGTGTTTTAGAGCGCAACGTTCGAACTGAGGAGAATTTTACCCACGGTGGCTTCAGAAGAGAATCGCGCAAACCGAAGAAAGCTTTGTCCCGCCTGCAAGAAGGAGTTTGCAGGCACATTAGTCGTTTGTCCTCACGACAAAACGATGTTGATGAATGTCAAAGAAGATGAGTTGATTGGAACGGTTCTAAACGAACGATACGTCATCACATCAGAAATCGGACGCGGCGGCATGAGCATTGTATACAAGGGCATTCAACAGCCCATGGATCGTACAGTCGCGATCAAAATGCTGCAGGCGCAGTTAGTTTCGGATCAGATCAGCATCAAACGATTCCAACAAGAAGCGCAGGCTGCATCACACCTTCAACATCCAAACGTAATCACGATTTATGACTACGGTGTGGTTGCCACCGGGCAACCGTATCTGGTGATGGACTACCTCGAAGGTGAGAGTCTCGCCGACATCATCAAGCGAGACAATCATGTTTCGACCGATCGCGTGGTTCCCATCTTCGTGCAGGCGTGCGAAGCGTTGGAACATGCCCACCAAAAAGGTGTTATTCACCGCGATTTGAAGTCGAGCAATATCATGCTTATCGACTTCGAAGGGCGCCGCGACTTCGTCAAAGTCGTGGACTTCGGTATTGCCAAACTGATGCCGTCATCAGGAAAACAATCACAAAACCTGACACAAACAGGCGAAATTTTCGGCTCGCCGATTTATATGAGCCCCGAGCAATGCATGGGGCAGGCACTCGACCCGCGCTCGGATATTTATTCGATGGGCGCGATGATGTACGAGTCGCTTTCGGGTTTGCCGCCATTGATGGGTGACACCATTATCGATACCATGCAAATGCACGTGTCGACACCGCCTCAACCGTTTTCAAAGATTCGGCCGGACCTTCCGGTGCCCGAAGCGCTCGAAAAGATCGTTATGAAGGCGCTGGCCAAGAAGCCCGAACAACGCTATCAGTCGATGCAAGAATTTCGTGATGCACTTGCACACGTACAGAAGATGCATCAGTCGGCGCTCAAGCAAGAGGCGATCTCTCCCGGGCGCGGCAATCTCGGCTCACCGAAGTCGACTCGCAGCGGTGTGCCGTCGGCATCCCGCACTCCGGCGAACATGGGGCAGAGACCTGATTCCATAGACTTTTCACGAACACCACTGTTCGAGCCCGACGGCGACGCCGGCACAGTGCAAGCCCAAGTCCGGTCATCAGACAAGGTTCCTCGGTTTTCTGAGAAGCTTCAGAAACCGGCAGAGAAACTCACTCCGGCACCGGACAGAGATCGAGACAGAGATCGCGATCGAGACCATCGAGATCGCGACGAGATCGAGCCAAAGCGAGAAGAGAAAAAGACTATCCTCCGCACCGGCGCCGAGGACATCAGAAAGAAGATTTCTCCGGTATTAATTACTGTAGTATCACTATTGGTGGCGGGTGTAATTTCGATCGTCGCCATCGCCCTGACTCAAGGCAAGAGCATGTCCTTTTTCGCCACGAGCCAGGAAATAGAAGGGTCCATTCTTTCTTACCAACCAGTAACACCTTCGACTCCGGAGACCGCCGCGAAGCCGGGAAGACTGCGGGTTTTGACGTTGGAGAAAAAGACGGTTCCTTTGATGTTGCCTCCCGAGTTTAACATCGAGAGTTACTTAGGACGTCCCGACGACATCAAGCCTGGCGCACGCTGGAAGTTTACTTGCTCTACCGGAACACCGCCTCAAGTGAAGACCGCGACCGTACAAGAAGGTATGCAGGACTTCGACGGGCGATATGCCTTCGACTTCATCGTGCAACACTTCTATAAGATGGCAAGCAAACAAACGGAAGTTGCATACGAAGAGTTCTCACAGACATATAAAGGCAGCCAAACGCTCGAAGCGTTTCAAGATGCTTGCAGCAAACCATTTAAGAAGCCCGAGGAAATTCTCAATGTTCCGTCTCAGTGCGGCAGAATCATCAAAGAAGGTCCTGACGGAATTGAAATCGCCTTTGATGGATCGTATTTCGTGGAAGGCGACCCTCAGTATCTAGTCTTCACGCTGATCAAAGACGGGACAGCATGGAAGATTGAGAAGGAAGATCCAATCACAAAAGAGAAGTGGGACGAGATCTAGCGTGAGTCGCTAGTCAGCTAGTTTCCCTCTTTCTCCGCAATCTTGCGAACCATATCCAGGTTTCGCTCGACGCGCTTTTGAATGAGCGTGTTGACTACAAACTTTGGCAACGGCATGCGCAAATCCATGCTCGAAGTCAACGTCAATCGAGTCTGATCTGCCGAGACAGGCTCTACCACCCAACTTCCCTCGATGCTTTTGAAATCTTCCGATTCGGTCATCCAGTAATCAACTCTCTTTAACGGAATTTCGAGTGCATTGACTGTGCACTCCGCATCGCCAAAAACAGAGGCAAAGCAAAGCTTCTGTTCAAGCAGAATCTTTCCTGGCTCCTTCTTTAGCGGTGTCGTCGAAACTTGATCGGGATCTTTCAGCCGCTGATCTTGAATAGCCTGCCAAACAGCCTTGACCGGTGCGTGCACAACTATACTTTGCTGGCAAGAAGGACGCGACGCCTTGTTTTGCACTGTCGAGGCGATTTTTACGCTTGGCTCTTGCGATGTCTTTTGCGAGCGGTCGTCTGCCACCGCAGGTGATGGTAAGAATGAAACGGCTGCAGCTGAAAATACCAGCGATGCCGTCAAGAGAGTGACTGCCTTCATTGAGTTCCTCTGCGACCGCCCTGGACTCTATCTGAGAGTAGGCAAAGTCATTGGCATCCGCAGAATATCACCAGGGGTGCTACCTTCATCTGAAGTTTCTCTCAGCGACTTAATCGTCGCAACAAACATGCTATTGCCTTCGCGGGTTTCATTAGCCAAATCAAGCGTGCACTTGCTGAGCTTTTTGGAATACCTGTCTTTCTTGCCTGCGAAGACTTGATATTGATCGGATACACTTTCGGGCAGCTCAGGAATGGCACCCGGTCCACCAATAACAATGACATCGCCTTTGTTGAGATCGCCGCTGCCGGCCTTTAGGATTTTGGTTGGCTTGGGTTCGTCTGAATCTTTGTCTTCGTCCTCTTTGTCAGCGTCTTTGTCTTTGCGCTTGTCTTTGTCGGCAGCAATTTTTTTGACCGGAACAAGCGTAAATGTTTGTCGAAAAAATATCTCGTTCATCAAACCCGTGACTTGGTCTCGATCTTCAACAGGTACGGCTGCACCAATGAAACTCTTCGTAAGGTCTCTGGCGAAGACGCTGTTGCGCTCGTGATCGATAAAGCCACGGTTCATAACCAATTCCATGTCTTGAATTTTTCCTTGGCGTCCCAAAAGAACCGTTATGGTCGCCAAATCTCTAAACGGCGTGCGCGGTGGCGGCTTGAATGTGACCTTGCAAAAGCCTGTCGGAGTGATGATTCTGTCTGCTTCGGTGAGGTGAAAGAAGGTGAAGAAGTCATCCTTCAATGCGTCGTCCAGTGGCTGACCAGCGACTGACGCTGCATTAGTAGCCGCGGGCGAAACGACAAAGAGTAGCGCGCTCAGAAGTACTACAGCGCGTGCTTTGAGGCTAAGCCGATTCAGCCTTCCGAATAACACTTAAGGTCCCTCTGGCAAAACGAATGCTCCTACTTCACACACTAGCAGAGCATCGCAACAAGCGCTACACCAGAAAACCTCAAGTTGCGAAACTACAAGCCAATCGAACCGATAATGCACTTGATAACAAGGCAAGCAACTTACGCAACCGCAAGACAAGAACACAAGTAAGAGATATGCGATACAGTATTGGAAACGCAGGATGGGAATGGGAGATTGCCATGAGCAAACGTTACACGTGCTTAACTTTAGTTGCAGCTGCCCTCGCCGGTTATGCAGGCGGCGCACTTTCAGGCCAATGGCAAGCGCCGGCCCAAGCACAAAATGGGCTGCTGTCGCCGTCGGTTGTTGGCGCAAATCAATTCAGACTATTGTCGAACGACAATAAAGTGAGCGCCGTTTTGAGTATTGAGGACGGCAATCGCCCAGCATTGCGCCTCATGGACAAGAACGAAACAGTAAGAGTTTATGTCGGACTGAAATCGGAAAATGGCGAAGATATCCCAGTCGTCAATCTCGATGATAAAGATGGAACCACCCGTGCTCAGCTCAGTTTGGCACCAAACGGCGAACCGAAGTTGGTTATGCGTGATACCAAGGAAGCACCACTCGTTTCTGCCGGAGTCATTAACGGCAACCCAAGAGTTTCAGTGTTGGGTCCAAATGGAACATCAGAAGCGGCCCTCGGAGTCTTTGTCAAAAACGATCACACGCCAGGGCTGGTCGTCAGAGGCAAAGGTACAAACCGTCTGACTGCCACAGTATTTCCGGATGGCAGTGCTGGTTTCAACTTGATGAACGAGAAAGGCGAACCGGCCGGCTCGCTCACAGTCAAGTCCAATGGTCTCTGCTCGATGCAGCAATACAGCAAGGATAAGAAAACCAAGACGGCCAAGGAATGATGAGCCGGTTGGGGGCTTTCAAAGGTCTTCTACTGATGTTTCCCCTCCTTCTGTTTCTTTCGGGATGCTCATCAAGCGAACCGCAAAAACAGGAAGAGTCACTCAGCTTTCAACAGTCTGAAGTGAAAGAAAGCTTTCTCGAACAGAACATGAAAATTGTTCAGAAAGCCATAGAAAAGTACGGGTCTGAAAAAGGCGCATACCCAAGAGCGCTGGACGAAGACGTAAAAAAGGCATTCCTAGTTCCTGGTGCATCGGTGCCTCAGGGACCGGTCAATCCCTTCTGCGAAAAGCCTGAGTGGCCCATGTTCGGCACTCAGAACGAACTTAGAGATCTCCAGGACGGCACTCTAAACCTCGCGCCAGGAACCATCCTGTATATCCCGGACCCCACACGCAACGACTACATAATTGTTGCTGCGGGTGCCAGCGGGCGACCAATGATGAAACACCGTGAGGTCTATGTTTTGAAGGGCAACGGCGAAGTCGGAAGCCTTTAAAAAATTTCTTTACCGTTCCCTTTACCTAAATCCTCTCAGGATTGCATGACTTGCCCCAAACCGGGTAAGATCCTTGAAGTTCAGTCGCGTTTCCTTTGCGATTGACGTCACCATTCCCGAGTAGCGCAGTGGTAGCGCAGGTGACTGTTAATCACTTGGTCGCTGGTTCGAATCCAGCCTCGGGAGTACTCCAGACGTGAGAAGTCGACGGTTCCCCTCATTTTGTGGGGAGCCGTTCGGTTTTAGGTAGCGATGATCCCAAGCGGTCGCGTTTTTCCAGCGAGCAAGATCGGGTATGTCCGCCAATCTTGTGAGTGAGGGCATCATACTCGGTATCACCACCGGCAAGACGGTAAAACCTGCATCAAGTTCAAATTGTCTAGCGCACTTTTGAATACATCGAAAAGCTCAAAAGCGCCCACTCACCCCGAAAGCATGGGCTTCGTGGTGTACGGAGTAAAAGAGAATAGTCGCGGAAGCCAAGAAGCGATTCGACGGCGTTTTGCGTGCTAGCGTTATCT
>CAYZJR010000067.1:0-5693 GCA_964478655.1 uncultured Candidatus Obscuribacterales bacterium
TCGTCCATACTACTGAATGTACCCGCTAGGCGTGTCAAAGGCTGATAACGGTTGCCTGGGCGGATGAATGGGCTTGCATAGCCTTATAATAGGTAGTTCTCGGTTGCCAACCGGGAATAACGTTGGTTGAGGAGCCCAGTCGGGTGCCTATATCTGCCCGAAAAACGGCATGGTTGACAAGCAAGAACTGACAAAATCAATGCGCGCCCGCATGGCTATTGCCATGACGTTGTCTGGCGTAGTTCCGATTATTGCTTGCCACATCATCGTTTTCAGCAGCACAGGTGCCGGGTGGGCGGATTTCTTCCGATACTTCCTTTGGTACATCCCGCTGTTTGCGTTGCTCGTCGTATCCAATTGGTTTTTGGCAAACATCATCCTGAAGCCGCTAACCCAGTTGCTGCAGGCGACGACGAAGCTTGCTACGGTAGATATTCGGCAAAGGCTCGAACTCGAGAGTCAGGAGCCCTTGGAGACACTCGAACTGCGCAAGTCTTTTAATAAGCTTTTGAATCGTTTGGAGGAGTCACTCAACATCCAATGTCAGTTCGTCGCTGATGCTAGCCACGAGCTCAGAACACCTCTGACGTCGATTCAGGGATACACCAAGCTTCTACTGCGGCGTGGTCAAAATATCGACAGCAACCTGCTTGTGGAAGCCTTGCAGACTATTTCTGATGAGTCCGGCAGACTTATCCGGCTCGTCTCCGATTTGCTGCAATTGGCGCGCGCCGATGCCGGTCAAGCAATTATCAATCAGCAGGAAATCACTGACATGCGCGAGGTCTTGGCCAGCGTAGAAGATACGGTGATGGTTATCGCGCCGGAACAGATCGAAGTGCAATTCATAATGCCGCAGCAGGCAATTTGGGTATTTGCTGATGCGGATCGATTGAAGCAAGTATTTTTGAACCTGACAAACAACGCAATTAAGGCAACACAAGCCGGCGGCAAGGTAACGGTTACGTTGCGGTTGAGCAGCAATCAAGCGATCATTCGTGTGATTGATACCGGGATTGGTATCGCCCCGGCAGACCAACAGCGTATCTTCGATCGCTTTTATCGTGTTGAAAGATCTCGCACGCGAAGCCGCTTGTACGGTGGCGGAACTGGCTTGGGCCTTGCCATTGCCTTGACCATCATCAAGGCTCACGGCGGTGCAATTGAGTTAGAGAGTGAGTTAAACAAAGGTTCCACATTTACTGTTAGATTGCCGATTGCCGACAAGAACGCTGATTCGCCGGGCGCGTTGCCACCGGCACTCACGCAACTTCCACCACCGCCACCTGAAGAGGACAATGAAGTGAAGGGAACTGGTGGAGGATTCGCGCCCGAACCAAGCGCTAAACAAGGCTAAATCTGTACCTTTGCACCTTTATTTCGTAGAACCGTCCAGATATTGGACCAACCCATCGACGATTCCTTTTGCAGTTTTTGTCTGCATGCGAGGGTCGATTAGCTGTGCGAACTCGTCAGGGTGAATCATGAACCCGACTTCCACGAGCAGCGCAAGCATCTTGGAAGGTCGGCACAAAGCCAGGTTCTGGTATCTGGTTGCATAGTCCGGAAATCCAATTTCTTCTACGACTGATTTCCTGACCGACCGTGCGAGTTCCAACGCTTGGGGGTGGTACCAATAAGATGAAGTTCCGTGCTCAGCCCATGGGTCGCGTCCATCAGGAAGCGCGTTGTTGTGTACGGAGAGCAGCACGTCGACGCCAGCTTTGTTGGCGATTTCCACGCGTTCGTCGAGTGAGCGAGTATCGTCACCCATGCGCGTCATAATCACGCGAGCGCCTGCTTGTTCAAGCGCTGCTTTGAGTTTCAGCGAGATTTGCAAATTGACCTCGGCTTCTCTCATACCGTTGCAGCCGAAGCTTCCTGGCTCTGTGCCACCATGTCCGGGGTCAACGCAAATCAGTAAGCCCGCGAGTCGTTGTTGTGTATTCGAATTGATCGTTGGTGCCTTCTTCACGTGAAGGACTAAATCGGTATCTCTATATTCAGCCCAGAATCCCCATTGACGGGCTGAACGCAAATCGACAACCACTTCATAGCAATCATCTTGCGGCTGTCTCCAGCTGACATGATCGATCAGCCTGTACTTAACGCCTTCCGCGCTCGACTCCCAATCAGTGTCGGCGGTGACTCCGAAGATTCTGAGCACAAGACGGTTTGGATTCAATTGCTGTTCGATTTGATAAGGCAATCGTTGATTAAGTGGAACGATTACAGACTCACCGTAGCCATCCGATTCGATATTGATCGTTCGAGCAACCGTATTCGGTGGCGGTGTAGAAATGTTCGCTTCTGATTCGAATGCCAGTTCTTGGCGTTCGATCCATACATGGCGTCCTGGGCAGTATAGGCAGCGCATGTGTTTGCCATACCAACCATCGACAAGTACTCGAACACCATTGACGAGTGGCGTAGTTCTCGCCGCGCCCGGTCCCAAACGGACAATGGTTTTCGGTGAGAGTGTCTGTGCAACCAGTGGCTGCACGACGTTTGTGATACGTCCTTTCCCTCTCATCGTTATCGAACTTCCGGCTCGCGAAAGAACGAACACGGGAGTAACGTTATTGAATCGATCGGTGTTTTGCACTCTATAGAAACCGACGTACAGATCGCGCGGCGCTGATGCGTATCGTTGGTACATCTTCCCGAAAGCCGCATCAAGTCCTGGATTCACGTTAACTGTAGTGGCCGAGAGTTTGACCTCAGTAGATTGAGTTGATTGAGTCGATGCTTTTCCCTTTGCAGCTTTTGCACCTTTTGCCGGGACTCGCCCACGTCTGATTTTGTTGACTGCTTGCAACGGCGGATACATCACGACTTGGCTCGAACCCAATTGCACGCTCACTGAACAGCCAGGTGTGGCCTTGACCTTGAATTCAATCAAGTCCCCCGGTGCCACGCCACGATCTTCTGCCGGCGTTGCCGTGGACTCAGCGAACGCGAGCCTATCCGGAGACATCGTTTGTGCGCCGCCTTCGCGTTCTACCGAAATTTCGCGGGTCGCACCGGTGTCGAGCTTCAACAAAAATGAGTTCTTGCCGCGCGTCAGCTTGACCACGTGCGCAAAGAAGCCTTTCGAGTTGACCTTCACGGGGAGGTCGTTGCAGGTCAGGGCGGTTCCTTCGGTGCAGCATCCAATTAGAAAAGTAGACGATGCAGGAATTTGCGATCCATTTCTTGGATACACAACTCGGATGGGTCCGGACATCTCAGGCGAGGCGCCCTGTGCCATTGCAGCTCCAGGCAAAATCTTGGCTACAGGTTGTTCCGCACTAGGCTGCTGCAAAAAAATGTTTGGTGTTCCAGCCAAACATGCAACCGCCAATGACACCAACGCAATCAAAGGAAGACTGATTGGTTTTCGCCTCATTCCATCCCCTTGTTCGCGAGTGCCGTGTCGTTAAGAGTCCAATCAAATGCTTTGCGGAACGTTTTGAGTGTATAGCTCACATCGAGATTGACGCGCTTCTCAGGTGGAATATACAGATTCACCCACGCGTGAACTGAAGGGTACTCACCTTGCAAAAACTCGGCATACCATTGAAAGTACGGCGACAAATTGAACGAATGATCTTCGAGTGAAGTCGACACGTTCTCCGGGTTGTTGACGCACTTGAATATAGCGACGTTCGTGTCCGATGAGAGCGAGTCAGGCGTGATGACGTGATCTGTAAGCGGTGGGTAACCTTTCGAGCCGCCACAAACCAATACGATTGCGCGTGGTTCTATCTTCTGCTTGAGCAATGGTTTTATGCGTTCCGCCAAAATTTCATTGAGAGACAGAACCTGCCCCCCAACTGCGAACTTGCGTGACCCGAAGTCATTGCCCAGCTGTTTGATTGAAGTGATTGGATAGCGGTCGCAAACGGTTTTGATGACCAACAAATTGTAAGTGTTGATCCAAAATGTGAGCTGTTCCTTGCTCGCCATTTGTGAGCAGTCGATTGATGCGAGCGCTTTTACGGACTCCTTCAGTTCTGTCGTTTTGCTTACGGCTGCATAATCGAGCAGATCTGTTTTGACGTTCTTGCGCAGCATCTGATCGTAAAGTGGAAATCTGTATGAGTCCGGTTGCGTCTGCTTCGCTGTGAACGCACTCGTGTATTCACCGAGGTGCGTGACCACATGCAAAACTGTCAAGATAAGGCCGATTCCCAAAATCGAGAACGGCAACATCTTGAATAAAAGTGCTTGAGACTTCATTTTTGGTATATCGAATCGACTAGGAGTACATTTTAAACTGTTTCTAACCGGTTGGCGCGCCTAGTCTCGGCAATCGGTCGCCTCAGCCTGTGCCCTTTTTATATAATGGGTGCCCCATGACCACGCCACAACGCATTGCAATTGATATAGGCAACTCCCGCATCTGCTGCGGCGAGTTCGATGGCGACAAGCTCAAAGACGTTTGGAACTATCCCGTCGCCGACTCCACCGCAGCCGCTTCTGATTTGGTCACGCGGGCTAAGGAGTTGGGGATTGCGCAGTTTGCGTTGGGATCGGTTGTTCCGAGCGCGGCCAGGGTGCTTTTGGCGGCTTTCGGGCAAAACAATTTGCGCTGCTTCGAAGTAACGGCGCATTCTCAGAGCATCGTCAAAGATGTCTACGACACCATGGGAGCGGACCGCATCGCCAATGCGGCCGCAGCCGCGGTTCTTTATTTAAAGGAAGGGGCTGCAATAGTCCTCGACTTCGGAACCGCCACCACCCTCACCGCCGTCGACAGCGACAGGAAGTTTCGTGGCGGGCTGATAACTTTGGGGTTGTCGTCGACTTTCAATGCGCTTCATGATAGCGCTGAACAATTGCCGCAGCTCAATCTGCCTGAGGTGGGCGCGAAAGTGATGCCCCTGATGTTCGACACTCCGGGCTCAATTCGAAGCGGTTGCTTGTTGGCTCAAATTGGAGCCATTGAGTATTGGGTTCACGAATGCAAGAAACAGTTGCCATCCAATGCGACGGTTATAGCCACCGGAGGGCTATCAACATATCTGGCACCGCTGACACCAGTGATCAATCACATAGATTCGAGTTTGACTCTTCGCGGAATTCAGATTATTGCCGAGGAGGCAATGGCCCTAACGGATCGAGGCTAAAGCAACGCTCAAGCGTTTCTCTGTAGTGAAGATTTGTCAGTGCTTCATAGGAATACATTTCGTCTTCCCAATAGCTAGCCTCCCGTCCTCTTAGTTCTTCGATTCTCTTCAACAGGGTGGCGGGCAACTCTTCGTGCATTCGTTCCTCAGCTCTAGGGTCTCGTGGGTATATCGGGGAGGTAATCACACATTAGCTAGGGTGATCATGATTGGTGGCAGTCAGCTATTTGTTGTGCATTTATTGTGCATTGAAGCTGCATAAACGAGCTAAATATCAGCACCCAATCAGCAGATCGACAAGCGATCTTGAAGGTTCAGTTTAGTTGGTCTGGAATAAAGAGCAAGACTTGACTTCTCGTGCATCCGATAATTCAATTTATTTTCAGAGAGCCGAAAACCCGCATTATCAGCGGTGATAGGGGGTTGACAGGGCGCTCGGAATTTAGTTATCTGATGCGCCGCGCGCACCGGATGTGGTGAAGGATTATCGGACGATCGAGCGATTTGGACGGAACCATATGTGGTGCGCTCGAATTATTGCTTCGAACTTAGGATGGAATTGCTTCGAACCCTAGGATGGAA
>CAYZJR010000067.1:5793-9602 GCA_964478655.1 uncultured Candidatus Obscuribacterales bacterium
ACCCTAGGATGGAACAATAACGTTCCATTTTCGAACCGAATGGAACGTTATTGTGTCATTGACAACCCGTGAGGCATAGAGTGCGAAGTGCTAAGATTTGAGGTATAGGAAACCCTGGAAACCAGAGGCAGACAGCCGTGAATCTTAAGCTTAGATTGGAAAGACTCTGCGACACCCGGTCATGGGTGAGACTGCACTTCGCCGACGGAACCACCATCATTGGCCGCCTGCAGCGCCTTGGACATGACTATCTCGAAATGGAGTCATACGGCGATTTGGATAGTCCGACGTCCAGAGACTATTCGAGGCACTTGGTACCTCTTAACTTGGTGAAGTACATCACGATTGAGTCTTCAACGTTCGCGGAAGCAGAAAGGCGCCGCCTGGACTACTTGTCGCAGATGGAGTTGAGTCCTGATTCGTTTCCGGAATACGAAAAGCTAGACTAGTCGTTCTTCTCAAATCGTGGGTTGGTCAGCACTGGCGGGCGCATTTGCCTCATGTCTTGGGGCTCCAGGTCGAGTTCTTCTAAAAGAATCGATGGCGTGACGATGTGACTCAGTTTTGCGAAATTTAAATCGGTGAGATAGGGCGCGTCATCATCGCCCACAGCCAAAATGTCTTTCAATACATGTTGAGTCACCGGGTTGAACTTAACCCCGCGAACAAGCTCTTCTGTTCCATCTTGAACTGAAACTTTATACAGCGACAGAGGCGGAAAAAGATTCGTGATGATGTCTTCAGTCATAGCGCGATGCTGATCCGGCGCAGAAATCGAATTGTCGAGCAGACCGCGCGACTCCTGCAACACACCAGAACTCCGCCGCACGATGAGGACATAGTCCAGACCGAGTTCGCGACCTTTGTCTATTAGTTGTTGCTTGAGTTCTGAAAGCGGCTTCGACTTTTCCGATGAGATAAACAAGCACGTCACTTCAGGCTGACCGTTATAACCTGCATGACCGTTGCTTTTCTTGATCTGTCTTGACGGCATTCGGCTCGCGCAAAGGGTTTTTAGAATGCCGCGATCTACGAGTTTTAGTTTCTGTGGACGCATTCCGTCGCTGTCCAGGGCGTAGCTTCCGACGAGGGGCGTGCCCTTATATTCGGTGGCGAACGGGTCGTCGATGATGTTGATGAAGGTTGGTAGAATGCGCCGTCCGAGCTTGCGACTGAGAGGATTTTTGCGTGGGAATGACGTGCCGGAAGTCGACGGTGGAACGTCGATATTGGCAAGATGCGGCACGAGAACTTGCACGAAAAATTCGGCGGAGGCTTGCCCTTCGAGCAATACCGGTCCGCTGTAGTCGAGGATGATGCTCTTGGCGTCAGCGGAATCTGAAACGCGCTGTCCAAGCGCCTTCACTTTCTCTTCCATCGCTTCGACGGTTGGCATTTTGTCTTCCGTATTTGCTGCGAAAACTTCGACGTCGCTGAGAATCGCGCCGTCTTCCGCTTGCGAAGATGCGCAGACTGTGACTTCCCAGCGCTCGTCTCCGACTCGATGTTTGAAACCCTCATTGTTAATTAGGTAGCGATTTGACACATCGCACACCATGTCAACTGAGGCTCGCTTGAGTCTGGGAAAGTTGTTGAGCGCTTTCGAGAGGCGCTTGGTGACTTCGATCCACTTTGGCTCGTCTACTGCGAGTTTCAGTTTTGGTTCCATCAAAACTACGGGCTCTTCCTTTGACATGCTGTCAGGAACGTCACGCATAACCTGTTCCTTTATAGATGCGATCTTCTTGTGATAATCCTCCACTGCGCGCTTGTATGCGATGTCTGTGTTCTCCCAAATGTCTCTGCGAATAGCATCGTAGTCATCATCTATGGTGACGCCGGAGAAGGTGCGCTGGAATTCTTCTGAACTGTCGAGTTTGTAGTTTCCTACTCTCAAATCGATGTCTAGATCGCGTGCTTGTATGCGGTTTTTCGCAATTAGTGCACCCTGTGACGTCTCGACGTGGAATGTGTCGGTTTCTCGCAGTTGGTATCGAATGTAGTATGGGCTCGGTTGATTTTCTAATTTGAGAGAATGCATGGAACGGTTGAGTTCGTCAGTCATTGCCTGCATGATTAGGTCCGGCCGGTCGGCAGAACCAGTCTCAATTGCGGCAATAATCATGAGAGCTTCCAGCATCAGTTTTCCTGTTTTGCAGTCTTGGAACCATTTGTTTGCGTTGGCGGCGGCAATACCGGTGGGCGCTCTTTCGTTGGCTCTTGTCGTTCCACTTCTATCGTTTGCAGCAACATACTGGGAGCAACTGCCGAAACCGGAATCCAGCCTGACTCCGCACCGCAATAACCATTGAAGACAGCTGTGTCGTCCGATGTTGCAATGACTTTTTCCAATGCTGAAAGAGGTGTTCCTACAATATTTACTCCGCGCAAGAGGACATCGGGATGTCCGTTGGCGAAAACTTTCGTCACCCGCAAGGGCAGCAGTGTGAAGCTTTGCGGCGTTTTGGTGTCCGTCAAAGTCGAACCGCCTGCCATAACATCAAATATCAAACCATACGGCTTTTTCTGGCGGCGAACTTCATTGATCAACATTTGTCGCAATCTCGCAACCGGAACCTTGCGATCTGACGTCACCAGCAAATTGCCTTGGCGAGCCACCGGCCAGTTGCCTTCCTTTGCTCGTCCGTGACCATTTGATTTTGGGAATCCCTTGATTGGAGTTCGGCACATGAGAAAACCCTTCAGTTTTCCGTGATCGACCAGCACCGTTCTCATCGCCGGAATGCCTTCGTCATCATACTTGTAGGCGCCGTTGAGTGGTGTGGTTCCAATGCGTGCAATGTTGGGATCGTCGGTGACAGACATGAACTCCGGCATAATTCGATGGTTGATCTTTTCAGCGAAAGTTCGCCCGTCGTCCTGCGACTTTTGCCTGTCGCCTTCGAGTCTGTGGCCGAGCACCTCATGGAAGAACACGCCGGCCGCCTTTCCTCGAAGGATAGCGGGACCGGAATATGGCTCCGCCACTGGTGCTTTCCTCAGTCCGTCGAGACCTTTCACCAGCTTCAATACCATCGACTCCAAGGTCGCCTGATCCGAAACGTCCGCAAGCGTGGGACCCTCCAGGTTTTCGTAGAGCCACAGCTTCATTCCGTCATCCGCAATAACTTCCGCGTTCATGTACACACCGAAGTGCGTGCTCTCGTCGTAAACTTGAGTTCCTTCGCTCGTGACAATTGATCGTTTGCGTTTCTCGCCGACAAAATTTACCGACGAAGTGTTGATGAACGGGTACTTCTTGAATATCGCCGAGAGTTTTCGAACTCGCTCTCGCCACTGGTTTTGATCAACTTTGAAGACTGCTGGTGCGCCTGTGCTGATGCGCTTCGTGTCCATGCTGAAGCAGTTTGCGACATAGTCATCGGCAGGGTTGAGTTCTTTGTTGCCCTTGATTTTCTCCAACTTGTCTTGTGCGACTTTGAAGCACACGTCAGTTTCGAGCCACAGTGAGTGGCGAATTGTCATCTCGTCATCATCAATTGGAACCGGGCTATGCGGCTCGAAAATCAGATCAGATGCTTGAACGCCTGGAGTAGGGTGCGTATTATCCAGTTTTGGGTTGCCTACGCGCGCCTCGATTTGAACTTGTCGGAAATGTGCCGGAGTCGAAAGACTGTCCAGTGCTCCAAACCGCGCAGTCATGTTCATGCTTTCGATGTCGTAGACTCGATAGGCAAGAAAGTACAGTGGGTATGGACCTTCTTTTTTAAGACGATTGAAGGAACGGTTCAGCTCCACTCGCATCGCCTTCATCAAAACGTTTTCTTTGGCCTTTGGCTGCGCCTGCG
>CAYZJR010000067.1:9702-32751 GCA_964478655.1 uncultured Candidatus Obscuribacterales bacterium
TCCACTCGCATCGCCTTCATCAAAACGTTTTCTTTGGCCTTTGGCTGCGCCTGCGGCTGCGGTTGCGGTTGCGCTGCGTGCGCTGTTGTAGCCGCGATGGCGTTGCCATTAGCTAGAGCGGCACTGTTGCCAAAGAGCAGCAGAGATAGGAGCGTTGCTTCAGCCGCCAAGAAGATGCGTGCAACATTTATCTTGCATTTTCGCTGGAAATGTAACCTCTCGGTTGCATCGCGTCGTTCGATGTCCTTGTCGGCTGAACGTTCACCTTGAAAGTTTGTCATTCTTTTGGTTTTGACCAGCCTTCCCTGTTTTCTTGCCGGGCTCTGCCGACGGCCAATGCGCTATCAGGAACATCGCGAGTGACCACAGTTCCTGCTGCGACAAAAGCGTTGTCTCCAACCGTTACCGGAGCGACAAGGACGGAGTTGCTGCCTGTGCCGACATTGTCACCAATTACGGTGCGCGATTTTTTCTTGGTGGTGTGGTTGTAGTTTGCAGTAATCGTGCCGGCACCAAGATTGCTGCCTGAGCCGACAGATGCATCGCCGACATAACTGAGATGCGAAACGTTTGTATGCGACCCCACCGTGCTCTTTTTAAGCTCGCAGAAGTTTCCGATTCTCACATGCGATGCAATGTCATTGCCATCGCGCAAGTGCGAGAATGGTCCTATCCCACAGTTCTCGCCAATGGCGCTGTCTACGATCAAAGATTGCGTCACAATACAGTTTCGACCGATGTTGACCGTTCCCTTCATTACTGTATGCGGTCCGATCGTGCAGTTGGCACCAATGGTGATATTACCGACCAGGTGGCAGCCAGGCAAAACTGTGGTGTCTTGTCCTATTTCCACTTCCGGTGAAATCCAGGTAGATGCTGGGTCTACAACCGTAACGCCCGACTCCAGACCCAGTCTATGCAGTGTCATATCACGCAGGAGGCGATGTGCCTCTGCCAATTCCAATCGCGAGTTGATTCCTGCAACTTCGCGCCAATCCTCTGCCAGCGCTGAAGACAGCTTGTGTTTTTCTTTTGCGGCCCAACCAATAAGGTCAGTCAGGTAATACTCCTTCTGCCGATTGTCGTTCTTCAATGAGTCGAGGCCAGGCTTGATCGCCGGCCATTTGAAGCAGTATATTGCAGGATTTACTTCTCTGATTGCGCGTTGCTCGTCCGAAGCATCTTTGTCTTCGATGATTCCTTCGACGTTTCCTTGTTTGTCGCGCAGAATGCGTCCATAGTTTTTCGGATCGTCGACTTTCGTGGTTAGCAGTGTCACGACTGACTTCGTCTCTTTGTGCGTGTCGACGAGTTTTGCCAATGTGCGATGGGTCAAAAGTGGTGTGTCTGCCACCGACACCAATAATGTTCCTTCAAAATTAGCAAGCGCAGGAACCACCTGCATAACCGCATGCCCAGTGCCTTCTTGCGGTTCTTGCAAGTGGGTGGAATATGGTGTCCCTGGCGGATGGTTTTGCAGATACCGGATCACCTGCTCGGCTTCGTGACCGATAACGATGTGGAGATGCTCGACCCTTAGGGCATCGACGGCGTCGATTACGCGACTAAGAATTGACTTGCCAAGCACCGGGTGCAGTACCTTGGGCAGGGTGCTCTTCATGCGCTTGCCTTGTCCGGCTGCCAATAGGATGACTCTGACTCTTGATTGCTCTTGATTGGGCATGATGAAAACTCTGTAAAAGTCGTTGCGGATGCGTCACAGGCTGCAACACCGGCTGTGGCCGGGGTAAGCAACTGCGTCGCCTTAGATTGTACTGAAAGCAGCCAGTGTCAAGAAAGCAAAAAGCGCCTTTTAACCAGGCGCTTTTCTCAATTTATTTGTTCGCAGTGTCGGTGCTGCCCCGATAGATTCGATCCCTCGATTCCCTCAACTGGAGTTCCTGCGATGACTGACTCAGCGGACAAATGCAAACTTGCGGCTGCAACAGCTCGCTGCGTCGTGCTTTATTTGTACCCGACCTGTGGGCTTTTACGCGCACCTTTAACCAATCGTTTAGGATTTGAGTCGAAAAGATATCCAAACGCAATGTCCGAAAACCTCAATTAGTGGAGGTTTTCGGAAATGCGAAGATCGTTAAGCCGAAAATATATTGTTTCGATTGTAAACGAGCGACTTGTAGAAGGCGATGAACAGAGCTTCTTGAAGACCGTGTTTATCCGCCGCCTCTTGGTTTGGTTGTCGCTGTTGTCGCGGTGTTGTCTATCTTGGCTGGTGGAGCCGGTTTTATGATTGGTTTCACCGGTGGTGCGTCAGGTCTGACAGTCGCGGGTTGGGTCGTCGCTGGTTTTGCGCTTGCGGGTTCTGGTTTAGCCTCGGCGCCGACGATTGTGCATGTTCCGAGAATGGCGTCACAAGTCATTCCAGATTGCTGCACGTTTTCTGTAGGTGCGGTTCTAGGCTTGGCTAGTTTGCCCATAATAGCTTCCAGAGCCATCTTTCTGAGAGCTTCTTTGTTGTTTTGTTCTGCCTGTTCTGCAGTTGGCTTTTTGTTTTGGTCGGAAATCGCCTGTGCCAGAAGGAGGCCGTCTTGAGTATCCGGCATAGCCTGTCCTCATCAAAAATCGGGTTGGGTTTCGGGTGGGTCGCGTGTGTAGATATATCCGGGTTGCTCACAAATTGGACACAGTAGACGGAAAAATGCGAAAACGCCCAAGGAGCTTGTGCTGCAAGACTTCTTTGCCCGTCTTTTGGGTCCTGGTTTGCTTCGAATCGCTTTTGATATTGCTTCGCTCGGATTGACGGCGAGCCGTCGCACTTTACGCCTGCCAAGTGGAATGTAAGGGTTCCATTTTTTTTGAAAAAGAGTACTAGAGGTTCCTTCTTGACAGCCCGCGCGCCTCGGCGTCGTCGGCCGGGCCCACCCCAGTAACTATCGAAAGGTTTTTCCCCTGGCGAAAAAAGGAGGTACCAAAGCAGTGCGGAGGATTTTTTGCTAAAAGGAACGGTTATCATCTATTTAAATAGGTTTTGATTGTTCCTCTATGCTCAAGTTCAAATCTGCGCTTTCCTTTGTAGTTCTTTTCACCACCATCTTGGGGGTGTGCGGTGGCGCGCCTGCTGCGGCTCAAGGCAAAAGACGCCCGGCGCAAGCCTCAAGACCGGCAGCAGGACAACCATACCCGCAGTTCCGAAGCTCCTATGGAACCATCCGCTGGATCGCTGAGCAAATGCCCCTGAAGGTCTACGTTGCCCGAGGTACAACCCTTGATGGCATTATCGACCAGCAGCTAGGAGCGCCCGCTTGCAATGTTGATAACCTTGGCGCTTGGCCGGATGTGGTGGCAAATGCCCTTGAAAATCCCGAGCAGCTCGCCAGCATGCCGGTTGCTGAGGGCTTTCAACCGCAGCACTTCCAGGCATGCGTTGAAGGCATCAATTCATGGAAGGGTTTCGAGCGCGAAGGGCTCTTCTCTTACAACATCACCGAAGACCCGTCCGAAGCCGACATATATGTATTCTTCGTTCACCACTTCGTGAATAAGCTGGGGCTCGGACTTTTCGCCAACGACATTCGTGGATACACTGCAAAACGCAGCTTCCCTTACAAGGCAATCATGTCCGGCAAGCAAGCCGACTTCAAGCCAGTCGTAGTTTTCTTGCGCACGTGCGAATCAAATGGAAGTCCCATGCCCTACGCCAAGATGCGTGCTGCTGCCGCCCATGAAATGGGACACGCCCTTGGAATTGAAGGTCATAGTACTAACCCAGTTGATTTGATGAGCCTATACTATGGAAATGGAATGGTCTCAGCCAACGATGCTGCGACAATTAGGTACCTCTATCACGTCACTCCGGATTTGATACCATAACGGATAATGACCAGATCTTCACGCAGAGCAGCCCACGAAGACACTTTTGAGGACGAACGCCGTAAGAAGTTCTGGGTGACGCTCGGCAACATGGCGATGGTGATCATCGTAATTGTCGCGGGGTGGCAGGCGTCGCTCTGGATACTCAGCGATATGACCGGTGAGTATCGCGCTTATGACGATCGCCTGGGCAGCGTCAGCCTGTGTCTCGTGCGCAAAGCAACGAGAATGATTGGTGAGCTGTCTTACGGTCGTGGCGCCATTCTTCTACTGACCGAAGTGAAATCAGAAAAACCGGAGAATCTCGACTTAGTCTTCGAACTGCCTCAGGAGTGGGTTGAGAAGGGTCAGAAGTATCGTCAGGTTGAGTTTCGCGGCAAGATTGAAGATGCCGTTGTGACCGGAACTATCTTTGATGGACAAGCCAGATATGATGTGAAAATGTTCCGCGACTCGATCGCCTCGATCAAAAGAAACGTGATGGCGCTGTTGCCCTGGGTTAACTAACCAAACTGCCTGATTTCAACGATGGTGGCAGCCGGGGGGCAGAACAGTCTGAAGTTTGATTTGGGATCTGCGCCGAGACCTCGCGAAATGTGCAGCAAGGAGTTGCCGTGTTTGATAACTCCTGATGCGGTGTGTCTTGGCAGTTCGGAATCAGTAATAAGCGCACCAACGCCAGGTACTCTCACTTGCCCGCCATGCGTGTGCCCGCCGAATGCGATGTGTATGCCGGCGCGAGAATAGAGTTTGAGATTTCTCGGCATGTGAAACAGTGCGATCTTTAGATAGTCGGAAGGAACGCCTTCAACTAATTGCATCAACCGATGTTCGCTTATCGTCGGATAGTCAACTCCGACGATATGAATACCGTGCTCTGCCAGTTGGTGAGCTTCGTTTCGCAATACGGTGAATCCGGTTGCCTCAAGAGCCGCGACTAATGGTGTGACATCACGCTTGGTGGCAGGATGTCTAAAGCGCCTGAGCAATCTTCCAAACGTCTTGTGAAAGTACGAATAAGCATAATAATCGTGGTTTCCCAAAACGGCATAAGCTCCCAGTTTTGGTTGCCGCGGAAGCAGACGTGATGCGTATGCAAGACCGCTGTAATCTTCGAATACATCGCCGGTCAAAATAACCATGTCGTATTCTTCTTGCGCAATCCTTTCGATGAACGCCATCTTGTGCCCTTCGGAATGGCTAAGATGGAGGTCTGAGATGTGCAGCACGCGCACTGTTCTTTTGAGGTTTCCGACGGCATGGCGAACGATCATCCGTGCCGTTCCGTCAGGTGCATTGGTACCGATTATGGTGCTGATTGATGAGGCATCTTTGCTGCGTTCCACTTGAGCTGTTGCAAGCTGCTCAGATTTGACGGAGATTGTGTCGTGCGGCACTGCGACGCTTACTCGCTCAATCTTGTAGTTTTTCACAGCGACTTTGCTGGCGTACAAAAACGTCGCCCCGCCTGCTAAAACCAGGCTGCCGAAAGCAAACTTACCTGGGTGTTTTGCTATCAGCTTTGTCAGAGCTTTTGTGAAGTTCTGCTTGCGAGATGCCACTAGACGAGTTCCTCAATCGCACGTGCGCTATTTCGCGGTGCTTTGGTTTTCGATGCGATGTCGGCGGACGTGAGCATGTGCGCCAGCCATCTAAACGGGAAACCAATGCCCACGAGTGCTAGACCGAACAAAACGTCGTAAGGAAGTTGGTACCAAGTCAGGTTTCGAATCAGCTCAAACACCCAAGGCTGCCATTCCAACGCTGCTTTCGCATCTGCAAGATAATAGGCGAGACAGCAACCGAGCAGATAAAGAACTCCGATAACATGCACAGAAGCCAGACCGGCAGCCAGTGCAGCCAACTGTGTAAGTGAGGTTCGATTGTTGAGGGTGATGCGACCTGCCACCCATGTTCCCAAAATCATTCCTAGCAAATAGCCGAAGCCTGGGTGCGTGTAGTACATTAGCCCGCCGCCTTCAGCCAACGGGTGTATGCCGATGAATGGTCCCAAGAGCCCAAGCACCACAAACATCGTCGCTGAAATAACACCCAGCGTCGGACCCAGAACATATCCGCAGAAAATGCTCACAGGAACCTGCGGACTATAAAGGCTGGTTCGAATACTCGGGTGTTCGAGTGAAGCGCAATTCAGCTTCGGTACCTTTTCGAAAAGCTTTTGCTGCCATTGATTGGGCATTGACGCCACGACCGCGTCAAGCTGGGCATGACCGAACGATGCGAGGTTGCGTCCAGTTGCAGTCGGCAGATCCAGAGCACAAAATGCACTGAAGAAAAACATCTGAATACCGAGAAGAATGAGCACGCCTTGTCCAACAAACGACTTTCTTCTCAGTCGCGGAGCGCTCTCAGGTATATACAAATGCACCTACTACTCTCCTGGATTCTCACTAAAGATAGCCAAGAACCGCCATATTGTAAACGTGAACGGCAAGAGGATTCACATATATAGAATTTTATATAGGTGAAAATCGAGTGAGTTCTACTTTGCAGAACGTTTTTTCTCGCCGGCGGCGGACTTTTCAGGCTTGCTTGCTTTTCGATCATCTTCGGTCGGAACATTCAATTTTGTTCTTGAGGCTGCGGTCAATGTGCGCGATTCGAGCTTGTGCATCTGCTCGTCGGTGATCATTAATCCGAGTGCTTCGAGATTTACTTTGAACCTGTCGAGAAAGTCGCGTGTTGCCGTGTTGTCCGTCCAGAGCACAAGCGCGTCTTCGCCATTGTCCTGGTAGTACTGTTTCAGTTGCCCGAGACTGCGAAAACCGTATTTGAAATACAACTGTTGTGCCGCTTCATTCGAGACGCGGACTTCGAGTGTGAGCCACAAGGCACCGAGGTTGGCGGATTCGAGTATGTTGTTGATGAGCAGGCGCTCGCCGACATACTGTCTGCGGAAATCGGGGTGGACAGCCAGTGTCGTTATGTGTGCCTCTTCACCGATAAGCCAGAAGCCTGAATAACCCATCAGGGTTCCGTTCGCGTCAGTGGCGGCGAAGTAGTTTCCCTTCGGGTTGACCAATTCGTTGATGAAAGACTGACGTGACCAATGGTGACTGCCGAATGCGACCGGCTCTATGTCCATGACGTGATCGAGATCCGTCAATTCGAGAGTCCGAAATCTAATTGGTCGCAGGTCTTCCGGCGGCATGCGTTTCCTTGATCGTGACTGAGGCTCCCCGCAGATAGAGCGGTATTATCGTTTCAAACGGGAAGGCTTCGATGCAAGCTTTCTTCAGCTCGCGCTCTTGAGCTTTGTGTGTCGACAGAAAGAAAGATAACCGATCCCAGGCTATTTCTGCTGCGATTGACGCAGGATTCTTAATGCTCGGCAAATCTACTATTTCGAATTCGCGGTTTTCCATCATCTCTAGTTCGGCGCGGGAAGCCGAATCTGCAAACCAAACGGATTGTTTTGAGAGCGTCGCAGGCAGCTCTTGTTTCGTGACACAAACCGGTGAGATCACCGGATTCTCTTGGTCATACGCTGCGGCAAAAAAGTAGCCGCGACCGGCGGTTATGACTATGCCGACCTCTTTCCCAATTGCTCTTGCAAGACACTCCAGGCTGCTTACGGCAATGACTGGAATTTGCAACGCCTGCGCGATAGTTCGCGCTGTGACGACAGCCGTTCTGATTCCTGTAAAGCTTCCGGGCCCGTTAACAACGACGATGCAATCTAAGTCTCGCTTTGTCCATTCGAGTTGTTTGACGATTCTGTCGATTGAGGGAAGCAGCTGGCTGACGGCTTCTTGCCGATTTGCCTCAGGTGGAGCGACTTCTTCTTCGTGCAGGAGTTTGCCCTCTTGCAGGGCAGCAAGGAAAATCGAAAAGCTGCTGGTATCAAATGCGATTAGACGCATCTTTTGCCTTATGCGTCCTTCTTCTCCGAATCACCAGCGGTTTTCTTTTTCTTCTTCTTGCCGTCGACTTTTGCGCCTTCTGGTTGTGCCTGCTTGTCTGCCTTTTCAGCTCCATTGTCGGTGCCGTTACCAGAACCGTTCTTAGTTGATGCTGCACCATCGGCGGTGTTGTTCTTGGCTTCGACTTTAGCGTCTTGAGCTTCCGATTTTGCATCTCCGCTCGGCGCTTCCAAAGTCTCCGCTTCTGCTGCTTCCGTCAGAGCATGCGGCTCTGCGCCTTCTTCTGGCATGTTGTGTGGAACTGTCCCCGGCGGCGGCAAACCGATAACCAACTCACCTTCTTCATTCACAGTGGCATTTGCCAGGGCTGCAAGCACGTCTTCTACTGATGTATAGCCCGCTTCAGCCATTGCTTTTGCAAGCGCCTGACCGGCTTCGCTTTCCATGTCGAAGTGCGAGAGGTCGACATTGTTCATGTCCATCTCGAACATTTGACCGGCTTGCTGATCGTCGAAATCCATCATCACTGGCTGTGCTCTGAAGAGAGCCTGAAGCGATTCGTGTTGGATGCTTCTCAAAAGGCGGTTGAACATATCGAACGCTTCGCGCTTGTACTCTTGCAGAGGGTCTCTCTGTCCATAACCACGCAGGTGAATGCCTTCACGCAACAAATCAATGTTGTGCAAATAATCAACCCACTTGCTGTCGATTGTGCGCATGAGAACTTGTCGTTCGAGTTCGCGCATAGTTTCTTCGCCGAGATGCTCTTCGCGAACTGTATACGCGCGCTTTGCCTCTTCTTGAAGCTTCGATTGCAATTCTTCATATGAGAGACCTTGCAACTCGTCAATCTTGATCTCTTCCAGCATCGGAATGTCGCTTGCCAGCACTCCCAATAGGTTCGGCAGTGTTGCGTCTTCCCATAATTCAGGCGGTGTTTCGGGATCGATCTGGGCCATCAAAACTATATCTACATGCTCCGACAGCATGTCCAGCATGTTTTGACGCAAATCAGCACGTTCTAGAATTCTGCGTCTTTCCCTATATATGACTTCGCGCTGAGTGTTTAAAACATCGTCATACTGCAAAACGTGTTTGCGCATGTCGAAGTGGTGTGCTTCAACTTTGCGTTGTGCGTTTTCGATGGACTTACTCACCATGCCGGATTCGATTGGCATCTCTTCGTCAGCTTTAATGAAGTCCATGAGTTTTGCGATCTTTTCTCCGCCGAAAATTCGCATTAGGTTGTCTTCGAGAGAAAGGAAGAAGCGCGTGGTGCCTGGGTCGCCCTGACGACCTGCACGACCTCTGAGCTGGTTGTCGATGCGGCGAGCTTCGTGACGTTCGGTGCCGATGATGTGCAAGCCGCCGAGTCTGACGACGTCATCGTGTTCGATGTCAGTCTCTTCCTTCATCTTCTTAGTGAGCTGTTTGACTTTGTCTTCGTACTCCGGATCTTCCGGTCCGACGCCGTCTTTCTTGAGCTTCTCTTTCGCCATGTACTCCGGGTTGCCGCCCAGCAAAATGTCGGTACCGCGACCCGCCATGTTGGTTGCAACGGTCACGCCGCCCTTTCGTCCGGCTTGAGCGACAATCAACGCTTCTTTCTCGTGATGCTTTGCGTTCAACACTGCATGTGGAATGCCTTTGCGAATCGCCGCCACGACTTTTGCTGTGTGCAGAATCGAGAATAACCGCTCAATCAGCTCTTCGTGTTTCTTGGGAAACTCTTTCTCAATCTCTTGAACGGTTTTTTCGAGCTTTTCGACTTCGATAAGTCCCGGGCGCTCGAAAATCTTCTTGAGCTGCTCGACTCCCTCGGACTTCATGTCCTGCCGCTTGATGTAATCAACCGCTTTCTGAATCTTCTTGAGCAAGTACTCGCCCATCTTATGCGGCTTACTGAGCAGCTCATCGATTAGTTCGGATTTTTCAATGCTGACCGTACCCACTAGAACTGGTCTGCCCATTTCGTGCATGTCGCAGATTTCTTCAACTACCGAGTAGTATTTCTGAATTTCGGTTTTGTAGATGATGTCGGCATTGTCTGTTCTGATGCTGGTTTTGTTTGTAGGAACAGCGACAACATCGAGGTTGTAAATCTTGTTGAACTCAGCGGCTTCCGTCATCGCCGTGCCGGTCATGCCTGCCAGTTTGGGATATAAGCGGAACAAGTTTTGATAGGTGATGGAGGCGTACGTCATCGTTTCTTCTTGAATCGGAACGCGTTCTTTTGCTTCGATTGCTTGGTGCAAACCGTCGCTCCATCTGCGTCCAACCATCATACGTCCGGTGAATTCATCGACGATGACGATCTCCGGTTTGCCCTCTTCGTCCGGGCGAATGACGTAGTCTGTGTCCAGTTTGTAGAGCTCTTTCGCTCTCAACGCTTGCACTAGGTGGTGTGCGAAGTTGTAGTGCATGTCGAAAAGATCCGGCACGCCAAGCATTTTTTCGGCGGTTATGATGCCGCGCTCCGTGAGCAGGACATTGCGACCCTTCTCGTCCACCCAATAGTCGCAGTCTTCGTCTTCTTTGTCTTTGCCGCGCTCGAGGTGTTTGGACAGCTCGGACATGCGCAAGTAGATTTCTGTGAACGACTCTGTCGGGAAGCCTGAGATAATGAGCGGCGTTCTGGCTTCGTCGATCAAGATGTTGTCGACTTCGTCAACGATGGCGAAGTAGTATGGACGCTGCACTACCTGATCGAGTGATGTGCGCATGTTATCGCGCAAATAGTCGAAGCCGAATTCGTGGTTGGTACCATATGTGATATCGCAACGATAAGCTTCATACTTTTCCCAATCCGGTTGGTGCGAATAAACCAGACCAACGGTGAGACCGAGAAACTTGTAAACCTGGCCCATCCACTCGGCGTCACGTTTTGCGAGATAGTCGTTGACTGTGACCACATGCACACCGCGACCGGATAAGGCATTAAGGTACACGGGAAGCGTCGCTACGAGCGTCTTGCCTTCCCCTGTGCGCATTTCGGCAATCTTGTTGAAGTGGAGAGCGGCTCCTCCCATGAGCTGTACGTCGAAGTGCCGCATGTTGAGCACTCGCTTGGAAGCTTCACGACAGACTGCGAAGGCTTCCGGAAGCATCTTTTCGAGGACTTCACCAAGAACTTGATCCTTCTTGGTTCTGATTTGACCGGGCATTTTGGGAGCATCGTCCGGAATGAGCTTAACGTCAGGAACCTTTTCCAGAGCCGTTGCAATTCTCTCTTTGAACTCACCGGTCTTTGCCTTCAGTTCGTCATCTGAAAGCTTTTCAAAATCGGCTGCGAACTTGTTTGCTGCGTCCACGTAAACCTGCAGCAACTTGACTCTCTTTTCATTCGTATCGCCGAACAGGGCTTTCAACCACGCTCGTGCCTTGCCGTCCCAACCGTCGTCCATTCAAAAAAATCTCCTGATTTCGTGCAAGCTTCACTGGCGGAGCCGCCCGCTGAGGATTGCATACAAAGCCGTATCTTACATTGCCTTCTATGGAAGAACGCCGAACAGATCAAAATGTTTCATATAATCGGCTTTCATTTTTAACATTAGGTTTGTTGACATCCGGATTTATGTTATTAATTCTCTTGTAGATTGCCGTTTTTGGGAGCGCTGAGCGTGTCGGCAAAACGTAAAGATGAAGGTGGGAACGCCCAAGAATCAGGCGGCGACGCCCGAGACGTCGGTGACGGCGATACAGAGACTGGTGGGAACGCGCCAGGCGCCGAGAATCAATCGAACTCAGCCGCAAGTTCGCTGAAAGCTTTGTCGGGTCTTTCGCTTGCTGAAATTGAAGCCATCGTAAAAGAGATGGGTCTTCCGAAGTTTCGTGCAAAGCAGATTCACGGCTGGATTTATGCCAAGTGGGCGCACAACCTCGATGAAATGACCGACCTCTCGGCCGACTTGAGAGCAAAATTGAAGGCGGAGTATTGCGTGCCGCTTTTGAAGCAGGCTCACTTGGAGGTCAGCCAAGACGAAACTCGCAAATATCTTTTCGAACTTTCTGATGGCAAGCTTGTCGAGTCAGTCCTGATGACATTTCAAGATCGCCCAAGTCTTTCTGCTTGTGTATCGAGTCAGGTCGGATGTGCTGTGGGCTGCACTTTTTGCGCGACGGGATATCTGGGCTTCAAGCGAAATTTGACCTCCCAGGAAATCGTCGATCAAATCCTGAGCATTCAACGCGATTCGGGAAAACGTGTTGCTAACGTCGTTTACATGGGGCAGGGTGAACCGCTTCTCAACACGAAAGAGGTGATCAAGTCTGTGCGAATGTTGATCGACTCAGTTGGAATTGGTGCGCGACACATAACTGTTTCTACCTCCGGTATCATCCCTGGTATCTACGAACTTGCGGAAGAGCGCTTGCCGATTACGCTGGCCCTGTCTCTCCATGCGCCTGATGTCGATACGAGAGAGGAGATCGTGCCAATCACGAAAAAGTATCCTCTTGCTGATTTGATGAAAGCGATGCATGACTACGCCGACACCACCGGTCGCCGAGTCACCATCGAGTATGTAATGCTTGAGGGCGTGACTGACTCTGAGGATCAGGCTCGTCACCTTGCAGATCTGGTGAAAGATCTGCATTGCAACATCAACTTGATTCCATTCAATCCAGTGGAAAACAAGGAAGGCGTCACAATGTATAAGCGACCTTCTCGCGAGTCGCAGCAGAGATTCAAGAGATTGGCTGAGAGCACTGGAAAGACAGTCACAATCAGGCTTGAACGAGGCACCGATATTGATGCGGCGTGCGGCCAGCTTCACAACACATATCTGAAAACACAAAGAACACGCTAAAGTTCTCTAGCACTTCTCTAGTACTTCGATGGAATCCACTTGCGCTTTTTCATTGGCGTGATGTCATCGTATTTGCCCTTGTTGCTTCGATCGGGCAATTTTACTTTCTCGTGCTTGACCTTCTTGTAAGGTATTGCAGAAAGGAAGTGCGCGATTACGTTGAGCCGGGCTCGGCGCTTATCGTTGGAGTTAACGATGTTCCACGGGCACTCTTTAGTGTCAGTGCGTTCGAGCATTGTGTCGCGCGCTTTGGAATATTCGTACCAGCGCTCTCGTGACGGCAGGTCCATAGGGCTCAATTTCCACTGCCTCAGCGGGTCTTCGATGCGCGCTTCGAATCGAAGTTTTTGTTCTTCGTTGCTTACCTCTAACCAATACTTTACGAGAATGATTCCTTGATCGACGAGTGTGCGCTCGAATGACGGACAAAGATCGAGGAACTTCGAATACTGCTCTTCTGTACAGAAGCCCATTACGTGTTCTACTCCGGCTCTGTTGTACCAGCTGCGATCGAAGATGACGATTTCTCCTGCCGCAGGAAAGTGTGGAACAAAGCGTTGAATCAGAAGTTGCGTTTTTTCTCGATCGGACGGTGCAGGCAATGCCACAAGTCGAAAAACCCTTGGGCTGACTCGTTCGGTGAGCGCCTTAATGGTTCCTCCTTTGCCTGCCGCGTCTCTGCCTTCGAACACAACTATGACTCTGGCTCCGGTAACTTTGACCCATTCTTGAAGGTGACAAAGTTCCGTCTGAAGAACTTTGAGTTGTTCCTCGTAATCTTTTCGCTTCATCCTTTCGTCACCGGATGTGAGCGTTTTCTCCGCTGAACCCTTACTCATAGCCAAATCACCTCGCTCTTATTATATTGATTCCTTGCCCTTGATCGGTTCCCAGTTGGTTCTTAGTTGCAGCACGATCCACTCTCCGCCTTTTCGTTCAAAAACTTCAGAGCACCAGGAGACGAGTTTGGTGGATTTGGGATCCGACAACTCTTTGGTTGCTTTGAACGAAACCATTGCTGTGTCGCCCTTGATTGTGACAAATGGGTTGTAAACCTTGAGTTGCTTGACTGGATGCGTCCCCTCTGCACCGACAACGTTGTTTTTCACATGCTCCAGAACATCCTTCTTGCCGTACAACAATTTGTTTTTGCGAGCGTCGAACATGGTCACGTCCTCGCTGAGGCACGACCCGATCTGTGAGATGTCGCGATTCGCGATTCCTTTTAGTAAGCGCTTGAGCGACGTCACAACTTCGCGCCCTTCTGGCTGTGCAGGGACGGTTTCTACCAGCTCTACATCCAGCGTTGATGTCGTGTGCGCAGCAGGAGTTTCTCTTTTTTTGCTTCCGTTTTTGTCTGAACCTTTCTTTGCATCGGCACTGCATACGGTGGCGAGAATGACGAACGCCACTGCGGCCCATTTAAACTTTGATGTGTATGATACTTTCATTGTTTTTTTTCTCCAGTCAGCGAGCGTCTCTGTAAGCCTGATCTTGAGCGATCAGCGCTCGGTCGATCTCTTTTAGCGACCTGTCGCAATCCGACAAATAACGGGAGATAGTCCATTTTTGTTGCTGTAGCTCTGCAATCTTGCGATCGACATCATTGTAGGCACGCTCAAGCTGATACTTCTGGTCGGCAACTTGATCGCGCGATCTAAGCAGGCTGTTTCGCGCGCCTGAGTTATAGGCGAATACTGCGCCGCCGGCGGCAAGAATCGAAAGCACGATTGCAAGCCCCCTTCCTGAATACTTCCAGCGAGAGGCTTTACTGCTCCTGCAAGATGCGTTACCCAACAGCCTCATGGCGTTCCCTCCTGAAAAAGGACAGTGTCTTCTTAACTAGAACAAACATGACCGGAACCAGATAAAGACTCAAAATTGTTGAGACGACCATGCCACCACATACGGCGGTACCTAGAGATTGTCTGGAATTTGCGCCTGCACCTTCCGCGATAACCAGAGGAAACAGTCCTGCGACGAATGCCAATGAGGTCATAAGAATTGGTCGAAGACGCAGACCCGAGGCCTTGAGCGCCGCTTCGGCGACTGGCAGCTTCTCTGCCTTGAGCAAATGGTTGGCGAATTCCACAATTAGAATTGCGTTTTTGCTTGCAAGTCCAACGAGCATTACCAGACCAATTTGGCAGAACACATCATTTTGCAATCCTCGCATCCATTGCGCGGACAGTGCTCCCAGCATCGCAGGTGGTACTGACAGCAGAATGATAATGGGGTCCGTATAGCTTTCGTATTGCGCAGAGAGCACCAGGAAAACGAACACAATTCCGAGTGCAAATATGATGATTGCAGAGTTTCCGGCTTGCGTTTCTTCGAGCGAGATTCCGGACCACGCAAAGGTCATTCCTTTCGGAAGAATGTCTTTCGATATCTTGCCCATCGTCTCAATTGCCTGACCGGAGCTGAATCCGGGCGCAGGCGCGCCATTGATTTCAACTGAACGAAACAGGTTATAGTGCGAAACAATCGATGCGCATAGACCTGGTTGACCCTGAATAAGCGAATCGAGTGAAACCATATCTCCAGTGCGGTTCTTGATGTAATACTGAAGAAGGCTCTTTGGCTCGACTCTGAAGTCTTTGTCGGCTTGAACGTATACGCGATAGCTGCGGTTGATGTAGTCGAAGTCATTGACGTACGAGGAACCAAGCAAGACTTGTAGCGTGTCGAGGACCGTGGAGATATCAATGTTTAGCGTCTCTGCGAGATCTCGGCGAACGTTTATGGAGAGCCTTGGAGTACCGGCACTAAATGTGGTGAACAATCCTTTCAAGCCGGTGGTCGAGTTTCCAGTTTTGATTAGCTTTCCTGCGGATTGAGCAAGTTCTCCGACTGAGCGACCATATGCATCTTGCAGTTGATAGGAGAAGCCGCCCATTTGTCCCATGCCCTCGAGTGCCGGTGGTGCAAAGGGACCTGCTGAGACCTCAGTGATTTTCGAGAGCATTCCACGCAGTCTGTGAATGACAGAATCGCAGTGGCTTTCTTTCTCCTCACGGTCTTTCCAAGGTTTGAGAGGACAAAACACCAATCCGAAATTCGGAGCCACGCCAGAAAAGCTGAAACCGGAAAGGGCTAGGGGTGGCTTAGACTCCTTCTGTTCCTCCACAATTTTGCTTATCTTTTGCATTGCAGATCGGGTGTAGTCCAATGACGTTCCATCCGGGCCTCTCGCGACGACAAAGAAATAACCCTGGTCTTCGTCAGGCACGAACCCTGAGGGCAATACTTTGAAGAGCCATACGACACCAGCAATGATGGCGAAACTCCCGATAACTACAACCGGCCATGCTTTCAGAGCGAGTGAGAGCGATTTCTCGTAGAGTCTACGGACATAGTCGATGACGGCATTGATCCATCTAAAAACAATAAACTGGTGTTCGCTCTCCGGTTTGAGAAGAAGCGCCGAAAGTGCTGGAGAAAGTGTCAGAGCATTGAAGGCGGACAGCGCAACCGATGCAGCAATCGTGAGCGCGAATTGCTTGTAGAGTTGCCCTGTAGTCCCCGGAAAAAAGGCGACTGGAACGAAAACCGCCGCAAGTACAAGTGCCGTGGCAACCAGTGCTCCTGCAGTTTCTTTCATCGCGACCGAAGTCGCTTCCAATGCAGATGACCCCGTCTCTTCCATGTGCCGCTTGACGTTTTCGACGACAACAATTGCGTCGTCCACTACCAATCCTGTTGCGAGAGTCATTCCGAACAGAGTCAGTGTGTTTATGGAAAAACCCATGGTTTGCATGAAAATGAAGGTGCCTACTAATGACACCGGAATCGTCACGCAAGCGATGATCATGCTTCGCCAATCTTGGAGGAAGACAAAAATTACTAATACGACAAGAACAATCGCTTCACCTAGTGTCTTCACGACTTCATGAATGGATTCTTTGACCGCTTCAGTAGTGTCTAAGCAAATGTCGCATTTCATACCCGGCGGAAATGTCTTTTCCAGCCGAGCCAATTCTGCTTTAACTCCGTCTGCAACTTTGAGTGCGTTGCCACCTGCGCGCAAATAGACAACCATCGCGACGGCGCCGCGACCCTTGTAGAGGCAGTCCGTAGAGTAGTTCTCTGCTCCTAACTCGACTCGACCGACATCAGCAATGTGGGTGAGCGAGCCATCGTTTCCTCTTTTTACGACGATCTTTTCGAACTCTTTCGGGTCTGACATGCGACCCACGACTTTGAGATTATATTGATACCTTTGACCTGCTGGAGCTGGCGCTGCGCCAAGATCTCCGGCGCCCACTTGGCGGTTTTGATTTTGCAGAGCCGTAACCACTTCTAGTGGCGTCAGACCTTGCTTTGCCAATTTACCCGGGTCGAGCCAGACGCGCATGGCATACTTTCGCTCGCCCACGAGGTCGACGCTTCCCACTCCGTTTATGCTTTTGAAGACGTCCTTGAGATAGAGATCGGCGTAGTTGCTCAAGTATTCTTGGCTGTAGGCGCCATTGTCGCTGTAGAGTGAGAGAGCAAGAACAATAGAAGTTGAGACCTTGTCGACGGAGACGCCCAATCTTTTGACTTCTTCCGGAAGTCTTCCCTGCGCGGATGATACTTTTGTTTGAACGTCCATGGCGGCTTGGTCGCTGCCGCGTTCGAGATTGAATGTGGCAATGATTTTGCTTGTTCCGTCATTGCCGCTCCACGATTGGATGTATTTCAAGCCGTCGACGCCGTTGATTTCTCTTTCCAGCGTGGTTGTGACTGATGACTCGACTTGTTCTGAACTCGCTCCGATGTATGTGCTTTTGACCTGTACCTGCGGTGGTGCCAATGACGGATATTGGGAAATAGGCAGAGACGGAATAACGATCGCTCCAGCCAATATCAAAATGATGGATATGACTGTTGCAAAAACCGGTCGGCTGATGAAGAATTCAGACATTAGTTGTCCTCACCAGGTTCAATCGGCGTGTTGTCGGACAGCAATTGAATGCCGGAGACGATGACCTGATCGCCCGATTCAAGCCCCGACTTCACGGTAGCTGTGTTGTCTTGTATTGCTGATATCTGAATTGGACGCTGCTTTGCGATCAGTTTTCCATCCTGGCTCGTTTGCGAGACAAATACAAATGGCTGTCCAGCGACAAACGAAACCGCTTCGGTTGGAACAGAAAGGGCAGGTTCTGTCTTCAAAACCAATCGTACTTGTATTGATTCATCAGGACGCAATTCGTTGTTTAGGTTTGGATACTCTCCTTTGATGAGAACGGACTGATTCTGAAGATTTACAGTAGGAGCTACATAGAACACTGTCGACTGTCCAACTGAACCTCCTGAATTGTCGAGTATTTCGAGCGCCGTTCCCTTATGAACCATCTTTGCTTTGTCTTCGGGAACTTCTACATTTATCTCTAGCGGCTTAGTTTTACTGATCTTCGTCAGTTGTGTGGCAGGTGTCACATAGTCTCCGACTTTTACTGGGAGGTTGCCGACGACACCATTGAATGGCGCCCGCATTACGTGATAAGTGAGTTCTGCTTGCTCCGCTCTGAGCTCTGCGTTTGCCTCGTCTATGCGCTTCTTCGCTCTTTCAATCACGTCCTTTTGCGCTAAGATTTCTGCTTCTAGCGATGCAAGTCGTGACTTCGCTACTTTCAAATCGCGATCTTCTTTGTCAACGGTTGACGTTGCAACCACACCTCGTTTTTCCAACCAGTAATAACGCTGATACTCAATTGAGTTGAAGTCCACCATTGATTGGCGGGCTTCTCTATCGGCTTCTAAAGAGCCTAGCTTTCCCAGTTCTTTGGAGTAATCTGCTTTCGCAAGCTCAACACTGCTTCGCTTTGCGGCTACTGCTGCTTCCTGCTTGTTGCTGTCGATTTGAATCACTAGTTGCCCCTGCTTGACTAAATCTCCGGGGTTCACTGCGATTTTCGAGACGTATCCATCAATGCGCGGATAGAGGTCTACAGAACTTCTGGAGTCCATCGCGCCAACTAACGTGACCGTTGATGATACGTTCTGCAATTCAAGCTTCTTGAGTTTGACCTTCACTGCGTGTTCTACAGGTGCTTTCGTCTCTTCCTTCTTTTCGCTGCAGCTGCAAATTGCTAAGCAAAGGAAAATGGAAACGCACCATATTTGCCACCAAGCTTGCCTGTCTGAGATAGAGTTGGTTGAGCTGAGCATCAAACTATTTTCCTTTTCTCAATTGAAATCTTTGTGCTTGATCTGCGGTTAGCGTATCGACTGATATCAAGCCGGTTGCATGCAGAAGGCGGGCTTGCGATTTTTTGAAGTTTACGAATGCTTCGATTCGGCGGCTGACAGCGTCGATGTAGTCGCGCTCGGCTTGAACAACTTCGAGATTGATACCTACCTGGTGCGTCAGTCGTAGTGTGGCCATACGCAGTTGCTCTCCGGCGGCGGCGACTGCCTCTGTTGTGACCTCGATTTCGGTTTCGGCTGCTCTTGTCTCGTTGTACGCATCTCTAACTTGCGCGCTAACTTTCAACAGTTCCTCTTTGCCTTCTAGCATGGCTTTTCGTGCCCTCATGCGTGCAGCTAAGACATTGCCCGCGTCATTGATGCCAGCTCCGGCCAGCAGCCAGTTGAGAATAAATCCACCAGCAAATGCGCTGTTTGCCGAGCCGGTGGTTTCGCTCGTAATTCCGCCTGATCCACTGCCACCACCTGTGGGGATGATGATGCTGGAGCCTGAACCGCCGATATTAATGGAGTTGTTCGTAAAGAATGCCGCTCGAGGCAAAAGGGGCGCTGCCGCCGCTCGTGCGGCATTTCGCGCGGCAAGTCGGAGCTCTTCCCATCGAGCTAACTCGGGTCTGTTTTGAATAGCTAGAGCAGTCAGCAACTCCGGTCCTTGGCTTTCATCGATTAGCGGACGTTTTGTGATCTCTCCTTCTGATGGGACTACATTGACTAAGACGCTCTTGTTCAGTGTGACGCAGAGTTGCAGTGCCGCGCGTCGCAAATTTACTTCTTGCCGCACCAGCCGTTGCTTTTCCAGAGCAAGCAATGTTTTGGCTTGCATTACTTCAAAGTCTGTTCCCAACCCTGCAACCTTCATGTCTTGGTTGATCGAAAGCTGCGTGTCTGCAACTTCCAATGATTTGGAGCGCAGGTCTAAGAGCGCCCAGTTAAGCACCAGGTCGTAGTATTTCAAATAGGCATCCAGCAACACGTCATTGACTGAAATTACGTATGCGTGTTTGGATGCGCGCATCTCGTGCAAGTGTTGAAGTGAATTGAAGACCGCTCCACCGCCGAGAAAAACAGGATAGATCATCGTGAGAAAATACGGCGCCGACTTGATCGTCTTGTTTCCCGAGTAGAGAGTTTGTGGCGTGTAGTTCATCGACATGCTCGGAGCAAAACCTCCGAATGTGCCGAACAATTTGTAGCGTGACTCGCTGACGTTGGTGTTCGAAATCTGAATTGGGAGGTTGTTTGCACGCGCGATTGTGAGCGCATCTTTCAACCCAATGGGCTCAGTGTATTTTGCTTCCAGTTTCAACGGCGGAAGCTTTTCTTTTCCGACAGGAACGAGCAGCTTTGGAGCCGTGGTTGAAACCTGCAACCGATCTTCAAACATTGTGTCGACGGGCAGTTTGAGAATGCGAGACTTTTCAGAAACGACACCTGGGTCTGGTGGGACGCTTCTATTTATTGAGTTTGAGAACAATGGAACATCGCCCGGTGCAGTAGCGCTAGAATCCGCCGGAGCACTTCGCGACGAGTCTACTCCGCGCAACTGCGCCGACTGCTCGCCATTACAAAATGCAGGCGTGATCGAAAGTGGCGCAATTGATGCATATGCGATTGCCAGCGTGAGCACAGCAAGATGCAAATTTTTCGGTTTATATCGCATTAGCGATTTCGTCGACCGCCGCCTTCTCTACCTGAGAATCTCCCGCCTTCAGCGCGGCCTGCTTGCCGCTCTTCTCGTCTGCTTCCGAGTCCGCCATCTGCTTGCCGCTGCTCTCTTCCGCCAAGCCCACCAGCTTGTTCGCCGCGGCCCGACTGGCGAACAAACGGATTTTCGCCTTGAGACTGTTGCTGCCAAGACTGGGCTCTGGATCTATCCTGCGTTTGATTTTGATACCACTGTTGTTGCTGCTGGAAATTTTGATGTTGCTGCGCGTCGTAATCGCGTCGATTGAACTGCGCCGGTTGCGCAGCTTGTTGCGTTTGTTGTGCTGATGAAAACGCAGCCTGCCGTGATGCCTGCTGGCCTTGTCGATATTGGCTCGCTTGGTCAATCTTCTGCTGTTGTCGATTGTTTTGAATTTGATTGGCGGCGTAAACGTTGTTCCACTTCACTTCGCCGTCGTCGTTTACGAAAACATTTCTGCCGTTTTCATCATTGTAGTACGGGCGCCCATTGTTTCCGTAATACATCGGGGTGCCATATGGAACATTGTTGTAATAAGCGGCATTTGCAATTGACGTTCCGATCATTGCGCCGGCTCCAATAGCTGCTGCAGCAACAGCGCCGTTGCCGCCACTATTGTTGTTATTTGTAGTTTGCTGAGTGTATTGAACTGGTGCAGATTGCGCAGGCGGTGCATAAGCATACGGTGCGTATTGGGGCGGTGCCGCTTGCTGTGCTTGGGCAGTCTGTGCTCTTACTTGTTGCACGTAAGCAGTCAAGTCAACAGTTTGCCCTGAGCGATCGACATACCAGAAGCCGCCTGTACTGCCCATATAAATTTGTACGACGTTGCTGTTGACCCCAGCGCCCGGTAACGGAACCAAGTAACCGCGCGGTGTAAGTACTAGCTGTTGTCCGTTTTGCCCTTGTTGAACGGTCAGATTCACAACGGAAACGTTTGATTGCCCTTGAGAATTCGCAGGTTGGCAGTTCAAGCTGATTAGCGCTGCAACTGCAATTCCCACTAAGACTTTAAACTTCATTTTGATCACCCCAACTTCGCATCACTGCGTGACTACCACGTGCCTAGTTCGTAGTTCAATCCGGTATCGTCCGGTCGGGCATCGCCCATGTATCCAAACTTCGTGTTGTGTACTTTGTATCCCCCTGACGGCGTTTTCGCGACGGTAGTCACTGTCTTGTCGGGGCGGTAAATCGTTATGGTTCCGGCATTGTCTTTGAACATTCTTCCTTGGACGCCGTTTGGATACTTCACTAAGTAGTCCTGCGTTTCCATGCGAGGAATCAACACTGTTCCATTTGCAAAACCGTCTTCAATCGCATAGCTACCGTCCGGGAATCGGCGCAGATAGCAGCTAGAGCCGTCCACCAGATTGAACTTCAATATGATTGCCGTGCGATTCTTCGGCGGTCCCTTCTTCTCATAAGGATCGATGTCTTGCACGGAGAAAACTAGAACCATGTCTTTGGCCAGTCCGTCGAGGCTGGCGCCGAGTTCCTTGGCTGTTCCTTTAATGAGAGAACGCACCGGACCCGAATGCTTCTTCTTTTCAGTCTGATTGTCGGCTTCGGACAGCCAGGGGGAATTCTTGTTTTTTACCCATTCTTCCGCCTGCCATACGTGTTCGACGGAATTGACACCAGCTTGGGGGTCTGGGCTGTTTTGGTAGGTATCTTTCGCCATCGCCATCGGTTGGCAAAGCGCGAAAACCAGTAGGATGTGAAGTGCGCAACGCATGAAATGCTGCCCCCTGATGAGTTTCACAAAGAGGCTATCACTTACTGGCAAATAGCTACAAGAAGATGGCTCTAAGCTCGCAAATTGCCATTTGGTAAGTAATTAGGCATCCTCACACTTTCCTCAGAAATCGTAACTAGGATTGTGATGTTGGCGGTCCCTAAGCCACGAAGCTCGAAAGGTCAGGAGTGCAAGAGCGATGAAAGACAAGCAAAACCGTGACAAGAAAACGACCAAAGAAAACAGTGACCAGTCTAAGGTTCTTAGAGCAATGCCGAAGCTCAAGCAATTGAAAAATACAGATGCTCAGAAGAAAGTTGGCGGAAAGGCTCAAAGTGGATTGAGCTGCATGGTCGCAACTTGTTTTTGAGTTCTTGAAGCTTTAACTAGTCGTTGTCGAACGCGTTGCCATTGCGTTCTTGAAGTGCGCACAATTTCAAACGACACGAATGGCTCTCGGTCCCTTCCCGAGAGTCATTCAGTTTATGGGCTTCGACGAGATACACTGTGCCTTTATGTTTGATGAAGTCCTGTTGAATGGCGTGAAACTTTTTGGACCGCATCCGCGATGCATCGCTTCTATGATGCATTCGATGAAGCTTGTGTGGAACAGAGTGTGTCTGTCGCGGAGGCGTTATGGAACTTCTATCAGTCACAAATCAGTCGGTATAATCCTGAAAAGGAACTGTATCCCTCTAAGCTTAGTGGTGTCACTGGCGGTGATGGGGACTATGAGCGAGAGCAGCTCGCCTTCGGCATGTTAGTCGAGAATCGCGAGGAGGGCATCTATCGCATCTGGAGTCGAGCCTACCTGTGTACTAAGTAGCCCTCTTTAGTGTCTTTTGAGTGCATTTCTTTCACGACTGCTTTCATTTTTCCGGCCTTCATTGCTTTCACAAAATCGTC
>CAYZJR010000067.1:32851-38344 GCA_964478655.1 uncultured Candidatus Obscuribacterales bacterium
TTTCTTTCACGACTGCTTTCATTTTTCCGGCCTTCATTGCTTTCACAAAATCGTCGATAGGAACGCCCGTGCCGTGTGGGTAGCTGTGGTCGGTTGAGCGACTTAGTCACCAGGCAGCATCACTATCTGTCCGGGTTTTTGACTCCAGCAGATATTTTTGTGAATTCTGTTTAGCGTGTAAATTTCTTTTAGTCGCGCCTCGGCTTCTCTTTCGTCTATACCGGGCCAGTACATCGTGATTAATCCCTTAATGGTTTCGCCCGGTTGGAGAATATGAGTCATTACTTTCAGCGATCGCAACTCTGCTGTTCTGCGGCGCGGCTTTCTGTCCGTCGCTTGGCTGGACGCGGGGAGCTCCGGCATGCTTTGAGTCTGAGCGTTTTGTGATTGCGATGATTTCGGTGCTTCTGATTTTTGGGCGTCCAGAATCTTCCGAATTTCCTCTGTGGCCTTTTTCTTTCTTACAATCTCAGTTTCGACGACCGGCTGCGTCTCTGTCTTTTGCTTAGGCGGTAAATACTTCTGGGAGTATTTCTCGGCAAGCGTTGTTTCTCGCGGCTGTTCAGTCACTGTTGGAGTTGGCTCGGGTGCCGGTTCTTTCGGTTTCAGCGCGCCGAACTTGCTGCGCTTCACCGGCTCTGCCAGGGCTTCGTTTACTACAGCACGTTTCTGTGAGAAGTCGGCACGTTGATGCGTTCTGAAAGAATTTAACGCGGCTTTGCCCCCTTCGAAGAACTGTCCATACTCAGGCGTTTTGCCTTCATATGCAAGCATTTGATACTCGCCAAGCGCAGAATTATTCGTCAATCCGTAAAAGACGACGCCATACTCTTGCGTCCGCTCTATTGCATACTGAACGCACAAAATACTCTCGGCATCAGGGAAATGCAAGACTTGCGCACGGGAGATGGAATCCATGGACATGCGCACAAGCGTTGGGTAGAAAGGCAAAATTTGCTGAATGGAAAGTGGCTCTGACTGTCCCTTTAGGAGTTGGACAAACTGCGTCATTACCTCGGCGGGAAGCGGGGTTGAACTCAACTCCCAATGCAAGACAACAGTTGATGCGCCTGGAGGCACCCAGTCCATGCGATCTTTGGGTTCCAACCAGAGTGGATTGTCAGTCACCCAGCCAGTTTGCGTCCAGCCGGCAGGTGGCTGCAAGGTAATGCCCTCGCCAAGTTCGACAGGTTTTTCCAGCACGATGCTCATAGTCAACTCTACGCGGCGTGCAAATCTAATTAGCGGGCCGGCCGAAATTATCTCATAAGAGTGAGACTAGGAGATCATGCTTACAATCTCGTCTGCTGCAGCCTGAGCCCCATGCTCATTGCGAATCACTTCACCGACAGCTTCTGCTGTCCTTTCAAATTCGCTTGTAAGCAGGCGTGACAACTGCACTGTCCCCTTCTCTCGGTACTTTGATTTGTCGATTGTTAGACCGGCACCAAGGACGGTGACTCTGCGTGCATTGTCAAACTGATCGTGACTGAATGGCATAACCAGTTGAGATTTGCCGGAGCGCAGAGCCTGACCGGTTGTTCCGGCGCCGCCTTGATGCACAATTGCGGCTGCATGGGAAAAGATGTACGAGTGTGGAAGGTACTGCACGGACATGATATTTTCCGGTAGCGGTTTCGATGGTTGATTTTCAGGAGAGGAACCAATCAACATTACGCCTCGATGCCCAGTCTCTTCCAGCATTTTGATGCTGTCTTCATAGAATGTGCCCGCGTCTTTCACAGCCGACGAACCCAGAGTAAATACGACTGGTGCTGAACCATTTGCGAGGAACGTCTTGAGGTCATCGTCCGGTTCAAATTCCTTCTCCTGATCCAAAAACGGAAAACCAGTCGCCACTGTATTTGGTGGCCAGTCCGGCTGCGGCTTGGCAAATAATGGAGAAAAAAGCGCAAGATTTTTCTTCTCAGAGTACTGCCCCTCGAAAATCGGATTCGCTGTGTCAACAGGCAATCCAACTCGCCTCTGCAAATCTCTGTAAGACTCGGTCCACGGATACAGCGTCTTGTTCATCATATTGAGGAACCACCGCGCCCCGCCCATTCCAAGGTAACGCTTCACATTTGGTGCCCACTTCGCCTTTGGCAGCGACGGCAAATCATATGCCGACCAGAGGCTGGTCGGAGCCAAGACCGATGCGACTCGCGGAACGTCCAGTTTCCGCGCTGCAACGATTGCTGCCAATGTAAGAGGATGCGTGATAACAATATCCGCGGTCGCCGCAATGGGCAAGGAGGTTTCGTAGCTCAACCCGATATGCTTGAACAAAATCTCTTTGAGAACGTAATCCGGACCGACCCGCGCATCCATGACCTTCTTGACCAGCGCGTCTTCATCGCCTCCGAGATCATCAAAATCGGGACGAGTGTGCGCGAAAGTCAGCCCGTGTGATTCAATGGAACTTTGATGATTCGGAGTCGTTGCAATAGTGACCTTATATTTGTCGCCGTATCTTGCAACGATTGCTTTGCCGACAGCAATGTACGGAAAGAGGTCGCCTAGTGAGCCGAAAGTGAAAAAGACGATGTGCTTCTGAGAGGCCAAGATTAGGTTTCCGGTTTCTGTGTTCCCATAATATACTGTTAATTCTGACGCGGTTTCAAAATCCAAATGAACGTTTCAAAAAATCAATCGCCCAATTCCGCAATTGAGATGTGGATTAAGTCACCAGTATTGAATGTTGTCTACAGTTTGACTTCGTTCATCACGCTGGCAGCAATTGCGTTGTTTGTTGTGAACTACACTTCGGTTCCTGACCACTTCGCACCGGGCACAGTCGTCATAACTAAAGTTGCCAAAGGCGAAGTCTTTCTCAAACTGTTTTGCACGATGTCCGAAGTGTTTGGCTTCGGAGTTGGTTTGCTAACTCTGCTGCATGCGTTCTGCGTTAAAGAGATGAGAGTACCTTCTCGCGGACCGAATCAAATTGTTATTGAAAGAGCTCCACGGCTCATTTGTGCAATTTCCATGATAGTAGTCGCGGCAATCATTTCTTATTTCGTGCGAACGCTCTTAGCAGGAAACGCCGATGTGAAACTCATGTCGCAAATCCACCCATGCAAAATGCAATCAGGCGTGATATCACATCTTCAGGATTCCAACTCGGTTCGTCTTCATAGCGCTGTCTGATAGGCTTTTGGCGCGTAAGAAAACAAACGATCAAGCTGAGCATGAATTCGAAGTTCCATTGATGATCGGCTTCGGTTGATGATGGGAAAAATTTGCGGAACGCTTGAATAAACTCGTCTCGACACGCTGAATAATGTTCGTCTACCATCCCATAAATTGGCTCAGATGCTTCGGTTTGAAACCTTCCGAGGAACAATGAAAGAGTCTCCCCACTTGGCCCAAGTTTGTGGATCAATGCAATCGGTGGTTCGTAGAACGCTCTCAAAACATCCACAAACACCACATCCGAACGCGCCAGTTCTGACCGCAATCTGTTTAACTGCTCAGCCACTACAGGAACAGCAAACCGCTCCACGACAGCAGTGAAGAGCTGTTCCTTGTCGCCAAAATGATAGGCAATCGCGGCAACATTCACATCAGCATCTTTGATTACTGCACGCAGCGACGTTCCTGCATACCCGTATAAAGCAAAATGTCGCTCTGCAACATCAAGGATTTGATCGCGCGTGTCTTGCGTTCCAGCCTTCTTTGCCATGTCCGCTCCTCGTATTAGAAGGATAGCTTGACAAAAAACGAGTGTCAAGCATATGATTCAATCAAGTGATTGAAATCGCTTGGGGATAAGCAGGCTGGACTATTGCGGTTCCGCCGATTCGTGGCGTCGGAGTTTTGAGGCATGGTGAGCAATGATTGAACAAGCTAAAAAGAGGAACATTGATGCTGGTCGACAGGTCGCGAACGATCCGTTTGTCGCCGCACGATATAAATTGAATGACATTTATTGCAGCGCATGGTTGAGTCATGCAATTACCGCGCTTGCGAGGCATAAGGTGTTTGATCGCCTACCTGACAGCGGTGCTGTAAGCGTCGATGTAATTGCGGCGCAGTCCACATTGCACTCGCCAACCTTGTATAGGGTAATGCGCGCATTGGCGGCAAACGGCATCTTCGTGCAGGTCGACGAGCGGGGTTTCGCTCACAACGAGGTTTCACTCTTGTTGAAATCGACTCATCCGAACAGTTGGCGCGGCATGTCGTTGATGTGGAACCATCCTTCGTGCTTGCAGGCGTGGAACAGTTTTTTTAAATGTCTCCTCGACGGTGAGTCGGGGATGAAACACGCATTTGGAAAGACACTGTATGAGCATATGCACGATCATCCCGAGATGACAGCTGCGTTTTCGAATGCAATGATTAGCAACTCGGTTCATGCTGCAAAAAGTATCGCGAAGGAATTCTCGTTTGAGAAGTTCAATAGTGTTGTTGATCTTGGTGGTGGCGTTGGTACGCTGCTTGTCGAAATTCTGAATCACCACCCACATCTCCACGGGTGTTTATTTGAGTGCGAAGACCTGCGCGAAGCTGCAACTGCAAACATTGAGGCTTCGAGGCTAGGCGAGAGATGTGATGTCGTATGTGGTGACTTTCTTAAGAGTGTGCCATCCGGAGTCGATTTATATTTGATTAAGAACTCAATGTGGAACTGGAGTGACGAAGACAGCTTGCGGATAATGCAAAATGTTCGTAGAGCCATCGGCGAGCGAGACTCGACGTTTGTCATCATCGAATACATCATCAATGAGGAGACTGCGCCTTGGACCACTCTTTACGATCTGCAAATTCTGAATATGCCGGGCGGCAGGGCGAGAACGTTGGAAGAGTACGACTCACTTCTTCGTGCTGCGAACTTTGAGGTGACGAGCACTATCAGTGTCGAGGATCAAACACTTGTGATTTCGCAGCCGCGGTAGACAAAGACCCGCCATGACCTCGGTGATACCGTGCAGTCTAGTTCAGTGAGTTCATGAATGATGTCATTAAACTTTCAAGCGTCTCCAGTGAGACATTGTTGAACGAATGGTCTACGCCCTTCAGGATGTGCTCCTCGTATCTTGATTTCGTTGCGCGCAGAACTGCCACCAATGCCCGTTCGCGCGTGAGAGGAACTACTCTGTCCGCTGCTCCATGCAGTATCAAAACTGGTGGCATTCGCGTGATTGATTTCGTGGGAAGCACGAAGCATCCAGCCATGTCGATCACGCCATTCACGCGTCTATCCGTTGCTGCGACATGTAATGCTAGCTGAGCGCCTAAGCTGTGGCCGAGTAGTGTGACCGACGTGTTCATTCCAGATTGCTTCTCAACAAACGAAATAGCATCCTTTATTGTCGCCAGCCATTCGCCGAAGTGCGCGCCCATTTGCGCGCTACTTGCCCAAGAGATGCCAGACCTATCAAAGTAGTGAACAACAACTGCAGTGCGACCCGTATTCGATATGTCTGTTGCAATCTGACGAAAGAAACCACCTTCAGGTTCTAATCCACCGGAGCCGTGAAGAATGAT
>CAYZJR010000068.1:0-37978 GCA_964478655.1 uncultured Candidatus Obscuribacterales bacterium
CAATCACAAAACATGGTATGAGAGTCCAGAAAGTTTTCTGTCTGGAGAGCAAAAGGTTTGGTTGTCACCATTATCAGTATCACAAGAGAGAATATCGCGCTGGATTTGCAATGCGATTCATTTGATTTTGCGAACGCTTTTCGAACTCGAGGTTAGAGGGGTTGAACACATACCGAAGCGCGGGGCTTTCTTGGTTTGCCCAAATCATGCCAGCTACTTGGATGCCTTTGTGGTTGGCTCAGCATTTAGCTTTGAGAAGTTGAAATCTATTCACTTTGCCGGATGGACTGGAATTGCGTTTGCCAATTCTTTTACTCGTGTCTTAAGTCGTCTTGGCCGCGTACTGCCTGTCGACGCTGATCATGCGCTTGTCTCTAGTCTTGCCATAGCGGCCGCTGCCTTGCGAAATGACAAAGGATTGGTTTGGTTTCCGGAAGGACGCAGAACGCTTACCAATGAGTTACTGCAATTTAAGCCTGGTATCGGACTCTTGCTGGAACATTTTGATGTTCCCGTGGTGCCTGTTTACTTGGGTGGAACGGCCGACGCATTGCCTCCTGGAACGTGGAGGATAAAGGTCGGTCAGAAAATAACAGTGAGCTTCGGAGAGCCTGTGCGCAGAAGCGCTCTTTTGCTAGAGGGAGACGGCTCGACCCCTCACAGTAGAATTGCTGCCGGACTGCGCCATCGAGTGCAAAAGTTACGAGACGAACTAGAGGATGCGAAAGCGGACTCGGCGAGTAACAAACAAACCGTCCCGCAGAACTAGTCAACGCTTTTGAGTTCATTCGTTGAGCCCTCTCGCGATTCATTTCGCGAGAGGGCTTGTGTAGACAAGTCATGAAAGCTACGCTCAGCTGTTAGCGTGAGCGACAGCGGTTTTGGAGTCTTGTTGTTGTTTCTTTGAACGAACTTTCACCACTTGCACCGAGCATGGTGCAGAATTGACGACTTCCGATGCCACACTTCCTGCTATTGACTGACGTGGACCCGTATCTCCATGAGATCCAATAATAATGAGGTTTGCCCCCCAAGCTTGAGCGGTTTCCACTATAGTCTTGCCCGGTTTTCCTTCTAGAACTTCACCCTGAACATCACATTGAGGTAATGTCTGCTTCAGCTGTTGAACCCGATCGTTCAAAATAACACTGCATTGGTGAATAAATTGCTCGGTCTCTTCCCACGATGCTGCCGGTTCAACTACTGAGAAAATGCGTATTGATGTATCTGCATCCCATCTGCATTTACTGACGGCCGCAAGAACATCCGCTGAGAATATTGAGCTATCAATGGCAACTAGAATCTTCAAAGTCATGTCTCAATCTCCACATAGACCTAATACTAAGTTACATGCAGTGGGAAGACATTTCTTCATCCAATGGAATGATCGTTGGCATTCGTTTCTCTGGCGGTGAGTCAGCGAATTAGAGGTGGTCATAATTTGTACGAAGCACACAGACTAATTTTGATCTAAGAAGCATCCCTTCACACTGTCGTGATGTCTACTCGAGAGGGCGTTATACTCTTTCGAAACGTTCGCAACCAGGAGAGAGCAAATGAAAACTGCAGGTACACCAAAAAAGAGTACGAGCGCTGTAAAGAGTACTGCAAATGGTTCGCTCACGAAGACGCGCAAAGAGACAGGCGCAGCGAAGGCACTAGAGGTTCAGAACTCTGACAGCAGCTCTTCTAAGAGTGATTCTATTGCTAGACCGGACACGTTAATCGAGAAAGTTGTACCAGCGTCTTCCCAAACGAAAACTTCGACCACGCCCATTTCAAGCGAGCAGGTTTCTGAGCGCGCTTACCAGTTATGGATAAAGCGCGGGTGTGTGCATGGATTCCATGTCGAGGACTGGTTGGAAGCCGAGCTTCAACTAGTCAACGAAGGTATAGCTTAGGAGCGAGCCGCCGTTGCATTTTTCCGTGATGGGCGGATTACGACGACTGAGCATTGTGCGCCGGAAAGTAGAGGCGCTGAAACAGAACCCAGAAACCATTTTGCAGCCTTGGCTTTTCCGTGAGAGCCAGCGATGAGCACGTCCGCCTTTGCTCTTGCTGTGTAGGAGAGCAAGTCCTTAGCTGGACTTCCCACAATAATGGCTTCATGAACCTCACAGTCCGGCATCATCGCTTTCAATTTGTTGGAGATGCCTTTTACGAGCGCATATGCTTTGGATTCCTCTTTCTCACGAGTGCCTTCTCTTGCATATGAAGCCGATTCGTCAATGTTGTCTTTGTCCACGATGTGTAGCAAAGTAAACGAAGTATGTGCGGGCCAATTGTGACTCACAATTTGATCGATCAATAGTCTAGATTGAGAATTATCTTCGACGGCTATAACGATTTTTGACCAAGTTGAGTCTTTTCCCGGAAATGACTTCCTCCCATCCTTGGCAGGGCGAAGCACCATGACAGGGCATGATACATGAGACAACAATGTTTCCGACACACTGCCGAAAAACCATTTGCCTACTGCCGAACGTCCATGCGAGCCGACAATGAGCAGATCTGGTTTCCAGTTTTTGATTTCGTCTTCGATTTGCTCAACAACGTAGCCGACTGTAAGATTCTCTTCAATTGGCAAATGCAGCGCCTCCTTTAGCTTCAAGGCGCATCTATCCAAGACGAACCGTCCATATCTCACTGATTGTATGATTGACTCAGCAAGCAGCGCAGGATCGTTTTCATTGTCTGGCTGTACGACATGCACTAATCTGAATTCGGCATCAGATGACCAATTTTGATCGGAAATGAATTTGCAAAGGTGATCTCCGATCTCGCCGTCTTCAATTGCAACTAAGACTTTTTTGTATGACCAAAGCATGACACGTTCCTTCTAAAAAAAATTGTATTTGTTTGCTAAGCTGCGCGATCACACGCGAGTCCGAATCTACGCAAAGTTGAGAGTGAATATTCACCGGGTACGCGCAGAATGAATTCTCGCAACGGCCAGGAATTGTGCGTTTCCAGAACTCCTAACTCTATGAGCAATTCTTTGATCTCATCGTAGGAGCAATCTCTGAAATTGCTGGGTCCTTCCGCATGTTTGAAACCAATGTAGGAGGGCTCGAGATTGATAATTAATACACCTTTTAGCATCTCTAAGTATCCCGTACTGCTGGCTTTGTGGCGCCTGTGTGCTAGCAACATTCTCGAGCAAGATAGTTGGCCTGACGTCGGCCTTGCGGATGATCTCGCGACCTAGTTTAAGGAACGATCTCCCGAAGAAGACAAACATCTTTTTGTAGCTCCGCAGTGCTCTGCTCGATTTTATTTGCATCTGGCGTATCCTGTTCGATTTGGTCGTACAAGCGTGACAATTGAAGTTTGGCATTATCAATGCTGGAGCTCCACAGTTTAAGTCTGGCTTGGACAGCATCCGTATGATCCGACTTCTCTATTGAGTTAGCCACTTGTGGAAGTGCCGAGAGAATCAGTTCCATTCTGCAGACAAGTTCGACAAGTCTTTTTTCCCCGTTTGTGCACCAAACTGCTTTGCCATCGGGTTCGCGTTCGGCTATTGTTTTCAATGCCTCAAGATCTTCCAGTAATAGGTCGGTCGCCGCGCGCAGGATTCCCTTTCCATCTGAAGTCAAATCAAAGGTTTCTTTCGTTAGTCCGTCCACCAACATTTCTGATCGAGCTGCATTCATCTGTCGGCGATAATCTGGAATAGAAAACCTTACTGTTCGTTCGCCGGATGCGCCGGCTGTTTCTGCCGCTTCAGAGGTTAGCGCAAAGATCGAATCGGGAAGGTCTTGGAGCACTTGCAGTCCGACAAACTTAGCCGTTGAGAAAAGTTTGCCATCTAAAAAGATGCTCCACTGTTCCGGCAGTCGTTCCGGTTCTTTTACTGCCATCCGAAAAACTAGCCCGTTATCTTTGTCCACAAGCTCAATTATCTGATTGGAAATACTTTTTGCTTTACCTGCTAAACAGCGAGTATTAGCTGTCATTTTTTCGAACGCAAGTGATAACAGACTTCCCAGATCGGACTCGAGAACACTGAATCCATTGGATGTTTTTAGAAGCTTCGAGTCTGGCGCGAGTGTGACTTTTATACCGCCTAAAGCGCCTCCCATCTTGCCGCGAATTTTTCCGTCCGACTGACGCACTACGATCGCGCCGCTGCGTTTGCCCGCCTTTAGAGCTTCGAACCTTATAAGGTTTGGACTTTTGAAAAACAGTCGTCCAGTTTCTGTGATTTCCTTGCCTTTGACGTTCGTCGTCAGAACTGTTTCGAACTTATATGCTTTCAGTCGCTGTGTCTTTTCGAGCATGGATTTAAGGGCCGGTTTTCCGTCCGAGGTGGCTCCATTGTTCAAGAGACTCTCAGAATGCGAAAGACTCAGCTCTGCTTGTTGAGCAAAAGCAGAGGTGCTCAGACAAATAGACAGCGACGTTAGAACTAGTGAGACAGCAATTCTTGACCACATATGCACCTCTAAATGATAGTTGCGATGCTTAGGTGTTTCTCGCGACTATAAGCGCTCAATTGACTGAATGATAATAGTCAAATTAGCCTCTACGTCTCGACCTTTGTGACGAATTGGACTGTGGATTTCTCATCCTGTGGGCTGATGCAGTGGGCGACCCGGAGAAGTAAGTTTATTGGATTACATGCTACAAGTTGGTGCCTCATGAATAAATCGCCCTCGGTCCTTGGTGTCTTGCGGATGAAGCTCAAAGCCGGTGATTCAGCATACAGACGTGGCGACTTCCAGTCCGCTATGACAAATTACCAAAGCGTTCGGAATCAGGCCGAAAAAATTGACCATCAAGGACTTTTATCAGTTGTACTTATTAAGTCTGCTGTTTGTTTGTCCGCGCTTGGTCGATTGGCTGAGGCTGAGGAATTGTTGCATCAGGCGGAGTCAATCGAGAGTTCACGGCATATTTTAGATGTTGATGAGGTGGTATCGCTGCATCATGAATTGTCTGTTCTGCTCTTTCGTCTAAATAGGTTCGAAGAGGGATTGGCAGAAGAAAAAAAGGCGTTGGAAATTCTTCGTAGAGGTGATCATATCGACAACAATCTGCTTGTGCTTGTTCTGAAGCAATTGGCTGTTTATATGTCGAGAGAAAGACAATTTTCTGATGCGATCGGATTTCTTGAAGACGCAATGAATGTTGCATCGAGCAGCGAAGAGATAGGGAAAGACTCCCTTTTGTACGGTCAGCTGCTTGTGACTTACGCTTTGCTGAAAATAGATATGCGAAAGCTAGAAGAGGCAAAAGCCCTGTACGCTAAGGGGATAACACTCATTCAGATAGGTCTCGGCGAAGATAACCCGAAATTAACTGGTGTATACAAGTTGCTTGAGCAACATCTCAAGGATGCAGGATTTCTCGCAGAGTCAACTGAATTTGCTCAGCGAGTTTTGGAGCTAGGGCATGACACTCATCACCTTGCTTGGTATTGAATGCGTGCTCATACCTGCGGACGATGAATAAAATGCTCTTCGCTGTCATTCTGTAGGTGTCACGCAAAGGTGGAAGTAATGACAATGAAGACTCGTTGTGACCTAATGTTCAAAAGCCTTTGTGCAGTGGTAGCTGCCGCAACAACTGTGCTGATCAATATGAACACTGTCAGTGCGGCAACATCGAGAACATGTTCGCTGTTTGCAGGCGAGTTGCAATCGTACACGCTCGGAGCAGGTATTCCTTGTTACGAGGCACCGGATGCCTTTCTTGGTCGCAAGCACATATGGATGCGAATTCCCGCCTGGCTGGCGGGGACCTGGCAAGCAAAATCTGAGTTGGTGCTTCATGTGTACGATTATAGACAGCGCGCTGATGTAGTGGGTGAGCCAGTCAAGCTAAACATACAGCGGACGAGTGTAATCGGAATGCAAGCAGATAAATTAGGCCGACTCTGGCATTGTGCGTCCATTCCTTACATTAGAACAATCGATATTGGTCAGTACGTAGAACGCCACGAAATGATTAGTGTCGTACCAAATGAAATCAGCGATTCTAAGGTGGTAGTTACCTGTGTTTCGTTCGTTAGCAGAATTGACCGACGAAACGGTGAACTGGTGAGTATCTTCAAGGAGCATACGGTTACGACATATGCTCCAGTTCATGATGGTCTCATTCAGGTGACCTTCATAATTAATGATTACGACATGAAAAACAGACCCATTTTTTGGTCTAAGAAGCTATGCACAGAAAAACGAATTAAGCCCTTCAGGATCATCAATCAAGATGATGAAAGAGGTGAGCTAAAAAGGAGCTTTCGCCGTTTCTTGCTAGAACAAAGAATGGCTGACGTATTGCCGATCAAGTGACTTATAGCGAAACGAAAATGTCTTGGTCGATTAATTGAATATCGTATGTCTTTGCATCATCGCAATGCAGCTTCCAAAAGAGGAAGTTTGCGTCTTTCACATTCTCACCAGACTGAAGATCGAATTCAGCTCCATGATACGGGCAGGTAACGCAGCCGTCATGGAGGGTGCCTTTGCTCAATGGTTTTCCGATGTGTGGGCAGCGATCATCTAACGCGAAGAACTTTCCGTTCATGTTTGCAAGCAGAATTTTTCGTCCGTTAATTTGAATTGCCTTCATGGTCCCCGCTGGAACCTCTTCAGTTGATGCTAGTTTCATGTAACTCATCTTGGGCTCACTTTGAGTGATCGGATCATCTCCATACTTCTTTGAATATATGCGAGTCGTTGCATAGCGTCTAGTGGTTACTAATTCGTAATCGTGAAGCATACGTCTTCAGCATGATGCGAGTTGATTGCAAAACAGCGCATTATAAGCATGGAGGTCCCGGAATCATGACAGACATCAATGAGCAAGAACGAGGTCTAAAGAAAATACTTTCTCGAATTGATTGGAATGAAATCGAAGAAAGTTCCAAAAATCCAAAGTGCATAAACCCGGAGGTGAGCGAAGTCTGTGAGTTGAGTTCGGACGATAACACAGTCTTTGTTGCATCTGCTCACGGAACGATTGTAGAACGTCATGGCGCAGGTTTTGAAGGAGCAGACCAGACCACAGCGGTGCCTTGGGATTCTGAACGCCAGGCGCGAAACATTGCCATCAATCCTTCGGTCTATCTTCCATCGCGCGAGTTGCGCACGCGTAAACCTGTTACTGATGCGGTTCCGATATTACCCATGCTGAAGTGGGGCACTATGCCTGATGACCCAAATTCTCAACTACTAGAATGTGACTCTCGAGATGATCTGATCGCCACAATTGCACCTAGCTTTTGTCAGTGCGAAACGTTCAATGTTCCAATGAGTCTGATTGTTGTTGGATTGCCTGATCTCGCGGAGATTGACCAATTCCAGGACTTGAAAGAGTGCGAACTTCAAGAGCAAAGAATTATCGACGAGATTTTTGCTGCGATAAAAGACCACGGTATGCTCATCAGATTTGATCAGCGATTACTCGCACTCTTTCTATTGAGAGTCGACCAATTTGTTGCTGGCAAGGTTTGTCAGAGAATCAAGGAGGCGGTGCGAAGACTTGCATTTTTTAAGCTGCATTTAGATCATGAGCCGACTCTTCGATTTGGTGTAAGCGAGCACAGACCTGGAGATGCCGGCAAAGCGGATCGCCTTGTTCGCGAAGCAATAAACAATATGGATTTAGCTGAACACTTGGGTGGTGGCGCAATCGTCAGAGAAGTCGATAAAAACTTGAGTCTGGTTCATGTCAGACCGAGCGCTCATTTCAGCCTCGGCGATCTATTGTCGAGACAAGCAAAACAGAACTTAGAAGAGAGATACGGACCGTTAGGAGGCACGCAATGAAAAATAATCATGCTCATAAGCTTTTACGAATGCTATCGCGCATTTTTCCACATCCGACCTATCAGCAAGAGCTAGACAGATTGCATGACATTCGAGTGCATTGTTCTTCGGAAAAACCTTGCCTTGTTCGACCCCATTTGTACGAGCTCGGACATAAAGGAAAGCGAGGGCTGAAGCTAGTTGCCTATGTTCGATCGGTCGAACCTGAACTTCGCGAAGCGCAAAAAAACAAGATAGAAGACTATTGTGAAAAGAATGGACATACCATAGTAACCATGTTCGACTGGGATCGATCGAAACCTGGGACAGCGCTTCATGATGCGCTTCTAGCAATAGACGGAGCCGATGGTTTGATAGTGGCAGATTTAGATCGAATCATCGATCATCCTGATGATCCACCGCGCGATCTATTTCCAATCTTCCATCATTACTTCTTTCACAACGCCAAGCACTTGATCAGTATTCACGAGGGAATCGATACTGGGTCAGTTTTCGGTCAAGAGGCGATGATTAACTATCTCAATCGCATTGCAGATCCCAACAATTTCGTTGCCATGGTCGATGCCTGAAACCGCGACGTCGGATAAATCATCGCCGGAGTCATACCTGGGAATGATAAAGAACTGCGCTCATTCTCCTAAAGTGATTGGAGTTCCGACATTTCCGAACTCGTGCGGCAAGCCTGGAACAGTTAAGGGGTACATATGAACACTCTGATCTTTGTGCTTGGATTTTTTCTGCACAACGGAAGAAAGCGGTTAAACTGTCATTGAATCTGTTTTTATTGGAAGATTTTATGATACAAAAAACTCGCTTTATTCCGTTGCTGTCTGTTGTCGTTGGCTTAGCCTTTATTTTGCCGAGCAGCGCTGATGATAAAAAGGGCACGCCGGTAACTGACAAAGATGGGGTAGCTCAAAAATCCCGAAAGGCTGACAGCGAGCAGGCACCGGCCGAATCTTCCAAAGCAAAGGCGCAGGAAAAGCCCCAAGTTGAAAAGTCTAAGACGGATAAAAATAAACCTGCTGTTCAAAAAGGGTCTTCAATTTACAAACAATATTGCGCTAGCTGCCATGCTGATGGTGGCAACAGCGTAAAACCCAGTCGCCCAGTCGCCGAGTCAAAACAAATTGCTAACATTGGCATCTTCAAGGACTACTTGAGTGCTCCGCCTGGCCATATGCCTTATTACCAGCACCTTGTAAATGATAGAAAGACATTGCAAGCACTCCTTAAATACTGCCAAAGCCTCAAGCGAAAACCGATCAAACAGGCGAACAATGCTTCAGAAGGCAATGGAAAGATCTAGACCGCTAATCTGTTTGTAGCAGCTGTTTTCGTTACCCTTGACAAAAATGTTCCGGAAGCGCCGATTCGAAGTCACCCTTGATAGGCAGGGAGACTTGTTTTCGTTCGGACCATTCGTTGAGTAGCAACAGAAGTTTCATTTGTCCATCCGGAGTGACGGTTTCGAATCCATCGTCAACCGTTATCAAAACTTTGTTTCGACTATGAAGTCTCTCTACCAGTGTTCGTAAATCTAGCGGACGATCATTTTCATGCCATGCCAACCGATTTAAGTCAAAGGCAATGACTCCATCGCTCACTTCGAGTGCTTGTTTTGCTTGTTCCCATCCATACGACGGCTTTGCCCAGTCTACAATCGTGATAATCGAAACGGTATAGCCTTTTGCATTGCAGTATTCCTTAATGGCTGACCGCTGTTTGGCTGCACTTGGGCCTTGTTTGTCTTCGCGAATGTATCCAACGAGATGTAGTTTTCGATGCAACATTGCTTGATTCCTCTCATCTTGATTCCTACCCTTATTCTCATTGTTTCGTTTACGGGTTACATCGTTCTTCTGGACTAGAATTTTGTAGAATTGAGTCCCCTGCGCATACCGAATCCGGAGGTCTTGCCATGTCAAAGTTCCTGGTTTTATGGTCATTGGAGCCAGCTTTATTGGGCGGCGATGCGGTCAAATCTGTTATGTCCATGCCTGCGTATGCCGAAAAGCTGGTCTCATTGGGCAAGCTCGAGAGGCGCTACCATGTCGTCGGAAAGCATGGCGGTGCATGGATTTACGATGTCGACAATAATGAGGAACTGGACAGACTTTTAGCTATGGCGCCGGTCTACAATTTTGCACGTTATGAAGTATTGCCGTTGGCTGAGATGAGTAGCCCTGAGACTGTTTTGAAATAGTCGGCGCGTCGTGGCGATGTCTTTAGCAAATGCGAGGCAGCTGTTCGCCTGTAAGTTTGTCTAAGATTCGATTGCCTCCAATCGACGAGCGTAGTACTACTTGTTGAGGATGTGCGCTTACCACTGTTCCTATTGTTTTTGCATTAGCCGCAACGTCGCTCTTTCTCATTAGATCCAATACCTTCGTGGAAGAATTGCTAGGAACAATTGCAACAAACCGGCCTTCGCATGCTACGTACAGTGGGTCGAGACCTAGCAATTCGCAAATTGCTTGAACCTGTGGATCAAGAGGAATTTTGCTTTCGTCTATTTCCATTCCAACGTTCGAACTCGTGGCCAGCTCATTTAAAATGCTTGCCAAGCCACCGCGGGTGATATCGCGCATGCTATGAATTGTGGCGCCCGAATCGAGCAGTTCCCTCACTAGTTCATGCAACGCAGTGCTGTCACTGACAATATCGGTTTCGATACCCAAGTCTTCCCTGGCAACCATAACTGCTACGCCATGACGTCCAATGTCGCCGCTTACAATTATTGAGTCACCCGCTTGAGCGCGGACTGCCGAAGGTACCGTGTCAATGTTTATGATTCCGATTCCTGTTGTCGTGATGAACACTTTATCCACGGCACCTTTGCCTACGACTTTAGTGTCGGCTGCTGCCAAAATAACATTGCACCGACTGCATGTGCCTGCAACTGAATCGACAATCCTTTGCAGTTCCTCAATTGAAAAACCCTCTTCTAGAATAAAGGCAGCAGAGATAAACAGAGGTTGTGCGCCTCGCATAGCCAGATCGTTGACCGTGCCATGAACTGCCAACGAACCAATATCTCCACCAGGGAAAAATATCGGAGATACGACATAAGAGTCAGTAGTCATAGCAATTTGCTGACTCCCGATGTTCAAGAGAGCGGCATCATCCAATTGATTCAAAATCGAATTATTCAATCGAGGCAAAAAGACCGTTTCTATCAAGTCACTCGACATTTTCCCGCCACTGCCGTGCCCCAGGCGAATTACGCTAGAAGATGAAATTGGAATCGCGCAGGACAAACTTGCGGCGGTTTGATCGTTTGAGCCATTCTGCGTGCTCATGATTTTTGTTCCTCAAGGCTTCTTTCTTTTCGAAATTTGTAGTAGTTTGCACAAGTTCCCTCTGACGAAACCATCGTCGCTCCTAAGGGATTCTGAGGTGTACACTCCTTTCCGAAGGCAGGACATTGTGATGGTTTCTTGAGACCCATCAAAATCTCTCCACTGATGCATAGTGGCGACTCGGCTATGCTGATAGCATTTGTTTGAAACTCGATCTCGGCGTCGAATTGCTTGTATCTTTCACTCAGTACAAAACCGCTTAAGGGAATTTGTCCCAATCCTCTCCATGTCCGGCTTGAGACTGTGAATACCTCTTTGAGAATCTGACATGCAGATGCGTTTCCTGTTGATGAAACGGCGCGCATGTATTGATTCTCTAACAGTGCTTCACCCCTTTCCAGCTGCAAGACACATCTCAAAATGCCTTCTAAAATGTCATTTGGCTCGAATCCTGTGATTACAATGGGAACGCCAAATTGTTTGCATAGTGCGTCGTATTCAGCTGTTCCTGTAATGGAGCAGACGTGTCCAGGCCCAAGAAAGGCATGAACTTGATTAGACTCCGACTGCAGGATGGATGAAATGACGGGTGGCACCATCACATGAGAGCAGAGCAGAAAGAGATTTTTGAGGCACAATTGTTTTGCTTGGAAGGCAACCATTGCATTCGCTGGGGCTGTTGTCTCGAAGCCGACTGCAAAAAACACCACTCGACGATTCGCGTTGTCTTTGGCAATTTTCACTGCTTCAAGTGGAGAGTAAATGATGCGAACGTCTGCACCGTTAGCTCTAGCGCCTAAGAGATCACCTCGGCTGCCAGGAACTCTGAGCATATCGCCAAAAGAACACAAAATAGTGTCTTTAGTTGAAGCGATTGCTACTGCTTTGTCGATAAGCTCAAGTGGCGTCACACATACCGGACAACCTGGTCCATGAAGGAGTTCTATCGATTTGGGAAGAAGGTCTTCAATGCCGTATTTGAGAATAGTGTGCGTTTGTCCACCGCATACTTCCATAATCTTCCAAGGTTGCGTCGTAACTTTGGAGATCTGTGCAGCTAATGCTTGCGCCGTTGCGTAGTCACGAAACTCGTCTACATATTTCATTCGCTCTCTCCACCTTCAGCTTCGACTAAAGCTGAAAAATCGTGATCTACTCGTAACGCATTCAATGTTCGAGCCGCTTCTTCCTCATTGATAATGCTGATTGCAAAACCCACGTGTACAAGAACATAATTTCCAACGACCGCATCACTTGTATATTGCAAACAGGTGTTCTTTCGAATTCCACCGAAGTTTACTTTTGCCATCTTAAGTCCATTGCTCTCGAAAGTACTTTCGACGAGACCGGGAATTGCTAAGCACATTACATTGGTACCTCTTCAATATTTGCTGCTGCCACCACAGCTTGGCCCAGTGCGAGCCCACCATCGTTTGCTGGAACTTTTCGCGGATAAAACACGTTAAAACCTTTCTTCCTCAAAAATTGTTTTGTAAATGACAGTAAGATTCGATTTTGGAAAACGCCACCCGAGAGACATACGTCGTTTACTTTTAGATGGTCGCGCAGTCGTTCACCGACTCTGGCGATAATGCGGGCTATTGTTGCGTGAAACCGGGCAGAGATTTCTTCAGTTGAAACTCCATGCTGAAGGTCTTCCATGACCCCAAAGAGAATGGGAAGTGGATTAATCGCTATCGGTAGCTCACTTCCAATTTCAATTGGATAGGTCGCAAGAAGTTCAGCCGCAACTTCATTGTTTTCTATATAACGTCGAGCAAGAACCTCCAACTCGATTGCGCACTGACCCTCGTACTCGTTTTGATCGCGAACACCGAGTAGAGATGAGCATGCATCGAACAGGCGGCCACAGCTGGATGTGTATGGCGAGTTGATCCCTGCTTTGACTTGCTTGGCTAAAGTCTGAGTCACCGAGGCACCAAAGGTGGCTTCGATGTGCTTAATAAAGGGATGGAACTTTTCTCTCGTTTCTAAGCTATCATCTGTGAATATGTAGCCAAGCGCCATGCGCCACGAGTTTTTGATTGCAGAGATGCCACCAGGCATGGAAACCGGCTTGAAGTGCGCCAGTCGCTTAAAGTCTCTTAGATTGGCCAACAAGAACTCACCGCCCCAAATGGTCTCATCAGTTCCCAGTCCTGAGCCATCGAACACCACTGCAATTACGTCCTCTTCCAATCCGTGTTCGACCATGCACGCCACAGCGTGAGCGTGGTGATGTTGAACATAGAATAATGGAAGATTGCTGCTAGCGGCAGTGGAACGCGCCATGCTTGTTGAGAGATAGTCAGGATGCAAATCGCACGCAATGATTTTAGGCCGCAGATTGAAAAGGCTTTGAATTTTCGATAGCGTGGTTTCAAAATGCTCTTGCGACTCAATGCACTCGAGGTCGCCGATATGCTGACTCATGTAGGCGAGACCCTCGTGGAGCAGGCAAAAGGTGTTTTTTAAATGACCCCCCACAGCGAGAACTGTTACTGAACTGGCAGGCGCTATCGGTATCGGATGTGGTGCGATGCCTCTTGCTCTGCGCATGACCAATTTTTCATCATCCACGAGCTGAACTATAGAATCATCAAATCTGAAATGAATATCTCTATCATTCTCCAACCAAGCATCAGCAAGACCTTGCAAACGCAGTCGTGCCTCATCGTTGTTTATAGCAATTGGTTCGTTTCTCTTGTTTCCGCTGGTTGCGATTAAAGGTCTGCCGAAGTCATGCAACAGAAGATGATGCAGCGGAGTATAAGCTAACATAACACCAAGCATGTCGCTGCCCGGAGATACCTCATCCGGAATGGCGCAATGCTTGCGTCGCCTTAAAAGCACGATCGGTTGATCGGCAGACGTCAACGCGTCTTCTTCGGCTTGGCTCACTTCGCAGTATCGCCGCACCATCTCTATATCGCTCATCATTAGTGCCAGCGGTTTGAATCTACGATTTTTTCTTTGGCGTAAAACTCTTATGGCTGAGGAGTTTTGCGCGTCACAAACGAGATGGAAGCCGCCCAGCCCTTTTATTGCAATTACTTGGCCGAGATTTATCGCTGATAAGGTCATTTGAAGTGCGGACTCTCCTACAATCGTTTGCGAAGAATCTTTGAAAGTAAGTTTCGGACCACACTCAGCGCATGCGTTAGGTTGTGCGTGAAAACGCCGGTTCTGCGCATCATTATATTCGGCTGCACACTTCGGACACATCTCGAAATTTCGCATCGTGGTTCTATGTCGGTCATAGGGGAGCGATTCAACAATCGTGAATCGCGGACCGCAGTTAGTGCAATTGATAAACGGATACCGATATCTCCGGTCTCGCTCATCGAACAACTCTTGTTGGCAGTCCCTACACGTCGCGCTATCGGCACCGATTAAAAGAGCACCGTTTCCTTCCGAGACACTTTTTTCGATGGAAAAACCGATTTCGGATCTTGGCATCAATTCATCGACATCTATTTTTGCGAGGTCACTAAGAGGAGGTGCTTTATCTTGGAGCTCTCTGACAAATTCTTCGAGCGAGATCTCATTCCCTTGCACTTCGATTTCGACGGCGCCGTTGCTGTTCCTAACGAAACCTGTGAGTTGATGTGATTTTGCTAGTGCATGAACGAATGGCCGAAAGCCGACACCTTGAACGGTGCCATACACAACAACGGCAAGTCTTTTTGTCTTCGTAGAGGCCTGCATGCTACACGGTACGTCGAAATTCTGCGCTGTTGCCATTGTACCTGGCTTGATCGCTTGGAAATCATCCCCACGGACTATTGGGCTGGAAGGTTCTGCGGTGCGCTAGTTTGAAAGATGAGCCCTTCGGCCGATACTGGCGGACACGTAACGCGACACAATTGGGGCATCAGTGTGCTCAAGGTGCAGAGATGAAGATATTGATTGGAGTTGATGATTCTACTTGTTCGGTTCATGCGCTTGAGTCGATAGTGGAACGCAAATGGCCTGAAGATACGGAATTTCGGGTTATTACTGTGGTGGAGCCAATCGTAGTCACATATGGTTTTGCCGGCTGTTACGTGGCTGAGATGATGCTCAAGGCTGAAAAGGAGATTGTCGCTCATTCTAAGCACCTAATCGATGAGGCTACAGCCAGGCTGAAGGCAGTATTCGGTGAGACCAAGGTGAGCGGTGATGTCTTGCACGGCTACATTGCTGATTCGATCATAGAAGAGGCGAAAGCCTGGGATGCGGACCTAATTGTCGTTGGCTCTCATGGTAGAAAAGGGTTTCAACGATTCTTCTTGGGTAGTGTTGCAGAGCGAGTAGCAAGCCACTCTCCATGTTCAATCGAAATTATAAAAGGGAAGGAAGTCCATCGCGAATGCGATGTCGAAAAGGTACATGTTGACTCTGTAAGGTGTGGATGATGAAAGTAATAATTGCAATCGATCAGAGCGCATTCGCTCAACAAGTTGTGGACTCGGTTCTTCGCCATAATTGGCCGGAAGACACGACCTTCAAAGTTTTGACAGTGATTGAACCTAGTCAATTGGATGAGTTCGGCGCCGGTAAGTGGGAAGATTTGATCTCAGCTGTTCAAGAACGCAGATGCAAAACAGCGTCCGAAGTTCTGAACCAAGCTCGGCAAAAAATTCAAGCAAAACTTCCTGGCTGTTCTGTGCATACCGAATTAAGGCAAGGGAAAGCGCGCACTGAGATTGTCGATGCGGCATCGGAATGGATGGCGGACAAAATCATTGTCGGCGCTCATGGAAGATCTCCCAATAGACTCATGTTAGCAGGAACCGTCCCTGCAGCAGTTGCGCAGAACGCCCATTGCACAGTCGAACTAGTAAGACTGGCAGCACCTGCAGCGGAGCAAGAAAGTCGTAGCGGCAAGGTTGCTGTTACTCAACCAAGTTAGAAAGCCGGCCCGGCGATATTGATATGATGGCGGTCACAAATGACCGCCATCATCTCATTTCTTTAATTGTCGAATCGTCAACGCCAAATATCTGGGTCGTCACGAAAGAAAAACGATTCGATAGCGAACATGACGCAGGCCCAGCCAACTCCTGCAAGGATAACGCTCAGCAGTAACTCGAACAGTACGTGCTCTGTTGGGGTGGTTGCTGCGCGATACGCCAACCAAAGAAGGAAAACTCCTAGAGCGCCTTGGAGGGAATAGAGGGCTTTCTTTAACTCAGTGTAGGAGAACATAGGCTTCTTTCAACCTGATTTCAGGGCGACGCAATTTCTTGCAGGTCTTCAAGCCTGTTGGTCTGCTTTTGACTGAGTGGCTTGAAGATCAATATTGATGTTTTGGCATCGCGAACTACTTTCGTGGTCGTGCTTCCGAGAATGTTGTCATCCGGATTTTTGTAGCCGTACGCACCAAGCACTAATAGGCTATCCGTCACTTTGGCGTAATCCAGAATAATCGGTGCGACTGCACCTTCTTCGATAGAAAATACTTCGTCATCCCATTTTTCTCGAAGATAAGAACGCCCTTGCTCAATGAGAAGGTGAGCGCCAGCTCTGTCTTTAGATGAGGGAACGACAGTTATCGCCTTTAGCTGCAAGTTGCAGCTCTTCGCTAGAGATTCAGCCATAAGAAGTGCACCTGTTGCCGACTCGCTGCCGTCATATGCAACCAAGATTCTTTTCAACTCTGTCAGAGGAGTTGCGCAAACAAGCACTGGCTTGTCGCAATGAACAGCTATACGTTCTGCAATTGAGCCGATCATAAGCTCGGATGGCACTTGCTTCTGTCCCTGCCCGCGGTGACCGACTATGACCAAATCATAGTCGTCAACTTCCTTTAAAATCTCTTCGATGATGTACCCTTCCGCCAGAATTGTCGTCGATTTTAGTCCACGGCCGATGGCTTCCGTCGCAAATAGTTCGAGAATGACCTTCCCGATTCTGCGAAGAGCATTGAATACTTTTTCTGCCGTGTCAACTGAGCGGCTAAAGCCCAATGATTCCGCGAATTCTGGTGCGATGAAGAGGTCGACGAGGCGCGGATCTAATACGTGCATTCCTGTCAACTTAGCGTTAGAACTGGAGGCAAGCCAAAATCCGTATTCTGCTGCAATTTGACTGTATTTCGACCCATCCAACGTGACAAGAATGTTTTTGAATGTCATGCCCGCGACCTCCTGCGCTGACTCCATTAGAACATTCTCGAGCTTACTGCGAATTGATCTGAGGGATGAGCAACTTCTCTCTGGCTTATCAGCCGAAAGGTCGATTATTGTTGATAGATTCGTTGAGGCCCTACATCCAGGGGGGGATTCGCCCAACTCTGTGTCATGCGAAGCTGTTATGAGCTAGGGTACTTTATGGAAGACCGGAGATGAAAGATTTCACACCACTGAGTTCGACAAACTCATTTCAGTGTGTGCATGACAGTAAGTCCAGTGCCCATGGTCTTTGTCTTGTTACTATCGGCAACGTGCTTCGAACGGATGATGGAATTGCCTCTGCGCTATGCAATTCAATACCTGGGCACACTTTACTCGACGTGTGCAGATTCGATCTGGGGACGCACACCGGATATCTTGCTGATTGTCTTAAATCGCACAAAGCTGCGATCATTATTGATTGCACCAAATCCGGTGCTGAGCCAGGGACTGTGACGATTACCGATCTCCTTTCAGTGCTCAACAAACATGCTCGGACGCCAATGTTGAAATCAACACATGCTCTGTCGTTTTTGGAAGAGCTGATGCTGATAAAGAGATCAGGTGAACTGCCGAAGACTTTAGTCCTGTTTGGAATTGAAGCAAGCAGTGATGAATGGTCATGCGCTCTCAGCGAAGAACTCAAAGGCAAGCTGCCTGCACTAGCGTTGCGGCTGTCTCTTTTGGTGGAAGTCATTCAAAAAAGTTTGAACAAAGATGCATGAAGCCACCATAGCGAAGTCAATCCTTAATATTGCCTCTGCTAAGCTGAGGCGGAATCAAAACGCCGAGTCAGTCATAAAGGTCCAGATTATCGTTGGCGAATTTAGAAATGTAGATATTGAGTCTCTCCAGTTTGCCTTCGATCAATTGAAGGAACTGCAGGACGGCTGCAATAGTTGCAAGTTAGAAGCTGAAACGATTCAAGCCAGGGCAATCTGCGTCTCCGGGCATCACACTTATCGACCTGTTCTGGATAATGCATTTAAATGCGAAGTCTGCGGAGGCGGAATTGAAAGCTTATTGTGTGGAGAGGAATTAGACGTTGTCGGAGTTACTTTGTTGTCTAAGACAGAAGAGGAGTTAGAGCATGCATGAAATAGTGGATGAGCACATGGTTGAGCGAATTCTCGCAGGCAATGAAGAGATGGCTGAGCATAACCGTGAGCATCTGGATGACGATGGGGTATATGCCATTAATTTGATGAGTGCTCCCGGCGCCGGCAAAACCACCTTGCTTGAAGCCACGCTCAAAGCATTGACTCCTGGAGTTAAGACTGCTGTCATCGAAGGCGACATGGTCGGAACACTCGACGCCGATCGTCTGAAAAAATACTGTCCCAAGGTGATGCAAATCAGCACAGGCAAAAGCTGTCATTTGGATGCTCAAATGGTTGCTCGCGTGCTGCACGTGGAAGAGCTGGCGGGTACGGAGCTTCTGTTTGTGGAAAACGTGGGAAACCTTGTCTGTCCTGCAGAGTTTCCTCTGGGCGAACACAAAAGAGTTGTGCTGCTCTCAGTTACTGAAGGTGATGATAAGCCGATAAAGTACCCCATCATCTTTAGAAATTGCGATGCAGTTGTCTTCACTAAATGCGACCTTCTACCCTATGTGTCATTCGACATCCAAGCAGCAAAACAACGTGTGGCGGATCTCAACTCGAATGCTAACTTCTTCGAAGTATCTGTGGTCGCTCAAACTGGACTAGACGCATGGATTGAATGGATTTTGCAAACAATGAATTCTAATGCGAAGGAGTCATTCAATGTGCCTGTCCGTTCCCGCTAAGGTACTTTCGATGACCGATTCTGGAGCCCGCGTAGATGTTTATGGATTCCAGAAAGAGGTTTTCCTTGCATGTGCCGAGACTGAAGTTAACGTCGGAGATTGGGTATTGCTGCATGGAAACATAGCCTTGCACCGATTAGAGCCTGCCGCAGCGGAGGAGACTTTGCGACTGTTGATTCAAATGCGTGCAAAATAGTCCCTTTGGTGGAACGGTTGAGTCCTTTGGATTGATGACCTTTCCTCTCGAACCGTGTGTAATGTGATAGTAACTTACGAACAGGTGGCACTTAAATGTCCAGCGTGCAGCTACTCGATAAGCGGGATTTTGACAAGTTGTTTGCCGTATTTCAAGCAATGGGAATTGTCTACGCTCCCGTCAAAGTATCTGACTTGTCCTTTGCATTTAAAAAGGTCGAAACGCCGCATGAGATAGCTTTTGAAGCGCTTCGAACGATCTTGCCGCCAAAGAAGTTTTTCTATCCGCCAAGCGAGACGGTAATCAGATACGATAATGATGGCATACATGAATGCCTCCCGGAGCCGCAGTTTCAGGTCATCTTTGGAGTTCATCCTTGCGATTTGGCAGGCATTGGCATCATGGATACGATCTTTTCGGCAGCGCCTTCCGACAGTCACTACCTCAAACGACGTGAATCCAGCTTAATCGTTGGTTTGTCATGCATGCCGGATCGATACTGTTTCTGTCAATCAATGGGCACCGAGTGCCCGACCACTGGATACGACTTGTTTGTCACTGACTTGGGCGATGACTATTTTCTGGAAGCAATTACTCAGGCAGGCAACAAAGTATTGAATGCTTCAAGAGAGTTTCTGAGAAGCGTGACTGAAGATGATCGCAGCCGATACAAAGAGTTTTGGAACTTGCGTGCCGAAGCCTTTTCTAACGGCTTCGCTCCCGACAATCTCAGAAGCGTAATGGATTTAGAAGCAGACAATAAAGTCTGGGATGAGATGGGCAAGCGATGCCTCAGTTGTGGCAACTGCACTCCGGTCTGTCCCACGTGCTATTGCTTTGATTTAGTCGATGTGGCTAGTTTTCATGATGGAGCCGGAGAACGGCATAGGGAGTGGGACAGCTGCCAGTTTGTAGGATTTGCAAAAGTAAGTGGAGACTTCAACTTTCGACCCACACCAACCGATCGTTTGAAATTTTGGTATCGGCATAAACTGCATGGATTTGATGATCCGTATGGTTTCAAGACATGCGTGGGGTGCGGACGTTGCACAGTTTCTTGCCCTGCCGGAATCGATGACCTCGTCTCTGTTGTGAAGATTCTTCAGGAAAATCGCAAGAAAAAGGATGAGGGGAACGCCGCATGAACTGCACCACTCCATTTATGCCAGTAAAGGCAAAGTTACGAAGCATCGTGCCTATGTCGCAAGATAACTATCTCTTCGAGTTTTCTGAGAGCACCGGAAGCTTGCGTGGCTGTCAGCCTGGACAGTTTGTCGAGTTGTGGATTCCTGGAGTTGGAGAAAGCCCAATTTCTGTATGTTCAGGCAGAGTATCTGACACAATTCAACTGATGGTTCGTCGCGTCGGACGAGTAACTAATGCATTGTTCCAATTACAGGAAGGTGACTGGGTCGGTCTGCGAGGTCCGTTTGGACATGGTTTTCCAATCGATAGATTCAAAGGAAAAGACCTTTGCATGATCGCAGGAGGGCTTGGTATCGCGCCCATTCGCTCACTCTGGCAATATGCACTGGACCATCGAGAGGATTTTGGAAAGCTGATCTTGGTCTATGGAATGAGGCATTCTGATGAGCTTCTCTTTCGACAAGAATTCAAACTCCTTCTGAGGCGAAGAGATATAGAGGTTTTTCTGGCTGCGGAAGACGTGCTCATTTGTGAATGGCCACCAATGGCGATGCAAGTCGGACGCGTGACTGACATGTTGAAACTGGCGCCCATAACCGAAAATTTCGAGACCGCCGTTTGCGGGCCGCCGGTCATGTACAAGTATGTGGTTGATGAACTGAGAAAGAAAAATGTTGCAGACGAACAAATTTGGCTGTCATTAGAACGGCATATGAAATGCGGAATCGGCAAATGTGGTCACTGCTTCATTGGTGGTAGATTCACGTGCAAAGAGGGACCTGTTTTTCAGCTGTCAGAACTTGGTCTAATGAGAGAAGTCATCGAATGCGACAACGGAAAGTGTACGGTGGCTTGATATGGTAGCTAAAGGACAACCATTGCCCTGCATTGCAGTAGAAAGCCTTACTGGCTGCGCCGGGGAGCTTTTGATTATTCTGGAGAACCTGGAGAAGCTTCTTCCTTATGTCCGAGTTGCACGTTTTCCCTTTGCACAAACCAAGAATGACCACGGGCCGGTTGATATCACTTTCGTTGAAGGCAGCGTCAGTCAACCGCACGATCTCGAAAAGCTCAACAAGATTCGCTCAAATACGCGTTGGTTGGTTGCCGTAGGAAATTGCGCCGTATGGGGATGTGTACAAAAAGGAGCATGCGATCGTTGTCCTGCTGTCGAGATGCTCCATGCAGTGTACGGGGATGACTCAACGATCGATATCATGCCGGCTGCGCCAATTGATCAATACGTGAAAGTAGATGTTAAGTTGTCTGGCTGCCCTATTAATGCCACGCAGTTCTTGGCTGTGACCGCAAGCCTTCTTAAGGATCATCTCCCGTACATTACACAAAAACCAGTGTGCTTGGAATGCAAACTTCGAGAGAATGCGTGTGTTCTTATCGAAAACAACCTTCCCTGTTTAGGACCGGTAACAGCAGCGGGATGTGGCGCACTGTGCCCAAGCATGGGGGCCGCCTGTTACGGATGCTGGGGTCCGTGTGAGTCACCGCAGATGGAGGCAATGTCCACAATCTTGGCCGAAAAGGGCTATGCCATCGATGAAGTATTGGGGCGGCTCAAATCTTTTGGGAGCCCAGAGAATCTATTTGAGCGCATAAAAGTATCTACCAATTAGCGGGGAGTCATGTCTGATTTAGAACGAAAACAAATTTTGATTCCAGAGATAAGCAGAGTTGAAGGCCACTCCGCGGTGACCGTTGATATACAGGACGGCGAAGTGGTTGATGTGAAGCTCGACGTTTTTGAAGGTACAAGGTTTTTCGAGAAAATTGTAGTCGGACATAAGTATGACGAGATGGCACATATTACGTCACGCGTCTGTGCCATCTGTTCGACCGGACATGTGCTTGCTTCGATTCGCGCAATCGAAAGAATCTTTGGACACAGTTGCAATGAGCAAGTGGAACTGTTCAGAGAGTTGATGCACCTCGGAATGATCATTGAGTCTCATGCCACACATATTTGCGCATTGGCGCTACCAGACTTTTTGGGAACGCCGGACCTTATGGATTTTGCCAATAATCATCCACACGAATTCGGGATTTGGACGCGACTGAGGAAGCTTGGAGCAACGGTGCAAACGCTCGTTGGTGGGCGCCCATTTCATCCCGTCAACTTGCATGTCGGCGGATTGTCGCGCTATCCGAGTAAGGAAGATTTGCGCAGCTTGTTGCATTCTTTGTCGGAACATCTTGAGATGGCCGTGGAGCTTTGTCATCTATTGTTAGACTTCAAGTTGCCTGTAAGCATCACCGCCAAAACTGAATTTTGTGCGTTGATACCCATTGGAGATCATTATGGATACTTCGGAGACAGGGTGCGGTCGACTAATGGGTGGGAAGCAAGTATTGATGACTACAAGAGCTATCTTGCAGAAGAAGTTGTGTCATACAGTCACGCGAAACGATCCTCTCTTTCCGGCAAACCATTTATGGTTGGCTCAATGGCACGGTTAGCATTGTTCGGAGATCGGCTGTCGAAAGAAGCCGCTTCTATTTATCAACGCAGTCCACTCGCGCGCGGAGAGACGAATACAATTTTGAATAATCTGGCACAAGCAATTGAGCTGGTCGAGGCTATCAGTCGAGCCAGTACTTGTATTGAGCATCTTCTGGCTTTCGATCACGAAAATGCAACTACTGAGCTGAAAAAGGTTGTGCCCAAGGATGGTAGCGCTGCTGGTGCTGTGGAATGCCCAAGAGGAACTTTGTATCACTTCTATCAATTAGAAAATGGAACTGTTCGAGCATCAGACATGATCACACCGTCAGCACAAAATACGGCAAGAATCGAGTCCGATATTCGAGTTGTGGTTAAGCAGCACATGGACAAACAGTCGCCGGAACAGCTGCAATCCAGTTTGGAAACATTGGTGCGAGCATATGATCCATGCAACACATGTGCCACACATATGGTCGAGATCAAATACAACTAAGTACAGTCAAAGTTGTATTCAAAACGATCGCTTTTCGACCTAGATCAAATCATCGTCACATCTACCGTGGTCATTTGTGCCGGTAGAATCTCTTTAGATGTTTGATCTAGAGACTGCCTTAACAGCAAAACTGAACATGGTGCCGTACTCAAAATTGACAGTGACACACTCCCCAAGAACGGATGTTTTGCATTTTCTACATGGCTCCCGACCACGATCAGATCTGCGTCCCATTCTTTAGCAGCCTTTACAATCGCCGATTTGGGATCGCCATCCACGAGTTCTTCTTCAATTCGCGGAGAATGAAAGAAAGTTCTCAATTTCAGGGCTTGTTTTCTCAAAGATTTTCTTTGTTCTTGTAGCGAATCTATGTTGACCTGCTGCAGGTCTTCTTCTGAAAGAAAAGATAGGTAAGCTGGCGTTTGATAAACTCGAAGAACCTTGAAATAACAGGGTTCATTCCAGTTATGGTTTCGTACGAAATCGATGACCTCGTCTGCGAGCTCAGTTTCGTCAGCGGCAATAAGAATTTTTCTGGGAGGGAAATCTCGATAAAGCTCCTTAAGGCTGCGTTCGATTACCTCTTTTGCGCTCAACTTATCATCCAGCGAATTCCATAGCTTCAACGTTCGAGCATCCGGTCGGATGAGCAAAATTGGAAAAGGGCACTCGGCCGCAAGACGCAGGGAGGTGCTTCCCATGAAGAATTCGTGAAAGCCACGACGTCCATGAGATCCAGCTATGATCAGGTCTGGCTGCCACTCGTCTGCGATTTCCAGCAAGTCATCTTGAGCATAACCTTCAATAACTTGAGGAATGACAGATGACTTTGGCAGCGCTTCTTGAATCGAACACGCAATGTCGTCCGCTAACTTGCACGCGTTTTCGACTATTTCATTTTCTGCCTTTTTAAGTAGGGCATTACCGAAAGCACGCTCTGAGCTGCAAGGCAGAGGCTCCAATATATGAACGACTCGAAACTCAGTGCGTTCAGGCCACTTATGATGAGCCACAAACAGAGCAATGGCAGAACCGAATAAGCTATCTTCAACTGCAATTAAAACTCTCATCAACAGTTCCTCGCGCGCCTCATTTCTATAGACAAGTTCATTCTGAGATATTGCCAAAGGCATAGCGTCCATCTCAATGATGAATTTCAAAGCGCGCCAAAAACCGAAAGACGGATTGGACCGATGGTCCGAACTAGATCTTTGAAATGTTGATACTTAAACCAAGCCGCGTCTCATAGCGTGCACCGCGGCTTGCGTGCGATCATCAACGGCTAGTTTGTTTAGAATGTTGCGTACGTGGGTCTTGGCTGTCGCCAGCGAGATAAATAATTTCTCTGCGATTTCTTGATTCGACAGCCCATCAACGATAAGACGTAGAACCTCGAGTTCGCGAGTTGACAATGGCTCGGGGGCTGGTCTATCTAACGCTTGACCGGACGTAGTTTTTGTCGTTTCAGTGTGTTCTTCGGGTTTGGTTGATGTTTGCAGGGGTGTTTCTGCTGGTTGGGCACCCGCATACATTCGCAAAACTCGACCTGCAATAGTTGCATCAAGCCAAGCATCGCCAGCATTTACAGAGCGAATAGCGGTATATAGTCTCTCTGGTTCGACATCTTTCAGGCAGTAACCTGAAGCACCAGCGGCAAGCGAGGCGAGTATATCTCGGTCGTTGTCATGTTGGGTAAGCATGATTACGCGAGAGTTTGGGTTTTCACGTGACACCTCTCCGGTTGCTTGAATTCCATCCATTACCGGCATTCCAACATCCATTAGTACAACATCGGGTCGCAATTCGCGAACTCGTTGAATTGCCTCTTCACCGTTTGATGCTTCGCCGACGACGTCAATGTCATCAGTGCGCTTAAGTGCTGCCTTAAGCCCAATTCTAGTCAAGGCGTGATCTTCGACCAATACGACTCTGATTGGTCTCTTTGTTTCTGAGGGCTGTTCGCTCATCTGACTTTCATATTTCCAAGATGAATTATCGCTGTCCGTATTTGAACACGGCGACCATTATATGCTTATATGCTAAAAAACTGGGCCGATTGAGGTCGACAACTGCTTGTAAAGAGACTTTCGAAATGAATGGAATGGGAAAAGGCACAAGGTTCGAGCCAAGTCTTCAGTTAACCGACTCTGAGATTGAGCTTCGTAAGCGTTGGCTCGAATTCTCGTCAAGAGATGAACAAATAATCCGAGACGAGATAGATGAACTGGTAGGTGGAAATATCGATGAGCTCATCGACGGAATGTATGCGCACTTCCTGTCCTTTGAGGAGACGAAAAGTTTTTTTCCTGACGATAGCACTTTGAGGCGAGCGCAATCTGCGCAAAAGGAATATTTTGCACGGCTCACAAAAGGTGAATACGGAAAAGCCTACGTGGACGATCGGCTGCGAGTTGGTTCGACTCATCATCGAATTGATCTCGATCCGAAGTGGTATATCGGTGCCTACAACCGGGTATTAAATTGGTTCTTGCCGCGTGTTGCAGTGCGTTATCAAAATGAGCCGGAGAAGCTTCCTCTCGCGATATCGGCGCTTATGAAGCTTATTTTTTTCGATATGGGACTTGCAATCGAATGCTACATCTGGGCTAAGGAATTCTCCATCAGAAAACATCGAGATGCCATTAGAGAGCTGGAAACAGAGAAGCGTGTCACGAAGTCTATTTTGGAAAATGCTCCAATTGGAATTGTCAGTTTCAGCGAGCACTTTGTTTGCCTCGAATGCAACGACGAATTTGTTGAAATAATTGGCGCTGAAAATCGCGGAGCTGTAGTCGGCAAATCTGTATTTGATGTGGCGCCCGGACTAGATCGCAAGCGTCTTGAGGAAACCTTCGAAACCGGACAAGCTTACAGAGCATCGGCAGAACCACTCAAGTTAAAGGGCTTGGAGGATAGTTACTGGGACTGGGCCATCTGGCCGGTTAAGGATGACTCTTCCAGGACTACAGGACTAGTTGGGATGTTTTCGAGTGCCACCGATCGCGTGATTTTGCAGCAGCAACGAGAGGACTTCGTTGCAACCTTGACACATGATTTGAAAACGCCAGTCTCAGCTACGAACCGAGCGGTGAAGTTTCTGATTGAGGGTGATTTCGGCGCAGTGACCGAATCGCAAAAGGAGATTTTGGACACAATTCTGCAAAGCAACACTGCTCTGTATGGTCTTGTACAAACGCTTTTGGACGTTTATCGTTTTGATAGCGGCCACAAAGAAATGATTATGCGCACCTGCAATCTCAGTGCGGTGATTATTCAGCTGGTTACGGAAATAATGCCGCTAGCCCAGGAAAAGGGTGTTGAGCTGAAGGCTGTATTGCCGGCATCATCGTCTGATCTGCTTTGCGACGAGGATGAGATCCGACGAGTAATTCAGAATCTCATAGATAACTCGTTGAAATTTACTCCTACCGGTGGCTCCATCTCAGTCAGCATGAAGCAGCATGAAGACAAGACTACAGTCAGCGTAGCGGATACTGGCAGAGGCATTCCGGACGAGAACAAACCAAAGCTCTTTCAACGATTCTGGCAGGCCGGTTCAACCGGTCGATATTATGCAAGTACCGGACTTGGTCTCTACCTGTGTCGCCGAATTGTGGAAGCCCATGGTGGCAAGATCTGGTGCGAGAGCACAGTAGGCAAAGGTAGCACCTTCTATTTCGACCTTATCTCGCAAGCTCAGGGATAACGCCGAATATGTTGGAGCAACAGGTCAAACAAGGCCGGCGCGCCGCTCAAACAGCCGGCTAACTGTGCATCAGCGGCACACTTGTGGTCTGACTCCACTATCGTAGTCAGCTTATGATGTTTCATAGCATCCGTGTGAATCGAAGCCCATACATCTTCAGTGTCGATTTCTGGTAGTCCGGATTGCTGAGCCTTTAATGAGAAGTGCTTACGCAATACATTTTTGAGTGTAGCGACGCATTGGCAAAGGCAGCCGTCTTTAACTGTACCGTTCGTCAAGACTTCGTTTAGTGAGTCCAACGGAATGATTCCGTACTCAACGGCTGTTCTTGCAATTGCTTCAGGTCCGGATAAACCTCCATATGTAAGGAGGTCGAAAAGGAACAATCTGACATTTGGAAACTTGAGAGGCACGCTACCGCTCCTCGCCGGACTTGATAAAGCCCCAGCGAGCGACTAAATACAAGGAAACTGGAAAAGTCAGAATAATGAAGAGTCCGATGACGGCGAGCAAGTCCAACATAATTTGACACTCTTAAAAGTCCAATGTGACAGAGTACTGATTACGCGGCATCAACCTAAAGGATGATTGGCTAGTTTGGGACTTGGTTGAGCTTGCTTAATCCCAAGAACCATGGAGATAAGGAAAGATAGAGCAGCGAAACCGCCGACCACAAGCAAATCTTTCGGTGCGAGAATTTTCGTCTCAAGAATGGTTTGCAAACCCGGCACGTAGATTGCCACTGCAAGTAGTACCAGCCCTATAGCCGTATTGATCCACATCGACCAATTGAATCCTTGAATCGTGTAGGCCCGATTACGACCCGCGTTCAGCCAAGACCAGGCTTGCAAAAGCAGGCTCAGAGACAGGGTCGCAAACAATATCGTTCCTTCTTTCTGGTGATCCGGACTGGCCTGATACAGAAAGGATGCACCGATTGCACAAAGCGACACCACACAACTTCTCAAGGCGATTTGAATTATTTGATAATTGCCCAGTAATTTGTCAGTTGGCTTACGAGGGCTTTCAGACATGATGTCCGGAGAGCCTTTCTGAAGGACAATTCCCAAACCTGGAAATACATGCATTATCAAGTTCAGCCAGAGGATTTGCAGCGGCGAAAGTAGCAGTTCGTTACCTCCGAGCACGGCAAAGGTTACAGCAAACACTGAAGTCAGGCTTGCGGTAAGTAAATATGCAATAGCGCGAGCGATGTTGTTATAGATATTTCGCCCCTGCTCAATTGCATTAACGATTGTATTGAAGTTGTCGTCGATGATGACCATGTCTGAGGATTCGCGTGCTAGCGCCGTTCCCGAGCGACCCATTGCCACTCCTATGTCTGCCTGTCTCAAAGCTGGGGCGTCGTTTACGCCATCTCCAGTCATCGCCACTACATTGCCGTCTGCTTGCAGCATTCTGACGATAGAGAGCTTATCTTCTGGCTTGACTCTGGCAAGTATGCAGAGATTTCTGAGAGCGGCAGATTTTTGCGCGTCGGTCATCGAAGCGAATTGCTCTCCCGAAAGCACTCGTTCTTCGACAGCACCATCAATGTTTAGATCTCGTGCAATCGCAGCAGCCGTTGCGGGTTGATCGCCGGTTAGCATTATCACTCTGATTCCGGCATTCTGACACTCTTTGACCGCTGACTCCACGCCGTCTTTGATTTGATCGCGCATAGCGATAAGTCCGAGAAAGATTAGATTGCACTCGGTATCCTCGCTTGAAATTGACTCATGAGTTGCCACTTCGCGCATTGCGATACCAAGTGTTCTTTTGCCAAGCGACGATAATGAACTGTTTGTTGCGGAGAACCACTTTCTCGTTTCCGGATCAATTTCGCGAACGCCTTGTCGCGACAAGAACCTCGATGAAAGTTGGAGCATTACCTCCGGTGAGCCTTTTACAAAGGCAGTAATTCCGTCATTGCCTCGATCGTGAATTGTAGTCATTCTTTTTCGTTCTAAATCAAACGGAAGCTCATTGATTCTCGGGAATTTCTGCTTGAGTTCTTTGTGCGATAGTCCTGCTTTTGCTGCTACTGTTATTAATGCACCCTCTGTCGGGTCACCATGTACGTGCCAGTCGCCACCATCGTGACTCTCGACTCGTGCATCATTGCAAAGCGCAGCAGCCGTGAGAATCATTTGGAGAATCGGCTCCGCATTTGCCGCAAGGTTGCTTCCAGTTTCTTGCAAGGTTCCCGCGGGGGAATAGCCAGTCCCTGTGACATTGATCAATCTTCCATCGATGACGATGTCGCAAACAGTCATTGCATTTTGTGTCAGGGTGCCTGTTTTGTCTGTACAAATTACTTGAGTGCATCCAAGAGTTTCAACGGCACTAAGTTTCCTGACCAGCGCATTCAGGCGAACCATTCTTTGTGTTCCGATTGCCAGGGCAAGTGTTGCTACCACGGGCAGTCCTTCAGGAATGGCTGCCACTGCCAGAGAGATGCTGATTTGCAACATTTGCCACATCTCTCGATTTTGAAGATATCCGACGACGAAAAGTACTGCACAAATTACGAGTGTCATTACTGACAGCACGTTGCCCATATGATCTAGATTTTTTTCTAGAGGCGTCGCAGTTGAAGTAATGTTTGCAATTTCTTTTCCGAGTTTTCCGAGCCTCGTCGAGTTTGCTGTCGCGACGACAACTCCGCGGGCTCTTCCTGAGACAACGAGTGTTCCTTGGTAGAGCACGGTCGCCTGCGGTGGTGTGTCTGAGTTTTGAACTGCGGTTTTGTACGCGGGCACACTCTCTCCCGACATGATAGATTCGTCTACTCCGAGCCCTGGAGCTTGCAGAAGCTTTAGGTCTGCAGGCACGCGAGAGCCCGCATCCAAGATGATCAAATCACCCTTCACCAAAGCTGCTGCAGGAATCTCTTGATCGACTCCACCTCTTCGAACTCGCGCCAAAGGTCCAGAGAGTTCCTCTAGCGATCTCAAAGACACTAGCGCCTTATATTCAGTTGCAAAACCAATTACAGCATTGATAATTACTGCTGCAAGAATCCCCCACATTTGAATTGGCTCGTTGCCCAAGGCTGAAACCAGTGCAGCTATGAGAAGAAGGATTACGACGCTTGATTTGAATTGATCTATCAGCAGAGTTGCAACGGTTCGACCTTTCAGTGCCGACATTCGGTTGGCGCCGCAGGCTACCAGACGACTTGCAGCAGCTTCGGCGTCCAGTCCGTTTGTTGCATCCGTTGATAGGGCGTCAATGACTGATTTCGCATCAAGTTTGGCTGCTTCCTCAATTTGCAGCTCTGTGCAGATATCGGTTTCGTTTGAATTGCTAGCTATCGCTGCTGTCATTCACAATCTCCTGCGGTCCGTTTCGCCAGTATCTACTGACTGCGCACGTTACGGAATCGCCTCAAAGATTGAGCGTCTGAGATTCATCCTTTGGGATGATTAAAAGTTAGCAGTGAGAGTTTTTAGGCCTCGTTCGCTTTTGCCTTAGTGTCGGTATTCTTGTTCTCTTTTTCTTCGTTTCCTTCATCTTTAGGACTTTCTTCCGAGAAGAAAATCGCCGACATGATCGTCGTTATTGCTAATCCGACGAGCGTCATTATTGTTCCCCAAGCTGCGTCGCCGAATACTTTTACTCTTAACAACACATTGAGCCCAAGCAATATGAGAGTGAGTCCACAGAAACCGGCGCCTATTGGCACCAGTCGCCATCGCCCTTCCTCTGTAAAGAGATTGAATACTTGTTGATTCATTTTTGATTCTGTCATATCAGTTCAGTCATGTTTCAGACCTCAGCTGTGTCCTTCAGCCGAGGTCTGTGTGTGCTCTAGTGGAGTTCTTGTGGTCGGAGGGAGTGAGGCTCTCCTATGTCCTCACTATAGCCTCGGTCGGCAGAAGCGTACAGTAGTTACCTTTTTGTGATCGCGCATGCTCGTTGGCTTTCATTCATCCCAAAGATTGATATCGGGAAACATCGCCTTTGTAAAAATAGTCTGGCTACCATCACATGGAGAGGGTCATGAAAGAATATGACGCTGGTGATAAATTACCAGATGACTACCGAAAAGCGCTTACAGCCTTGCTTTCATTTCAGGCGGACTCCGAATTTGCGGGCGGTCAGAGAGTAAGCGAGAATCTGCGGTTCGCACCGCGTCCGGAGGAAGCTTATCGGCTCGCGAAGAAAGCGATGGAAGAGTTTGGACACGGCTGGTACTGCTGGCAAATTCTCGAGCAGCTTGGCGTCGACGTGAACGCAAGAGTGCGGCATCTTCTGGAGAATCCGGACAATCCAGATCCTAGAAAGGTTCGCGTGATTAACGGATTTCGCAAAGAGAATTGGGAAAAACTATTCGATGATTGGGCTGATGTGGCAATGTTTTCAACTGTGGTGACACCAGCTGCGGTTGCATTTCTTGGACAGTATCGAACGTCATCCTATCTGCCCTGGCGAAAAACAAGCGAGAGAATTTGGATGGAAGAAAAGGGGCATCTTGCATTTGGAGTCTGGGCATCCAGGCGTGTGATCGAGTTTGACGGCGAGGCTGGTAAAGCGAGATTGCAAGCGTCGGTGCCAAAGTTCATGAAAATCGGTTTGGGATTTTCCGGAAGACCATCGGATGAATCGGCACACTTCGAGAAATACTTTGAATACGGACTCAAGTGCAAAACATCTCAGCAGTTGCAGGAAGAATACATGGAGATTGTTTCTGAACGATTGAAAGAGTTAGGGCTTGAGATTCCGGCAAACATAGATGCAGACTATGACATGCGCTTCGGTTATGCCGAGGAAGCTGATCGAGCTCTGGTTGGAAAGCAATAGCATGTTGCAACACGTTACCGATCCCGAAACTTGTATTCAATGTTCAGCGTGTGAGCTTGCTTGTCCGCTTGGTGCTATTGAAAACATCCTGGGACGATTCTGTGTCGATTTCAGCAAGTGCGAAGGCTGTCGCAGATGTGTGAGGGACTGTCCGACGGGGGCGGCGGATAAATTCATTGAAGTCGAAAGCTTCTTTTCCAAGGAGGCGCAAGCGTCTTGGGGCGTGCTGCCCTGATAAAAATTGATTCAGTGCTACGCTGGATGTATGAAAAGGTTTCCCGCGTACACTGAATGGTTCGATGGCTGTTAGCTCTGACACATATTTGCGCGATGTTTTTCTGGTCATCGTGTGAAGTCGTTGGTGCTGAAACTGCTGAGTCCGGCTGGGTTATCTCGCAAAAACACAAGATGAATGGGCGGCAAGATCTATTGATTTGCCCTACTAAAATTCGGATCGACAATATCGATCTCGGATATTCAGTAATTGCTGATGCGAACAGTAAGTCTGTGACCGTTTTTAACGCGAGTAAGCGTGTGAGATTTCGCCAGCCAATCGATCGTATCGTTTCGAAAATTGCCAGAGCATCGATTTACATTAACATCGAAATCCCACTGATCACAGCTTGGACGAAAATCACGGAGCAAAGAATCTCAGGAATGAGAAGTGAATGTTACAGCTGCGATGAGAAGGCCAGTAAGTTCAGCGGGCAAGGGCGTGGAGGCTATTTGGCAGGCAAGAAACGAAGTGTCATTGTCACACACACCGTCTGGTTTAATAAGGAAATTCCCATCGCGAAAAGTCTTTCCACAGTAGTAAGTGATTTGCAGGGTGCGCCACACTTGGGTGGTATTGCTTTGAGAATGCAGTCGCAATCGACCAATTTGGAGGCGCCAACCTTGCAATTCGACACAATACGAATTGCCCGACAGAAAATCAGTTCCAAGCAATTCGTGGTGCCTGCAAATTTCAAAGACGCCAAACACATTTCGGAAGTGACTAGCGGCGATTCGGCATTGCTGGAGGAATTGCTGGGCGGAACGCATTAATGAAGCGGAGCGAAAACCTCTGGTTGAAATACCCGACGTTTTTCGTAATCTTCGATTTTGCATTTCGGTAGTGCTTTTTGCAATTCTGCGACATCTTTAAGATTGAAGTTATTCTTGCTATAAACCAACTCTTCAAGCTGTTTCATTTGCTTTAAATCTTTGACCGAAGCGCTTGTGATTTTGCTGTGCGCAATTTTCAACTGTCGAAGATTTTTCATTCTCTTCAGGTCCGGCATACACTTGTCTGTAATCGTAATCGTGTACTCGATGTCGAGCATCAGCAGCTTGGGCAGCACTGCGAGTGCCTTGACGCCTTTATCCGTGATGTGGCAATGCGAGATCGATATACGACGCAATTCGGGCAAATGGCAGATTGAATCAATGTGTTCGTCTCCAACATTCGAGTTATCTATATAGAGATTTTGGAGTTTTGTGAGACCCTTTAGCTTTTGCAGTCCTTTGCTTGTAATCAGAGTTTCGCCAATGTTTAGGTCAATAAGTTTTTTCATGCCCATGACACAATCCAGACCCGAATCCTTTAGATCGGTGCCGCGCGCATTCAGTCGTCTTAGACCGGTGAGATGCGCGATATTTGCAAACTGAGCGTCCGGAACTTCGAGTTTTGACAAGTCCAACTTGTATAGCAAATCGGGAGGAATGTTTTTCAAGCCCGAAAGATCTTGTGCTGACGAGAAGTCAATTTCCAGTTCGATGTCGGCGTGTTTCGGCAGTCTCACTCGTCCTCTCGCTGGTATTCGAAAGCGTTTTCCATTGCTGTCTGACAGCTGAATTGTGCCAACAGATTTGCGGGGAAAATCAACGAAGACCGATTCGGATTCAGGAATATTGGGTAGTGATGAAGCTTTACGAGCGAATGCATCGCAGCACAAAATGCTGCACAGCGTGATAGTTGCCCCAACAACGAGCAATGAGAATTTGATGAATTCAGGTTGGCTTTTGAAAAATCGAATCATCGATGATTAAGCACGATCTCTGTTGCTACCATGCCGCGCTCGTTCTTGGATTCCAATCGCACAAGGCTGCTGCGAGGCGTTGAAACTTGCGAAACTCCAGAGAAATTGTTCGGAATTTGTACTGGTTGCGCCCATTTCCACGTGACTGTCATTTCTTTTGGAACTTTGTCATTACGCGGTTCTGCCGAGATGCTGCAATTGATTAGGCTAGGGTGCAATTCTTCCGGTGCCACCTCCAGTGGTTCTTTCGTGAATATGAGGCTGAGTCTCTCTGTACCTACTTGTTTGTCGAATCGAAGCCAACTCGTGGCAGGAAGCGCATAGTCCTTCTTGCCTTTTAGATCATTCTTTGTTCCTGCCTTTGCATTAGGGAACAGCACATGCTTGGTACCGGTCACATTATCTGTAATCAGGAGATAGACGTAACCTTCGTTTTCCGGAATGACATGGAAGCGAATGGCGTCACCTGAGCGAAACACAGTTTTGTTGTTGCATCTAAAGAAAGCATTGTTTCTGCAAAGTTCGATCCAATAGTTGATGCTTGATGAAGTTGGAGTTGAAATTGTTGGTATTGCAGTTGGTGCCATTGTAGGAGCAGTTTGAGAAACATTAGGCGGAGTCATCGCGATTGTAGTCAAGCCATCTTCTGTTTCTGTGAATGGCTTCGGGGTGGCCGCAGGCTGTTGTGGTGTCGTTGGAGGCGATTGTGAGCTTTGGGCCGTGTCGATGATCGGCACCTTAGCGCCTGGTGTCGTCAGAAGTGCAAGCAGCGGATCGGCAGCTTCTTCTTTTGAAGGAAGTTTGGCGATGTTGTTGTTGACCCAGTTGTGCACAAATGAGATGTCTTCAGGCGTAAACTGGTTCGCTTCGAAGATCAAGTGCTCCGTGCTTTTGCTGAAAACGATTTGACGATTTGGTGTGCCAAGGCTGTCGAAAAGTTTCCATGTTCCTGCTGGTTTAATCAATTTGTCATTGACTCCTTGAATAAACAACACGGGGGTATCTTTGATCATTGGGGCAATGTCGTAGTTTCGTGCCATGTACTTGTCGAAAGAAATGAGTTCGCTCGGTGAAAACGTCATGCGCATCATGGGGTCGTTTTTCAGGCGTTCCTTCACATCTTCCTTCTTGCTGACGTGCTCTATTACGACAGTGCCCAGATTTTTGATTGGTGCGCTTAGGCCGCCGCCAAAGAGGGTTCCCGAAATCACTTTTGGCGCCGCATCGGCAAGACTGTAATGGTCGCGCGCGGGTGTTGATGAAATCAAACCGTCGATTAGTTTGGGATAGAGCGCTGTGGCTCTTAGCGCAATGGCGCCACCCATGGACTCGCCCAGGATGAGAACCGGCAGACCGGGATTCTCCTTGCGAATGTTGACTAGTGCTTGATGGATGTCAGCCATAATTCCGTCAAAGTCTAGACGCGAGTAGTCCTTGGTTTTGGACTCGCCGAAACTTCTCAAATCGATGGCGTAGGCGATGATTCCGTGTTTGGAGATCTCTTTGCCGAAGTCGTCGAATGCGCCTTTATGCAGGCTGAGACCGTGAATACAGAGAAGCGCGACCTTGGGTTTGACGTTTGGGTCACTCCAGCAGATGCGGGGGGCGTTCTTGGCTGGGGTTTTTGGAAGTAGTGATTCGCGCGTTATCTGGAGTCGTTTGCTGCCAGACTCCGAATCCTCGGCGGCGCTTGGCTCTTCGGCTGCCGACGGCTTTAGTGGAACTGGCTTCGAGGATGTCGACTTTTGCGCCGAAGGCTTTGCCCCGGTTGGTTTTTGGGATTCTGCGCATGCTGCCGCATTGGGTGTTCCAAAGGAAATCCCGCTAGAAATCAGCGCTTGAGACAGGCATACCAGCGCCAGCGCCGAACCAATCAATCTGGGTTCTTTGGAAGACATGGGCGATAGAGACCCGGGAGCTGCGAACTAGTTTAGTATACGTGCTTATTTAGGTTTTCGCACATCCTTGAAATGATATGTCTGCTTGCCCGTGATGGGGTCATAGCCGTAGACATGATGCTCGGTCGTTCCATTCTTGTTGAAGACGTCCATAGTCGTGAGTCGACCCGATTCAGGGTCGAATTCAGAGCGCGCCTTCACGACACCCATTTTGTCTTTCGATTCTGAAGAGATTCGTCTGCCTGTAAACGTGTCGTAGACATCGTGCACTTGCGAACCGTCTTTGTTTTGGATGTCTTCGAATTTGCGCATGCCCGTGTCGGGGTCGCACACTGTGAAGCCTTTGGAACCGTCTATGTAGTTTGTTCTGACACTCTTTATCTCAGCAGTGTTAGCATCGTATTCTGCATGGCTGAATGAACCGTTTGGATATCTCGTATCTTTGAATTTGGGAACGCCCTTCTCATCGCATTCAATGTGTGATGTCGTTCCATCTGCCAACTTTTGAAAGGCGGTCTTCTGCAAACCGGTATTCGCATCAAATTCAACATGCACGATTGTGCCGCCCGCAGTGACTGAATCGGCGGAGATCAATCTTCTTGTTTGTGCATCAAATACATAGTGTGCTTTTGAACCATCTTTGCCTACATAGTCACCAAACGGTTGCGCACCATTAGGAGGATTCAATTCGAGGTGTGTTTTTCCTTGCGCGGTTTCAATATCTGAAATGAGCGGCCACTGTGTGTTCTTGTCGAATGTTGTGCGCTCGTGATGTGAGCCGTCGTTGGTTGTGATCTCTCTGAACGTTGCAAGAGCAGTGGTTGGATCAAACTCCAAACGATGTTTTTCTGCGGGGTGAGTGAGATCCATTTTGGTGCGCACTCCTGTAACAGGATCGCACTCCATGTGCACGTTTACGCCATTGCTTTCTGCGTAGTCGGAAGGGCATTCGTTTGCTTTGTACAGCTCTTTTGCTGCGTCGTGAGTGTCGCCAAACCAACGCTGCGGATTCCAGCTAGCGCGAGTTTCTCGCTCGCTGACTGATTGCAAGAATTGGGAGCCATCGGCATTGGTTCCAACTGTGATCTGAACAATCGGAATTGAATCATCGGCTGCTCTGTGCCTCTGATTCAAAAGTTCCATCTCTTTTGCAACAGCCAAGCGATCTTGTGGAGTAAGGCTTGCTAGATGTCCCTTGAGCCATCTGTCGTCACCTGCTTCGGCGTGTTCTGCCGCCACTTTTGCGTGCTGGCTAAGTTGTTCTGGATGCATGTGAGAACTCCCGTCGATTTTGCCGAGAGAATACTTCAAATGCAGTGAAAAAGTTGTGCAGAGCCCTCGGCTGGATCAGCTCGTTACTCAATGTAGAAGGGCAATACGCGTCGTGGATGTTTCGGATTCCACGTGCGCTGGCATGCCGTGCACGAAAAAAGCCCTATTTCTTCAGATTTATCGAAGTGAGTTATCGAAACTCGTTTGACGAAAAGTATTGAGTAGCAATTAGAGCACGTCTCAACGTAAAGTCGCCACGTGTTAAGAAATCCATAGCAGAACCCAAGCAAGAGGCATACCGCAGAAGTGACTGCGGAGAACGCAACCAAGCTGTCCTTCTTCAGCTTTTGCACAGACTTCACCTCACGATAACTCAAGTCTGGCACAAGTTCGTGAAGGGCGCTCGTGACAAAAGTAATCACAATTTTGGGAATAATGGAACTGTGGATGATGCGAGATAATCATGCCTGCTGCAAACGTAGATCGATGGATCGAACAAGCGAAAATCGAAGCCGCGCATGTGGGCTCGGAAGTTGTTCACAGCGAGCATTTGCTGCTTGGTCTAATGAGTGCGGAGGGGCGCGCATTCCTCTTGTTGCGCTCTGTCGGTTTGCAGCTGGCAGTTCTGCGTAAGTTGGCTACTCCAACTGAGCGAAAGCAAAACTTGTTGAATGTTGACGTCGTATTCGCTGACGATATTCCTGATGTTGTGTTGCGCGCAAAAGGACTTGCTGAACCTTTGCAGCAAGAGATTAGCGATGTTCATCTTTTGCACGTATTGGTAGCTGACGATGAACGATGTCGTTCAATTCTACAAACACTTCATGTTGACATGGATATGCTCACAAACAGCGTGTTGACGGCCATTCAGTTGTTTCCTCTTGGGCTTAGACCGGACACTCCGCAACTGCCAATCATTGAGAGCAGTGCACCAACCGAAGCGGAACCCGAAACCGAATCT
>CAYZJR010000069.1:0-36628 GCA_964478655.1 uncultured Candidatus Obscuribacterales bacterium
CCATTTGGGATGGACATCTAATCACCATGGATGGTGCACAACCTAACTTCGAGACGGCAAAGCAAACTGCCGATAGAAAGTATAAAGAGTGGTTCGGCAGGGGTGCCGCAATCAAAACCGAGCATGAACTCTTCGATGTCGGGCTTTTGCGTGGGCTAAAAGATCTATATATCCTCAGACAACCAACACCAAAAGGAGTCGGGTTAAGCGCAGGCATTCCGTGGTATTCAGCGGTCTTCGGTCGAGACAGTGTGATCACGAGCATGCAATTTCTGCCTTTCCGGCCGGACATTGCAAGAGAGTCACTTGAAGTTCTCGCAGCATATCAGGGGCAAGTTGAAGACGACTACAAGGCGGAAAGCCCTGGTCGCATAATGCATGAAGTCAGGTTTGGAGAGTTGGCGAGAATCAACATGATTCCGCATTCTCCATACTATGGAACTGTAGATGCGACTCAACTCTGGCTCATGCTCTTGCGTGATTATATTTCCTGGAGCGGCGATCGCGAGTTCGCCGAGCAAATGTGGCCGCATGCGATTCTTGCTATGCATTGGATCGATGAAATGATGCAGGGCGGCTATCTGGCATACAAGCGCATCAGTGAAAAAGGTTTGGACAACCAGGGTTGGAAAGACTCTCACGATTCGGTTGTTTTCTCCAACGGTGTTTTCGCAACACCGCCAATCTCAATCTGCGAGGCTCAAGGATATGTGTACGCTGCCAAGCTTGCCCTCGCCGAGATCGCCGATTTGCTGGGACACCGCAATGTCGCAGATTCAAACAGGCAAGACGCAAAAGATTTTCGAACGAGATTTCAAAAAGATTTCTGGATGGACGAACACGATTTCGTCGCCCTCGCTATCGACGGCGAAGGTCGTAAGGTGGACCTGCTGACTTCGAACCCAGGACATCTGCTGATGTGCGAAATCCTTGATGACGCAAAAGCGAACAAAATAGCAGACCGTCTGATGAACTCCGACTTCTGGTCGGGCTGGGGTATTCGGACGGTGTCTTCATCGTCGGTTCCCTACAACCCAATCAGCTATCACAACGGGTCTATCTGGCCCCACGATAACTCGATGATCGCATGCGGTTTGCGCAAACTCGGCAGAGTCCAGGATGCGCACACTGTGATGGAGGCACTCTACGAGGTTTCCCAGTCGGAGCGATATCACCGGCTCCCAGAACTGTTTTGCGGTTTCGGCAAGGCTGAAACCGATAGCCCGATTGACTATCCTGTGTCTTGCAGCCCGCAAGCATGGGCTGCTGGCAGCATGTTTCAACTTCTGTCGGCGTGCTTCAATCTGCAACCAGATGCGGTGCGTAACCGTCTCACCATTGTTGAGCCATCAATTCCTGAGTGGTTGGGTCGAGTTGTCGTACGAAATTTGCGAGTTGGTGAAAGCACTATCGATTTGGGCTTCCAAAACAAGAGCGGCATCACTTCGTGCGAAGTCTTGAGTAAGTCGAAGAACTTGCGGGTCATTCTCGAGTCTTGACATGGACCAACCCATCTTGACTTCCAGCGGCTTTTTGGCCTCCTCGCAGGTCAATTTTTCTGGGTCGTGATCCCCTTTTTTTCTGGGTCTAAGTCTTGCTGCGTCATGTACCTACGTGCTGGAATGCCATTGGCAAAATCGCCATCCAGTTTGCGTTTCAGAGATTAGCTTGATGCACGTGAGTACATCAAGCAGCAAGAATTCCAAGCCAAAAAAGACCCTAGCATCCAACTAAGCTATTTGTCTTTCTGTCCCTTGACTTCACTCCAAAGAGCTTGTTCGTCATAACTTTCGTCAGCTTCTTCCGCTGCAGAGAACTCTCTAATCACGGAGTTTCTCCGATTGTGTTCGAGCTTCTTCATTCCTGGGTCAAGCTCGTAAAGTCGATAAAGCGGATCAAGCGATGTTCTTATGATTCCAAGAATGTTGCTGACCTCGGTGCCAATCAAATTGAAAGCCGCCTTCGCCTGCGGTGTGCTTGCATGCGTATCGATGTCGTCGGCAAGCCGCACGAGTCTATCTGTCTCCTTGACTAGCTTGGTCAGTTGCTGCAAGACAGAAATGTCTTTGGTGTCGCTGTTTTGGTCAGACATTCCTCTATTAAATCAAATACCAGACCTACATGCTATTCTGGCAACACGCTGATTCACTCACAGCCGTTGATTTCATCTCCTTAAAAACAAAGCGCACTCAGCAATGCCGCTCCTTGATATCCAGCAACTTTCCACGGTCTTTTATACAGAAAGTGGAGTCGCGCGGGCCGTTGACGACATAAGCATCAGCGTTGAAAAGGGAGAAGTGCTTGGTATTGTCGGAGAGTCAGGCTGCGGAAAATCTATAACGTCACTTTCGATCCTCAGACTAGTTCCGCCACCTGGAAAAATCGTCTCCGGAAAAATCATTCTCGAAGGGCAAAACCTTCTTGAACTGCCGGAATCGAAGATGCGTTCGATTAGAGGTAATCACGCGGCGTTGATTCCGCAAGATCCAATGACGTCGCTCAACCCCGTTTACACTGTTGGCGACCAAATTATTGAAGCGATCGAACTCCACCAAAAAGTCTCGCGAAAACAGGCACGACAACGCGCAATCGAAGTGCTCGACAAAGTCCGCATTCCACAAGCGGCACAGAGAATCGATGACTATCCTCACCAGTTTTCCGGCGGCATGAGACAAAGAGTCATGATCGCAATGGCTCTCTCTTGCGAGCCAAAGCTTTTGATTGCTGATGAACCAACCACCGCGCTCGACGTTACCGTTCAAGCGCAGATTCTTGATTTGATGCGACAAATTCAAAAAGAACAGGGCATGTCGATCATCTTAATCACTCACGACCTTGGAGTGGTGGCAGAGATGTGCGACACAGTCGCAGTGATGTACGCCGGCTCAATTGTGGAGTACGCCAAGGTTCATGAACTTTTCGCGAATCCCAAGCACCCATACACTGTGGGATTATTGAACTCCGTTCCAAAGCCGCATACCACGCGCCTTTCGCCAATCGAAGGGCAGCCTCCCAGTTTAGTCGATCTGCCGATCGGGTGCCGATTCGCCAATCGATGCCCACTTGTTATTGACGAATGCAGAAAAGCTCTGCCCCCTCTAGAAGAGAAAGATCCATCAAAAGGGCACCTCGCGCGGTGCATAAAGGTTCCTGTAGAACCAACATAACTGGAGGTAACATCTTGCAGATCGCGCATCACAACAAGAAAGACTCCGGAAACCAAGCTGCCGAGACCCAATCTCGCAGCCACTTTGACTTAGATCGAATCATCTCGAGTCGCATTTTGACTACATCTCAATTGCGATCGATGGAAGCGGATTTCATCAAGGACAATGACGCCAATTGGGGTCAAGTCTTGATGGAAATCGCCGGTCGTGCTGCGGCTTACCATGTGCGCGAGCTCTATGATTTTTATGGCAACATCGAACACTATAAAGAGTCCCATGGAGAAATTATTGTTCTGTGCGGCAAAGGCAACAATGGCGGCGATGGTCTGGTCATTGCACGCTACCTGCATCTCTGGGGTCTGCCGGTAACTGTGTATTTGCTGCACGAAGACGCAAAGGGAAAAGAAGGCACAGATCCATTCTCTAGCGCCACCGCCGAATTCAAAGCCAATAAGCGGGTTCTTGAGAGTCTTGGAGTAATTCCTCAAGTCACTACTTTGTACAACTTGAGTTTGAAGTATGCATCTGTAATCGTAGACGCGATATTTGGGACAGGTCTTGTGCGCCCAGTCGAAGGCATCTACAAAGATGCAATCGAAGCGATTAATGAAAGCGGAAAAACTGTGCTGTCGGTTGATGTTCCGTCAGGCATCAACTCCGACACAGGACAAGTAATGGGCGTAGCCATCAGGGCAACGCGAACCGTGACCTTCGGCGCGCTTAAACCTGGACTATTCTGTCACCCTGCTCACGAACTTGCAGGAGAGATTAGAGTCGTCGATATCGGACTTCCTTTGAACAAGCGCTTGGACTCAGAACTTCGGTTGACCACTGTCAATCAAGTCCTTCACGACCTGCCCGAGAGAACAACAAACGCTCATAAGGGCACCTTTGGCAGATTGCTGACCATCGCGGGCAGTTTCGGAATGGCGGGCGCAGGAAAACTCGCCGGCGAAAGTGCATTACGAAACGGTGTTGGGCTGTCAATCTTAGCCAGTCCGAAGTCAATTGCAGCGACGCTTCCTCCAAGTGAGGTCATCTATAAAGGTTTGCCTGAAAGCAAGAATGGTTCGCTCACGCCGCAATCAATCGATGATTTGCGTTCCGAAATGAAAAAGGCAAGTGCAATAGCCTTGGGACCAGGTCTTTCGATGGACAAAGAAACGGTTGAGTTTGTGCACCAACTTTTAGCAGAAATTGACAAGCCGTGTGTTATCGATGCAGATGCCCTCAATGCAATTGCCGAAAAGCCTCAATATTTGATGGAAAGCAGCAACCCGGCGTTTGTGCTCACGCCGCACCCGAAAGAACTCTCCAGACTGCTAGGAATTTCGACATCCGAGATTCAAGCAGATCGAATCGCGGCCGCGCGAGCAGCTTCTAGTAAGTTCGATTGCGTGGTCGTACTAAAAGGTGCGCTCACGGTGGTAGCAAGTCCTCGCAAGATCTTCATAAACCCGACTGGTAACTCGGGCATGGCTACCGCCGGTGCCGGAGACGTGCTCACCGGAATTATCGGCGCACTCCTGGCCCAAGGTCTCAACACCACGCAAGCCGCAGTCGCCGGAGTTTACATTCACGGCAGAGCCGGAGACCTCGCGGCACAAGAGTTGGGTCAGGCAGGTGTCATCGCCGGTGATATCACACGAAAGGTTCCCGAGGCACTTAAGAGTATCGAGGAATTGGAACCATCCGCTCTTGAGGCAGAGCTAACATCGTCAGACTTCTTCTGGTAAGAGGTTTCACCGGTGTCAGGTCCATCACTGTCCAAAAGAAAGCACAGACATAGGGCAAATCAGCGCGCAGTAAAACAAATAGATGTGCTGCCCGACAAAGCAAAAGATATCTGGGCGGAGCTGACCAAGTGGGCTGACGATGCCAGCAAGGCAGGTGCGCACGAAGCAGCTCAGACTCTGTATCAACGAGCCTTCGATGTTGCAGATGACCTAGATGGAGCTTGCTACTTCACCGCATATAGTGCCATGGGTGTTGCCTATTCCTCGATGCGTCGCAGCAGCTACAGGGAAGCACTCGCGGCTTATAAGCAAGCATTCGACTGTTCCTCCAGAAGAGGAAATGCGCTGCCGATAGTCAATGCTGCCATAGGAGTAGCGATGAGCCTGTGCAACTTGCACAAGTTCGACCAAGCAGCAACTCTCATGCAAAGTTGCTTGCGGAAGCTCAATACGGAAGGACTGAACATCAAGCTGCCCCTCACGCTTGAACTTTCAAAGTGCTATTCGCGTAAAGCCGATCATATGATTCGCCTTCGAAAGTATCAGGCGGGATTCGATGCGTTCCATCAAGCACAGCTTCCTCTAAAGAAAGTCCGCATCAACGAAAGGGAGATGATGAGCCGCTTTCAAAGAGAGCGCGCTCGCTGCCTGGCCGGCATGGCCATGGTGGCACTCCGAAAAAAACGAATTCGCCAGGGGCTAAAGTATATTTCCGAATCTCTGGATATCTACAATGAATTCCCTGCCAGCACTAAGGATATGTACGCGTATCTTGTCGATTTGATCGAGGCGGCAATCATTACGCCGGCGCATCAAAACATGCGCCACGAGCTCTTGGGACGCCTCATGCAACTTGCCAGGCGCGACCTGAAAATTCCTGCGGCCCCACAAACAGAAATTCAGGAATTGAAGGAAAAACTCTTCGATATAGAAGTCGCAGACCACTACCGCTGGCTTGAAGACATAAATGCCGAGAAAACGAAAGAGTGGATGAATCTTCAGCGCGACCTCAGCCAAACGTTTTTCGACCGCATATTGATCGGTCAACGAGCACTTCAAATGTCGCTTTGGCAACATTTTCAGCTGCAGCCTTATGAAGTGCCTCATAAACACAGCTCATACTACTACTTCAAAAAGTGGGGAGATGGGCGCCAGCCGGTCTTGTATCGTTCAACCAAATTGACAGACGGCGTCTCGAACAGTTCACGTGCAACCAAAGTTGTTGTCGATCCCAATACATTTGCGGACGGTCACTGGTTAGACGAATATTCGATCTCGCCCGACGGAAAGCTTTTGGCAATGGGACTCTCCGTGCACGGCAGCGACTGGCAGGAATGGCGCATAAAACCGTTCGGAAAGAAAGCTGAACTTCCGGACAAAATAATCGGAATCAGGAAGCGAACAATTGTATGGTCGCCAAAGTCTGATGGATTTTTCTACATCGACTTTCCCTACCCGCCGACAGACCCGCTCTCCGTCATTCAAGGACCCAAGCTTCGATTTCACAAGCTGGGTGATCTACAAAGCAAAGACAAACTGATCTTCGAACCGAATAGACCAGACGACTATCTTGGGTGCGCTCAAACTTCAGACGAGAAACATCTGATTGTGTTTGTATGGGCGGCGCGCTCGCTCAACAACAAAGTCTTCTTGCGAAGCCTGGCTCCGAAGAAAGAACCTCTCTTTGAATTGTTCGGCGAGCAAGAAGGCAGGTACGCATATTGTGCAACCATATCCGGTGAACACTACTTCGTCACCGACCACGAGGCACCTCGCGGAAAGCTCATTGCAGTCAAGATTGCCGGCGACAAGACAACCCAAAGAACTGTTGTTCATCAGTCGGACGATACTCTTCGTGCAGCTGAATGTACAAAAGACGGATGGATTTTGCACTATTTGCACCATGGTCTTTCGCGATTGAAATTCGTCCCTCACGCAAAGAACGACAAAACCCAAAAACCTTCATCGATCAAGCTTCCATTCAAAGGAGTAGTGGCGCATCTCTCGGGCGATGTCGAGACATCCGAACTGTTCTTCGAGTTAAGCAACCCAGTTACACCATCGACGATTTTTTGCTTGAGTACCCAGAAGCAGAAAGTGCTTCTGAAACCGGTTTTCCAACCCAAAGAATCTGCCATTCTCAATGGCGAATTCATGATGGCTCAGGAGATGGTGAAAGGAAACGGCGTCGAGTTTCCCGTCTACCTCGTGCACAAGAAGGGATTGAAGCGCAGTGGAACCACTCCGACACTGATTCAAGCGTATGGCGGCTTCAATGTTCTCAATTGCCCGGAGTTCAGGTCGAATCTCGTGCCGTTCCTCCAACTCGAAGGAATGCTCGCCTTCCCCTTGTTGCGCGGCGGCGGCGAATACGGTTTCGACTGGCATAAGTCCGGCGTCAAAGGTGGAAAGATCGATGTCGTCGGCGACCTCATTGCCACCGCCGAGTGTTTAATCGATCGCGGCTATACCTCGCCATCCAAACTGGCAATCACCGGAGGAAGCAACGGCGGGCTCGTTGCGGCACGTGCGATGGTTACTCGCCCGGACCTCTTCGCCGCGGTCTTCATCCAAAATGCCTTGTGTGATATGACCAGATTCCATAAATTCACTTTTGGTTGGACGTGGATGAGCGAATATGGCGACCCGGAAGATCAAGCCGAGTTCACGCAGTTACACACACTCTCGCCGCTGCATCAAATCAAGCCCGGTGTCAAATATCCTGCAACTCTAATTTGTGCATCGTTGAATGACGATCGAGTGGTGCCTCTGCACAGCTTCAAGTTTGCTGCAGCGCTTCAAGCAGCTCAAGGCGGAACGGCACCGATTATTCTAAGAACCGATGAAGGCGGTCACGGTCGTTCAACGGTCAAAACATCTTCCACGACCGATATCTGGATGTTCCTTGCAGATGTACTGGGCCTAGACCTTCGCGTTGTGAACCACAAGAAATAGTTCCAGTCCGCTATCGCTCACAATGGGTTTCGGGATCCTTTTTAGTAATCAGCCGCATGGGTTTTACTCCTTACGGCTGAGCCTCCACAAAAGCTTTGAACCCGCAATTCCCGAATCAATGGGTTCCATGCGGTTCACTATAGGCTCGGAAGGTTGCAGGACGGTTACTGTCGCTTCTCGCTTGCGCCTTCAGCTTTGGTTCCGGCCGAAATCTAGCACTAATGCTTCACCCGCATCAAAGTGGTACCTTTAGCGAATTCCCAGAGGAGATGTCGAGATGGATTGGAGAGTTAAACTCGAAAGCGAAGACAACACAATGGTCCAGCTGCGCGATTCGGCCTACAACAAACCGACTGCAATGATCGTGCGCGACGGAATCAGTTGGTTCCTTGAATCCACAGATTTTGACGGCATCAGAGATCATGCTGTGATCAAAGACAAAGCGGCCCAAATCATTCAAGCAATGCATTCTCAAGCACCCGGTGCCACAATCGGAATGGGCGACATGTATCGGTTTCATTACGATGGTTCAAAGACCGTCTACAAGGCTGAAAACTAATTCCAAATCATTCACGGTGCAACCGGCAGTCGGCTTTGCGCTGCTCGTCCTTTCCATTTTGCCTCTCTCACTCAGTCCCTCCCTCGCAAAACAGAATAAGAAAGAAACGGGCATGTGGTCTGGTTTCGGCATCATCGATATTCACGCTCATATGGGCACCTTCCGAGGCTACGACTTGAGCGCATCCACCTTGTTGACGAACTTAAACCGGTATGGGATCAAGCTGGCTTTAGTCTCAAACATTGATGGTGCGGAACTGCCTGGAATCACTGAAAACCTCGATGAGAAGACGGCTAACGAAAAGACCTTCGATCTGGTCAACAAGAATAAACCGTTGCTTAGAGGTTTGGTATGGACAAGACCCAATGATGGAAATGCAAAGAATGTGGAACCGTTCCTCAAAGACTACCTCGATGAAGACAAGCATCACGTCTTCGTTGGCATGAAGTTTCATCCGGAGTTCAATCAATTTGCGGCCGATGATAAGAGCGTAGATTCGTATTTGGAACTTTGCAGGCAGTATGGAGTTCCTGCTGTATTTCACTGCGGCGGACCCGCATCGCTCTCATCACCGGCTCGAATCTACAAAGTGGCGCGCCGCTTTCCGACGGTTCCCATCGTCCTTTATCACATGGGTTTCGGCGGTGGTCATGACTCGGCAATCGATGTCGTGAGCCAATCAAAAGCGAAAGCAGACGCGCAACTGTATTTGGAGACAGCTCAAGCAGATCCCGATGCCGTGTTGCGTGCCGTCAAAAAGGTAGGAAGCAAGCGCGTTCTGTTCGGCACAGATGCGACCTATTATGGAGCAAAGCATTACCAAAACTACGAGACGCTCGTGCAAAAAATAAAAACGGAACTTACTCAAACCGAGTTCAACGACATTGTTAGGCTCAATGCAATTCGACTGTTCAAGCTAGAAAAGCTGGTTTCGGCTACAAGTAGCTAAACTAATGCACTCTCCAAAATCTCCAGCACGCCGGCTTGAGTATCTAGCTTGGCATTCAATCCAAAGGGAACATATTGGCTTGTTGCCCCTTGCCCAAAGGGAAGTCCAAAACAGCACGGTTTCTTCATCTTCATCAAACGCTCGCCAAACATCTCCTCATAGGTGAGCATGTTTTCCGATCCTTTGGTTCCACAATTCTCAAACGTGCCAAAGGCGACGCCTGTCACTCGATCAAGTTCACCTGCAACCCAAAGAGTAGTGAACCATCGATCTAAAATGTCGTTGCGTTCGTTTTTGTCTTCCAAAAACAGAATTCGAGAATCGAACTCAGGCTGATAGGGTGTTCCCATCAGCGACACCAATGCAGTTAGATTGCCGCCGACAAGAGGTCCTTCAACGCGCCCCAAAACAGGCGAGTAACAGCTTCCCGAATCTGCCAACCAACTCGAAGCTTGCATTTTCGGAAGCGGCGACGTCGAAGTTACTGCATGCTTAAGTTTCTCAAATGCGCAACGATCGGTGATGCAATCCAAGTTCGGACCATGCAACGAAACCAACCCAATCTCAGTCAGCGCGGCAACCAGCAAGTGCGTAATGTCATCCGAACCCACTATCAACTTCGGCTTCTTCGCCAACTCTGCAAAATCAATGTTCTCTAGAATTCGCAGCGAACCGAATCCACCAGTCAAACAAAAGATGGCGGATATGGTGTCATCATGAATGGCGGCATTGAAATCAGAGATGCGTTCACTGTCCGTTCCTGCCATGTAGCCATGCATGGAAAGAACATGGCTGCCCAGTATCGGGTTGAAGCCCATCTCCTCAACCATCTTTTTGCAGAAATCAATCGTTGCCGGATTATGAGGACGACTCGCCGGACACACGAGCGCCACTCGATCCTTCGGCTTGAGCGCGCGCGGCTTCACCAATTTTTTCTGAACTTCCGTAGTGCTTCTAGATTTTGTGGTCATGCTCTTCTTTCTAATACCGTCGCACTCTCTTCGAGTTTCAATTTGACATTGGTTCCTGTCGCATCCAAGGTTGCCATCACGCCCAGTGGCAAGGTTACTTTCTCCTTAGAATGGCCGATCTTCATTCCGTAGATGACGGGAATACCGAGGTCACCCAGTCGTTCGCGCAACATTCGTTCGACGCTGTAATTGAGCGGCAAGACATTGCGTCTGGCACCCGGCACACAACCACTGCATTCGCCAACAATGATTCCTGCTGCTTTCTGCAATTTCCCGGCAAGCAACAACTGCGAAATCATGCGATCGACGTTGTGCGGTTCCTCCTTCACGTCTTCAATGAAAACGAGGCGCCCCTCCGTTTCAATCTCATATGGCGTTCCCATCAATTGCCTAATCAATGTCAGACAGCCACCGATTAATCGACCACGCGCATGACCTGGCGCAATGATCATTCTTGTTGGAGGATACTCAGGTTTCCACGGCGCTTTGCTTATTGGGTCACTGATCAACCCCATCGGTTTCGCCTTGGTGAGCGCCTTCTGATAGTAGTGATAGCTGTAGGAACTTTCATAAAACGATCCCAACAGTGGGCCGTGAAAGGTGACCAGTCCGGTCTTTTGATGAATTGGAATTAGCAAACCGGTGGTGTCGCTGTAACCGATGAATATTTTCGGATTCTCTTTGATCATCTCGAAATCGAGATGCGGGAGGAGTCGTACGCTGCCGGTCCCACCCCTAAGCGGCATCACTGCAGCCACTGACTCGTCTTTCCACATATCGTGCAAATCGGCTAGACGAGCCTCATCCAAGCCTGCCATGTCGCCCCAGGTGTCAAAAACGTGCTTGCCTAACTTGTATTTAAAACCAAGCTCAGTCAGCCATTGATAGGTGAATTCGATCTGTCCTTCTTCGAAAGGATTCGAACTCGGCGCCACAATGGCAATCGTGTCACCTTTTTTGAGAGCGCGCGGCTTAACCAGCTCACGCCCCGATGCCTCAGGCGCGCCCTTCTTCTTTTCGTCTCGAGTTTTGGAAGAGGTGCTCACCATATGCCAGCTTCTTGATTTGTAGGTGGATTAATTGTAACCCATGATATTAGACGTCTCATTTAGTGGCTCGTGAGCCTGCATTGCACTGCTATATTTATGGTGAGATACGCTTTAAAACTGTATTGGAACCATGCTTCAAACCCCACCCAATCTCCAATCACCCGCTGGAAACGCCGTAATGTACACGGAAAAGCAGCTCGGATGGCTCAAGAAAGCTCGTGAATTCGCCGACAAAGTCAGCATTCGCGACATAGTCAAATCCGACACCGACAACACGTTTCGGCGCGACATGTTTGACGCCGCTTGCAAAGAGGGTTTTGGCGCCTTGCCCTTCTCAGACACATATGGCGGCTCGGGTGGCGACTACGTCAGTTTTTGTCTGATCAACGAAGAGTTCGGCAGACGCAGCATTCCGATTATGAGTTCACTTGGCGTGCATGTTCTGTGCCAGGAACCAGTCTACAGATTCGGAACTGACGAGCAGAAAATGAAGTATCTGCCGCCGTCGTGCACAGGCAAGTATTTGGCAGCGTTTGGTTTGACTGAACCCAATGCTGGTTCTGACACAGCCGCAATTGAGACTCAGGCAAAGCTTGTTGGTGACGAATACATTCTCAATGGAACCAAAACATTCATCACGAGTGGTGCCTCTGCAGATTACTTCATCGTAATGGCGCGACTCACCGGCGTTGATTTGCCGCCTGGCAAAGATGGCAAAAAAGCAGACACCATCACGTCTTTCATCGTCGAAAAAGAATTCAAAGGTTTCGAGATCGGACAGAAATTCGACATGTTGGGAATGCGCGGTTACGCAACATGCGAGATCGTATTCAACGACTGCAAAGTTCCCAAAGAAAATCTCCTCGGGCAACATGGAGAAGGGCGCAAAGTGGCGCTCTCCAGCCTCGCAAAAGGGCGAGTTACCATCGCGGCGCAGGCAACAGGCTGGGCGCAAGGCGCACTCGATCAAGCAGTGAAGTATCTCAAGAAAGAGTATCAAGAGGGTCGCACCAACGAGCATCTCAACGATCTTGCAGTCACGCTGGGTGACATGGAAGTGACTGTGCAAGCGGCTCGCGTCTTGACCTATGCTGCGGCACGAAGCATCGATCGCGGACAAACAGACGTCAACTTGGCGGCAATGGCCAAAATCACTGCCACGGATGCAGCAATGAAAGTCTCTACAGAAGCGCTTTCCATCCTGTCTTTGGAAAGCGGAAACCCCGACCATATCGTCGAACGCATCTTCAGAGATGCCAAGGCAGGTCAAATCTATGAGGGAACAAATCAGATTCAGCGAATGCTTATCGCAAGACAACTACTCAAATAAGCGCCTTCTAAAACACTGATGACAAACGCACCTTCTACATCGAACAATCCACCGCCGGACAAAATGGCGGAGATTGTCGTACCTCATCTTGATGATGAAAATGTAAGCGATGCGTTGTTTTTCGGAACGATTCCACGCCCCACAAAGACCATTGCTGAGCTCGTGGAGAGGCTCCGTCCATGGGTGATTCTTGCCGGCATCACTTTGATGATTCCGATTGTGGCAGTGGTGTGGATTGACCTGATGGCTGAACCGAAGCTTGTCGTCAAGAACTCACTTATATATATTGCCAAGATCGTATTCATATATATTGCATTGGGAGCTGCAGGCGGATGCGCCGCAGTGCTTTTCAATTACCGTGAGCTAATCTTCACGCTCAGACAGACGGAAGAGTTGATCAACGTTTTGAGAGACGAAGCAGTCTACCAATTGGAATCGATGCGGATCATGCTCGAAGATGTGAAGCGCAAACTGTTTCCACCTGAAGACCAAGTTGAAGCCAATGTTGCAGATTTAGTGAAATCAGCACTTCCAGTTGTGATGGCTCTAATAAATAAAGAGAAGAACGTTCTGAAGTGGGGGATGTTCGGCTTGAAAGTAGCAAGAGAAGCCATGGACTTCTTCAAAGGAACGTCAAAAGACAAAGGCTAATGGTCGCTTCAACTACTTCCGATTCAACGTTTGATTTCAAAACTTACGCAGAAGACCGACGTCTGCTAGTTGAAACGCGTTTAAACGAATACTTGAATTACGACGATCCATCGATTCTCTGGCAAAGCATGCGCTACTCGCTATTGTCAGGCGGCAAGCGCCTTCGCGCCTTGCTGTGTATAGCAGCAGCGGAAGCGATTAAGGGCGAAAAAGGAATAGAACTCGCTTTGCCTTGCGCATGCGCAATCGAACTCATACATGCCATGAGTTTGATTCACGACGATTTGCCCTGTTTGGACAACGATGATTTCCGCAGAGGAAAACCGACAAACCATAAGGTTTTCGGCGAAGCTATGGCCCTTCTTGCAGGCGACGCGCTGCTTGTCTACGCTAACGAAATTCTCATTGCCCACACAAAGAACTTGGTTGACCCTTCAATACTACTTTCAGTGGCACAAGAACTTTCAAGAGCCACAGGCGCCAGCGGCATGGTGGGCGGACAAGTAGATGATATGGAATTCACCGGAAAAGACACGGCTAAAGCATCTGCAAAAGAATCCGGTTCTCAAGAAACGGCTATAGACGCACGCATCGTTGAGACGATACATAAGAGAAAGACCGGCGCACTGATTCGCTTTTCGGTATGGTCCGGAGCCCGCTTGTGTGGCGCTTCTGAAACTCTTCTTCGAGATTTGAATCGCTTTGGAGAAATTCTCGGTCTGGCTTTTCAGATAACGGATGATCTATTGGATGTCACTGGTGATATCACAACACTTGGAAAGACACCGGGAAAAGACGAGGCGTCAGGCAAAGCCACATGGGTTCGCGTGTTTGGCGTAGAGGGCTCAAAAGCCCGTCTCGAAGAGCTTGAGTCTGAAGGTCTTGAGATACTGAATCGGCTGAGCCTGAGTGCCAATGCAATGGCACCGCTCAAGGCGCTTCTCACATTTTCTATAAACAGGACCAACTAGTTACAAAGAGTACGACCGTTCACTTATAAGGGTGCCTTCAAATAATGGATTTCTGTTCCATCCCACAGCTTCTTTCTCATTGCCTCATGGCAGACAACACTGCCGTCGCCTCAACAGCTGAGGAGATGTGGAAAGCGCACACAACTCGCGGTTGGCAAGTAATATCAGTAACCGTTCTTGCAAGCACTCTTGCTCAACTTACCAAAATCATCACTAAGCTCTTCCGCACCGGTCAGTTCGATCTGCGCATGTTTGCCAAGACCGGCGGAATGCCGTCCAGCCACAGCTGCTGCACCATGGGTATGGCTGTGTCTGTCGGCTTGATCGAAGGTTTCAATTCCGTATCATTCGCAATCGCGTTGAGCTTGGCCATGATCGTCATGTATGACGCCGCTGGAGTGCGCAGAACGGTCGGGCTGCAGGCGAAAGTGCTCAATCAAATGATGACTGAATTGTTTTCCGAACACCCCAGATTGTCGTCTGAACGGATTAAAGAATTCCTAGGCCACACGCCAATTGAGGTTTTAGTAGGGGCAATATTCGGATCAATCATTGCCTGGGTATTCAACATATGGGCTTCCAGTCTCACTTTCCATTGATCACGCAACGGATGTCATGAACCCCAAAACCCGCAGTGCATGAAAAACTCGTAATACATGACTACTGCTAATTTCTGTAACTTTTGCTCTATAATCAAGGTCTTGGAAAGGGTTGCCAGGTCTCCCTCTAAAAATTACCCCAAAAGGTAATGTCAAGAGGAGCGGAACTGGGAGGGAATCCTCCTGTTCAATTTGCCTAATAAAAGAGGTCAAGTGGAACTGCGAAACTTTCAAGAAGTCCATTCAGTTATGTGACAACCCCGTCGCCCTAACAAAAATGGAATTGCGTTGGTGAATAAGTAGGCAGTTCGTGCTGCCGAATTTAAAAAGACGTCAAAAGTCTTATTGCTATAACCGAGTCGTCGGATTCCGTTATTACGTCAGAAAGAAGGAGGAAAGGCTTCAGAACCGGACAAAGCACGGGTGCATCTGCTGCCGAAATTTAGATGAATACAACGGTCCAAACAACAACTTCTGCCAAGACCACTTCGCCGCGGCGTTCGCGCTTTCCTGGCAAGGAGTCAGGTTCGGTCTCGTTCAACTTGACCGCACTTGGCCGCCAATTGCTCAAAGAGCAGGCAGCGCAAGCAAGCGTCTCCAATGGTGACTACGTCGAAATGCTCATTCGTGAGCGTGCCGGCTTGCCGCCATTGAGATTGCCCGCACACGCGAAGCAAACAGGCCCGAAGGGTGGCGCCAAGTCGTTTTTCTTTGGAAAAAACAGAGGAACAACAACGGCAGTTTGCGTAACCCCGATGGCACACCGCCTGCTCGACGAGCAAGTTGCTGCCTCGCGTATGAGCCGCGGTGATTACATCGAATACTTGCTCCGCGAAAAAGCGGGCTTGCTCGATGAAAGCCTCAAGGCCATTGTTGCTGCTGCATCAGCTCAAGCTGCTGCTGCACCACAAACCTCGTTTGCACCTCCGGCTCCCCAGCCAATTGCCGAACCAACACCGTTCGTGCAACCAGCTCCAGCGCCGGTTCCAAGTACAGACGGCTGGAATCCTGGAACATAACACAAGCTTCGACGACGCACTAGCGTAGTCTGGCTCTGCAGTTCCTCCAATTGCCCCCTGCACCCCCGCAGGGGGCTTTAACTTGCTCGCGGTATAGAATTTTATCTTCGACGTTGGCGCCGCCACTGGTGGCACTAGTTAGGCACGAATTAGGCAAGTGGAACTATCAGATAAGTTTCGTGGATGCATTCTTGGTGGCGCCGTTGGTGACGCCCTGGGGTTTGTCACGGAGAATCTCAGTCGCGAAAGAATCCGCAAGCGATACAAGGCAGTGACCGAATACAAGGTCCGCCCAGGCTATGGCTACTTCACCGATGACACACAACTAACAATTTTGATCGCCGAATGCTTGCTTGAAGACGGCGATTTCAACGCACAAAAGTTTCGAGAAAAGTTGGCCCGATGGAGAATGGTTTTTCCGCGTCTAAGTGGTCGAGCGACAAAAGATGCCGCTCTTCGATGCCTGTTGGGAATGAAGGAAACCGGCGGCAACTTTCCCGGCAGCAGCCCGGCTATGCGCGCAGCGCCACTCGGATTATACTTTCACGCAGATGAGCAAAATCTATTCGAAAAAACTGTCGAATCGAGCAAGGTGACGCATACGCATAGCGTCTCAATTGCCGCAGCCATCGCCGTTGTCTTTGGCGTGTCCTACCTCGTCAATGCGAAAAAGAACGAACTCGACGTCGACGACTTTCTAGGCGCAATCGCGTTGCAGGTGTCGAAAGCGGACGAGAAATTGGCTCAAGAGATTCAATCCCTTTCATCGATGGTGGCATTGGACGACGATCGTGCCCTTGCAGAACTGCACAAAAACAGCTCCGTCAAAGGAATGCCCATTAGAGACATTATTTTGTCCTCAATCTTTGCATTCGTCAGGACGCCGAACAATTTCTCTGAAAGCGTTCTCTTTTGCGTCAACGCCGGTTGGGACACCGACACGATGGCAGCAATCTGCGGCAATCTCTCCGGAGCCTTCAACGGAGTCGGCGAGATCCCGCAAAAGTGGATCACAACCTTAGAGAACGACTACAAGGGAAGAGACTATCTGATTCGACTGGCAGATTGCTTGGAAAAACACACGCCAATGCCTCAAAGGCTGAACCCGGTCTTCGACTACGCATGCGAGTTCGCGCACAACACGCTCTTTCTGACGCAGATGCTTGTATTCAAGCCGATGTTTTAGCGGGGGGCTACATTCCCGTAGTTCCCGCCATCGTAGGGTTTGGTCCACCCTCCTGAACTTTGGCTCTGTGCTGAGCATAGGAAAGAATCGCTTCTACTTGACTCAGGTAGTTGACGATGTACTGCGCTCTGAACCCGCGTTGAATGAACGCTTCCAATCGCAGCCATTCTTTGATCGTGTTGTGCAATCCAGTAACGTCTTTGATGACGCTCTCCAGCTCTTGTGCTTTGCTGGTCGGCTTCAATTTGTGCATTTCCTTTTGAATAGAATCGATTTGTGATACCACATCGTTTGTGCTGGCAGTATCAGAAAGAATGTGTTTCGTCGGATCTTGCAAATAACGATTCACCATCGCTGCAAAGTCGTCGACCAGAAGCCGGCTTGCGCGAATCGGCTCTGATTGCGGCGTCAAAAGCGACTGTCTTCTATACGGTCCCACTTTGAGCACACCGATCTTTTTGTCGTCGAGATGAGCGACTGCAAACATCGTTGTTCCTAATGTTCCTTGCAATCTCGCAGAATCCAACTGCTCGATCAACCCTGCAGTGTCGAGTTGCCGAATAGACAGACCCGGGTAGACGAGAGCTCTATCAGCTGTGGATTCGCGCACGTAGCCAGCTGCGTCGGACAGTTCTTTTGCGGTAGGAACATACGTCATCGGATTGAGCGTATCTACCCAACCGTTGGCGACCCAAGTTTCCCACTCTTGTTGAATGGCTTGGATACGCAATCTTCGTGGCATGCCATAAACGGCGGCAGAAATTCTGATACCGGGTTTGGCGGTGCGCAACATGGATGAGATGTCTTTGACGAATCCGTTGATTTGTTGAATCTTCCACGCCATCCACAATTGACGAGTCTCGTCATCGAGCTTATCGAGTGAGAGTCCCGTTTCTTGTTCGAACTTCGTCCGACCAAACCAGTTGAAGCCCATCTCTCCGCCCTTGTTGTTGAACGGATAACGGATATAGTCGAGCTGAACGCCGTCAACTGTCGGATACTTGGTGATGATTTCCATCGCAAGCGCCTTGATGTAGTTCTTGCATTCGGTATTGGATGGATCTAACCAGTATTCAAATTGTTTTGGTGGCAGAAGCGAACCATTGCCGGATTGCAAAGCCCATGTGAAATCGTGCGAGGACAGCACCGGGCCCGGATAGTCGCCATCCTTGCCGATAATAGGATTGTGTCGAGCATTGCCTACTGCAAAGCACCAAATCCATGCATGAACTTCCATGCCACGTTTCTTTGCTTCCAAGACGGCGGTGCCGAGCGGATCCCACGTCACTGTCTCCGGATTTTGCGCGGCGACCTTGCTTGGGTACATGGTGTAACCGGCATTGTTGGTCTCGAAATAGATAACGTTTATGCCGGATGACTTCAATTTGTCGAACAGCTGCGTCATGCCTTTTGCATTTCGGCAGGCAACGATCGTGCCTCTATCCAGCCAGATGGAACGCGCTTCCACGGGACGAACAGGCATGGCCTGCGCAAACGCCATGGCAAACTGTTGACGTGCCTGTTTCAGCGTGTCATCGGCTTCGAAGAAACGGCGCTCGCGATAAGCAGTATTGAATTTTTTGGTGAGGTCAATTGCTTTATCGAAGCTTGCTTGAATCACTTTGTATGGAACAGCAAAATCGGCTTGCTTTGCCGTTTTGATTGTTTCTTCGGTGCGCTTGGTCAAATACTCGAGTTCTTGATTGATTGTCTGGAAATCGGCAAAGCTGATTTGTACGGCAGCTTGCTGAGTGATTCCAGGTTGAAGTTCATCCAAGGCCATCGAGATAACTTGCGAGTTGATTGTGATGTCGCCTTGAACTCCCGGCGCCCAACCCATGAAAATCGCGTTGCCCTGACGAACGATCGCGCCTTTGGCACCAGATGCATCTTCCCACTTCGCGAGAGTCGAAGCAGAAGGCGCAAGTGTGATGTCGGCGATCATTGTTCCAACTGCATAGTCTTCACTGTACGCAAGCGGAACGCGAGGCCACGTCAGTTTCGTCACTTCCTTGAAGGTCGTTTGTTTTTGCACGAAAGCACCGGCCAATTGAGCCAATGGTTGTGCGCTCGCTTGAATCGTGCCACCACCATCGGTGATTAGCAGTTTGCCGCCGCCACGTTGAAATTCCGTCAAGGCGGCTACAACTTCGTTGCTTAGATCGACGAGATACGGCACCACAATTAGCTTGTAACCAGACAGTTTTGCTGGTCCTGCGGCTGCATCCACATCACTTATCTCATCGAAGCGAACGTTGCAGGATTCGAGAGTTCTTCGAAACGCTTTGTAGTCATCATCGAATTTTCCGAGATGCTGCTCTTCATACGCGTGCGCGTTGCGGGCACTGTTGAGAAGTCCGATCGGTGCATTTTCGGCCAATGCCGGGCACGCCCACATAACGGTCATGATGGAAACGGCATAGAAACTGCCAAGCCAACCCAACAGTTTCCTTTGTGATTTCCCAAGACAGTTACTCACCATTGCACTCAATTTCTCAGCCATCCCCAGTTTCAATCTCATCTGCACCTCGAACTCTATCGCGAGCTCTTCATTACTCTCTCCAACTGCCGCTTACTATCTCGCTTAGAGACGGCTTGCCGCTTGTCGTAGAGCTGTTTACCTTTCGCCAATGCCAAGGCAACCTTGGCCAAACTGCCCTTGAAGTAAAGTCTAAGCGGTATTAGGGTCAGTCCCTTCTCCTGGATCTTAGATTTCAACTTAAATATTTCGCGCCGATGCATCAAAAGACGCCGCTTCCTCACTGGGTCGTGATTGAAGCGATTTCCCTTGTCATAAGGAGATATATGGCAGTTATATAGCCATACCTCGCCCTCCTCTACTCTGGCGAACGCATCCTGCAAGTTTGCCTGTCCGCCCCGAAGCGACTTCACTTCAGTTCCTACCAAAGAAATACCGGCTTCGAAAGTTTCGATAATCTCGTATTCGTGCCGCGCTCGGCGATTGTCAGCGATGACTTTCGTCCTCGTTTTCTTATCGTCCGACTCAGCCTTTGATGTTTGGGCGGGTTTTGCCATGATCGGCTTATTTTATCGCACTGGAATGGCTATCGCCCAATGGTTTGTCTGAAGGATTGGCAGGCGCAGAGTTAGTTAAACTGCGACGTTACATTCGATCTATATAGGGTCGTTCGAATGGTTCGGGTGCCCAAGATTGCGATGTCAAAGCGGTTTTCGCAACCGGCAACGGGTTCGAATTTCGAGTCCGATTTCTTGCTGCGTGATGTACCTACGTGCAATGGTTTCTTTTGCAAAACCCAAGCAGGCGCAGAGTTTCGGGTCAGGGAGCAATGCACGTAGGTACGACACGCAGCAAGAGTTGCCTCAATTTTTTAGAACCCCATCGAAGTTGTGAGGAGGTTCAAAGTTCGACTGGCTAGCTAGTGCGCATTCGTGTCATCAGTGACGGCCATGAAATCTTCGCTTGGCTTGAACAGCGGCCGGAGCGTGTCCAAATATCGCTTCGTCATCAAAAATTCACGGGAGTGCCCAATTCCATCAAAGACCAGTAGTTTCTTCGGTTCGCTCGCCGCTTTATACAAGACTCTGGCATGCGTATCTACGTTGAACATATGATCGATACTGCCGTGAACGATGATCAACGGAGAGTGATCGCCGTTCACTGCTAGTTCATTATTAACTCGATCGTCCCAAGACAAGAACCACTCGGGAAACATTCCGAACAACGGAATGACTTCTTTTGCTTTGCGGGAAAGCGACGAAAATCCGGCGTTCACAACGACACCAGCACATTTGCGGTTTTTCAAGATCTGGCACGCCGGTATGCTTCCCAACGACTCGCCCACTACGACAATGTCGTTTGCATCAATGTGTTTTTCTTGCGTCAGATAGTCGAACGCAGCCAGCGAGTCATCGCAAATTCCCGCGATTGATGGAGAACCAGTGCTGTAACCATGCCCTCTGTAGTCAAACAGCATCACGTTTGCACTAAAGTGTTCGCGAAAATATTTGACGAAATCCAGGTTGTACATCATGTTTGCCGATTTGCCATGACAAACCAAAACGGTTTTGTTGCCTTGCTTTGCTCCATCTGCTTTGAAGAACCAGGCACGCAAGAGTGGGCCGTCTTTTGATTTGATCGTTAGAGGCTCTGCACCAGCCAGAACTCCTGCCTCAAATACTTCCTTAGCCATAGGAAAGATCGGCGAAAAGACAATCATCGTATAAAGGTTTGGGTTCAATCTTGGTGTGAGGGCAAAGATGCAACCAATTAGACTGACAATCAAAGACCAGAGATAGGCGCGTCTTAGGTTCTTTGCTCTTTTCGGATCGATATTTTTCGAAGGCACTAATCGAACAAATTTCTGTATCATCCGTCGAAACTCCCAAGGTACTTTGCATGCTCGGCACGTGCGACACCGATCTCTTTCCGCGGCGCCGCTCTCCCATGAAACCATTCCACCCTGACAACCCTCCACAAATAAAACACAGTGCAAAAACTGTTGGTTCAGGGTGGACAATAAACCCACCGCAATAGAGTAGATTCATTCAACCGGTTGCCTTATCGGACCAAGGGTCTTGACAAGGCATGTTATCATCAAAGGTAGCTGCGTGGGGGTTTTTGCTGCTGAATTCACAAGGTTGTGCAGCAATCAATCAGAAAGAGTACTTGTTCGGAATTCGCCTCGCACCGGGATTAACCCTGTAAATGATTAAGATCGAACCACTCTATGTAACAGACTCAACACAAATTCGGGCGTTGCTCCGTCACCAGGATGAGCCGATGCCATACGAGAGTTTCTGTGCAGAAGACAGCATGTTGCTGACCGGTTTTTCGTTTTGGCAGCATTGGCTTCCATGCCAGTGGCATATTGCCCCATCCGTTTATGTAGCGAAAGAAGACGGCATTGTTTTAGGACTGATTTCGCTGCACCCCATTGCAAAATCACGCTCGTGCTGGAAAGTCGACCACTTAGTGGTTCACCCGCACCACCGGGGGCGGGGAATTGCACAAGAACTCTTGCGTTTCGCCCTTGCCTTGTTTGGCAGTCAGGGAATAAGCCACTTCATTGCCGAGGTCTCAGACCAAAACTCAGCTGCACTGTCACTCTTGGGAAGCGTCGGCTTCCGTCGTTGCGCTCGAATCATTCACTACCAACTGCCGACATCCACTGCGTCTGCGCCGGCTGTCGACATTGAGTTGACCAATTTCAGGCTGGCACTGCCTGAAGATCAACCCTCTCTTTGTCAGCTACATCAAGATGCGCTGCCTGCGGACATCAGACTGATGTTCAACTACAGTCTTTCCGATTTCAGTATCCTCGAACTCAAAGTTGAGAGCTTTGAAAAGCTTTCTCGCAGATTGCTCAGACGAAAGACTTGGTTTTGGGTGGCATGCGATAGCGAGCGAAAAGTGATAACGAGCGCGGCCAAAGTGACGGCCCATCATGAAGGCGACTACCACCTAGAATTCGCTGTTCATCCGGGTTGGCAGCACACTGCAGGTGACTTGGTTTCATTTGTTCTCAACATCATGCGGCGCGCCGGAATGAAAGGCGTGGTTATTGCAAAAGCGTATGACTTCCAGACATCCGTCATCGAAGCAGTCGAAGAGGCTGGAATGGAGCGCGTTGGTGAGTTCACTCTAATGGCAAGAGAGCATTGGTTGAGAGCTAAGCAACAGAAGAAGTTGCGCCTCGATCAAGCAGTCGGGCTTCCATCTATCAAACCGGCGATTAACCTTCCGCGCGCAGCCAGTGCTGGAGCTTGTGACGGAATCGCATCGTTATCGCTTGAATACAAATTTCTCGAAGGTTTCGACAACGATCAAGATTAGCGCGGAAGTTATTTCCGTCTAAGAAATCGACGAAAGTCCCGTCACACGCATCAAAAACAGGATTTGGCGACGCGGCTCCGCTCTTATAATTTGTAAAGTATTTGCGAAGGTCTAATCTACAGGCTTTTACGTCTGGTAATCTGATAGATTGCTGCGCACTCCCAAGAAGTGCCCTCAGCTTGGTTTCGGTTCGCTTCTATTTGGAACCGCCGAAATCGAAGCCCGCTGAGCAAAAAGACAAACGTAATTAGTCAAGGAGATTACGGTGCCAACCATCAATCAGCTGATCCGCACAGAGCGTTCCAAAGTGACTTACAAAACGAAGTCACCGGCGCTCAAGGCTTGTCCGCAAAGACGCGGAGTCTGCACGCAAGTGAAGACAACAACACCGAAGAAGCCGAACTCGGCTCTTCGCAAAATTGCCAGGGTGAGACTGACAAACGGCATCGAAGTCACCGCATACATTCCTGGAGTCGGCCACAACCTCCAAGAACACTCTGTCGTTCTGATTAGAGGCGGACGGGTAAAGGATCTTCCTGGCGTTCGTTATCACATCGTCAGAGGTGCACTTGATACCGCCGGTGTCAAAGACAGAATGCAAAGCCGCTCCAAATATGGTGCCAAGCGTCCTAAAGCAGCACCAGCTAAGAAGTAAGTTTCGTTTTTTTCTACCGTCGTAAACATCAGGGAAGAAGAGTCATGTCACGCAGAGCTGTAATCGTAAAGAAGAATCCACCGCCAGATCCGGTCTATGCAAGCCCGATGGTCCAACGCTTCATCAATCGCATGATGCAGCGCGGAAAGAGGAGCACAGCGCAACGTCTCTTCTACGATGCAATGGCAATTTTGAAAGAGCGCGCCAAACAAGAGCCGATCGAAGTATTCAACAAAGCAGTGAAGAACGTCACTCCGCTCGTTGAAGTAAAAGCGAGACGTGTTGGCGGTTCTACATATCAAGTTCCTGTCGAAGTGAAGCAAGCTCGCGGAATGGCGTTGGCCACTCAATGGATCATCGGCAACAGCCGCAAGCGCGCCGGAAGAACCTTTGCAGAGCGCCTCTCTTCTGAGATTTTGGATGCCTCGAATGGAACCGGTGCCTCCGTCAAAAAGAAAGACGAAACGCACAAGATGGCCGAAGCTAACAAAGCCTTCGCCCACTACAGGTACTAAACAAAGCTCTAAAAGAGGCGCTCGCATTCGCTCATGCACATTTATTTGTGCGTGAAAGCGATCACTTTTTGCGTTAGCAATCGAAGTTCATATTGCGTGTGTCGCGTTCCTTATATGTAATGACCCGAATGCGCGGGTCCGATTTTAATAATTGAAGCGAAACTGCTTAACACAACCTACTCGGCACTCTTAGAACCCAACTGAAAATGAAACCACTTGAAGACCAGCCCGCTATGCCAGTTTCGGAAGACCAAAGCCCGAAATCGAACACTCTGCGAGCAATTTCAGAAGTGCCGTTTGTAACAATGATCGCCTTTTTGGCAGGAACAAAATTGAAGATTTGGATTTCCTAGAGGAAACCCGTGTTATTTTCCAAGAGGCAAGTTTCCGCTTCGCCACCTAATACAGTTTGTCAATTTGCCAAACGAAGACGCCTCTAACAAAAACAAGGAAACAAAAATGGAAGCCGCCACTCTAGTTAAGGAAAGGAAACCCGTGAACGTGTCGACCAGAACTCCGCTCAGCGAAATTCGCAACATGGGCATTGCCGCGCACATTGACGCAGGCAAAACCACAACGACGGAGCGCATTCTGTTTTATTCCGGGCTCATCCACAGAGTGGGTGAAGTACATGAAGGCACAACAGTCACCGACTGGATGGAGCAGGAAAAAGAGCGTGGTATCACTATCACCGCTGCTGCCATCACCAGCAATTGGAAAGGCAAACGCATCAATTTGATCGACACGCCCGGACACGTCGACTTCACCGTTGAAGTGGAACGTTCGATGCGCGTGCTCGATGGCGTCGTCATCGTTTTGTGCGCAGTCGCCGGTGTGCAGCCGCAAACATTGACAGTGTGGAAACAAGCAAACCGCTACAAAGTACCGCGCATGGTGCTCGTCAATAAGATGGACCGTCAGGGTTCCGACTATCTTCGCGTCGTCAAACAGATCAAAGAAGGTCTGCCAGGCATGCACTCCACATGGGCGAATGCTCACCCGATTCAATTGCCAATCGGCGCCGAATCGAAGTTCGAAGGCATCATTGATTTGATCGAACGCAAGGCGTACTTCTTCCAAGAAGACGATCAACTCGGCAAGAACATTCGTGTAGAAGCAATTCCTGCGGACATGTCCGAAGAAGCCGAGGACTACAGAAAGCACTTGGAAGAAGCCATCGTTGAAACCGACGATGAACTCATGAACAAGTACCTCGAAGGTGAATCAATCACCGTCGATGAATTGAAAGGTGCTTTGAGAAAAGCTGTTATCGACAACAAGATCATTCCTGTTCTTTGCGGTTCCGCCTTTAAGAACAAGGGTGTTCAACTGATGCTCGATGCAATCGTCGACTACCTCCCGTCACCCGAAGACGTCGAATCCGTTAAGGGCTGGACCCTCGACGGTGAAGAAGAACAACGCGCTTGCGATGAAAACGAACCGTTCTCGGCCCTCGCTTTCAAGGTAATGAACGATCCGTTCGTCGGCAAACTGACATTCTTACGCGTGTATAGCGGCAAGCTCACAGCCGGTTCTTACGTAATGAACAGCACCAAAGGCAAGCGCGAACGCATCTCGCGTCTCGTGCAATTGCAAGCTGATGACAGAACCGACGTTCAAGAATCTTACGCTGGAGATATCGTTGCTGCAGTTGGATTGAAAGACACCACCACTGGTGACACTCTCTGCAACGACAGCAGCCCGATCATCCTCGAATCAATGAAGTTCCCCGAGCCGGTTATCTCGGTTGCAATCGAACCGAAAACCAAAGGCGATGCCGACAAGCTGGGCAACTCGCTTGCGAAACTCGCCGAAGAAGATCCGACTTTCAAGGTCAAAGTCGATCAAGAAACCGGACAAACAATCATTGCCGGTATGGGCGAACTGCACCTCGAAATCATCGTGGATCGCTTGCTGCGAGAATTCAAAGTCGAAGCCAACGTCGGCAAACCGCAGGTCGCTTATCGCGAAACGCTCAGAAAGCCGGTCAAGTGCGAAGGCAAGTTCATCCGTCAATCCGGCGGTCGCGGTCAATACGGTCACGTCGTCCTCGAGTTGGAACCAAATCCTGGCCACGGTTTCGAGTTCGTCAACAAGATCGTCGGCGGCGTCATTCCGAAAGAATACATCGCACCTTGCGAAGCCGGTATCAAAGACACGCTTACTGGCGGCGTTCTCGCCGGCTACCCGGTCATCGACGTCAAAGTCAACCTCGTGTTCGGTTCGTATCACGAAGTCGACTCATCCGAAATGGCCTTCCGCACAGCAGCATCTATCGGCTTCAAAGAAGGCTTCCTGAAAGCATCACCGACGCTTTTGGAACCTGTGATGAAAGTCGAAGTTGAAGTGCCGGAAGAGTACATGGGTGAAGTGATAGGCGACATCTCATCGCGTCGCGGTCGCATCGAGGGCATGGATACTGTCGACCACCTCTCCAAAGTTCGTGGACAAGTACCGTTGTCCGAAATGTTTGGCTACGCAACCGACATTCGCAACAAGACTCGCGGTCAAGGTACCTTCGTGATGGAATTCAACCGCTACGAAGAAGTGCCTCAAGCCATCGCTGATGCAGTGATGAAGCATAAATAGACATCAAGCAACAGTGCCAACAGCAACAAGAAACGCTAGCAGCCAATCCTGCTAGCGTTTTCCTTTTACCGAAATCACAAACAAGGCGTAGAACGAGGATACCTTCACTCAGCCTTTTTGAGATTCAGACTTGGATAGCCTGGGCGATGCAAATCAAAGTCTCCAACCGGAACCACCATTGGCCTCGCTTTCGACTTGGGTCTGAAACTCGAGCTAGGTATCCCGGACTTATGTTCATTCCGATTCACAGCATCTTTCTGAGGTTCACTTTTGTCAGAAGCCGGAGGTATTGGTCCGAAGTAATGCTCGGCATCTTTCGGACACAACATATGACGCTCGAGACGCGGAATCTTCGACACGTCTACGTCCTGACCCATCAGATGGTAGATGCCGCCGGCAAGAAAGCTGACGACGTGATATCCATCCGCTTCAAGCTTTACGTACAAAACCGAACCCTTGGGTCCTAGCATCTCGACCGTGTCTTTAAATACGTCGACAAATTCAGCCATCGTCGTCGGCGGCAATCCATTTCTTAGGGTTTTTGGTTGCTCCTTTGCCGGAGCTTGCTCAACCTTTTTGGTCTGGATTTCCTCACTCAACTGCGAGGGTTCTTGAGCGTTCGCTGAAAGGCAAGCAAAAATGAACTCGAAGAACAAAGCCAAGAAAAACCTGGAAGTATTAGGTGTATACACGCGCAAGAATTGCTTTCCGTTCCTACTTTTTTAGCATAGCAAATTGCCGAGATTGGATGACATGCTACTCAACCAGAAGTGCTTGATGCCCTCAAATCAAAGACATGCGATTCAGACCACGTGCAACACGGTTTCCGCATCGATTCGAATTCGATCGAAGTTCATCGTTATCTCGTCAAAGAGCCCGGCAGCCTCTCTCCAATCAGATTCTTCTTTCTTGATTGCCTGCTCAAGCTTTAACGAAAGACTCGCCAGAGTAACTGCACCAACTGAGGCGGACGCGCCCTTCAGCTCGTGCGCAAGTTTGCCGGCCACATCCACTTTTTGTTCGAAAATTGCAGTTTCCAGTTTCTCTAGCAGACCTTTTGTCGAGGACAAATAGATCTTAAGTACGGCAAGTGCTTCCTCTTCTCCGAAAGTTTCAATAAGTTGCGCACCGAACTGGGAGTCAGCGGAGTCGGCTGATCGCGCAGCCTGCACACCAGATTTAGTATCACCATTCGATACGTTCGAAACGACCAGGCTATCTTCACTCAGCCACTTATGGATCGTTTGTTCCAACCGATCTAATGCAACAGGTTTACTGAGATAGTCATCCATACCGGCGCTTATGCATTTCGCGCGGTGCCCAGTCATTGCCTCTGCTGTTAATCCAATGATCGGAATATGTCTGCCGGTAAGTGCTTCTCCCTTTCGAACAATGCTGGTGGCGGCAAAACCATCCATTTCGGGCATATGGCAATCCATCAAAACAAGACTATAGTCGCCCTTTAACGCTTCCTTCGCCGCGAGCCGTCCATTGGCCACCACAACACAATCAAATCCCAGCTCCTTCAGCTGAAGTCTTGTGACCTTCTCATTGACCGGATTGTCTTCAGCGACCAGAATCATTTTTGCCTTGTGATCTGCATTCGGCTCGCGCACCTTTTCCACCTCGGGCGCCTGGACCACAGCCGTTTCATCGTTCAAGTCCATCACCTTGACGATGCAATCGTAGAGGTGAGATTGTTTGACAGGTTTCGTCAGATAGGCGCTGAAACCAGATCTGACCGCTAATTCCCCCTTCCCTTTTTCGTCGTAGCCGGTTAGCAAAATCAACTTCGTATCGGCATGACTTGGATCTTTATAGAACGTCTCTGCCATTGCAAAACCATCCATGTCAGGCATGACGAGATCGACAATAGCAAGATCGAAAGGTTCGCCAATCGTTTGAGCTTGTTTCAATGCCGTCAACGCAGTCTGCGCGTTGTCAGCCGTAGAACACTTCATCCCCCAACTGGCCAGGTACGTACGCAATAGGCGCTGCCAACTGGGTTGATCATCAACAACTAACGCTTTCAGTCGTCGCATATCGGCTCGCACGATGTTCGCATCATCCTGCTGAGCGATTTCCAATGGTAACGTAAACCAGAACTTAGAGCCCTTGCCCTTGCGGCTCTCCAAGCCGATTTGTCCATTCATTAGCTCCACCAGTCTCTTCGAGATGGAGAGTCCCAATCCAGTGCCTCCATACTTTCGCGTTGTCGAACCATCACCCTGGGTGAATGGTTGAAACAGACGTTCAACTTCGGGGCGACTCAATCCAATGCCAGTGTCCTTGACGGAAAAATGCACCGTAACGATGTCTTTGCCGTCGAGACCTGAATTCTTTGCCGGCATTGCTCTCAAGTTGATTTCACCCTTGTCGGTGAACTTGATTGCATTGTTCATCAAGTTGAGTAGAATCTGTCGAATTCGCATAGAGTCACCACGCACCATATGTGGTAACGCAGGATCTACGAACGCTATCAAAGAGAGTTCTTTAGAAACAGCCTCCCTGCTGAGCAAGTTCGCCACACCTTCAACGACAGAAGCGAGTTCGAACTCGGTAACTTGGAGATCTAACTTGCCTGCTTCAATTTTGGAAAAATCCAAAATGTCATTGATGATTGAAAGAAGAACTTGAGATGACTCGCGAATCATGTTTGCAAAGTCTCTCTGTTCATTGTTGAGCGGTGTATGCAAAAGCAGCTCTGTTAGTCCTACAACAGCATTCATGGGAGTTCGAATCTCATGGCTCATGTTCGCCAAAAATTCACTTTTCAGTCTGCTTGATTCTTGAAGTTGAACGCTTCTTTCTTCCAGAATCTTGCGTTCCATTTCCTGCTTCAACAGTTCTTGCTTAACGCGATAGTTCTCAGCTTCCATCCGTTGAGTTTCAGCGGCCAAGCGCGCTTCGTATTCCTTTTGTCGAATGGTATTGATTAGCTCGGATTGTCGTTTAACTTCCTCGGTTTTGTTATACAGGTCGACGAAAACAGAGACTTTAGAACGTAGAATGTCCCCGTTAATCGGTTTGATCATATAGTCGACTGCGCCGAGAGCATACGCTTTCGTCCAATATTGATCTTCGACGTACTTTGCGGTTAGAAAGATAATCGGAGTTCTTGCACATCGTTTGTGCTGACGCACTAATTTAGCTGTCTCGAAACCATCCATCCCAGGCATTTCGACGTCCATGATAATGACGGCGAATTCATCCTTTAAAAGGTGTCTCAGAGCATCGTCACCTGAGTTCACCTTGATCATTTTTTGTCCAAGATCTTGCAGCGTTAACTCAAGCGCTGTGAGGTTATCATTCTTGTCGTCGACAAGAAGGAGGTTGACTTGGTTTCGATCATCCGCCATGATTCCTCACCTCACTTTTGCGGAGCACAATGACGAAATGAAAGGTGCAATGTCTGCAAGAGACATCACATAGCTGTCGGCAGCCGCTTTCACTGCTGCTTTTGGCAACACACTAGCTTCGGCTTCTTCCGGCTTCTGCACTATAACTGTTCCACCATGCTGCTGAACGCACTGGGCCCCCTTAGCACCATCTTCAGTGGCGCCCGTGAGCAGCACCGCTATTAATGACGCTCGGTAGAACTCGGCTGCGGTCTCCAAGAATACATCAATAGAAGGTCTGGAATAGTTGAATGGTTCGTCGGTAGACAGAGCATATCCTTGCTCATCCACCATAAGATGATAGTCCCCTGGTGCCACCACAACGGTATTGCGCTGCACTGCGAGTTTGTCATCGGCCTCGATCACATTTTTTCCTGTTCGACGCCGCAATCTGTCCACTAGCGAAACATCACGATCTGCTGCGCGATGCTGAATGATTGTGATTGGGGTCGAAAAGTCTGCCGGAAGTGCAGCCAAGATTCCGGACACGGCGTCAAAACCGCCGAGTGATGCGCCAAATGCAATCATTTCATATCGGCTCATGCAACTCGCCTATAAAGTCGTTGCTCAGGGTCTACAGTTTCATACGTTGTCTTGTGGTCGCTAAGTGCGAGTGTTTCTCTGATGCCGAGTGCCAGCACACCAAGATGTGCCAAGCTCTCGTGCAAGAGGGTAAACACTTTTGATTGAAGAGAACGGTCGAAGTAGATCATCACGTTTCTGCAAAGAACAAGATTGAATTCGTTGAACGATCCATCCATGGCGAGATTGTGCTTAGCAAACACCATGTTCTTCGCGAGACTCGGGTCGAGTACGGCTCTGGTTCCCTCGACCGAGTAATACGATGAAAAGCTATCCTTTCCGCCTGCACTCAAGTAGTTGGAGGTGTAGAGCTTCATACTTTGCAGTGGAAAACTCCCGGTTTTCGCCATGCGCAAAACTGCCTCGTTGACGTCGGTCGCATAAATGCGGCATCGCTCGTAGACACCCTCTTCTCTAAGCAAGATCGCCATCGAATAGACTTCCTCTCCTGTCGAGCAGCCGGCATGCCAGATGCGAACGAAGGGATAGGTTCGAAGAAGTGGAACTACCTGGGTTCTTAGCGCTAGATAGAAAGAAGGGTCGCGAAACATGGATGTGACGTTAATGCTTATGGTAAGCAAGAACCGCTCCATGCATTCGGGATCATGCAAGATCTTTGCCAAAAGGGCGGAGATCGTGGGAAGTCCCTCGCGCTTCACCATTTTCCAAACTCTTCGGTGCACCGAGGGGTACGAATACTCTCGGAAGTCAAACCCATAGTGCAGATAGATTCCTTCCAAAAGGAGCTTGACCTCGATTCGATCGAGTTCATCCGCATCCTGCGGTTTAAACACTATGGGTTTGCCATTATCGTCCATTTATCTATACAACCATACTCTGAGCAACGAAAGAAGCTGTTCGATTTTTACCGGTTTGGCGATGTAGTCCGAAGATCCCGATTGCAGGCACTGTTCTCGATCTCCTTTCATTGCTTTGGCGGTGAGTGCGATTACAGGGAGATTTTGGAAGCGCTCATCTCGTCTAATCTCTCTGGTAGCCGCGTAGCCATCCATCTCGGGCATCATTACGTCCATCAGTACGACTTCGATTTCAGGGTGCTTGTCGAGCATTTCGAGAGCATCCTTTCCGTTTTCGGCATACATGACGTTCATGTTGTACCGCTCAAGCACACTGCTCAGAGCAAAAATATTACGCACATCGTCGTCGACGATGAGCACAACCCGCCCGTCAAGCACAGGGTCTTGCTCGGCAAGTTCCTTCAGAATTCGGCGCTTGTTTTCTGGGAGCACCGACTCCATGCGATGCAGGAACAGAGCAGACTCATGCAGTAGTCTTTCAGGCGAGTTAACATCCTTGATGATGACCGCATCAGTCAGTTTCCGCAGTTCCGTCTCTTCCTTCTTCGAGAGTTCCTTGCCTGTGTAGACGATGATTGGCAAGTTCATCAGGTTTAGGTCTTTCTGAATCTTTCTGATTAGTTCCAACCCGGTCATATCGGGCAGGCCAAGATCCAGAATCATGCAATCGAAGTGAGTCTGCTGAAGGGCATTAATGGCCTCCTGGGCGCTGTGCACGGCGGTAGACTCCACGTCGCCATTGCCGATGAGCTCCATGATGCTCTTGCTTTGTTGCTCGTCATCTTCAACGATGAGTAGACGTCTGGCAGAGCGTTCGATGAACCGTTTGATGTTGTCCATCGCTTCTGCAAGTTTTTCTTTGGTCACCGGTTTTTCAAGATAACCAATCGCACCAAGCCGCAATCCTCTCCAGCGCATGTCTTCGACAGAGATCACCTCCACTGGAATGTGTCGCGTTGCAGGGTCGTGTTTGAGGCGATCGAGGATGCTCCATCCGTCGACGTCAGGCAGGTTGAGGTCGAGCGTAATGGCAGACGGTGAGAACTTGCGAGCAAGTGCAAGGCCTGTTTCGCCGCGAGTCGCAACGATTCCCTTGAAGTCATGCTCTCTTGCAAGGTTAAGCAAGAGATCGGCAAAGTGTTTGTCATCTTCGATGATGAGAAGCACTTTTTCATCGTCTTGAACGGTTTCGCGATCGTCATCGAGTTCGTTTTCGAGAAGTACGAATCTGTCGGAGACTAGTTCATCAGCTTCTTCAGAGCTAAGCGCTTTCGGTCTGTTGAGCGAAGCACCAGATGGAACATCGACAACGTCGGCGCGATAGTTCGACGGTAGATAAAGGGTGAACGTACTTCCTTCATCTTGAACGCTGCTCACTTTAATTTCGCCGCCAAGCAATCTCGCGATTTCTCGGCTGATTGCAAGCCCAAGTCCAGTTCCACCATACTTGCGGCTCGTGGTGCCGTCAGCTTGTTGGAATGCCTCGAAGATCAGTTTTTGCTTATCTTGCGGGATACCAATTCCGGTATCAGACACGCTGAAGGCAACGACGCTTTCGGCGCGGTTGAGAATCTTGTGATCCGGTGTCCATCCGTCTTCCGGTTTGTGAATTCGGATCTGCACTTCGCCGTCATGCGTAAACTTGAACGCATTCGACAGTAGATTCTTGAGGACTTGATTGAGCCTTTGATCGTCTGTCTGAATTGTGTCGGGCACATTTTCATCGCACGAAATGCGGAATCCAAGACCCTTGCTGTCGGCTAGATGGCGGAAGCCACGCTCGAAGTCTTCGCAGAGTTCACTGACATGAACATCGTTGAGATTGAGGGTGATCGTTCCTGATTCGATCTTGGAAAGATCGAGAATGTCGTTGATCAGCGAGAGCAATTCGCTGCCTGATGAGTGAACGGTTTCTGCAAACTCGACTTGCTTGGAGTTCAGGTTGCCTTCTTTGTTTTCGGCAAGCAGACTGGAGAGAATGAGCAAGCTGTTTAGTGGTGTTCTCAATTCGTGAGACATGTTTGCGAGAAACTCTGATTTGTATTTGGAAGTGAGTTCCAACTGCTCCGCTTTGTCTTCCAGTGTCAGTTTGGCTTGCTCGATTTCGCGGTTCTTGCGCTCTACTTCTGCGTTCTGCAATGCAAGAAGTCTGGCTTTCTCTTCCAATTCTTCGTTTGTTTGTTGCAGTTCCTCTTGTTGTTGCTGCAGCAAACTTTCTGATTCTTGCAATGACAGGGCTTGTTGTTCGAGGCGCTTGTTTGTCTCTGTGAGCTCTTGCTGTTGGCTTTGCAGTTCGTGTGCCAATGTCTGCGATTGCTTGAGGAGGTTTTCCGTCCGCATGTTCGCTTCGATGGTGTTCAAGACGATTCCGATACTTTCCATGAGCTGATCGAGGAAAGCAAGGTGAGTTTCGTTAAACGATTCGAACGATGCGAGTTCCAACACCGCTCTGACTTGTCCTTCAAAGAGGACCGGCAGAACGACGATGTTATAAGGGATTCCTTCACCCAAACCGGAGCTGATCTTGACGTAGTCTTCGGGTACGTTGCGCAGGAGAATTCGTTTCTTCTCCAACATGCACTGACCGACCACGCCTTCTTTCGGTCTGAACTTGTGCGACAAGTTTTTGCGTTCGGTGTATGCGTAGCTGGCTAACAAAGATAGAAATTCTTCTCTGTCATCAAGTTCTTTTATGTAGAAGACACCGTGCTCCGCATTCACCAGCGGTGCCAGTTCCGAAAGGATCAATTCACCCACTGTGAGCAAGTCTCTTTGTCCTTGCAGAATTCTTGTGAATCGCGCCAAGTTTGTCTTGAGCCAGTCTTGCTCGGTGTTTTTCTGTGTCGTATCTCTCAGGTTTCCGATCATCTCGTTGATGTTATCTTTGAGTGCGGCGACTTCGCCCAATGCTTCGACTGTAATATTTCGAGTCAAGTCGCCCGTGGTCACGGCGGTCGCAACCTCTGCGATAGCTCTTACCTGTGTGGTTAGGTTTGCAGCAAGTTGGTTTACGTTATCGGTCAAATCCCTCCATGTTCCTGCGGCACCAGGCACCCTTGCCTGACCTCCGAGCTTACCTTCGACTCCTACTTCACGAGCCACCGATGTTACCTGGTCAGCGAATGTCGCGAGCGTGTCGATCATGTCGTTGATTGTGTTCGACAGCGCCGCAATTTCGCCTCGTGCAGCGAGTACCAACTTTCTTTTCAAGTCGCCGTTTGCAACCGCGGTGACAACGCCTGCGATTCCGCGCACCTGTTCGGTCAGGTTACTCGCCATGTAGTTCACGTTGTCTGTGAGATCCTTCCATGTACCGGAAACACCTTTCACGACCGCTTGTCCACCGAGCTTCCCTTCGGTGCCTACTTCACGGGCTACACGTGTTACTTCTGCTGCGAATGAACTGAGCTGGTCCACCATTGTGTTGATGGTTTCTTTCAGCTCCAAGATTTCGCCTTTGACGTCTACGGTAATCTTTCTAGAGAGGTCGCCGTTTGCAACGGCGGTCGTAACATCTTTGATGTTACGCACCTGAGATGTGAGGTTTGACGCCATCGAATTCACGTTGTCCGTCAAGTCTTTCCAAGTACCTGAGACACCACGCACGGTGGCTTGACCACCGAGCTTACCGTCGCTTCCTACTTCACGAGCCACACGTGTTACTTCTGCCGCGAATGAGCTGAGCTGATCCACCATTGTGTTGATCGTTTCTTTCAACTCCAAGATTTCACCGCGCACGTCCACCGTAATCTTCTTAGTTAGATTTCCGTTTGCAACGGCGGTCGTAACGTCTGCAATGTTACGCACTTGCGACGTGAGGTTTGACGCCATCGAGTTCACCGAGTCGGTCAGTGCTTTCCAAGTTCCAGACACGTCTTTCACATCTGCCTGACCACCGAGTTTTCCTTCGGTACCCACTTCTCGCGCCACCCGTGTTACTTCTTTCGCGAATGAACTTAGCTGATCCACCATGACGTTGATCGTATTTTTCAGTTCGAGAATTTCGCCTTTAACGTCTACAGTAATCTTCTTACTGAGGTCGCCGTTTGCAACGGCGGTCGTCACCTCCGCGATGTTTCTCACCTGAGCTGTAAGATTCGACGCCATGTAATTCACGGAGTCGGTCAAATCTTTCCACGTACCGGACACGTCGCGCACATCTGCCTGACCGCCGAGAATCCCTTCAGTACCTACTTCACGGGCAACCCGTGTTACTTCTGCCGCGAATGAACTGAGCTGATCCACCATGACGTTGATCGTATTTTTCAGTTCGAGAATTTCGCCTTTAACGTCCACTGTAATTTTCTTACTGAGGTCACCGTTCGCCACGGCGGTTGTAACTTCTGCGATGTTACGCACCTGAGATGTGAGGTTCGACGCCATGTAGTTCACAGAGTCCGTCAAATCTTTCCACGTTCCCGAGACTCCTTTCACCTCGGCTTGTCCACCGAGAATTCCTTCGGTTCCTACTTCACGAGCCACACGTGTTACTTCTGCTGCGAATGAACTGAGCTGATCCACCATGACGTTGATCGTATTTTTTAATTCGAGAATTTCGCCTTTAACGTCTACTGTAATTTTTCTCGACAAGTCGCCGTTTGCAACGGCGGTCGTTACGTCTGCGATATTTCGCACTTGCGATGTGAGGTTTGACGCCATGTAGTTCACGGAGTCCGTCAAATCTTTCCATGTACCCGACACACCTTTAACGTCCGCTTGTCCTCCGAGAATCCCTTCGGTGCCTACTTCACGAGCCACACGTGTTACTTCTGCCGCGAATGAACTGAGCTGATCCACCATTGTGTTGATTGTGTTTTTCAACGCCAAGATTTCGCCTTTAACATCTACGGTGATCTTTCTCGATAGATCACCTTTTGCAACGGCGGTCGTTACGTCTGCGATGTTTCTCACTTGTGATGTGAGGTTTGACGCCATGTAGTTCACAGAGTCTGTCAAATCCTTCCATGTTCCGGACACACCTTTAACGTCCGCCTGTCCTCCGAGAATCCCTTCGGTACCTACTTCGCGAGCCACACGTGTTACTTCTGCCGCGAATGAGCTGAGCTGATCCACCATTGTGTTGAATGTACTTTTCAGCTCTAAAATTTCGCCGC
>CAYZJR010000070.1:0-36089 GCA_964478655.1 uncultured Candidatus Obscuribacterales bacterium
CCCTGAGGACAGCGAGAGTCAGCAATTTTCAGAAAAGGCGATAGCGAAATGGTTCCTGGGCTATGGACATACATTCTTTACCCGTCCAAGTGCCCTGCAACTAGAACGTCTCAACGCTGCATACATTCAAGTTCAAGGTTCGTTGAGCGCATTAAATCGTCAACGTCTAGACTTAGTGCTTGGTTCACTGAACCCGGAACCCCCGAACGCCAATAGCGGCGGGTTCTAGCGGATGATTTATTATCAGGCTGACGTGGAACGTATAAATAGATTCCCCGAAGGATACATACAAGTTGATTGAGCAGAATGCCGCGAGTCTCTGCGACCGGTGTGGTAATCCACTGTGTGAATGCTCGTGCTACTTTGTTCAGACCAATCCACATCCGGAGAAGATGGTTGGAACCGGCGAGATTGTCGGTCGAAACTATGAAGTAATCCGACCAGTCGGGCGCGGCGGCATGGCAACAGTTTATATGGTCAGACATCTCGGGTCTGGCGAGTTGTTTGCCATGAAAGTTCTGAACAACGAACTGCTCCACGTTGATGAAGCGAAGAGAAGATTTGAACGAGAAGCAACTGCGCTCAGCAAGTTGAGTCATCAGAATCTCGTTTCTCTATACGATTTCGGCGTATCTAGCGATGACCAGCCGTATTTCATCACCGACTTTTTACAAGGATCAAGTCTGTTCAATATTCTTAGGCAGGAACAGCGTCTATCTGTCGACAGAGCCTGTCGAATTTTTATGCAAATTTGCGATGGTATGGAGTATGCACATCAGCGCGGTTTGATTCATAGAGATCTCAAACCAAGTAATATTCTGCTGACCGGAGATTTAGCAGACGAGCGTGTCAAAGTTGTTGATTTTGGAATCGTGAAGTTCGCTCCCTCGCCACAAGTTTTGGATGAGCGCCTGACACAAGAGGGAATGGTCGTTGGAAGTCCAGCGTACATGAGCCCCGAGCAGTGTCAAAATCATCCTATCGATCACCGTTCGGATATTTACAGTCTGGGCTGCATCATGTACGAAGTTCTCACCGGCAGACTTGCGTTTGAAGGTGACTACCCGCTTGCAATTCTGGTCAAACAAGTTACTGCGCCGGCACCCACTGTTAGTGAAGTAATGGACAGCAGCAATCCTGTTGGACAAGCTCTCGAAACAGTCATTGCGAAAGCACTCGCAAAATTACCGGCGAGTAGATTTCAGTCAATGGCGGAAATGCATTTTGCAATTTCGCAGGTAGCAAAAGAGCAGGCAACACTAGTGAAACAGTGAAGATGCGAACTGTTTGAGTGGAACGTCAATACTCATCGAGTTCAGCTTTTCGTGGTTTCGTCGGCGGTGCCGAGATAATCAGCTCGTTACCCTTCCACTTGCTTTTCATTATTGCAGTTTGCAGTTCCTTCCTGTCTTGCAATACTTCTGATTCCACGGCATCTTTGAGATGTTCGAATGCCTGCCCCATCGTAGGCTTTCCCTTCTGCTGGCGCAACGATTCGATTAATTGGCGAGTGAAGACGCCATTTTGATAGCGCTTAGATTCCCACGACAATTGATTTTGCGCACTTGAACAAATGATCAATTGTCCGGTACCTTGCAACAAAGATGTATCGATGTTTCCCACGCGTTGCACACCCTTGGACGGAGTTGCAGCACCGCTGTGACATGCGTCTATTATGAGCACCACTCGATTCGAGTGCACACGATGTTTGATGGCGTTTGCTAAATCTGCAATCGGCAAACCGGTTGCATACAAGCTATCGGGATCAGTGTTGTGCATTACCAAATAGTTGAGACCTTCCAAATCTGCTTTAGAGGAACTGCCATGGCTTGAGATGAAAATCAAGACTAAGTCGTTGGGTCTAGCGAGTCTGGGAAGCCACTTGTCGCCGAGTTCAGCCAGAACACGCTCTTTTGTTGCTTCTTCATCCACGAGCAGTTTTACGTGGTCTGGTGCAAAATTCGCTTCAGTGGTGAGAAACGTTGCTAAATCTTTGGCATCCTTTGCCGGGTACTTCAGATTTATTCGCGGTTGTGCGAATTTGCTCACACCGACGACAAGCGCCCATTTATCTTCAATTGGTGAGGAGTTATCCTCTGCCGCATCCTTCGATTCGATCACACCGGAAGTGGTGGCAACCTCTGGCGGCCGTGCTACTGTCGTAGCTGTGGGAGTTGAAGGCGCCATTCCGTTATCCTTCGCATCGAAATTTTGCGGCGGCGGACTCATTGCAATTGCCGTCCCCGACGTTGCAGATGTTCCTGCTAAAGATACCGCCCCACCCAATGCAATTTTGTACTTAGCATGAACTCCGACGTCCAATCCAAACATCACTTTCATCGTGACCTTTTGCTTGCTGGGCAGATGAAGTTTTGCGGCTTTTTTTGCACCAGAACTGGTGGCAGCCACCGGCACGCTGCTCAACTCTCTTCCTTGAGCATCTGTGAAAATGACTTGAGTTGTTGTGGAATAGAAATCGGTTGAACCGTCGATGTTGACGGTCACATCGCCCGGACCTGCGACAAATGAGTAGTAGTAGCTTTGCCCGTTCGGCTCGGCGTCGCATTGAACCACATTGGTCGTCAACTGTTCTGGACTAGTGCTGTCTGTAGATTGTGCACGAGTTTGAAGAACGTTGCCGACAAGCAAGCAACAGGTGATAGCGAAAGTGCTAACGATGGTTTTGAGCTTCACACGCAGCACTCCAACAAGAATTAGCTTGCCGGGATAAATTTCCAACGAAACTTAGCAGAACCGTCATTAGGACCAAACCTGGTTTCCGTTTCTGATGGTGGCGACGGGTAGATGAACAGCGCGTCTCCATTTTTCGAAACGCTCTTAACCAGATATCCTGCTTCACCTGGATCCAGCACGAAAACAGAAGTGTCCGTGCTGATGATAGCCGAGCCATCTACCGAAGGATGCGGTTGAAAGTTCAAACCTTGATTATCACCGGCCAATCGAATGGTATAACGATTCGTTGGTTTCTTCGTGACGGGATCGATCTTTCGAGTGATCGTCCACTTTTGGGCACCACCCTTAGTGAACTCTGCCATATAGACATTCTGTCCTGCACTCGCGCCTACTGGTTGAAGTGCCTGTTCGCTTTGTGCGTTGACAATGAAATACGTTCCGCTATCCGGGTATTTTGGTGGCTCAGCAGTTTCGGCACCAATTGAAGGAACGGACGCTGACACGACCAGAGAAATGGCGATCGCTGTTCTTTGGATGAATTGCATTGGGGCTCCTGGGAGTGACTTAACCTGATTTGATGTGATTTCAAACGGCGGCGATAGTGTGCCTTGAACATACAGTTTATCGCAAGATTAGTCCACAGCGCCTGAATGCTCACTTTCAGCCGTACGTCCGAACTCGGATCAGCAGCCCATGCAGCTTCAAGGGCAAACGCGGGGCGACCACTTTGCAAATCCGGAAGTTGGACGAGTTTGGGCATTTTGAGTAAGCCGACAGCGGGATTTGAACCCGCGACCTGCGGTTTACGAAACCGCTGCTCTACCGCTGAGCTACGTCGGCGAACAAGGGGCGCCTCTGGCGACCGGAATTCATTATATGGTATCTGCTTCCAGATATAACCTGGGGCGGCAGGAGCCTTCAAAAAACTTCGAAACTGTAAGCTACTTTACGCTTTGACCTCTTGGAAATGGGGTACGATTAAAGGGTAAGACATAAGTTGGCTGACCGCGATAACGATATGCGGACCCGACTTAGTCAACAAAAGAAAGAATGCTGCTCGTGCTATCGAGTGGGCATTTAGAAAACGAGTCAACCAGATCGCTTTGGCAGACTGGCTCGAAGAATGGCTGTGAGAGCCGATCATTGTCGGACTCACAGATGAGCGATAGTTTGTTCTTGACCACTGTGAAGTGTGGTCTGGTTTTCATTGCTTGCGAAACGCCTGATGTCAGGCGTGTTTTCGCGTTTCTATTTTCTTGCGGAAGAAAAAATTTGTTGATGCGCGGTGAAATCGCATCTTCGCCGATTGGCATGGATTCCGGGATTTCCAAGGGTATGCTCAATGCGTTGTAATGCGCACCGGATCTGTATCGAATGTATATGCGATCGATAAACACGCTATAAGAGCCAGATTTAGAGGGTAGGCCAAGCGCTTTTGATTGTTGATCGAGTGAAAAAACGCAAGCGTATTGAGAGGTTCAACCTCTCGAAACTGGCTTTGTTAAATGAAAATCGGGGTACTTCTCAACTCGAATTTCCATTGGTATAGTAATTACATCAACGGTGAGCGGTTGAGCGAAGTGACCGCTACGAGCCGAGGGGCACTGCGGAAACGCCAGGTTGGCGCCAATCCGGACACAGCAGCAGGTAGCCCGCCTTGCGTGAAGGACTAGCTGAAGCGCTTGGAAATACTGAGCCTGTCGCAACAGGCAGCTAGGCAGTAGCTTAAACACCGCCGCAGAGCAATCTGGGTGGTGTTTTTGTTTGCGCAGTTTTACCAAACGCACGATGGGTTGAATGCTAGAATAGCTGACCGTTAGCACGCTTTTGGTTGGTAAGTGATCAATACAACCACGCTCGATAACGGTGCACGTATCGTCACTGAAGTGGTTGACGGAGTGTATTCGGCCTCTATAGGCGTATTCATCGATGTTGGATCTGAAGACGAATCAGAATCCAATAACGGTGTGTCCCACTGTCTCGAACACATGCTGTTCAAAGGCACGAACACAAGAACAGCAGAGCAAATCTCCATAGAAATCGAAGATGCCGGTGGCAGCCTTGGTGCAGCTACGGGCAAGGAAAACACTTGCTTTTATGGACGCACAATGGGTTCTGAGTTGCCTGTTGCTATCGATTTGTTGCTCGATATGCTGGTAAATGCGAATCTTACCGAAGATGATCTCGATCTCGAAAAACAGGTGATTGTTGAAGAGATCAAAATGTACGAAGACGATCCGGAAGATTTGGCAATGGAAACACTACTGCTGAAAATCTGGCCGGGACATCCGCTAAGTCGCCCAATCACAGGTACCGAAGAGACCGTTCTCTCGCTTAATAGCACCATCGTAAAATCGCATGTGGAGCAGTTTTACACACCCGAAAAGATAGTGGTCTCGATCTCGGGATTGTTCAACGAAACGCTTGCGATCGAATCTATATCATCGAGACTGCGGGATTTAAAGCCAGGAACGCAAAAGAAAATCGACAAGGCACCAAATCTAGTGTCGTTTACCGAAGTCATCGACAAAGATGTGGAACAAGCGCATGTGACATTAGCGACAAACGGAATGAGCATTACTGATGACCGCCGATATCAAATTGCTGTTCTCGACATTTGTCTTGGCGGCAGCGTTTCATCGAGACTGTTTCAAGAAGTGAGGGAGAGGCGGGGTCTCGTATACACGATTAATACCTTCCGTGAATCACATCGCGTAAATGGTCTAATGGGTGTCTATGCTGCGTGCAGTCCTAAGAATGTTGGACAGGTACTAGATTTGGTATCAACCGAAATTCAACGGGTGAAGAGCGAAGGATTTTCTGATCGTGAAATTGCCAGAGCAAAAACGCAGTTAAAGAGTGATTTGCTTTTGGGTTTGGAGTCAATGCGAAGCCGTTCCATGCGCAACGCATACGGATTGCTCTTTTATGGAAGTCCGCTCTCCATCGAAGGAATCACTGAAGATATTGATAGAGTCAGCGGCGATGAGGTTCGTCAATTGGCTAAGGAACTTTTTTCCACCGAGGAAAAAGGTCTGGTGGTCGTCGGACCACGGTCGCAACTTAAGCCATCATATGCGGTGTCATTTTAATTATGGTTGTACCTGTCGTTGGAGTAGCAATGGAACCTGTAACACTCAAGATCAAAAAACTTCCTAATTGCCAGGCGCTGCCTCAGTATGCGACCTCCGGTTCTGCGGGCCTCGATCTGACTGCCGCGCTCACTGAGCCACTTACTTTTGCTGCCGGTGCTCGCGGACGTGTGCCTACCGGAATAGTCGTCGAAATTCCGGAAGGGTTCGAAGGGCAGGTCAGACCGCGCTCGGGTCTCGCCGATAAAGCCGGACTCAGCCTGACAAATTGTGTTGGCACGATCGACTCAGATTATAGGGGCGAAGTAATCGCCTTGGTCATCAACCATGGTGATAAGCCATACACAATCGAGCCTGGCGAGCGCATTGCGCAGCTTGTGATTATGCCTGTGCCGCGTGTGGAAATTGTCGAAGTCGAAGAAGTAAGCGATGGAAATCAGCGTGGCGACAAAGGGTTCGGTTCCAGCGGCAGAACTGCATGGACCTCCGATTACCGGGGACAGCCCTAGAAGACTACCTAGTCGAGCTGCCGAAGCACGTCCCTACTTAACAGTTCGAAAAGTTAGCCCCGGCTCACGTCCGGCTCACAAGAGGGGAAAACGCCGAAATTATGACTAAAACAATCAAGGTAGCGATCTCTGGAATCGGTGGACGAATGGGGCGTGCGAGCCTCGGCTTCATCAGCGCGGAGCCAGACTTGGAGTTGGTCGGAGCGCTAGAGAGAAAAGATTCACCCTTCGTCGGCAAGGACGCGAGCGAACTCAGTCCTATACCGGAAGCCAAGAAGACTGGTATACTGGTCGCCGGCGATTTTGCCGAATGTGTGAGTCGAGCTAAGCCTGACGTAATACTGGATTTCACCCGGGCCGAAGTTGCATCGCAATATGCGAAATTGGCACTCGAAAATGAGATCAGACCGGTGGTAGGTACGTCGGGATTGAGTCCTGAGACTGTTTCTGAGATTGAAGCGTTAGCAAAACGCAAAGGTGTTGGGGCCATGATAGTGCCAAACTTTTCAGTCGGAGCAGTCCTTATGATGGAGTTTGCGAAGCAGTGCGGTCCCTTCTACGAAAACGTTGAAATCATCGAGATGCACCACACCGGAAAAATTGATGCACCATCAGGAACAGCGATGCACACGGCAGATAACATTGCAGCTGCCGGTGGAATGTTCAATCAAATTCGCAAGACTGAGCACGAAACTCTCGCCGGAAGTCGCGGCGGACAGCATGAATCTGGAATTCGCGTACATTCGTTGCGGCTGCCTGGAGTGATTTCGAATCAAGAAGTGATTTTTGCAGCAGAGGGAGAGCACCTCGTAGTTAAGCACACCAGCTTTAACACCACTGGTTTCCGCAAAGGAATTCTTCTGGCGATTCGATCCGTGATGGGGATGAACAGTCTTGAGGTCGGATTGGAGAGATTGTTGAAACGTTGATACATTGAATGTAGACCAAGTTTTTTGAAGCTAGAAATACTGAAGGAGAGTATGGGGAAATGAAGAATGCAAGGCAGCCCGTGAATGTGGCAATTCTTGGTGCAACTGGCCGTGTTGGACAAGAACTGTTGAAAGTTCTTGAAGAACGCGATTTTCCAATCGGCGAACTCCGCCTGTTGGCTAGCGCCCGTTCCAAAGACAGCACCATCACATTTAAAGGCAAGTCATACCCCGTGCAGGAGCCGACACCTGAGTCCTTTAAAGGTATCGACATCGTGCTTGCTTCCGCCGGTGAGGAGATCAGCAAAAGGCTCGCGCCGATCGCAGTGGAAAAAGGCTGCGTTGTGATCGATAACTCCAACGGTTTCCGTATGGACCCGGAAGTACCACTAGTGGTGCCTGAGGTGAACGGCGAGACTCTTAAGAATCACAAAGGCATTGTTGCCAATCCGAACTGTTCCACAGCACAACTCGTGGTTGTTTTGAAACCCCTGCACGAAGTTGCAGGATTGAAGCGCGTTATCGTATCCACTTACCAATCTGTAAGTGGAGCCGGTAAAGAAGCTATGGACGAGTTAGAACTTCAAACCAAAGCTTTGATGAACGATGAAGAGTACAAGCCGAATGTGTTCCAAAAGCAGATTTCATTCAACTTGATTCCGCACATCGACAAATTCCTCGACAATGGATATACAAAGGAAGAGATGAAAGTCGTCAACGAGACTCAAAAGATTCTCGGTTTGCCGAACCTACCGGTAACCTGTACTGCAGTCAGAGTGCCGGTTGTGATCAGCCACAGCGAAGCAGTCACAATTGAGTTCGAACGTCCGATTAGTCCGGCGCAGGCAAGAGAAACTTTGGCGAACAGCTCGATTATTGAAGTTTGGGATGACCCGACGAACGCCATTTATCCGACTCCGTTGGATGCAGCAGGACAAGATCCGGTTTATGTCGGAAGAATTCGCCGTGACACTTCGTCGGAAACCGGTCTGAACATGTGGGTTGTTGCCGATAACCTTAGAATCGGTGCCGCCCTCAACGCAATCAGAATTGCTGAGTATCTAGTTGAGCACAATCTGCTTAAACAAAAGGTCGCCTCGTAATTGCGAATGCCGTTTTAGCCTGGAGGGCGAAAAGTTGATCAAGTCGGATGCACCACTTTTTGGACGCCTAATTACTGCGATGGTGACACCTTTTGATGACGAAGGAAAAGTCGACTTCAAAGCTGCTGAAAAATTAGTGGAACATTTGATTGCAACGGGCACCACATCAATTGTCGTGTCTGGAACAACGGGTGAGAGCCCAACGCTTGAAGATGCTGAAAAGAAAGATCTGCTCAAGACTGTATTGAAAGTGTCCTCCGGCCGAGCCAAGGTAATCATGGGCACCGGCTACAACTCAACCGCTAAGTCCGTTAAGGCATCGAAGGAAGCCGAACAGCTGGGCGCCGATGGATTGCTGGTAGTTGCACCGTATTACAATAAGCCGAGTCAAGCGGGACTGCTTGCGCATTTTGGTGAAGTTGCGAAAGCGACCTCGCTGCCGATCATCCTCTATAACATTCCGGGAAGGACAGGAATCAACATCACCAGCGATACCACTGTAAAACTCGCTGAAACCCACGCAAATATTCATGCGTTGAAAGACTCTACTGGTAGTGTCGATCAAGCAGCCGAGATTGCCGGTCGCGCGCCTCAGCATTTTCGCGTCTATTCAGGAGATGACTATTTGACACTTCCGTTTGCATCAGTAGGAGGATGCGGCATCGTCAGTGTGGCAAGCCACATTGTCGGCAAGGAAATAGGCGACATGTTAAACGACTACTTCAAGGGAAACCTTGATGGTGCAAGAGAAGTGCATTACAAGTATCTTCTGCTTTTCAAAGGACTGTTTGCTGCGCCAAATCCAACGTGTGTGAAATACGCGCTCTCGAAGCTTGGATTGTGCAAGGAGCACTTGCGCCTTCCGCTTGTTCCGCTCGATAAATCGCAGAAAGAAGCGATGGACAAGCTGATCAAAGAGGCTGGTATAAAAGCGGCGCTGTCGGTGGCATAACGAGGCGATTGTGGATTCTCTGAGCAACAAGACTCAACCTCAAGGTCAGGATAATTCCGGCTCCGGCGGTGCATCCGGTTCTCTCAAAATTATTCCGCTTGGTGGTCTCGGTGAGATCGGCAAGAACACAATGATTCTTAGCTACGGAAATGACATGATGCTTGTCGATGCTGGATTGGCGTTCCCCACTGATGAAATGCTCGGTGTAGATTTAGTTCTCCCGGACCTTAGCTATCTCGTTGAAAATCAGCATAAGCTCAGAGGCTTGGCGATCACACACGGGCACGAAGATCACATCGGTGGCATTCCCTTTATTCTAGAGGAAATGCCGATTCCCGTGATTTATGGTCCTGCACTGGCACTGGGTTTGCTCGAAAACAAACTCAAAGAAAACGGCTTAGAAGAACGCACCACATTGCGCAAAGTCAAACCGCGACAGCAGGTAAGAATAGGATGTTTCAACGTTGAATTTGTGCGCTGCACTCATTCGATTGCAGATTCATTCAGTTTGATTATTCGAACACCTGTTGGCACCGTTGTTCACACCGGTGATTTCAAATTTGACTTTACTCCGGTTGATGGAGAACAGTTTGATATCGCCAGTCTCTCGAAGGCCGGAGAAGAAGGCGTGCTTTTGCTCATGAGCGACAGCACAAATACTGAACGCGAAGGTTTCACACCCTCTGAAAGAACTGTTTGGAAGAAGATCAACGAAGTGTTTGCGAATGCGAAAAAACGCATTATCGTCACGACATTTGCCAGCAATGTGCACCGTATCAAACAAGTTTTGCAAGCTGCAATTAAGTACGAACGCAGGGTTGCGATACTTGGGAGATCGATGCTCAATCTTGCAAACATTGCGCGAGAGTTAGGATACATGACTTTTCCGGATGGACTGCTCGTGCCGGTTGAACAGCTAAAGGATCTTCCTCCTGATAGAGTCGTGGTGCTCACCACCGGCAGCCAGGGTGAACCACTTTCTGCGCTCAGTCGCATGGCAAACGATGAACACAAACAGATCAAGATTCAGGTGGGAGATACCGTAGTTATCTCGGCGACTCCAATTCCTGGTAATGAGCGACTCATTGCGAACACTATCAACGCGTTGTTCGAGCGTGGTGCCGATGTTATCTACGGGCGAGAAGCGGGTGTCCACGTTTCAGGACACGGTTGCAGAGAAGAACAAAAGCTCATGATCAACCTCTGCAAACCGAAGTGTTTCATGCCTATTCACGGCGAATACAGAATGCTCGTCGGTCACGCGCAGCTCGCAGTCGATTGCGGAGTGGCGCCGGAAAACACGTTTGTCATGGAGAATGGCGATGTGTTGGAACTGTTCAAAGATCGCGGGCAAAAGAGCGGACGCATCAAATCCGGTATCGTACTTATCGACTCAAACCGGGAGTGGAAAATCGACGAAGAGATCATCATCGATCGTAGGCAAATGGCAGAAGATGGACTAGTTGTAATTGCGCTTTCGATGAATGGACAACGCGAAGTCATCGCTGGTCCTGATGTTTCACTCAAGGGTTTGATTTTGCCAAAGGGCGTTCCGGCAGAAGAGTTTGTGATCAAGGTTCAGGAAGAACTGAAGGCAATCCTCGATGATCGAAAGACAATCGGAGCGCTGCAAGATGGAGACATTCGCAGTTACCTGCAAGGTCGTCTCAACGGGTACTTTACCCAGAACATGAAGTCAAGTCCATTTGTGCAGATAGTGCTACAAATGGTGCCTTCACAACAGGTGGCACGAGAGAGAATCGAGTTTTCACCGCCGGCCCATGACGCAGGAGACAGATGAGAAACTTCTCAACCGGACGCACTCTTGGATATCGATTGAATATCACTCCTGGATGCCTGACAACTGGTGTTTGATCTAAGATCTCAACCAGTTCCTCGCACCTTTTCAAATCGGCTCAAAAAGGCACTTCCCTCCCGGTAAGGAAGGGAGGGAAGAAGCTTTTGTTGTGGTGGATTAGGTAAGGAGGAAACACAGCACCCGGCGAAGGTTTCGCCATGTGCTTAGTTACTACATGATAGCAGCGCTTCTAGGAGGCGGCTGTTAAAAAACTTGAAGTCGACACGAGCAAAGTGCCTAAGCAGCATTGCTGAGAATTCATTAATAAAGGTCGACTTTTAGGCGTTTGTCCAGGGGCTGCTGGATGAACCTGTCGATGATTGTCCTGGATAGAGGAAATCAAGCGCACCCAGGTCACCTGTCAACGATTGGAGCGATTCCGATGTTGTCGCGAAAGTCGCCGCCGACACTCCAGCAACTCCGGTTACATTTGCAGTCACCATTTTGCCTGGTGCAGTAATCCTTATATTGCTGGGGCAGAAGAGGTAGACTTGCTCGCTCAGTTTGTGGAAATCGCCATCCAACGCCGCGGAGGCGCCGGCGACAAAATCGACGAGACGGCTCGCGTCTAGCTTCTTCATGTTTTCGAGAGAAATTGTTGTTGCTGCACGTGAGCGCAAGCATTCCACTATATCTAGTGCCTCTTCAAATGAGACTGGAGTGAACATAGAGATTTGTGTGCCGATGCGTGCAGGGACATTCTGTCTTAACGCGGTGGCGGGCACCATTCTTTTGTCAGCAAGCGCAGGAAAGAGATCTACCTCTTTTCTGGGGGCACGACCGTTAGCGATAATCGGTTTGTCTTGATTCTTTTCGTTAATATCGTCAACCATAGTCTTCCTTTGCTTCTTTCTATGCGGTGATTTGCTGCGATTGGAAGGTGTTCCTCAATATATTCAGAGGATATGGTGCCATCTTTAGTGGTGCCCAATCTAGACCACATTCTAGACAATCTGTAGCATTTCGCAAGTACCGCAGCTGAATATAGAGTTGGAAAAGCCGGTACAGGCACCAGTTTTCAGCGATCCATCTTTCAATCAATCTTTCAGGAAAATGCTTGCGAGGGCTTCGCACATTTCAAGGTCACCCCGGACGGTGACTTTAAAGTTGTGGGGAGAGCCCTCCACAATTCTTACTTCGTGTCCGAAATGCTCCAGCAACGCGGCATCATCGGTGACGGCAAGCTTTGATGCCACTGCCATTCTATGAGCTTCTAGCAACCAAGCGAAACGCGCAGCCTGTGGGGTTTGTACGGCGTAGAGCTTGCTTCGGTCGAGGGTATCCTTAATTATGCCCTGTTCAACGACCTTAACCGTATCTGATACCGGTACTCCGACTGTGCAGGCACCACAGGCGGTCACACCTTGAATTACTCCATCGACGACCTCAGTGTCAAGAAATGGCCTTGCCGAGTCATGTACCAATACGATCTCAAAGGACGGACGTTCTTGAGAGAGAAGTTCGAGACCCAGCCTGACGGAGTCTTGGCGGGTAGAACCACCGGCGGTTACCACTACTTTTTCCCTTCCGGGCATTCCAGTGCTATCTTTTTCAATCTTTTCTATGAGATCCGGCCGTGTCACTACGACAACTCGATCGATCAATCCATGCCGTACCAGGACGGAGAGCGACCACATATATAATGGACGCCCACGAAGCTGAAGAAACTGCTTCGGTGGTTCAGCGCTTTCGCCACTGGTGTATCTCGAACCAGATCCTGCCGCAACCAATACTGCGGCCACGCGCGGTTTCACTCGCCCAAGGTACCGGGTACGGTATCGATGGCATTGTGAGAGCCGGTAATTTCAGTTTCCGTGTTCGATTCTGTAGCTGATTCGGATGTTGGACCTGCAACCGGCGTATTGTTGTCAGCATCCGGCGTTGCATCGAACACATCGGAGTGCTGTGGTTCACCGACCGGCGGAGTTGCATCGAAAACCGTGTCGTTCGAATCGGTAGAGGCTGCAACGTCCTGTGTTGCATCCGGGTTGGCATCGAAGACGCCGAGTTGTACGCCGCTATCTGCGCCTGCTGCAAGCGCCTCGGCTTCATTCAACTTGCGTTCTTCCTTGCGCATGTGATTTCGCAACGACTTCCCATCTTTGGACAGTCGGAAGTATTCTTGAAACTTCTTAGTCGTCGTCAAAATTGGTGAGCGACCGTCTTCTTTCTTGTGAATCAAATCACGAGTAAGAAGTTCTTTAATATGATCGTATGCTCCGGCGCCTCGAATCTTGATGATTTCCGATTGCGGCACTGGCTGTTTAATTGCGATTGCCGAGAGTGTGCGTATGAGTGCAGTCGGCATTTCGATAGGAACGAACTCGTCGATTATCGAAGTGAACTCGTCTTTTACTTGCAGGCTATATCCATTTTCATCGGCGATCTCAAGCCCGCCGTTTCTCTCTTCATAGTCTCGAATCAGCTCAAGCACTGCCTGTCGTACCACTTGTACATCTTCATTGACTATGCGTGCGATAGCTAGTGCTTTGATCGGTTTGTCCGTCAAGAATAAAATCGCTTCGATTTTTGCTTTCAGTTCCGCCATTACACCACCCCAGACATAGATAAAGTTGCCATCGATGGGTCACACAGTTCCAGAAAAAGAGGTCCATAGAACTCACTCTGATGAAGTTCTATTTTACCCGCATTTGAAAGGAACAGTGAGGCGAGGAATGCATCTACCCAATCTCCCTTTTTGTTGAGTAACTCAATTAGAGTCAACAACTCAAGTTTCTGACCGATTGTTATAGTTGCCGAAAGTATATGTTCAATTCTCGCGATCGTTACTTCAATGTCTTCATCGTGTGCTAGATCGAGGATATCGTCTACATCATTTACAGAGTGATATCCGGACAGATCGATGCGTGCGCGAGGTTTGCGCTCGGCACGTTCCTTCTCAATTTTTTCTGCTTCTTTAAGGGCTTCGATTAGTTGTTCGAGTGTAACCTGACGAGGCCGCACCGTTCGTTTATTTTGAGTTCTGCGAACGATAGCCTTTTCCAAGTCCTGAAGCGTAATCTGGCGCGCAACAGCTTGCTTGTTCGAATCGAAAATAAGCGTTCCATCCGAATCGAAATCTAAGAAATCATCTCCGGAATTGTCGAGCTCGGAGCTCATCACCGTCAGTAGTGCCTCAGCTTTCATTCTCAACAGAACTGAGGCATGGAACAAAATCTTGCCGCTTTGGCGAAGGTTCTCTTTAGGTGCTGCAGCAATGGCTTTGAGGAACTTGTCTGTGACGTCGATGATATCGACGTTTTTGGCATCGATATCGCCGGTTTCGGCCATCTTTACCAGAATCTCAATACCGTCGGATGGTACCGGTGCGCTCGAAATGCTCAGATCGGCAAGAGTCGAGACATCTGATGTCTGCGCCGCCTCGCTCACCACATTGGTGTCGTCTGATGTTGCATTATCTGCATCCGAACCAACTTCGGTGGCGGCACCGTCGGTATCTTGGCCGGTCTCAAGCTCTTTTTCTTCGCTCATTGGCTAATTAGGCTCCGGCTCCGACTGCTTGAAGCTCTTCTTCGCTAGGAAGTTGAATTTCTCTAATTCCTACCACTCTGGAATATCCGTCAGATCGCAGCGATACACCGACTGCGTGATCGGCGTTTTCGATCATTGGACGTCTCAAGCTGACGACCACAAACTGAGCGGTTTCCGATTGTCTCTTCACCATGCGAGCGAGGCGCTCGGCGTTGGAACCGTCTAACATCATGTCGACTTCGTCGAATGCGTAGAAGGGGGCTGGTGCGAACCTTTGGAACGCAAATACAAACGACAGGGCGGTGAGTGATTTCTCTCCTCCCGATAGTGCTTCGATGCGCTGCATCTTCTTGTCGCGTGGCTGCGCTCTGATAATCAAGCCGCCAGCGAAAGGATTGTCCGGATTCTCCAATTCGAGCTTGCCATGCCCGTGTGAGAGCTCCGCAAAAATGTCTTGGAAGTTTGCGTTGATTGCATCGAAAGCTTCGAGGAAAGTCCGCTTCTTGAGCTCGTCGTAACCGGCGATGCGAAGGGTGATTTCTTCTTTCTCTTTTGTAAGAATGCTGAGGTGTTCGTTGAGCTCTTTCTGGCGTTCGTCGGTTTGGTTGTACTCTTCCAACGCCTTCATATTGACTGGTTCGAGAGCGCGCATTCTCTTTTCCAAGCGCTCTAGTTGATGTTTCAATTGCTCGACGGTACCAGCGTTAGGTGGCTGGTACTCAGGGTTCTCTGCGTAGATACGTTCGATTTCGGCTTTGAGTTCGGACAAAAGATTTGAGAGGTCAGCGTACGACAACTTCTTCTCTTGACGCTGCTCGGCGATGCGAATCGTCTCTTGATCGATTTTTGTCTTTTCGACTTCTTGCCCCGTGATCTTCTCGTGAATCTGTTCTTTTGCTGCACGAAGATCTTCGAGCTCTTGCGACAACTCGCTGACCTTCTTTTCCATATCCGAAATAGCTGTTCGCAAGGCCGTGATTACAGCTTCGTGATCTGGGCGCTGAACTTCGATTTCGGCAATCTCTTCTTGCAGCGCGGTGAGCTGAGTAGCCAGACCGGTGCGATTGTTTTGCTCCAAGCGCTCTTCTGTGTCTGCCACGTCGATGAGGCGCTGGATTTCCTTGAACTCTTTCTCGATGTTCTCGACATCGCATCTGAGTTCCTCAGATTCGAGAATCAGTTTTTCGATTACTGATTGCTTGCCTTTGTCTCTAGCTCCTTCGAGGTTCTCTTCGAGACTTGTGATCTGTTTCTGCAGTTCCTTAATGGAATTTTCAACTGCAATAGCGTCTTGGTCGAGTTGCTCGATCTCATCGCCTTTGAGTCTCAGTTTCGGTTTTACGTTTTCGATTTCTGTCTCGAGGTCAGTAATCTCTTTGCGTTTAGCTTCGAGTTCGGCAGTCTTCTGCGCAAACTCTGCTTGAGTCGCAACCGCCTTTTGCCTGTCTTCGTTTAATACGATCTCCAACTCCTTCATTGAAGCGTGGAGTTCTTTGAGCTGATCGTTTACGGATTTGACTGTGTGTTTGAGAACTGCAAGGTCTGTCTCTCCTCTCATGGAGAAGTGCATCTTCGCTTTGTTCTCGTTGCCACCGGAGATGGAGCCGGACTTGTCGAACAGCTCTCCTTCGAGGGTAACCATTCTGGCTTGGGTAATCATTCTGCGGGCATTCTCCATGGTGTCGACAACCACGGTTTGTCCGCATGCATATTGGAACGCCTTTACAAACTTCGGATTGAAGTCGATAAGGTTGTATGCAAAGTCGATGACTCCTGGGCGATTGGGGAGGAGTCCCGGTGGGTTTGCAGTAATCTTGTTGAGTGGAACAAAAGTGGCTCTGCCGGCTTGAGTTCGCTTAAGCATCTGGATGCAGTCGTGTGCAACTTGGTCGTCGTCTACAACCACGTGACCGAGTCGAGGTCCGATTGCTGTTTCGAGGGCGACAGTGAACTTGTCGTCAACTTTGCCGAGTTGGCCGATGGTGCCATGCACCCCACCAATTTTTGATTCTAAAATTGTTTCCACAGCCTTGCCGTAGCCTGACTCACCGGCTACTTCCCGTGTGGTTTCTAACTCGATCACCCTTCTGTTTAGAGATTCCAGAGCTTGACGCTTGGACTCGATCTCTTCCTTAGTCGATTCAATTTCGGCTTCGAGCTGGCGAACGTTTCTTTCGTTGCCTGCAACTAGTGCCTGATGATCTTGATGCTTGAGTTCGAGCGACTTAAGTAGATTGCGTGCAAATGATGATTTGCCGATCTGATCCGTGGCTTGATTTCTAAGTGCTTCCAGCTCTTTTTCCAAGCCTTCTCTGCGAATGGACAACTCGGTTTTCTTCACTTCGAGTTTGTGGCGCTCGTCGCGAAGTCCTTGCAGCTCGCTGTGAATCGTCGTGACCTTATCGGAAGACTTGTCCTTTTCTTGACGCAATACTTCGATTTCGGCCATGACGGCGCTGTAGGCACCTTGTTTTTCCATGCGGACAAGCTGGACAGCCTGTTGGTCTTCCAGATGTTGCTTCTTCTGCTTGGTGATTTCAGAGAGGTGCTTGTCGATTGTTTTGACTTGCGCCTGAATGCTCTTCAGAAGCTTCGACTTTTCGGTGATGACACCAGTGAGGTTGGAAAGCTTATTCTCTTCACGAGTAAGTTCCCCGCGCTTGCTCTCGAGTTCTTGACGCAGCAGGAGTTGCTCGTTGCCACCCTTCTCGCGAATCTCTTGATCGATTCGACCGATTTCAGAGCGCAACTTGACCAAATTGATTTCAGCTTGCTCGAGCTTTTCGCAAAGCTCTTGCTCGCGCGCGTTAAGCTTCTCGATTTCGCTAAGCTCGGCTTGCGCGCGCTGTTCTACATCGGCCGCTCTTACAAAGATAAGGTCTCTTTCAACCGTTTCTTTTTGCTTCTTAAGCTCTAAATACTTAAGTGCCTGATCGCGGTCAGTCCTAAGTATTTCGAGGCGAGCAATAATCTCGGCAAGGATGATTTTCTGAGTTTCTATTTTTTCGCCGACGGATTCGAGCTCACCCTTCGCCTGGTCTATGCGCCTGTCAAACTCGGCTACACCAGCCAGTTCGTCGATGATCTTGCGCCTCTCGGTAGCGCTCATCGAGACGATGCCGGTAACGTCTCCTTGCATAATGACGTTGAATCCGGTCGGGCTGACGTTGTACTTAACCAGCTCTTCATGCACTTCGGTGAGGGTAGCTATCTTACCGTTCAGTATATATGTGCTGGTATAGCTATTCTCTTTGACTCTGATTCGACGAGTTACTTCGAGCTCTTCTCCGTTTGAGTCGTTGACGAAGCGAACCCGCACCCGGGCTTCGTTTCGTCCACTAAGATTGTTAAGCAAATCAGGCAATCGCTCGGCGCGCATTGACCTGGTTGAAGACAATCCGAGAGCAAAAAGGAGGCTGTCGATGATATTCGATTTGCCCGATCCGTTGGGCCCAGAGATGGTCGTAAACCCATCCAGAAGCGGTACTACGGTTGCCTTTCCGAACGACTTGAAGTTATCAAGCTCGATTTCTTTGATCCGCAAAAGAGTCTCCCGCTACCACTCCACAGCCGAATTAGACCATTCACTGCATTTAGTGTCAAGAATTTTTGAAATTTTCAGTACCCGGGTTGCCGCAGAACGTTCAAATTCCTGTCTGCAAGCTGCATTCTAGAAGGTAATCGTTTGATTGTCACCACCGCTGGTTCCATATCGATCTTAGATATCCGCTTCGTCCGATCGAATATGCTGAATCAGTTCCTTTATCGGCCATTCCTAGGCATGAGTACGGCTAGTAATGTGCGGCAGCGTGTAGTATGCTTTCGTTGTCTTAAACGCCAAATTTTTGTAGGTGAGACTGCAGATCGGGTGGCTTAGTAAATCAAATGATGACGACCGGAATAATAGCCTTTATCGGTGCCCTGCTTGTTTACTGTATATACCTTGTCTTGGCCGACTCGGACGATTTTGGCTGGAAGCGTCTCGCCAAAGCCTATCCTGCTCAAGACTTTGCCGGTGAGCTAAAGCCCGAGCAGTCCGTTTCAATAAGTGATGACTTAACGGCTTACAACGGCTGTGTCAGCATCGGCGTCGACAAGACCGGATTATATTTGAAGATAGCCGGCACCTGGGATATGAAAGATCAAGGGCGCCCGCCAATCTTCATTCCGTGGTCTTCGATTAAACGCTCATATCGTCGCGAAGGCGACATGTCTGAATTCTGCGTTATCGAGTTGAAAGAACCAACGGATGTGAGCATCGAACTTCCTTTCGAAGCCATAGAACCAGCCAAGGCATATCTGTCAGGCGGCTCTGCCTAAGTAGATTCCGGACTAGGTGACGGTTGCGTGGATGCTTTTCAAGGGACGGGGCGAATTCTGTCTCGTGGCATTCTCACGGCTGACCAATACACTGTATATTGATATATCTGACTAGACCCTTAAGGGCGGACGTGCAGAGCAGATGAAAAACACGCGCAAACCTACCTTGATCGGTGATTTGCTCACGCAAGCCGATTTGGTTTCGGTTGCCGACCTCACCGATGCCGTTAGAGTGTCGCAAAAAACTGGTCTCCCGGTTGGCAGAGTCTTAGTGGCCAATGGAATGGTGTCTGAGCCTGAACTGCAAGCCGGTCTCAAAGCGCAGTCGCTTTTGCGCGAAAATTTGTTGGTGGCATCCCAAGCTTTGCAAGCACTAAAAATGGTGCGCTCGAACGGAGTAGATCTAGATCAAGCGCTCAAGTTTTTAGGTTGGAGGATGGAACATTATGAGTTCACCAATCGGCTTGGGCAGCTGCTTGTCGATGCCGGAGCTGTTTCTAAAGACCAGGTGGACGAGGCATTGGAAGTTTGCTTCAACTCCGGATTGCCTGTCGGAAGAGTGCTCGTTTTGCGTGGGGCATTGAGTGAGTTCATTGCATATTCAGCACTCACGGCGCAAGTTCTCATTCGAGACGGTCTGATCGCGCGAGATCAGGCAATCGGTGCTCTTCGACTGACATGTATGCACGGGGACTCGATAGAAACATATCTCGAATTTGGCGGAATGCGTTCGATGAGATCGAATGTTGTTCGCTTGGGTGAACTTCTGGTTTTGGCCGATCTCGTTTCAGAGTTAGACCTTTTGACTGCGGTCGAAAAAGGGCTATCCGACGAGCTTCCAATCGGGCAGGTTCTGCTGGGTGAAAAAATTATCAATGCGGAGACGCTTGAGTGTGCGCTCAAGTTGCAGGACATGGTGAAGGCCGAACGCATGAGAGCGGAAGAGGCCGGCACTGCCCTTGGTGAGATCGTTCGTAAGAAGGTACCCTTCGACGCGGCAGTGCAGAAGTATCAGAGCGCCCCTAAAGAAGAGGCTTTGCTGCCGTTTAACGATCTGCTGGCGATGTTGGCACTGGTTGGGTTGATATCGCAAGATGACCTGAAGCGGGCCAGAGAAATCGTGGGCAAGGGTCAACAAGCCGGAAGCATTTTGGTGGAGCGTGGCTTCATCGATGAGGACGTTCTCAATGTTGTAATCCGGTGCCAGGAGTACGCACAGGCCGGGCATCTGTCCGCAGAGCAGTGCATTTTTGCCGTGCACAATTGGATATGGGCGAAAGGCAATTTTGACGATGTTCTTAAACGTCTAGGCTGGTTGCCTAAAAAGAATTAGAACTAGATCGCTTGCTTAGCCGAACTCGCGACACTGGATCTCTTTGAAGAAGTGCTTTTAGCAACGGCTTCGCTCACTTGTTGAATAAAGCGTTCGCCGCCGATGGGATTGAGATGAACCGTGTCGTAAAAGTGTTCATCGACATAACTCCCATCGTTTGACAGGTCTACTAAAGTCGCGCCGTGCAATTTGGCCGCGTTGCGAATTGTGGTCAAGTACGAGTCATAGAGCCCTTCCGGCAGCAAGCTGAGATTGTCGCTCGACAGTGGCATGTTGACCAAAATCATCTTGATGTCACGTTCTTGCGCGAGCTTCAAAAGCGCATCGAGATACATACGCTGCTTTTCAAATTGAGTTTGACTGAAGCATTTGTAGCGCTCTTTGTATTCTTCCTTGCTCTTCTGCCACACCCAGTTTCTGTCTTTGTGCATCATGAAACCGTCGGCAAGTGACTTCGCCGCAGGCTTTGTTTCATTGCCCTCGCCGATCACCTTGACGAGCATGCGTTTGTATTGAGCGACAGGAACCGTCTGCAAGCGCCCTCTCAATGCATAAAGAGAGAGAATTCTTCCGAAGACGAAGTCGCCCTTTTCTTGCAGGGTTGAGAAGCTTAGACCCGCAATTCGTGTGAGGTCTTCGATACCCACGAGTCTCTGGAATACGGGAGTCAGTGCTTCAGCAGAAAGTGTATCGTCCATCAAATCACGCGGAGCAACGCCAAAGACGATTGCATCCGGTTTTTTGTCTCCTGAAAGAAGTTTGTCGGTGATGATGTAGGCATCCGACACGACTTCTCCAGCCAGAGCCAAGCTTACCACTCTCTCGTCGGCTAAACCTTTCTCTTTCAGCAATTGTTCGAGCCACCGTGATTGGTGATGCATGGTCGGTGGGTCGTCATCGTTGAAGTGTGTCTTGTCACAAGTCCAGACTGGAGCCATCACCAAAGAAGAGCCCAACAAGACTGTTGTGGGGCGCGGGTTACACTTGTCGAGTTGATCGATAGCATGTTCCAACGATAGATAAACTTCCTCGCGTGCGAGTCTCTGTTTTGTCTTCGCTAGAGTGATCGCTCGATCAACGTGTGGATAGACAAGGTTGAATGAAACGAATAGAAAAACCGCGCAGAGTGCGGCGCTAATGCCTCCTGCCTTGCCCCGATTTTTGCAAAGTTCCTTCCCATGTTTATGCACGATCATTGAACCCCCGCACGATCGGAAGAGCTCAACTGATGTCCGTCATTTCGATTTTCTTGATTAAGTCGCCCCGCGATTAAGTCGCCCGCGAGGGACAAAACCTTGGCTCCGCCATGCTCATTGAGGTGCGCTGTGTCGTAGAAATCATTATCGTCGTAGCCACGGCTTTGCAAGTCAACAAACGGAACTTTGTGCTGTGAAGCAGTTGCCTCGATAAAGGAGAGGTACTGTTCGTAGAGCCCATCAGGCATCAAGGCTATGTTGTCCTTGGTCAATGGCATGTTTACCAAAACGAGCTCTATATCTCGTTCTCTGCACAATGCCATGAGCGCGTCGAGAAACTTTTTCTGCTTCTCAAACTGTTCCACATTGAAGAACTTGTATCGATTTCTGTACTCTTTGACACTTCGCGCCCAAAGAGCCTCGTGCGAAAAATATGCCTGCGGATTTTTCGGATCGAATTTTATCTCTGCCGCATCGTCTCCATGCACGCGGAGAAGCTCATCTGCAGTCTTTCCTGCTCGCGCTTGCAGCAGTCCGCGTTTGCCAAACAAATATACGACTTTGCCCAGTGCAAGATCGGCCTTTTCCTGAAAAGAATCGAAAAACAAATCACTCAAGCGCAAGAGATCGTTGAGCCCCATCAACGAATCAAACGTCGGAGTCAGGGCGGGCCCGGACAAATTTGAATCCATGAAGTCGCGGGGAACCATTCCATATATGATCATCCCCGGCTTCGATTTTCCGCTGAGCAGCTTATCAGTAATCAAATACTGGTCTGATACAAAGGCGCCTGGAATGGCGAGATTGACAACATCAGGGGCTTTTGCGGTTTTGCCTTGCAGATATTTTTCAAGCCATTTGGAACGATGGAAGTTGATCGGCGCGCCTGGAGCCATTGCCATATCGCACTTCCATACTGGAATCCACAGCACCGAAGAACCCATGAGCACTGTCGAATCTTTCGTGCGCGGCGACTTGTGCAACTCTTCGACTGCGGTCTTCAGGCAATTGCTTGCCAGCTCGTGCGCCGGTGCATGCGCGCTCTTAATGCGCACTTCGATGTTGTCGTAAATCGGCAGCACAACATTTATCACCACGAACACAACCAATGCCACCACCGCGCACGAACGTGTGGCGAACGCCCTGCCGAAAGCAAGCCGATCGCGCAATGTCAGTTTTGCCGGGTTGGTGTTAGGTAGGTTGATCTCCATATAAGGCTCGTGGGGTCATCGAATTCTATGACCCATACATCGCCCATACCTTGAAATCTATTAATTACCCTTTGGCTGGTCGATTGTTGACAGCTTGGCAAGTAGGTCCTTCGCCTGCGCAACGTCAGGGTCATTGGGCGGCGCAGACTCGATAAATGCCTTTAGTTCGGCGAGAGCCTTTTGTCTGTTTCCTTGATTGACGAACAAAAGAGCCAGGTTGTAATGAGCTGAGACCATTTTAGGGTCCAGAGTCAGGGCTCGGGTGTATTCCGAAATGGCTTCCGGCTCCTTCTTGGTTGGTAGCTGACCCAACACCCATGCTCTGTTGTAATGCACGGATGCATCATTGGCATCTTCTTTCGCCCAAGTCGCTGACTGTTGATCTGCTTTAGCGTATTCGCCGACGTGCAGGAGCGAGCGCAAGTAAGGTCCGCGCACTCCACGCAATGTATCGAGTTGCGGCTTGAGGTCTATCGCTCGCTCGTACTGCAGGTAAGCGCCTTTATAGTCGCGGTTTTCCTCTAAATAGTTGCCCAGCGCAATGTGACTCTGAATGTCTTCAGGAGCGAGCACCGTTGCTTCACGTGCGCGCTTGAGCGCTTCATCGAGGTCGCCGAGCTGGTGGCACACATATGCCAGTTTCAGCAAAATATCAGGGTTTCCGCGATTTAATAGAGCCAATTTTTTGAGAGTCTGTCGCGCGCTCTGATAATCTTGCGCTTCGAGTTCCACATCTGCAACTAGTGCAAGAATCTGCAGCTCTGTTCCCCATTTTGTTTTGAATGTTTGAACCAGCTCTTTGGCCTCTTTGACTTTGCCCATGGCCAGTAGATTTCTGGCAATCGCAATGCGCGCGGACAACATGCCTTCATCAAACTCGCAAGCCTTTTTCGCATCGGCGATTGATAGTTCATATTGCTTGCAAGCGTATGCAATCCAGCTTCTGTTCGTTAGTGCTGATGAGTATTCAGGAAATATTTTCAGAGCCTGACCGATCTCTTTCTGCGCCTCTTGAAGCTTTCCGGAAACTGCAAGCGCAACGCCTAAGTTATTGTGAAACCGCGCAGATGCCGGCGCTTCTTCGACTGAAGTTTGCATTTCTGCAAGAGCTTCTTTGAGATTTCCTTGAGACATTGCATCGAAACCGCGAAGCGCATGCCAATCGGCACTGTTAAAACCGCTGCGGCCGGGCTTTTCCATTGGTGCCGGCAATCTCTCTCCAAACTCGTCGATGCACACCAGATTCGATGCAGCAATGGTCGGCGTCAGAATCGGGTTTGGTGCGACAGGCTCTTCCGTCTTCGGCTGGCGCTTCACCACTAAACTTATGGGATTGCCTAACCCCATCGGATTGAGCAATGAGCGCTTTGTCTTAGGCTTTTGCACCTCTTCATGATGTTGTTTGCCAGATGATTTGACCATGACAAACCAACCGAGACTCGTTACATAAGGTATGCCTTTGTCGGAATGTGTGAGATAGACATGAACTGTTTCTTCATTGTTGTAAGTCGCCTTGCCGCAACTGATGCGGTGATCGCCCTCCATTCTGAATCGAATGGGCGGCGCACTCATGACTTGTTTGATCAAGTCTTCACTCTCCGCTGCGAAAACTGACGGAGCCAATGCAACGAAAAGAACTATGAAGTTTGCAACTTGCCGGTGCCGAAACAAGAAAGTCATAGGCGAATCATATCCGATGGCGGCTGTTTGCGCATTTTCGGTAATAATTGTGCAACCATAGAGTGTTCAATTCGGTTTCAAAGGGTATCAATGGGCGCATTCAGTTTCGAGGTTGAAAAAACGTGTGCGTGGTCGGGCGCCAGAGTGGGGAAGTTTCACACTCCTCATGGAACCGTCGAAACTCCGGTATTCATGCCTGTCGGCACCAATGCCGCGATGAAGGCGATGACCTTCGAGCAAGTGAATGATTGCGGCGCGCAAATAGTTCTTTCAAACTCATATCATCTATATCTGCGTCCCGGTCATGAATTGATTGCAGAGGCGGGTGGGCTGCATAAGTTCATGGCGTGGGACAAGCCCATTCTGACTGACTCCGGTGGGTTTCAGGTCTTTAGTCTGGATGAGCTGAGACGTATCACCGAGGACGGTGTCTTCTTTAAAGATCACAAAGGTGGCAGGCAACATTTCATCGGACCTGCGAAGTCGATGGAGATTCAAAACGCCATAGGAGCAGATGTAATCATGGCTTTCGATGAGTGCGTGAAGAATCCATGCACTAAAAAGGAAGCGGAAGATGCAATGCGACGAACCCATCAATGGTTGGAGATTTGTGTACAGTCACATGCAAGGTCGGCTGATCAAGCGCTTTTCGGTATAGTGCAAGGTTCTATCTTTGAGGACTTGCGTCGGCAATCGGCAGAAGTTGTAACGTCATATGATCTGCCTGGTTTTGCCATTGGTGGTGTAGCAGTCGGGGAAGAACGGCAAGCGATAGAGCGCGTAGTCGAGTTTACGACGCCACTTTTGCCGCATAACAAGCCGAGATATTTGATGGGAGTGGGAACGCCCTGGGACATTGCATATGCCATCAAATGTGGTATCGACATGTTTGATTGCGTTTCACCCACGCGACTGGCACGTCACGGTGCGGCCTTTACTACCGACGGCAGAATCTCTCTGAGAAACGCTCCCAGTGCCAAGAATTTTGGACCAATTGATGAGAATTGTTCGTGCTCTACTTGCCTGAATCACTCGCAAGCATATCTGCATCATCTCGTAAAATTGAAAGAGATGGCGGGGGCGATTTTGCTGTCAGTTCACAACGTCACGTTTCTCATCAACGAGGCGCGGCAGTGTCGCGAAGCAATCTTGAATGGAACTTTCAAAGATTATTTCGAAAGCACATACAAGGATCGTCTTGAAGCTGTGAGCTAGCGTTACTTGTTGTCGATTTCGGTTATTTCGACATCGATGGCGTCTTCTTCTTCCTTTTGCGGAGCCTTCTTGCCTCTGTCTTTATCGGTACCGATCATCAACGGCTGCCCTTTATCGTTGGTCGCAATCAGCTTCGGCAGGTCGCCTTTGGCTGCAGCTACTTGCGCTTTCAACATTTCTAACTCCACATCAAGTGCAGCATGTTTGGTCAAATCTTCAACTTTGTTTTTGATGTCTTCACCGGAAAGCTCTCTGACAGCCTGATTCTCAGCTTCTGTTTGGCGAATTTTCTGTTCCCACTTGTCCAGCCCGGAAGTGCCATCTCCTGCTGCAGATGTTCCCAAAAGTCTGTTTGCATCGGAAATCGCCTTTCCGGCTTGCTGACGCGATACAAGCTCTTTCTTTTTGACTTCGAAATCGCGCAGCTTTTGTTCCATTTCTTTGAATCGTTCTTTCAGTGAACTTGTGGTTTTCTTTTGCTCTTCTAACTGAGCAGTGAGATTCTCAATTGCCGATGCGACGTCTTGTTTCTTCTGCAATGCCTGCCGCGCCACGTCTTCACTGCCCTGCGTTATCGCAAGTGCTGCGCGCTTGTGCCAGGTTTCCGCTTCGGTGGTGTTTTGTTTGATTTGCTGTTCTAGAGTCTTTTCGCGGGCGATGCTATTGGTGACTGCTTCGCGAACCTTTTTCATGCTGCCTTGCAGTTCCATATGGGCTTGTTCTGCAAGAATCTCTGGTGTTTCAGCCTTTGACATTGCCACGTTGAACATAGCTTTGAACATATTCACAAGGCGATCAAACATCCCTCTAACTCCCTAACTCTCGAAAATTTACCGAACAGGATTCCTATACATACTATAGAAGGGCGACGAGGCGAGTTACTCCGCTTCGGCTTTCATTTCCGCTTCTTTGGTTTCTTCTTTGTCTACTTCAAGCAGCACTGGTTCTGGGGTTTCGACGATGAGCTTAGTGCCGTCGCCGCCGCCTTTGCCCATTTGACCCTTCAGAGCCAACAGTTCCATCTCGATGTCCGACTTACCTTCGTAGGTCTTGAAAGCCTTGTCGAGAGAATCGCCACTCAACTCAGCGAGTGCAGCGGCCCGTGCTTCGCGCTCTTGGACCTTGGTTTCCATTCTTTCAATGACGGACAGAGCGCCATTTGTAGATGTCTTGGACAAAATTTCGTTGGCTTTTGAGGTTGCTTGAGCCGCTTTGTCACGGGCGATGAGCACTTGTTTCTTCGTGTACGCCTTTTGAACTTCGGCTTCAAGGTCGGTAAGACGCTGACGCAGAGTGATTGTCGCTTGTCTTTGTGTTTTTAGCTGCTCTTCGAGGTCCGCCGCAGCGTTGGCGTACTGCTGTTTTCGTTGCAGTGCCTGGCGAGCAAGCTCGTCATTCCCTTGCTGAACCGCCATTGCTGCGCGGTTTTGCCAGGTCGCGGCTTGGTCCTTGTTTTTCTGAAGCTGCTGCTCAAGCTGTTTTTCAGTGGCGATTGCTTGCGCGACTGCCTGACGAACCTGAATTAGATTGGATTGCAGGTCTTGATAAGTCTGCTCCAGCATCATCTGTGGGTCTTCAATCCGCCCCAATAAGGCGTTGAACATTGCCTTGAACAGATTTACCACGCGGTCAAACATCAGTTAAAAACTCCTATCCGCTCGAACTTAGCTCAGTTTAATAGTGTATCAAACCTCTACACCCTTATTCCCGCTTAGAACCAGGATGCCACTCGAAGAAGCTATTCCTATTCCCTATTTAAAGCTACATTAATAAACAAGGAATTGCTCGATCAGTTAAGAGTTGAACGGTTAAGAGAAGATGAACGACCGTAAGGTCCCAAGTGAGTTGCAAGAAGCAGAGATGCTGGCGGCAAACGAGCCGTCGAAAGCACCGACAAAAGGCATCATCGTCGCCACGGAGCTTGGCTTTACGCTCGCGGTTGCTACGTGTGTGTGCGGATTTATCGGCTATTGGGTCGGGCAAAACGTCATCAAGAACTCGGCAGCGGCGTTTTTCCTGCTGGTTGGCGGCATTATCGTCGGATTCGCGTTTGGCATTTATCGCATGGTGCAAGTCAGCGAGCGCATGTCTGCTGCATCTAAACAGTCAAGTAAAGACAAATCTTGAGAAGTCGCTGCCTGAAGGAACTGACGAAAACTCATCTGGTATCATTGGACGCTGAACCGGCTGCCTGTCCTGGAAAGAACAGAGAACTTTCAGGCTGACAGTTGAAAGCGGTCTAATTTGTAGCGTTCTCCACACCAGGAGCCCATTAACCAGAATGCTTGGCAAGAATCTTCCACTCAGCGCCGTTTGTCATGACCCATCTATCAACAACATTCCGCTCGGAATCGGCACGCTCGGCGACGTTAACATCGACACATTAGTGTTGAGCTGGACTTGCATGGCTGGCGTCTTGTTGGCAGCTCTGATCGTGAGACCAACTCTGGTATCAAATGGTCCGGGTGGACCATTGCAGGCAATGGCAGAGGGTCTCTACAACTTTATCGAAGACCTTGCCCATGGTGCGATCGGTCACGGTCACAAAAAGTATTTACCGCTTATTGCAGCAATATTTATTTTTGTGTTAACGGGAAATTTCATAGGAATTGCACCTTGGGTGCTTTTCGAGCACACAAATCCATCATGGTTTCACTATGAAAAGCAAGTCGGGCACCAAGCTTTAGAGAAACATTGGGAAGTTGCATCGCCTACAACAGACTTCAACGTCACGCTGGGACTCGCTGCAATCGCAGTCGTGGTCTATCTTGTGGCCGGTCTTGTTGTGCATGGTGGGAAGTACGCCAAGCTGCTTGCATTCAACCCGATTGAATGGCTCGATTTGATCATTCGCCCATCGACACTCTCTTTGCGTCTGCTTCTCGTAATCACTGCAGACGAAATCACGAGATTGGTCGCAGTGACGCTGGTTCCGTGGCTTGTACCGACCGGTGTTATGGCTTTTGAAATGTTCATCGGTATCATCCAAGCGTTTGTGTTTGCCATTCTGACTGCCATTTACATTGGTGGTGCAGTGGCTGAGCACCACTAGTGACGCCGCGCGCGCAGTCGAATTATCTCTTTGAAAGTCTCTAAACCAGCTGCTCTCGGCTGGTTTTGTGACGAAGTTGATTACAAAATAACCTGCACCGAATCAAAGACAGATCTGGTCGGAACAGTCTGAATATGCACATCTTCATCGATTATGCGCAATTGCATCGCAATGAAAAGTCCTGTTTTATCGCTGAAACTCCCAAAAGGCCAACTGTTATAATTTAGGGCGTTTGCGGAAGGAGTGGCTCTACCCCATTCACAACCCTGGAAGAACAGGTTAGTGAGCGCTAAGGAAGCGAGCCGACTCGTACCGTCATGTGGATCATTTGATTCAAGGGAGATAGTAAAGTGGACCACCAACTCATTGCCCAAGCCGGAACCGTAGCACAAGCGATGGATCCCGAAACCGCCAAGACATTGATTACGTCTTGCTCGAGAATCGGCGCAGGAATCGCCGCTGTGGGCGTATTCGGACCTGGTATCGGCATCGGTCTTGCCGCTGCTAAAGCGCTGGAAGGCATGGCGCGTCAACCGGAAATGGTTGCACCATTGCGCGCAAACACATTCATCTTCGCAGCTCTGATGGAAGCGCTCGGCCTGTTCGCATTCGTCGTTGCGATTTTGCTCTTCATGTTCCCGACAGGTTTCTAAAACAAACGAAACAACACGGAAACGGATAACCACAGAATAGACAAGCCATGTTTGAAATCAACGGCACGCTAATAATTTTTGTAGTCAGCTTCATCATCTTCATGTTCCTGTTTGATGCATTGTTTCTCAAACCGGTTGGTGAAGTGATCGCGAAGCGTGAGAACCTCATCAAAGGCGACATCGAAGCCAGCAAGCAATTGCGCAACGAATCAGATAAGGTCGTCACTAACTACGAAAGTCAATTGAAGCAAATTCGCTCTGAAGCTCAAGTGATAATCAATGATGCCGTCACGGAAGCTCAAGTGAGTCGCAACAAACAAGTAGGAGAACTTCAGGAAAAAGGACGCCAGAAGATCGCAGAAGCACGCAAGTCTCTCGAGGCTGAAAAAGCAGCGCTGATGGAATCAATGGTCGACAAAGAGATCGAGTTGGTCAATATGATCACCTCGAAACTGATTGGCTCATCCGAACCGGTGTCGCTCGATCGTCAAAAGGTCAAAAAGGCACTTGAGGAGGCAGTCTGATGTTTGAACTGATGTTTGTCTTTGGTGCCGAACACGAAGTTGGAATGGGTCTTACCGAGGCCATTTTCAACTGGAAGAGCAACGTTCTCAACTGGCTCATTCTGGTGGGTGCGATCGTTTGGTTTGCACAAAAAAATCTGCCTGCAATGTTTGCTCAAAGAGAAAAAGCGATTCAAGACTCACTGAGCTCCGCGGCCAATGCTAGAGAGGAAGCGCAGAAGTTTCTCGCTCAGCAAAAAGATCGCGTCGCAAATGCTGAGAAGGAAGCTGCTCAAATTCTCGATGAAGCTAAGCATGCTGCCGAGCAGATGAAAGCGCAAATCAAAGAGCAAACTACTAAAGAGATGGCCGATCTCGAAACAAAGTTTCAGATGGCAGTCGAAAATGAACGTCGAGCTCTGGTGCAGGAAATGCGCTCCGCAGCTGCCAAAGCAGCGGTTGAACTTTCCGAAGAACACCTTGAGCGCGCCGTCAATCAGGACGTCAAAGGCAGGCTTCTCAATCAGTTTATGGAACAGTTGGATACTGTAAACACGAATGAAAAGCGGCTAGCTGCTGGTGACTTGAGTAGATCGGGCGAACGGCGTTGATGTAACTTGCGGTCGAAAACTATATGTAGTGAGACCGCATTTTTGGATCTAGGAGCAACAAGCGATGAAAGTGGAGCAATCAGGAGTAGCTAGCCAATATGCGCAAGCATTCCTTGAATTGGCCGAAAAAGAAGGAAGCGGAGCCGAACAAAAGGTTCTCGCCGAAATCGAATTTGTGAGTCAAGTTTTGAGTGCTAATCACGACTTGGCATTGGTACTTAACCACCCATCGGTCGGCCCACTCGAGAAGAAAGAACTTCTGGTGCGACTCTTCAAAGCCAAAGTCAGCGACCTGACAATGCGACTTCTGGAACTTCTCAATGACAAACGCAGACTGGAGATTGTTCCTAGTCTCGTTGACCAATACAAAGAGCTCTTGCGGCAAAAACAAAATATAGCTGTTGCGAGTCTCACTTGTTCTGAACAACTTTCACAAGATGCAATTGCAAACATCAAAGCTCGTTTGACAGAGCATCTCGGCAAAAAGTTGGAACTGGAAGTGAAGGTCGACCCTTCTCTTCTGGGCGGAGTCGTACTCCGTCTCGGTGATCAGGAAATCGATGGAAGTCTGCGAGGCAGGCTGAAAGCGATCGAGCGAACACTGCTCTCCGTTTAAGGCTCACTGTTTAAAGCATCGGCTGTTAGTTAGGACAACTTTTTAGTTAGAGGATTCGAAAATCATGGCAATCAGGCCCGACGAAATCACCCAGGTTTTGAAAGAACAGCTGGATAAGTATCGATCCACACTGAACGTGACCAACGTCGGCAGCGTTCTGCAAGTCGGCGACGGCATCTCCCGCGTCTTCGGCATGGAGAAGGCGATGGCCGGTGAACTCGTCCAGTTCGACGACGAAGAAAAAACAATGGGCATGGTGCTCAACCTCGAAGAGGATAACGTCGGGGTCGTAATTCTTGGTGAAGGCCGCAAGATTCACGAAGGTATGAAAGTCGAGACTACAGGCAGAATTGCATCGACCCCAGTGGGCGAAGCGATGTTGGGCAGAGTGGTCAACGCCATCGGTCAACCGCTTGATGGAAAAGGCCCGATCTCAACAACGGAATTCAGCCCGATTGAAGTGAAGGCACCCGGTATCGTTGCCAGAAAGTCAGTCTGTGAGCCGTTGATGACAGGTATCGCATCCATCGACGGAATGATTCCGATCGGCAGAGGACAAAGAGAACTGATCATCGGTGACCGTCAAACCGGCAAGACTGCCATCGCCATTGATGCCATCATCAACCAGAAAAACCAGCCAAACAGACCAATCTGCGTCTACGTTGCAATCGGACAAAAGGACAGCAACGTCGGTCGTATTCAAAAGATTCTCGAAGAGCACGGTGCAATGGAATACACTGTGATCGTAAACGCATCAGCCACTGCCGCACCAGCGCTGCAGTTCCTCGCGCCATACACTGGTGTTGCGATTGGCGAATACTTCATGAAGAAAGGACAACACGCACTCTGCGTATACGATGACCTTTCGAAACACGCGCAAGCTTACCGCGCGATGAGTCTTCTCCTTCGTCGTCCGCCAGGTCGTGAAGCGTATCCTGGAGACGTGTTCTACCTCCATAGCCGCTTGCTGGAACGCGCCGCCAAACTTTCCGAAAAACTCGGAGAAGGCTCACTGACAGCGCTTCCAATCATTGAAACTCAAGCCGGTGACGTATCCGCGTACATTCCGACAAACGTAATTTCGATTACCGATGGTCAGATCTTCCTCGAAACAGACTTGTTCTACGCCGGCGTCCGCCCTGCTATTAACGCAGGTATTTCGGTCAGCCGAGTAGGAGGAGCCGCACAAACCAAAGCAATGAAGCTGGTTGCCGGTAAGTTGAGACTCGACTTGGCTCAGTTCCGCGAACTCGAAGCATTTGCTCAATTCGCCTCTGACCTCGACAAAGCAACTCAAGATCAGATTCGCCGCGGACAAAAGCTAACCGAAGTGTTGAAGCAACCGCAATATCAACCACTGTCCTTGGCGCAACAAGTCTCGGCCATCTACGCTGCCAACAACGGCATCCTTGATGACGTCGACAACAAGGCAATTCAGAAGTTCAAAGCTGAATGGTTTAAGTATCTTTCGGCCCAAGCGAAAGACGTCGAAGCCAAGCTCAACTCCGGTGACAAGCCTACAGCCGAAGACGAAAAAGCATTGACGGATCAATTGAACAAGTTCAAGCAAAACTTCTTCAAACCGTAACTGCTGGCAGTTGGATGAATCAGTAGGATTGAATTGACGAAAGCTCGATAACACAGAGACACCATGGCAAATCTCAAGGCAATTAGAAACCGGATCAAAAGCGTGCAAGCTACGCAGAAGATCACCAGAGCGATGAGACTGGTAGCAGCAGCGAAAGTCCGTCGCGCACAGATGAGGGTGCTGGCCGCACGCCCATTCACTTCTCGAGTAGTAAGTCTGCTTCGCGAAGTGGTGGCAGAAACTGCGCCGATCGACCTGCAAGATCTTCCGCTTCTTCAACGAAGAACCGTGAAAAAGGTTTTGATCATTGTCTTGGGATCTGACAGAGGTCTTTGCGGCTCATACAATACGACCGTCTTCAGAGAAGCTCTCTCGCGTATCAAAACGCTGAAGGATGAGGGCAAGGAAGTAGCACTCACCACTGTCGGGTTGAAGGCCGTTGCCTTTTTCAAGTCGATTAAAGTGGAGAAGGTAAAGACCTACACACTGCTTCCTGCAATTCCAACGGTTGAAGAAGCAAAATTGATTGCGAAACAAGCCGCCGACATGTATGTTGAAGGCAAAGTTGATTCCGTTGAAATCATTGGTACAGATTTCATTTCTATGTTGCGGTCGCAAGTGGTGACTACCAAGTTCTTGCCGGTCGACTTGCCTCCGAAAGCTGAGGATCACGGTCTGAGTCCGCTTCGTTTATTCGAACCATCGATTCTGGAAGTCATGGAGAAAGAGCTGATTCCGAAGTATATTGAAAACGTTATCTACCAGGCTCTCCTTGAAGCATCTGCATCAGAACTCGCAGCTCGGATGAATGCGATGACTAACGCATCGAACAATGCACGCGATCTGATTCAGTCATTGACTCTTGTATATAACAAGGCAAGACAAGCGAGCATCACACAAGAACTTCTCGAAATCGTCGGCGGAGCCGAAGCTCTCAAAGGCTAGGCACACCTTATTTCTGTTTCACTTCTGTGCTACACTCAGCTCGGTCTGTGTGCGCATATTTATCAGGAGTGAAAACAAATGCCAAAGTGGCTGAAGATCCTTCTAGGAGTTCTGGCTGTAGGAATCATTGCCTGTGTCGGATTAGGGATCTGGGGCGTCATGACGGCAGGGGAATATGCAAAGAAAATGGCTGATCCTGCCCAAACCCAAAAGGTTGTAGCTTCCTTTGTTGACATTCCGACTTTGCCGCCCGGCTTCGAATACGCACTCAACTTCGATCTCTCAATGCTCAAGATCAAGTTCGGCACGATTAAGCACGGCGATGACAACATGATTATTCTTGGCACCATTCCGATGGAAGGCTCCGAATCTCAAGAATCTATTCAAGCGAAACTGGAAAAGAATTCTGACTCCGTCAGCGGTACTTCCGAATTCAAAGAAGATGGAAAAGGCACAGAAACCGTAGGAGGCGAGACCTTCAACTATAAGACAGGCACTGCGGTGGACAAAAAGTCAAACAAGCCTGTCGCCACAATGTACGGCGTACTTTGTCCAAAGTCCATGCCGCAAACAGCCGTGTTTATCTTTGGCGTTCAAACGACGGGCGATAAATACGACATGACTAATACGAAGCAAGTATTGAGCTCTATTCAAGGTTTCCATCAGTAGTTTCGAAACTTTGCCGGTGGTCGATGCCACCATAGCCGGTGAAGTCGGGCTTCGGTTCTCTTTTCCCTTGTTTTCTCTTTTCTCTTTTTCTCGTTTCTCGTTTCTTGCGAGCTTGAGAACTCCAGTTCTCTTTTTTCAAGAAAATGGGAACTTCAGTTCTTGTTGTCCAACGAGCTCGGAACCGCAGTTCTCATTTTTCAAGAAAATGGGAACTTGAGTTCTTGTTGTCCAACGAGCTCGGAACCGCAGTTCTCTTTTTTCAAGAAAATGGGAACTTGAGTTCACTGATGCCGCTTTTCTTGTGACACCATCGGCGGTTAGGTTATCGCGTTCGTCATTGCCAAGCACTCAAGGCGTGACATCGCCCATGGTGACCGATAAAACCGCGGATATCTTTTGCTGCTACTACCGTATATGCTGGATTAGAGTCACTTTGGAAACCTTGGCAAGCGCTTCGTGGCGGATATAATTGCAGAATCAACTTATTCAAATCGACCATTTTGAGGCTGCAGATTTGCCGGAGTCCAAACAGAATCCCAACGAAGATCTCAAGAGCTTGCAGGAAGACGAACTCGCTGCAGGGTTGGCTGCCGTAATTGCATATGTGAAATCTCAAGAGGAACAGGCGGCATTGTCGGCGCCTAATGCATATGCACCTCGCAGCGGTTGGTTGTTGGCATCGAGACTTGAAGGAACGGGCGCAGCATACAACCTCAAAAGCGCCATCGATTTGCCGGTTGTCAAAGATGGAGACACCCTCTGGCGTTCTTTAGTCATGTTTTTGACCTCCGTTTCTTTGCTAGGGGGGCTGCTCAGTCTCGCACCACCGGCGAGGGCACAACAGACCGCATCCAACGATCGCTACACAGTTCCACAAAGAAAGATTGACGCTCTGCTCAAGCAAACCGACGGAGTGCGTGTTCGCGTGGCACTTGCCGTGAGAGAGTTTCGTTGCAACATCTCTCTGGTGGATGGAGGCATCATCGCGGATGCCGACAGTGGAAACGCGATCTCTAAAGCTGATGACCCGACGGAGTGGAGCGTCGCGCTGTCATCGAAAGGAAGCGATCGCAGACTGACACTCGTGCCCAAGGCTTCATTGCTTGCCTCGACTCGTTCGACACAGAGTGGTCCATACAAGAATGTTGGATACTTCCCAACTGTTCCTAACCAAAATCAACTTGGCTTGGTGCAGCAAAAGGCTCTGAATGTGAGCATTTCGAGCGATCTCTTGCGATTTGCCGCGCAAAGGAGTGATTCGCTTCAGGCTGCGACGACACCTCCTAAGGTCTCGTACCCGCAGATCAATCTTGGCTCGGGCGTTTTGGTGTTGCCGTCTCGGCGCCAGGCGAATGAGTCCGAGCACTTGGTGTCATTCAATGGAAAGCTTTATCGCGGTTTCTTATGGATTCGCCCCTGTTTTGAACAAACTGACGCAAGCCACAGCCAGCTTTACTTTCAAGTGATAAATGTTGTGGATGTCGAAGATTATTTGCTTTCTGTTTTGCCATCGGAGATGCCGTCGTCATGGCCGCAAGAAGCGCTAAAGGCGCAGGCTATCGCGGCGCGCTCGTATGCATTGGCGAACATCGGAAAGTACAGATCGCGTGACTTCGATCTCAAAGACACAGTTGATGACCAGGTGTACTCGGGGGTTCAGGCGGAACAGGAATCAACCAATCGCGCCGTTTCGGAGACCGCAGGAATCGTTCTTAAACATGGCGGTAAAGTCTGCTCGGCGTTCTTCCACAGCTCCAGCGGCGGGCAAACCGAAGTCGCAGAACATGTTTGGGGAAAAACGGTGCCGTATTTGAAGTCGGTTCCTGATTATGACGATCAGTCTCCGCACTCGAATTGGCAGCGCCGAA
>CAYZJR010000071.1:0-10347 GCA_964478655.1 uncultured Candidatus Obscuribacterales bacterium
GCGGCCAAGAAGCCTGCGGCCAAGAAGCCTGCGGCCAAGAAGCCCGCAGCCAAGACGTCCACGCGTCGTTCCATGCGCGGCTAACAAGCCGCTAGCATCGCGGAGTGCACACACTTCCTGCGACTTTCTTGCTGCTCAGGATGAGCGCGATTCGCAATAACGGATCGCGCTCAGAACCAACGACCGCAGGACACACGTATGACCACAATACTTTTCGTGGCGGCTATTGCGATTCTGATTCTTCTGGTTTCCATTCCGCGGACGGCGTACAGCGAAACTGCCCGTCGCCGCGAAAAAGCAGATCAGGCTGACCGCCTGATCGGAGAAGCCGAGAGCAAGCGCCTTCTGGGGCAAAACGATGCGGAAGCGCAAGCGCTTCTCACCACTGCTCTGAGACTGGCGCAGGAATCCGGCGACCAATTGCTGGCCGCTGAAGCTTGCTACGGACTGGGCGACATTCACATGAAGCGTCGTGAATTCGACGCTGCCGTGGGGATGTTCGAGCTGTCGTTGCGTGAGCAAGAAGAGCTCAAGCAATACAAGCCGAACTTCGTTCAGCTTCTGAACAGGCGGCTTGAGGAAGCCCGTAAAGCGGCCGGCAAGTCCTGATTTCCTATCAGGCTGCCGCAAACCGCAACAACAAAAACCACGCGCGACCGGTGGAGCATGGGGAAACCCTGCTCCACCGGTCGTTTCTCAGGAGAACAATTAACATCATGTTCAAGCTCTTTACCGGTGCGTTCGGCCTCATCTGGCTCGCGCTCTTCATCGTCGGAATCGCTGCCTGGATTCACGGCATCGTCCTCGCCTTCTCGGCGAGCGTGCTGCTGGGCATCATTTGCATCTTCATCGAGATCCCGTTCCCGGTCTTCGCGATCGCGTACTGGATCACGGGCGTCGACTTGGCGCAGAAAATCGTCGAGGCTTTGCCTCAGATCTTCGGTTAACAACAAGATTTGAAGGTTGTGTTGTGGTGATCTAGGTCGCCCGCGCATCATTCTTCCGAAAGCCCTATCGCCCCGAAAACCGGTAGCGATAGGTGCTTTCGCTTTAAGCACGGTGATTACTAAAGAATACAGTAAAGTTTCGGTGGACTTCATCCGCGCGAAATTCGTGCGGCGAAATCATTCGTTTGCAGATCTACTTCCATCGGCACAACAACAGGGTTTGAGCTATAATCGATTGGATTTGCTCAACCTTGAATGGTTGTGTATATGGTGCACATACAGAGGAAGTCGAATGCGTATGCAACCGCTTGTTACCGTCAAAAAAGCCGCAGCTGTACTGGGAGTCGACAAGGAAACCATTCGTACTAAACTTGCAAGCGGAGAGATAAAAGGAGAGCGACGTCGCGTCGGCTCCAAGGACAAATGGTTCGTCTACCCCGGTGAGCTCGAACAGTTGGTGGAACAAAAAGAGTTTCTTGAGCTGGACGAAAAGGAACGTCTTGCCATTGACGACATGGTTGAGCTCTTTGGTGAAGATGCGGAATCGCAGTCTGAATCGCCTCTAAGCACAAGTAGCGACAACGATTTGATGTTCCATCCAGGCTCCTCTAAAGAATCGACGGCTGATGCCGAAAGGCAACACTTGATCCCGGCCAATCAAGTGGGCACCAGCATTGAAGCCGCAGCAGTTCTCGATCAATTGATTCAAACATTGACTCGTGAATTCTCACATGCGCTCAGTGAGGAGAAAAGAAGAGCTGCCGAACTTCAAATGGAAATCGAGGAACAGAAAGATATTCTCAAGGTTGCCAGTGAAAGCGAATTGGCTGCCAATCTGCGCGCTTCAGCTTTGGACGATGAGGTTTCTCAGCTGAAAGCTACTATCGGCGATCTCAAGCAGCAGCTGGCAAGCAAGGCTTCGTGGTGGAGTCGACTGTTCGCGGGCTAAGTCGCAACCGGGCTTCTTGTATATCTGATTGGACTGGTTGGGTACAATATTGGTGTTGAAGGCTCAGGAGTGAACCCAATGCGTATCCGCCTGTTTGTTGCATTATTGGCGTCAATTGGTTGTTTGGGGAGTACCAGTCTGGGTGTTGTCGCAAAGCCTGCTGAGAAGAAGCCGTCCAAACCCTTTGTAAAGAAGGAAGTGGCGCCTGGAAATAAAGTCGAAGTGGAAGCGGCGCCATCTGAGACTGCAATGAAAGGAATTGAACTCTATAAGGCCGGGAAGTACAGAGAAGCTTTGAATACTTTCGAAGAATGCGAGCGCAATCAAGAAAACACCTGCGCTGTGCACTATTACATGGGGCAGTGTTACCAGCAGCTTTTGCAGTTGAAAGCGGCGAAAGATCAGTATCAATGGGTTCTCGATTTCGGTCACGATACGCGATATCAGGGCTATGCGCGTTATGCCTTGACCACAGTCAACTACTACGACAAGCACAGAAAATACAAAGGCAACGGTCCAATCAGTCCGACGGCCCGAGGCAGAGTGCACTAGTTTCTGGTCAATAGTCGGGGCGCTTGAGAGGTGGTTTCAGAATGCTCGCACTGAATATGGTGCGGTCTTTTCTGTGGAATGAAAGCGTTGGAATCGGCTGTTTGAAGGAGTGGCACTATATATGATACCGCTCCTCGATCGCCGCGGGTTGTGAAGAGGCTTACCCTATCTGGCTTTCCTCTGAATCCTTTAATATGTAGTGTTGAGCCCGTCGATACTTTAGTGGTTGCAATCGAGCGATAAAACAGTGCTGTTTTGGGTGGTCGCGCATATCTGGCGCGGGGTCTTTCGGTGGTGGATGAGCTACCTGGAAAGGCGTTGACCCCGTGATATACTTAGCTTGGTGGGATCAGGTCGATTTAAACAAACCGATCTTGAGAAAAAGAAAAGGCAGTTAAGAGCTGAATCGCAATCTTTGACACAGTTCTCCGCGCTTCTTAATCCTGAAAAGTCTAAAAATAAGTCTGCGGACCGGTCGCACGAACACATTCTCAATGCGGCTCAACTGGCTTCGCAAGCAGCTTCTGGCTCGCAGGTCGGTGAGGGTTGGTCGCTTTCACGTGCTGTGGACAGTCACGTTCATTTCGAGGCTGCGTCCTTTCATACGCCTGGCCACAAAGGGCGAGCCGGATTCTTGCGTCAATCGCTCGAGCGCGCTCGCGACCTGACGGAGCTGCCTGGGCTCGATGAATTGGCAAGGCCCGCCGGAGTTTTGCACGAACTTGAGAGGCGCGCATCATCACTTTGGCAATGTGGCGACAGCATTATTTCTGTCGGAGGGGCTTCTTCTGGGCTAATGGCAGCCCTTTTGGCGGCTGCTTCGAGAGGAAGAGAAGTGCTCGTTCCGCGCAACGCGCATCGCTCGATTATGAACGGATTGGTTCTCAGCGGCTTGGCGCCGGTGTGGTACGAACCAATTTGGGATCAAAGATGGGGTGTGTGGGGCGCTGTTTCACCTGTTTGTGTTGAACAGTTGTTGGCATCGGTTGCGGACCGGCCGATAGCAGCAATGATAGTCGTATCGCCTACATATGCAGGCGCAGTGAGCGATCTTGAACCGATCGCGTCGATGTGTCACGCCCAAGACGTTGCACTAATAGTTGACGAGGCACACGGAGCCCACTTCCTGGAAGACGTTGCAATGCCGACTTCAGCGTTGGCTGCCGGTGCTGATGTAGTGGTTCACAGCTTGCACAAAACCTTGTCCGGACTGACCCAGACTGGCATGGTGCATGTTTTGAATGAGTCGCTAATTCCGGCTGAACAGATACGAGGCTCTCTAAATCTTGTTCAAACCTCCAGCCCAAGCTATCTCTTGATGTCATCCATCGAAGAAGTGGTTGAGTTGATGTCGTCGCAAGATGGTCGAGATCGGCTTGGTAAGATAATTGAACTATCGGCGAGGCTCAGGCACTGCGTCGATAGGCTTGAAGGTTTCGAGCTGTACAAAACGCGGCTAGGCACAGACCCGGCCCATGTTTTTGTCGGTCTCACCGATGGAGATCCGAAGGAGCTTTACGAGTACCTCGTGGAGCACAAGGTGTTTCCTGAAGCGCTGCTTGGCTCTGGAGTTCTCTTCATGTTGGGCGTCGGCAGCGAAGAAGAAGATATCGATCTTCTGGTTAATTGCATGGACGAGTTTCAAAAGACTCTGCCGCGAGCAATACCACAATCAGTTCCCCTCAAGGCTGTTATCTGGCGGCCTTCTGAAATTGAACAGGTGATGACACCGCGACAGGCATGTTTGATGCCATCGCAGGTGGTGTCGGTCAAAGATGCGATCGGACGAATTGCTGCCGAAAGTGTCGCGCCGTGTCCGCCTGGAATACCGGTCTGTGCGCCGGGTCAACGGGTTCAGCCGCATGTGCTGGAGGTGCCCGATCTGAAGTTCTTGCGAGTGGTGATTGAGTAATGGTGGTCCTTTTGTTGCGTGTGGAGAAAATAAATGGAAATAGTCCCTCCTGCTGACGATCTTTCCTCCTTCTTGGCGATTCTTCCGGCGCCTATTCAGGCTTGCCTGGAGAAAGATACCAACGGCCTTTATGAGGTAGTTTTGGACCTCGGCCGCCGTCCTGAAGCCAGATATCTGGATAAGCACACCGTCTACCTCGCCGAACAGCCCATTCAGGCAAAAGACTTGGAAGCTGCGATCGAAAAGATTGGCGAGTTTTCCGGCGACAACCGCGCAGGTATCGAAAGAACCCTTCACAGAATCTCTGCACTGCGCAATCGCTCAGGCAAGATCATCGGTCTAACATGCCGCGTGGGCCGCGCTGTTAGTGGAACTATCAATATCATCCGTGACCTCGTAGAGGCTGGAAATTCAATTCTGTTTCTCGGACCTCCCGGCGTCGGCAAGACGACGAAGCTTCGAGAAATGGCTCGGGTACTGGCAGATGAGTTGATGAAGCGAGTAATCGTCATCGACACATCGAATGAAATTGCCGGTGACGGCGATGTGCCTCACCCTGCAATCGGCCGCGCCCGACGCATGCAAGTCGCGCACCCTGACGCGCAGCACTCGGTCATGATCGAAGCGGTCGAAAACCACACGCCTGAAGTGATCATCATCGATGAAATCGGAACCGAACAAGAAGCCGCAGCAGCCCGCACCATCGCAGAACGAGGCGTGATGCTGATTGGAACGGCTCACGGCAACGCACTCGAGAATCTTTTGAAGAACCCGACTCTGGTTGATCTGGTGGGCGGAATTCAAACTGTGACCTTGGGCGATGACGAGGCCCGCCGCCGTGGAAGCCAGAAAACGGTGCTCGAAAGATCGGCGCAACCGACTTTCGAAATTTGTATTGAGATTCTCGATCGCCAGACTTTGGCAGTGCATAGAAACGTTGGAGAGGCTGTCGATCAGCTTCTGCGCGGTTGGAAGATTCACCCTGAAATTCGCCGGCGCGACGAATCTACCGGAAACTTCTCGGTGGTTCAAAAACCGGAGCCGACTGTTGTTGCCTCGACCGAAGGCCTGGCGCCATTTGCCACCGATTGGGCCAGTCCGCAAGAGACTCACCTCAAAATATACCCTTATGCCGTAAGTAAAGGCTTGCTTGAGCGCGTCGTAAAAACGCTCGCGTTGCCGGTCGAATCCGTTAAGTCTATCGATGAAGCTGACGCGATTTTGGCATTGCGCAGCTATGCTCGTGCCGGAGCCAAGATTTACTCTTTGGCCGAAGCCCGACAAGTTCCTGTTTATGTGGTGAAGAGCAACAACTTGCCGCAGATTCAAAAAGCACTGAGAGAGGCCCTCCACCTCGATGCAGACGCCATCGGCGCCGCCGACATCGAAGGCGATTTGGATGAAACCGAGATTGCTTTGGAAGAAGCACGCCAGGCAATTGGCAAAGTTATGGACAGATTGGAACCAATGGAGTTGGCGCCAAGGCGTGCATACATTCGCCGCTTGCAGCATCAATTGGTGGAACGTTTCAATTTGAGCTCCCGCTCGATTGGCGACGAGCCTATGCGCAGACTGCGCATTCTCCCACCGGCAAGCGCTCAGAAGAATGTCGGTTACATCTAAGCTGGTAGAAAGTAAGCGAAACCTGTTGCACATAGCCTAGCTATTGCTTCGTTTCAATCCGTAAGAAAACCTGAGCGGGCCGGGCAGGTGCCTTGAAAAAGGGTAAGATGCGTTTAGGCATCCAACTATCTATTCATCGGTTATCGCTCTTCGCTCTTACCAGCAACTCTCGGTTCAGCAGCTTGCCGCGATCTTGTTTGAGACAGCACATTCATCCAAAGGCAAAATCAATGATTTGCCTCATGTCTGGTGTGTTCCTTACTACAAATGCAGCATTCGTTTTGTCATCAGCCTTGGCTTTGTCGGCGACTTCGAGTATGCCGGCGTTCGCTGCGCCGGAGGCCAGCTATCAAACAGAATCGAAGGTCTATGAACTTCTGTCGCAAGCTCACGATCTAATTGTCGCTGACAAATATAAGGAAGCGAAACCGTTGCTTCTCAAAGCTGCGGCAATGGATCCAAGCAGCAATTCCGCTAGCATTCATGCGGAACTGGCTACTGTTTACCGCGAAGGCGGCGAACCGGAAAAAGCAATTGCAGAAGCGAAGAAGGCACTCAAGTTTGACCGAAACGCTGATGTCTCCTACGTTATGGGACTAAGCTACAGCGACATGGGTAAGTTCAACGACGCAATCGCTTGGCTCAGTCGATATGTGCAAGTCGTGCGAGACCCGGTCTGGAAGCAACGCGCGCAGGACATGATTCGCGAGCTTCAGGACGACAAGGAGCGTGCTCAGTCCGGCAAGCCGAAAGAGCCTCACTATCTCGACGAGATGGTGAGCGATAAAGATGCTTATCAGTGGAAGGAAGAGGCGTTTCCAATAAAGGTTTATTTGGAGTCGGGAGCTGGAGTGAGAGGTTTCCGACCGACATTCAAACGCATAGTTGTTGAGTCTTTAGATGAGTGGTGCAAGGCGTCAGGCAAGAAATTGTCCTATCAGTTGGTTGACGACAAAGAGAAGTCGCAGCTTGTAGTGGCATGGACTGATCAAGTAATTCAGTCTTCCGATTCTGCAAGTGGTAAAGAACGCATGGATGCAGGGCTTACGACTCCGAATGTGGTTGACGGGAATGTGTTGTCTGCACACGTTTTAATTCAGACCTATAAGAGTCAGAAGGGTCAAAATCGTGGTGACAATGAGCTGAAAGCTACATGTTTGCATGAGCTTGGACATGCGTTGGGTTTGGGTGGTCACTCGAAGTACGTGAAGGACATCATGTACTACAAATCCACACCCAGACAGCTTCTTAGTTTGTCTGAAAGAGATCGAGCCACGATTGCACAACTTTATACGAGTTATCCGGAGGTTGTTGCGGCGAAATTGGGAAGCACAAATTCAACGGCAAGCCATTCGGGAACCGGCACGAATACTAGCTCGAGTGGGAACAAGGGCTCCTCTGACAAGAAAGTGGTGTCTCTTCCACCTGAATGTTTTATGACACCAAAATTGCCGTCGCAGCTTCTTAGATATCCGACCACTCCCTTTTTCGTTCCGACCTTACCGGGTAAGAGTTCGAGTTCAAGCACATCTTCGAGTTCTACGAGTTCTAGTTCTACTTCAACTGCAAGGCGTTCCACTCCAGATATCTTTATGCAGCCGACACTACATGCGACACCATCTAAGAGACCCTCTTCCGACATCTTTGTGACACCAACTAAACCACGGTGACTTCGATGAAACACGGAAGTAGTCGACTTCAATCTTTCATTGTTTTGTGCGCTGTGACATTAACCGCACAGACTGTTTGCCTTGTTCCTCAAACTGCCCTGGCTAAGCCCCAAAGCACTGCTACTTACGAGCAAGAGCGATTGGTCTCTACGCTGCTTCATGATGCCGTTGATCTCATGCGCAAGCAACAGTTTAGACAGGCAGAGTCAGTCCTGAAGCGCGCTGCTGCTTGTGACGTAAGTAACGAGTCCGCAAAGGTACACACTGAACTAGCCTACATCTATTTGAAATTTGATGATTGGAAGAACTGTTCCATCGAGAGTTCGAAGGCATTGGAGTTCGATCCTGAACCCAGCATCGGATATTTGGTTGGTGCCGGATATGGTGCGCAGGGGCGGGGTGCGGAAGCTGTTTCTATGATACGACGCCATGGAAAGACGAGGGGGCAGAAGTGGCTGCAAGAAGCCAATGTCGCACTGTCTGAAGGGATGTGTGAACTGGCTCAATCTCTAATCAAGGTTGAGAAAAATGATCAAGCCAGAACACTCATGGAGTTGGCCGTTAGCCTGCAAGATAGCTCTCCGCATTTGCATTATTGGCTAGCCGTGGCATATTTGGAAACCGGTGAACCTGAAGATGCGATCGTGCAAGCGAAGAAGGTAGTGAAGCTTGACCCGTCGTTGAGCGTGTCCTTCGTCTTGGGATACTCTTACATGTGCGTCGGCGATTACGACCAGGCAATCTCATTGTTTAGTGAGCGTTTGGCTAAGACTACGGATGCAAAAAATCGTCGCGATCTCGAGGATCTGCTCCAGGATTTGAGGGACGATAAGGCAAAGGTACGTCCCGGGCGTCCGAGTACAGTTGATTATTTTGACGAGATGAAGGCTCAGGATCATGTCTTCATGTGGCCCAAAGATCGCTTTCCGTTGCGTGTTTTCTTTCAGCCTGCGTCCGGCGTGAAAGGCTATAGACCAACACTAAAACGAATTTTCCTGCAGTCGCTAGATGAATGGTGTGAAGCCTCGGATAAACTCGCGTTTAAGGTTGTGAAAGAAGCAAACGATGCTGATTTGGTAGTGGTGTGGACAGACCGCGCCCTTCCTTATGGAAGTGGTCGCAAGGGAAAGGAAGCAGCTGGACTTACGCATTTCGAGAGGATGACTTCAGAAGGAATCAGCAAAGTTCGAATTGAGTTGGAGACTTACAACAACGACAGAAAGGAAAAGCGGTCTAATCAATCGATGAGATCTACTATTCTTCACGAGTTGGGTCATGCTCTTGGTTTAGGGCATTCAGGATATGTGCGCGATGTGATGTTCTATTCATCCAACCAGAAGCGTTTGTTGTGTTTAAGTTATCGAGACAAGTCAACCATACAGCGGTATTACAAAGACCATCCAGCTATTGAGCATACAAAGCTTGCTGTGAAAGGGCGTGACCAAGAAGTTCTACCTGACGAATGTTTTGTCGAGCCAACGCCCAGTTTGCAATCGCGATATCCGGAGACCGTTGCAATGATGCTTTTTGATCCGGCTACAAGCAGGTCTTCAGCTCGTTCTCGCGCGAAGAAGCTCGAAGGATTTTTTATTACACCGACACCACCGGCGAAACCACCGAATCAAGGAACAAGCCAAACACCAGCCACCAAATCGCAGACTGACTTACTTTTTGCCACTCCCGTGAAGCCGAATTCGACAGCAACCGCGAGGCCAAAAGGCAAAGCAGAGCTCTTTTGCACACCGAACACACCCACACGGAAAAAAAACAAGTGACTTAATCCGTTATGTTTCCATGCTCAATCTGACGTCACTCAATCCCGGAGTCGCGGCCGTGGTTACAGCCGTCAAAAATTTTTGACTCATGCCATCGCGTCTGTTCATGTAGCTTTGAATGCGCTCGCTCATCTCTTCTTGGAGGGCCTTCATCCCTTCAAGGCCTGGAGCCGCCATGGCGAGTTCTAGTTTGCGTTGAAATTCGAGTTCGTTTGCCTTCAGCATGTTTTGCAAAGCCATATCAATGGCGTTTTGCCCGGCCGGAACATCCATGTTCGCTGCCACCTGCTTAACGGTGTCGAGATTGAAGTCTGAGTCATGAGCCCCGGCTGGTGATCCGGTGTCTCTTGCTGCGGTTGTAGTCGTGCTGTCTTGCGTGCGACGTTCTTCCAGTTGGCGCTGAACCTCGCTTTGAGCCCCATGGACTTCTTGCGGGTTTGCCACATTTTTTTCTACGTTGTCGCCGTTTTCAATTGCCATTGTCCTGACCCTGACTCTTGAAGTTGTGTTTCCTATATACCACGCCAGCTATTTTCTACCCTTGGCAATCAGGTTGTCTCTTACGAGTTCTCGAATTCTCAAGGTGCGGAAACGCTGAATATCGCACCGCCTTCAGGTTTGTTATGCCCCGAAGTCGGCTTTGAGTCGAATTCCATTTGCGACTGAGTGGATGGTAAATTACGGCCAAGAGCAAGTCAATTCAACGCTTTTCATGTTTGGCGCTTCTTTGGGGGAGGACCACCACTTATTCCGGTTTGTCCTTCCATCGGACCCTTGTCGGCGTCCGGAGTTATTGCTCTGGGTCTCGTTGGAGATGCTGAGCCTGTTGGCATTTGAGCGCTGTCGGTAGTCGACTCCGAGACTACGTGATCCTCAGCCGGAACTTCTTGCGATTGTGCATTTGTCGGCAGCGATTGTG
>CAYZJR010000071.1:10447-35845 GCA_964478655.1 uncultured Candidatus Obscuribacterales bacterium
ACGTGATCCTCAGCCGGAACTTCTTGCGATTGTGCATTTGTCGGCAGCGATTGTGAGTTTTGTTGCGTAGCAGTTTGCATATATATGGAGCTGTCTTGAGGCTCAGGCAGAAAGGAAGCCGCATGCAGAGAGCGAACCGGTGTAATCGTCGGAGCTGGAATGAACTCGTCGACTTCAGTGGGGAAATTCCCACTCGCAGCAGAGGACTGCAAAGGATGCTGCATTGCTGAAGCCGATTCGGCTGTGGGTTCGGCACTGGCTGCGGGATGAACCGGCAGGGATTGATCGACTGTTTTTGGCTGTTCCGCCAAAATGTTTGAATCATTTACCCGTGATGCCTCTGCTTGCGCCAAGCGAGCAGCTTCGGGAAGCAGGTCGGCAAGCGGGTCTTGCGATGGGAGTCGGTAGTTTGCATCCATTGCGCCTAAACGCGGTGAAATGGCGAATGCTCTTTCTGCGAGATTTTCTAATTCGTCTTTGCTTTCTCCGAAGCCTTCCAGCAGCTTGGTGAGGCTCTCGGGCGGCTGTGAGTTCGAGCGCCAGAATTCAGGTTTTGCAGACTGAATAACACGCTGTGATTTCTCGGGTGCGAAAATATCGATTGGAACCTCGGCGGGAGGCGGCTCCGGCTGTGGTGGTTCTGTGGGATTGAATTGATCCGGTTCGATTAAACTTTGTGCAAGATCGCCTGTCGGCTGAACTGCGCCGGGCACTTGTGTAGACCATGATTGCGTGAGCCTAGACCATGGTGAGTCGGGTATTGCGCCGCGAATCGGCTCGTCGTCGTCTTCTTCTGGCTCGGGTGTCAAGTCGCCCCACTCATCTTGAACATCGGGCAGTGTCATCGAGAGGTCGAGTGGCTCTGCTCCCCAGTAACTTCCCTGGCTGAGCGATTCGGCGATAAATACTTGCAGTTCCCGTTGCATTCTCTGCAACTCTTCAGAGATTTGGGTCAAATCAGTTTCTTGAGCTGATTCTGGCTGAACCTTCAGGCCGCCGGCGTTGACCCCAAGCATTGTAAGCAGGCGTTGGCGGACGAATGCGCTTACTGAGCGAACGCCGGCAGCGCGAGCAAGTCTTTGCACTTCCTCGAACTGGTCTGCCTTCAAGCTGATCACTATCTGGTGTTCGCGCATGGTTCAACGCATTGTGTGACTTGAGCCATTCTAACATTCGTGGGCAACCGCATTGGGCAGCCTTTTTTCAGGGATTGAATGCTGCTGAATCGAACCGTGTTGCAGGTGATTAGTGGAAGTTAAGCTAGCGGCGCGATGCTGCACTAATTATTGAAAATCTTTGTGTCTATTGCCCATATTTGCTTGAGTAAGCGTGTTGTAAGGCGATAGGGTTCGGCATCCTGTTTTTCTTTTTTTCTTTTCTGGAGACCGTTCGAATTACCAACCTTCAACGTGCTTTTCGCTAACCCAGTCTTGTTTTCCAGCGTCTTTCAGTCGCCGGAGAAGCTGCCGAGATTGTCGCCGAACCGAAGGTTCGCGCGGGTGAGTGAGCACGAGGAGGCCAACCCAATGACCATGCCAGCAGACCAAAGACTTTTGATTTTGGGGCTTGCCGAAAGACCATGGGGTTCCGGCAGGATGTATCAGCGATTTCTCGGCCGGTATGAACTGGACGAGAATAGCGGGCTTTACTTCGATGAAAGGGTCAGCGACGAACATAAAGCGCGCATCGGTCGAGCGTTTCTGGCACTGCCGCGCCAGCTTCGCCAACCTGCTTACGATCACAAACTGACCGTGAGCACAACACCGTATGCGCAAACAGCAGCGGGCAACTCATCGACGTTTTACGGTGATTTCAGACCTGGAGCAAAGGTTTCACCACACGTCGAGTTTTCTTCTTCGTCACTGGATGACTTGCTTGAACCTCATCTGACGCACGAGCTTGCGCATCTCTTCTGGGGACTTCTGCCACTAAAGGTTCGAGAAGCTTACGAGCGCTTCTTGATCCAGAGCTGTGGGAAGGCTGCAGTAGAGGTGACGGAGTACGTTGACGACAGGTTTAGGGAATGGCTGCGGTCACTCGATATTCCGGATACTGAGTCGTATGCCGAAAACCATCGCGCATGCTACCTCAATACCTGGGTGATCGAGTCGTTCTGCGATTCAGTGGCGGTGTTTCTGTGCGATGGGTACAGTTGGCAGAAGTGCAACGTTGATTTGAGCTCGCGACTTGGAGCAATTGAGAGCCTGACTGGCTTGAAGTTGACCAAGCCTTGCCGCGCCGGTCGCCGTGCCACCAGCAAGATAGCCGCGTCTGGCAGAACGCCGACAACGAAGTCGCGCCGTGCTGCCAGCCGAACGCCTTGCGGTAAGTAGTTGATGTCGCATGCGGTGTGGGGTCTTGGTTTTCCTCAAGAATCCCACACCGCGCGCGATTCAACCAAGCGCTCACTAGAAGAAATTGGGCAAATTTTCTTTTTCGACGGTGGATACTATGCTGTATAGAAGCTCCCCGGCGAGAACAAAATTCGCGAGAGCATAGCGCCTTAGATACCCGAGCATCTCTTGTCTTGATGGGGGATTTACGCACTTTGGGATATTTCGCGAACTCAGTCGGGAGCCTATGCTATCTAGCATTCGCCTTCAATCGACAACTCAAAATTGCGGTGCGCAATGGCAACTGTCTCTACTTTGAGATATGAACCAATTCAAGAGTCCTCGACAGTTCGGTCGAGAAGTCGGCTTTCGGTTATAAGCGCTCAGCAAGGTGCTGACTCGGTCAAGCTGCGAAAACTTGCTCCGGCACCGCTTTTGCGAAAGTTTCACATGGACGAGATTGGAGTAGACACGAGACAATTTGTGGCTGCGTTGGCACCGACTTTTGATGATCTGCCGCTCGATATTTTCGATGTCGCAATGCGTAAAATCAAGTTCTTGCAGAAGTTCGCACGCGAAAGTGAATCTAATGACTTAGCTGTCTTTTCCGCGAAACTGCGCGAGTTGGAGGCAGACCCTTTCAACTTTGAGTCGAATCAACGAAAACTTCTCGATCTCGCTAGATTGCTGCCTGATGGGCAATTCCTGAACTATTCTCGAATCGAGCCGGTGCGAACACGATCGATTTCGCGTTTCGAAGTGAGCGTCGACGGATTTATGGAGGTAACCATAAATCGCGTGCCGGCAGGTCATTTCGTGCAGTATGGACTGCCGGAAGGAGACTTGCGATCGCATGCCCGGCACTTCAGCGAAACCATACCAGAAGTGACTCAGCATCCTGGTTTTGTTCGGTTGGTCGAATTTGTAGTTAGAGAAATTGCCAAGTCGCTGAGTGCATGGTCGCCTACCGGGCGGACTGTTAGACGCTTCAGTTTGACTTTGCACCAGATGTGTTTCTTGGCGTCTCCGGATGTCCCATTCATTTTGCCTGACGGCATTCACCAAGATGGAGTCGACTACATCGTCAGTGCGTTGCCGATTGTCTTGGATGGTGTTAAGGCGCCAGTCAGCTCAGTCTACAACTTGGATAAAGTGCCGGTTTTTGAGCGCGTGCTCCAGGTTGGCGAAGCGTTGTTTCACGATGATCGAAGTTACTGGCACGGAATTTCGGCGATTCATGCAAGTGGTGCGCGCCAAGGAAGACGTGGAATTCTCGGACTGGATATCAGCGTGAATAGCTGAGCAACCCGCATGGGCTGTCAGTTCTTGCTTCAATCCCGAAAATACTAGCAAGTATAGTACTGCAAAGGACCTAAAAAGACAACGTAGCCTAGGGGTTGTGAAACCCCGTTGGCCACGTCGTCTTGATAGGTGAGCCTCGGTAAGAGGCTACTTTTTGGCTACGCCTTGCGAGCGCCGATTACTCGCCGTGGATGGCGAGCACGCGGTCGATCGGATCGGGCGTCTCGGCAACGTCGGCCGCGTGGTCGTTGAACAGCGCCAGGGCGTTGTTCGTCTCTTCCACGCCGGTGCGCTCGAGCATCTCCGAGAAGAAGCCGAGCTCCATGCCGTTGCCGATGGCCTTGCCGAACGCCGTCATGTCGAGACCGTTCTTACGAGCCTCGTTGAGCGCGACGATGTCCACGCCGGCCGCCTCCAGGGTGTCGGAGTCGGGGAAGAGCGTGTCCACGGCGTCGCCGACGCGGTGCAGCACCTCGTCGTCGCCGTCGATGAAGCGGGCGCGGTCGAGGTCTGCGGAAGCCGCCATCTCGGCGATTTCGCGAGCGGTGTAGCCGGTGTCGTTGCCAGTGTTTTCGTGGGTCGTGGTCATGGTAATGCTCCTTGTCAAAATTGACGGCGGACCGAAGTGGCTCGCCGTCGTGGGTTGAGAAGAAAAACTACGAGGAGAATCCTCGTTCAAGCCAAGTCAGACAACACTCTCGAGAACGGCTTGAGCGACGGTTTCCACCGCGCTGCGAGCACGTTTCCACGAGTACAGCAGTCCCAGAATCGCGCCGCCGACGCCACCGATCAGAGCGGCTCCCAGTGTCACCTGCATCATGTCGGTGCCCATGGCAGCATCGATGATGCTGAAGGCACCGTTGACGGCCAACACCAGAAGAATCGCACCAAAGACGGCACCGCCGAGGACGCGACCCAGGACTCGAAGCAATCCGCTAAAGAAATTACTCATTCAAGAAATGCCTCCGCAGCCGCGTTTGCGGCCGCTGTTTAGTTGACGCAACCACAGTCGCCTTGCGGCGACTGCAGATGTGTTTACCGTGACTCCAGCCGCTTGAGCACTTCGAGAGCAGGAAAGAACGGCAAGGGGCCCAGTAGCCCGATGAACGTTCCCAACTGCTTGATCTCAGCAGAGCTCTTCAGCCGGCGTACCACCTCAGACTTCCCCGAGTCGGCTCCCGGTGCAAAGGCGACCGCGGTATTACCCGTGGTGTTCTGCATCATGAAGCCGTGAAGAAGCATGAGCGAAAGCTTGCCCGCCATGTGTTCCAGCCCGTGCGGCATCAGCTTGCGCACCACGCTCTTGAGCGTGAATGCCGTTGCCAAACCGATCAGGAACAGAGCCACGAGCAAGCACACCGAAGCCCAGGGAGAGTACATCCCCAGTCCGATGGTGAGAAGAAAGACGATGATTGTCGATCTGTCAGGCAGCATAAAGCTCGCGATCTCCTCGTCGAGGATAACCGCGTCGGCCGGAATGCGATTGCCGCTCGCGCTGCCGAGATTCGTGATGAAGCTCGGCTGGATGTCGATCAGGAGCAGAGGCGAGACCGGCAGCTTGAGACCACGCAGGCGGTCGGCTTCGGCGAAGTCGCGAGCCGCGAGCGCGCAGTCGATAGCCTCGTCCACGGCGTCGTTCCAGCTCCAGCCGGTGGCGGCGAAGAACTGAGCGGCGTATTCGGTGGTCGGGGCCTGAGTGGCATTGAGGGTGCTGATTGCGTTCATGATGTTTTCCTTTCAAGTTTGCCCTGAGGGCGTTTTTGACCAGGCTTCCGCGCACCTGCGTGGAAGCTTTCGTCGGTTCGTTGAAAATCACGGCTTCGCGAAAGCTAGGCCGCATCTGCGCAAGTCAGCACCGATTCATGTGAATGGACCGGTGCTGTGTGTCTTGCTCCTGAAGAAACGTCCGCGCGAGGCGGCTCAAGTTGCAGTTCTAGTTGTTGCCGAAGATGCGGCGTTCGCGCTGCAGGGTGGCCGCTTCGTCGATCGCGTCGGACATCGTCCAGCCGGTGGCGCGCTCGAAAGCGCTGTGGCTGAAGCGACGGCTGCCGCGGTTGCGACGTTTGTGGCTCCGGTTGCCGTGGCGACCGAAGATGCGGTTCTCGCGCTGGATTTCGCATGCCATTTCCATGGCGTCGGCGAAGGTCCAGCCCTGAGCGATCTCCTCGTCGAGGACGACCGCGTCGGTCGGGATGCGAGTGCTGTGCGACATCCAGCCGAGCGTCAGCGGCTCGCTAGCGGTCATGAGCACGGGAGAGGCCGGCAGCTTGAGACCACGCAGGCGGTCGGCTTCGGCGAAGTCCCGAGCCGCGAGCGCGCATTCGATGGCCTCGTCCACGGCGTCGTTCCAGAGCCAACCGGTGGCGGCGGCGAACCGGGCGGCGTATTCCATGGTCGGGGCGGCGTTAAGGGTGCTGATTGCGTTCATGATGTTTTCCTTTCAATTTTGCCCAAAGGGCGTTGTTGACTGGACCTCCGCGCATCTGCGTGGAAGCCTTCGTCGGTTCGTTGAAAATCACGGCTTTCGCGAATGCTCAGCCGCATCTGTGCAAGTCAGCACCGTTCATCAAGATGACCGGTGCTATGTTCTTGCTCATGAGAAACGTCCGCTTGCGCGGCACAACTACTGCTACTTGTCGATCTCTTCCATCACCTTCTGGCGCACCGCATCCGGTGTCATGTCGTTCGTTGACGTGACCACGGCGAGTTTGCCTAGACGGCGGAAGATTTCGAACACCGGCTTCGACTTCGTGTTGAACGACACCATGCGGTCCTCGATCGGGCCGGGTTTGTCGTCATCACGCTGATACAGCTCGCCACCGCAAGCGCAACGTCCGTTGGCGGGCGCCGGCTTGAACTTCTGGTGGTAGGTCTTGCCGCAAGCGCGACAGGTGAGGCGAAGCGAGAGGCGCTCGACGAGATCGGGGAGTGGAACTTCCAGCACCACGACCTTCTTGAGCGTCACGCCCCACTTCCTGCCAAGCTTGATCAGCATTTCGGCTTGCTCCGGTGTACGGGGGAACCCGTTGATCAGAGCACCGCGCCAGTTGCGAGGATGTGTCAGCTCACGAAGCAAGAGAGTGAACACGATCTCGTCGGAAACGAGGCCTTTGCCGCTCTTAACGATTGGCTCGACCTGTTTTCCGATGTCGGTACCGAGTTCGATCTCTCTGCGAAACAGGTTACCGGTCGACACATGGGTGATCTTCCTGGCGGGAGCCAAGTCGACTGCCATGGTGTCTTTTCCGGCACCGGGTCCGCCGAGTAGTATTACGTACTCGGGCGGGAAGATTCGCCATATGGTGTGACGAATCAAGAAGAACAAGAGTCTGTTCATTGTGTTCATAACTCCTTTCTAGTAAAGCCAGAAGCACCACCCCTGGTACTAACCAGGTCTTTGGTGGTGCTTCTTAAGGCGAATGCTTGCTGAATAGCTCGGTGGGGTTGACTTCCTGAAAAAAATAACGGGATTAACGAATGTCCTAAACCTAGAACTTACGGGTTCACAGAAGCAACTGTTGGTGCTTTAAAGGCTTCAAGAAGAAATATGGACCAAAAATGAGAGCCTTCGCGTGCGCCCGAAGCTCTGTTGTCAAGCGCGGGCGCGTGACCAAGCTTATTATTGGGGTGGTTATTGGGTGAAACGATTCGAAATTGTTGGTGAGTTAGTGATGGGAGAAACACGAAGCCAGTTGGCACTCTCAATCATTAGCGAAACTTCACAAACCGGTGCGGGCAGGTTAGCGCTAACTAAGTAAATTCTGGTCCGAAAATCAACAGCTTTGATTAACTGCTGTTAATAGCTGCGCGAATCTTTGCAAGATTTGAGACCTCGTGATTTCACCACTGGCCTCCTTAAGGCTCTATAGGTTCCTCACCATAGCCTTGATAAGTTGGCACTAACATTCCTTCCGTTTCATCAGGTATACGAGCCGCTTTTCAAGCACTGACTTCACTTATCAGCATTTTTCTTTGCCACTTCTGTGGCCGGACTGATGCTGCCGAATGAAGAGGCTTGTGGACTGAATCGAGCGGATTTCAGGAGTGTTGATTCTCAAATCCCATGTCCCGTTCTACAACCGAAGAGGAGTTACGTTTATGAAAAAGGACGTGCGCAATTTCGGGCAGATAAAGCGCTCGCTGTCGGTGGTCGAGAAGCGTGTTCGCGCTCTCATCACCCAGGCTGGCGTGAAGGGTCTTCCAACCGAAGGCTACAACGCCTGGTTGCTCTCGGCGATCGGTTCGCGTGGTCCCATCCTGCTTTTGCTGGATGCGGGTCGCAAGGCTCCGGTCAACGAGCACGAGGCGCAAGCCATCGCAGACTCGCTCGATGCGTTGACTCGTATGGAGCTGCAGCTCAAGCAGGTCATCTCTCTCAGCGATGACATCGACGCCGCCGGCAAGCACCTGGAGACGGAGGCGGCGCAAGCCAAGCCTCTGCTTCTGCGTATCGCTGAAGGTGTCGCCGACTGCACGATTCTGCAGACCTTCATCTCGTTCGCTGCCAATCCGACCGAGATGGTCGACCCGTGCCGCGAACACCTCGAAGCCGCGCGCACTCATCTGCGTGCCGGCAACGTGCAGGATAGCTCGCGCGAGTTGAATCTCGCTCGCGCATTCTGCAACCGTCAGCACATGCTCAAGGGCCTGATTCAGCGCAACCGCCTGATGACGGCCTAAGCAGGGCAAGGTTTCAAGCGGTTCGTCGCCGCCTGTAACCAGTCGTGGTTCGGCTGCGCGGCTTGGGGCTTCGGCTTCAAGTCGCGCTCGTCGAGCCGTTTCTTATCGCCGGTGAGATTCAAATCTCGCCATCAAAACCCATTAGGAACTCACGAAATGAGCAATTCTCAATCGACCGCCACCACCCCGACCGCCGCGAAGCTGTGGCTTCCGACCAAGGTTTTTCACAACACCTTCGACGCCATCGCCGCGCAGTTCGGACTGACGCCGACGGGCACGCCGGACAATAACGGCTTCCGCGAGATGAACGTGCCGGACGGCTGGCACATCGAGGATTCCACCGAGAGCGTCTTCCAGAAGCGTCTCGTGGACGCAAGCGGCACCCACATCGCCAAGCTGTTCTACAAGCCGGGCAGCCAGGGCGGCGGCGGCGCCATGCAGCTGCTGGCCGACGAGCAGGGCTAAACCAGCCCTGACGGATATTCAACGTATTCGAGCGCGCAATCCGGCGCGCTCGAATTTGCATCGAGGAGGAATTACCCACTCGAGAAGAAAACAACGTGCCCGATAGGAGACCAGTATGTTTTGGTCGAAAAGACCCCCGGCGGAGGAGCCCAAAATTCCTCCGGATCAGATTGTGCATACCGCCAAGGGTAAGGTCACGCAAGTGGCTGATGCCCACAATCGGCAGTATTTCCACATCCTGATTGAGAAGGACGATGGAACGTACCTTGCCATTCAGGCGAGCTACGGGCAAGTGCATGCACCGCTGACGCGCGTAGGAGACTACGTCCAACTGACGTACAACCTGCGCTACAACGGCCAGAATTTGCACCTGCTTACGTACTGCGTGGACTTCGCCAAGCGCAAGCAGCAGCGAGGCACCGAAGAGTAGCTTCAAGGAGATATCCCATGTTCTGGAGAAGGCGTCCGCCAGCTCAAGAGCCACAGGAGGTAACCGTGAAACCGGCGTCACCAGTGAAACCGGAAGAGGTGATTCACAGCGGCAAAGGCAAAGTGATTCAACGTGTTGATTCGATTGAAGGTGTGTACAAATGCGGTTCGACGACCGTCATTCACCTGGCTGTTCGCCAGGAAGACGGTAGTGTAATTGCCTTTCGGGGCACGTGCACGTTCGCCGAGCTGCCCTTGGCGGTGGTTGGTGACACTGTCAGCTTCACCTTTCAGCGCAAGGGCTGGATCGACTTGAAATCCTTTGGCGTGGACTTCACCCAACGCGACCGACAGGCTCAGTAGGGCTACGGCGTGAGCCAGAGCTGCAAGGCGCAGCTCTGGCTGTTTTTACGTGGGCTAAGCCCATGTCTTCAACACAAGTTAAGTCGAAGGACAGAGTATGGAAGACGATAACGAAAATGTCCCACGGGGCATGCCCCCGGGTCGGAAACGGCTTCTCATCATCCTTGGCGTGCTTCTGGTCACTGCGCTGGTGGTGCTCTTCACCACCCGCGGTGGCTCGGAGCATCAAGCGAAGTTGATGCAGAACCTGCAACAGCAGTCCCAGCAGCAGCCTCCGCCTCCGCCCTCCGACATCACCCGCGAAGGTGTGGTGATTCGGCGAGGCGAGGCGTTTCTAAATTCCGTCACGTACTTCTACCTCGCGATCGAGTTCGAAAACCAGGGCAAGAAGGAAGTCTTCACGGGCTTCGCCACTGGGCAGCGGCTCGAGGTGCCGATGGTGAAGGTCGGTGACACGGTGAGGTTCACAACCAAGCCGAACGAGATCGAGATCATCGGTCTATTCATCGACTGGCCGAAGCGCCCTGAGTTGGGCCTGGTCGAAAAGAAGAACTAGCTCACCAAGGAGGTCACATGTTCAGACGAACACGCCCTCCGGCGGTCGAGCCACCGGAGAGCAGCAAGCGCGGAAGCGATGCGTCCGGCGATGGTAAGCCACAATTCCCTCCCAACACGATCGTGCGAGAACCAGGGTTGCCGCCGGTGGCGATTGCCATCGCGGTCGTGCTATTTCTCGGCGTGGTTGGAGTGTCGGTTTACTTCATGACGCAGGGCAAGTCAGCGACGGCGCAGGTTGCAGAAGCAAAGCCGGCAACGGTCACGCGTGTCGGTAAAGTCATCCGCAAGGACACGGCTGTACACAACAACATCCACTACTTCTACCTGGCCTTCGAGGTCGACAACAATGGCAAAAACGAGGTCGTCTCGCTTTACGCCACTGGTGAACGTCTCGAGGTGCCGATGATGGTGGTGGGTGACACGGTGACGTTTACGACCAAGGTCGGCGAGGAGGAAGTAACGACCCTTCGCATCGACTGGTCGAAGCGTCCAGAACTGGCGAAGTGAAAGCTTCGCCGACGCGCTGGTAGCGCAATTTCTCGAAGAAAGATCGTAACGGTCTTTAAGCAGTCGAGATGCGGGTTGAAGAGATTCAGCACGTGTTTCGGCTAGAAGGGACTTTATGGTTTCAGCTGGAATTCTGGTTCTGGTGGCGCTGGCAGCAGGCGCTATCGGCTACAAACTCAAAAGCGACAACGTCGGAAAGGACTTGCAAGAGCTCGGCGACTGGCGCCGCGTCTACCTGCGCAAGGAAGGCGTCGACATGAGTCTCAACGGCTTCATGTTCGACCTGCGTTCTTTCGACGGTGGGCAGACCTGGTACGCAGTCAAGGTCGACGACATGTTCGCTTCGGTCAAGATTCTGGGGAAAGCCGAGGACGTCTATCCCGGCATTCTCGAGAAGGCTGGACTGCTCAAGCTCTTCGACTTCTGCTTCGAGCACGGCGGTCACACGCTGGACGAGGGGTGGCAAGTCGCTGAGTATCGTCGCCTTCTCAAGGCGGCGAACGTAACGGCACGGCCCATCTAGGCTGCGCCGGTTTTTCTTCATCAACCGATTACAAAACGGAGCTTCTAACATGGCTTCCGAAAACGAGGACCTCAGCGAGATGCTCGCTGAGGCGCAATTGCTCGCTTCAGGTTGCGTGGCAGTGGCGCCTGATGGTGTGGATGGTTTGGCGAGGAAGATCAAGGAGGTGCGCTCGCAAGGGCGTGTCCTTCGGGTTAAGCTGGGTTTCGACCCGACCTCGCCACATCTGCACCTCGGGCACGCAGTTGTCTTGAGCAAACTGCGTCGCTTCCAGGAGTTGGGGCATCAGGTGGTGCTCATCATCGGTGGCTTTACGGCCCAAATCGGCGACCCGTCAGGACGCTCGCAAACGCGTCCGGCGCTCACCGCCGAAGAAGTCGCAGCCAACGCCGACACCTACCTCGCCCAGGTTGGCGCCATTCTCGATGCCACCAAGGTCGAGATCGTCAACAACTCCGACTGGCTTGCCGGCATGACCTTCTGCGAGGTCTTGAAGCTGGCGTCCAGGGTCACTGCCAACCAACTGCTCGCAAAAGAGGGCTTCGGTGAACGGCTGCGCAACCAGCAGCCGTTGGCTCTCCACGAGCTGTTCTACCCGGTTCTGCAAGGCTTCGACTCAGTGTCCGTGAAGGCGGATGTGGAGATTGGAGGCACCGATCAGCTGTTCAACCTGCTGATGGGACGCCAGCTCCAGAGCCACTTTGGGATGAGTCCACAGGTGGCACTCACCATGCCATTGCTCGAAGGGACTGATGGTGTCAGAAAGATGTCGAAATCTTTCGGCAATGCCATCGGGCTCGACGACTCGCCTGAGGACATGTTCGCCCGCACCATGCGGTTGCCCGACAACCTCATCGTCAAGTTCTTCGAGCTGGCAACGACCTTGCCTGCCGAGGAGATTGAAGGTGTGAAGCGGCAGCTGCCCCCGGTGGGCAACGGCAATCCCAAGGACGCGAAGGAGAAGCTGGCACACCGGCTGGTCTTCCAGTTTCACGGCGAAGCCGCCGCGAACCTGGCTCTGGCCGGCTGGAAACGAGTGCACTCAGACCGGCTCGCTCCGGAGCAGATGCCATCGCATATGGTGTCAGCTCCAACTCCACTGTTCAAGCTGCTGGTGACAGTCGGCTTGGCCAAGAGCGGCAATCAGGCGCGGGGTCTGATTGAAAGTGGAGCTGTTCGTCTGGATGGAGAGAAGGTAACGGACGTTCGCTTCGAATTTCCGGTGCCCGATTCATCCGGACGGGTTCTGTCAGTAGGCAGGCGTGAAGGCAACTTCGTGCGCCTGATTCCGGGCTAGTCCCGTGTTTGTTTGACCAAGTGTAACTGAACCGATGGGCAAGCCTCGCGCATGGTGCGCGGGGCTTGTCTGTCTCAACGTGGAGATACGCATATGAATACGACGACGAAGACTCAGTTCGAGATCGAGACCGGTTGGACCGAAAAGGACGCTGCCTCGATGGCCAAGGAAGTGGCTCGCGAGAATCGCCTGTTCGGGAATCGCAACCAGCGCCGCAGCCGCCGCACCTGCCGCAACAACACCACGCCGAGCAGGTTCTCGGTGACGGAGTTCGAGCGGCAGACCGGTTGGTCGTGGGGTGACGCGGTCGACATGGCTGCCGAACTCCAGCGGGAGCGCCGCATCTTCGGTGCTCCGCACTCGCGCCGCAACCGTGGGCGCCGTCACGGGCGTCCGCTGAACGCTGCCGAGTTCAAGCGCGCCACCGGCTGGAGCATCGAAGACGCCGCCAACGAGGCCAAGCGTGCTCGTCGCGACCACCGGCTCTTCGGTCCGGCGATGTACGCGAGCAACTAACGCGTACCAGCGCACAATGCGCAACCTCCGGGCGGGCGTCTTCGCGCGCCCGCTCGGAGGGTTTCTTTGACAGACTCACTTCACTTTCTAAAAGGTTTTGCGATATGGAACTTTTCATTCCCCTTGCAATCATCGCGGTGGTTGCAGTGGTGTTTATCTTCGGCCTCGGCAAGAAGAAGAACACGACCCAGCAGGAGGCGCCACCGCCGCCGGTGTACAAAGTGTCGCTGTTCAGCGGCGATGCCGTTGTCGGCGAGTTCGAGACGACGCGCTACACCACTGGCGACGGACGGTTGTGGCTCGTCCAGAACGGTCACGACGAGTACACACTCATCTCCGGCACATACGTGCTGGAGCGCATCAATGGCGAAGCCGTTGACCAGGACGTCGCCGATGCCCGGCGCTACAAAGTCACGCTCTACTGCGACGGCAAGGAGCTGCGGACGTGGCTGACGACGCGCTACACCACCGGTGAAGGCCGCCTCTGGATCGTGCCGCTCGGCATGAACGACTGGACTATCATCTCTGGCACGTACAAGCTCGTGCCGGTCGATTCCCCCGAAGAGGTCGCCGGCATCCGGAAGACCGAATAGGACAACCTTCACCAACCGGGGTCGATGACATAGTTGTCGACTCCGCCTTCTAGATAGAGGACTAGCATGAAGGCATCAATCAAAAAGGAAGGCAAGGCCTACGTCGTGAAAGCGGTCGGTGCAACGCACCTGTCCGACATCAGCGGCGTGGTCTGCCTGAATCCGGAGGCAAAAGAGGCCGCACGGATTTACGAGAAACGTTTCTTGCGAAAGCCCATCTTCCTGGCCCGTGACTACAGGCGCGCCTACGACTCGGTTCTCAAAGGACCGGATGTGGTCGTGCTCGGCATGAACGGCTACACGTCACTGACGCCGGAGCAGTGCCGGGCGTGGGGTGTGCAGGTTGGTGGTTACGAGGCGGCTTGTGCCGGTCTCCTGCGAGCGACCTACAAGCACCTCGTCGCCAACTTCCCCGAGATCGACATTCGTTTCGCACACGGAGCGTCCGACCTCGGAGTCGATGGCGTCATCATCAGGGTCGCCAACCAGCTCAAGCGTCCGCAACTCGGGCACAGCTGTCCGGAGTTCATGTTCTACGTACCGGATGACGAAGTGCCGGTCTACGTCGCCAGCAACAAGGACAAGTACGCCGAAGCGTTCATCGATTCGCTGCATGTGCTCTTGGCATGCAACGGTCGAGCCCAGGCGTTCAACCACGACATCGATGCCTGCTTCAAGAAGCTGAAGCACGTGATTCCCATCAACGTGCTGCGCAGCATCTCGACCAATGGCGGGCCGCCTGCCATTGGTCCCGACGGCAAAATCGAAGACGCGGTGGCGACGTTCGAGCAGCGGGTGCACATGCCGTACTGCCCCCGCACCGGTGCCCATCCCGGCGACTACGCCACGCTCGTCAGGCTCATCGCCAACGAGACGGTGACGATCGCACGGCAGACCATCTCTCCTGAGCAGGCATTCGCTCATGTGACAGTCTAGACGCACAGGCAGCCACCAAAGCGAAAGCTAGAGGTCGCCTGTGTGCGTTTCGCTTAGGTGGCGCCACCATAAGTGGTGCCTTTCACGAACGCGGCGGTCCAGCGTTGGGCTGCCGCAGTTCTTTAAAAACCCTAGTTCAAAAGAGAGTAAGACAATGAAAAGCATCGCTTGCAATCCGTTCGTGTTCCGTCAGACTCGTGACTCGCGTTTCTCCTACTTCGATGGGAGCTTCGACGAGCTGGTCGACCTGGTGGAGCAGTATTTCTTTCTCGCGGTGAACGCCAGCCCTGACGGACTTCGCAAGAAGGTCACGTTGCCGGTGGAGGTGTGCCATCGCTTCTTCTCGTCGGTGTGCCTGCTCGACGAGCACTCATTGCTGGAGGCGGTCTTCGCTGCCCGCGCTCCGCGTGAGCTGCCGTTCGTGCAGTTCTCCGTCGTCGATGGTGAAAAGACCGAAGCCAAGCACGTCGATATCATCCTCTACCACGTCTCGGTATTGCAGCCCGAGGAGAAGGTCTACACTCCCGAGGGTGCGTCCGAGCCGGTGATGGTGGAAAACGAGTGGCAGATCATCTCGGTCAACGCTCGTGCAACCGTCGAGGAAGAGCCGCTGACACCACAGGCGATGGCGCGCAACGAAGCCGCTCGTCTGGGACTGCCGGAGGGCGTTGGCGGTACACCGGCTTCTTACACCGCCGAGCAGTACATGCGCTCCATTCTCTACTGGAGCATTCGCGCAATGGCCAAAGGCCGATAACTCAGGAGAACCAGCAATATGGGCTACCTCGGATACATCATCCTGGCGGTGGTGGTCCTTGTGATGTGGCTTCTTGCCAGTGGTCTGCGTCGTGGAACGCAGGCGCTGGCGGACGGGCTGGTTCGCAGAGCGACCCAGCCTTCGGTTGCACAGACGCTGTGCACACACTGCTCCCGCCGGTCACCGGATGGGGGCAGGAAGTGTCAGTTGTGCACCGGCACCACGACCAACAGCAACTACCGCGTCTGCCACTCCTGCGCGAACGGCTCTGTGAGCCGGCGTTGCGAGAGTTGCGGCAGCAACTTCTAGTACCTTGCTTGAAGAGTTTTTCTGACGGGCGCCACTCCTGAGTGGTGCCCCTTTTCTCAACTAGAAAGGACAATTATGCTCATCAAGATTGTCAGACACGGTCTTTCCGGTGGCAACACCGGCGAGGAAGACCCCTTGGAAGTGGGCGATCACAACCTGTCGCTCACCCGCACCGGTCGCAAGCAGTCGCGTGGAGCCGGCACCATCATCGGTGCCGACTTCATTCGCGATGCGATCGCGTACAAGTCGCCGTACAAGCGCACGCGCCTGACCTTTTCCGGCATCCTCGAAGGTGCCGGACTCACCGAAGCCGACCTGAAGTGGATCTACGAGGACCCGCGCTTGCGGGAAATCGACCACGGCTACGACACCATCGACTGGCAGGAGGCGCTGCGCAAGGTGCACGGCTGGTTCTACTACCGCTTCAAAGGCGGTGAGAGCCCGGCCGATGGTTTCGACCGCATCTGCACCTTCCTCGAGTCGCTCATGCGCCAGATCAAGCGCAAGAAGGCCAAGAAGGTGCTCATCGTCACCCACGGGCTGATCATGCGCTGCTTCGTCATGCGCTTCATGCACCTCACGGTGGAACAGTTCGAGAGCCTCGCAAACCCGCACAACTGCGACATCATCACCATCGGCCTGAAAAAGGACATGGAGAGTCCGCAGTTCACCTCGGGCAAGTGGGGCATCACCGGGCTGCGCTTCCGCGACAAGAAGCCTTCGACGAAGACCGTCGCGAAGAAGTCCGGCAAGACGCCGGTAAAGAAGGTCGCTTCCCGCAAGCGGAGCACTTCGACGCGCCGCGAGGCGCGCTGAATTCGGAGCGGCAATGCTCTGAGTCGTTTGTTCAAAGCTGGAAAGCCGGGCATGAGCACCTTCGCTCCTGCCCGGCGCCGGCGCGTATTTGTCAACGCTGGTTGCTTCGCACCAGCAGAGAGATAACAGGAGACTCGACTATGCAAGTAATCGACTCGCGCTCTGGCGCGACCACGCTCAACATCGAACTCGACCCCAGCGAAGGCAAGCGCAGCCCCTGGATGTTCCGTCTGTTCATCCTCATGCTCGCCATTCACGTCGGCGTGCAGTTCTTCCCGGAGGCCATCTACACCTTCGGCTGGGCCAACAAGAACGCGCTCGCCGGTGAGTACTGGCGGATGTTTACCTACAACTTCCTGCACGGCGGCTGGGTGCACCTGCTGCTCAACTCGCTGGCGTTGTGGGTCTTCGCCAAGACCACCGAGATTCACTTCGGCACCCGCGGCTGGATCGCCATCTTCCTGGTGTCCGGCATCCTGGGCGGCATTCCGGAGCTGCTCTTCCGTCCCGAAGTCACCATGGTCGGTGCTTCCGCCGGCATCATGGGTCTTTACGGCGCTTCCATTGCGGCTGCCATCAGGCTGCGCGAAATTCCGAAGAGCTTCAGGGCTCTGGAGAACAAGTTCAACCTGGGCTCGCTCGTGATGTGGCTGCTCTTCCAGTTCGTCCTCGACCGCATGGTTCCGCAGATTGCTGCGTGGGCGCACATGGGCGGTGCGGCTGTCGGCTTCCTCATCGGCTTCGTCCTCACGCTGCGCGGTTCTTCCCGTGTGCTCGTGTCGGACCTTGCCAAGATCGAGGAGGTCACGGGCTCGGCGGTGAAGACCAAGATGCACGGACTGCACTTCCGAAGCATCACCGCCAAGTTGGCTGCCAACTTCGACCCGGCGGCGGACTGCGTCATCGTCGTTCACGAAGGGCTCGGCTTCTGGGACTCTGATCGTGACACGGCCGTGGTTCTTGCGGGCACTGCGCCGGAGGTTGGCTCTGCCGCTTGGAACAACCTCCCTCTTCTCGCCGATTCCCGCTTCATCGAAGGAAAGGGGACGGTGGAGGAGATCCTGCGAAAGGCGCTTACCGCAGCAGCATCGGCTGAGTCCGACAAGAAGTAACGCCACCGTACTCGGTGTGCCGTGGCTGACGTTCGCAAGGACGTCGGCCACGGTTGCATCGCAACCAAGAAACCATCCACAGGGATGTGATATTGACCTTCAAGGTGCTGATCGTCAGCTTGATCGTCACTGACGCGGACTATGTTCGCTAGCTTGTGACGAAACAGAGAGTCGCATTGTTGTGACACCAAAAATGGTGTCACTCTTTCGGCTCTTTGTTTTTAACGCTGCAATACTAAAGGATGTAGTAAAAATGGTGAAATGAAGATGGGAAGCCGGTATTATCCGGTTCCCATTTGAATTGTTACTTACGATCCGCGGTTACGCTGTGGACGTAGTTACCGCTGATTGTCGGAATCATCTCTTTGGTCAGGATGAAGTTGAATCCGTTGGTCGAAATCGTGGATGTCGCTGTGTTGGTGGGGTTTGCTGCGGTGTGTCTTGCAGTCGAAAGCACTGCCAAAAGAGTCACGACCGAAACAAATGCGACCAGCAAAATTGTGTTCTTGAGTTTCATGGATAATTGTCGATGAGTTTTTGCGAGCAAAGAATCGTGACCGTTCCCTCAATGAGAGAGCCGATCACAAGATACGCGAGTTGGTGTGAGCAGATTCATACTCACGTGTGTTGCTGCCGCGAGAATAAACCCTGGAAAGATAAGTGCCTTCACAGGCGGGTTGAAGCCGCTCCAGGCGCCAATGAAGAACACGAGCGTATTGAAGAGATAGGCTTCAAGCAATGTCGTGAAAAACTTAGGCGTTCCGCTTGTAAATAAGTGCGTGAATGCGTGAATCAGCGCGAATAGAGTGCTTGCCACAACGACGAAGTTTAATGGTGCCGACGCTCCGCAAAGCACCAACCCAAGCACTCCACCAATTAGTGCACCAGGAGCGCTCTTTAGAAAGAGAATCAGAATTGCAAGTATGAACATACACTTCGCCGATTAGTGGTGGCGGTAGTGTCGCGGAAAATGGTGGTGTCCGTGGTGATGATGTGGTGGATGCACCGGCACGATTATGCGTTCGCGATAGATGGGCACGGGGTGGCTGTGTACTCCCAGTGTTGCTGAGCAGCCTGAGGCGAACGTGGCGATTGCCGCAAGGGCAACGAGAATGATGTGTTTAGTTTTCATCGTGAGTCTTGTCTGTTCCTGAACCCATTGCAAAAGCACTGCCAAACAGGTCGCTCATGCGACAGTTCCAATCGTCAAAATTCGTCTTTACGATTGCCGTTGTTGTGGTGGCAAGTGCCCTCGTGGCGATGGAGAAAACAGGAATATGCAGTCAACTTAGCTTCCTCGGGAAAACGCAAACAACTGGTTGAGAGGGAATTACACGTATGCGTCTGAGTTCGCTTGTGTGCGCAACTACCAGCGGCCTGCGCCACTTCTTGTTGGTGGCCTGCGGCGCTAGAGAGCAACGTATACATATAGTAACAGAATTCTAAAGACTGAAAAGCGAAAAGGGGCAACGGTCCTGGGCAATTTACTTACCCAGGACCGCCACGCCTAAATCCGAATCAGGCTGCTGCGGACAGAGCCGCTCAGCCGCACCGTCTTACTTCTGGGCAGGAACCGGCGCCGAAGCGTTGCCGTCCTTGACAGGGTTGCAGGCGCAAGTACCGCCGGCTTGGCAGGCGCTCTTGTCGCCCGTCACCTGGCAGCACTTGGAGTTGTCACCGCCGGGGGTGGCACCGGGAGTCTTGCAGGCGCAAGCACCGGTAGTTCCACCGCCCTTCTTCCGGAGTTCTTCGAGGAGCCGAGCGTTCTCGCGCGCAGCCCATGCCTCTTCATTTGCACGACCTCGGTCTCCCAGCCCATTGCCGGAGAAAGAGGGGCGGCTCGCAGCTTCACGCTGCGCGTCGAAGTCTTCGCGGTTTTCCATGGTTTCACCTGTTGGTTTGAGTTTGCGTCAGCGATGTGATTTCCAATTCCATTTGGGATACTCCGCATCGCCGTGTTTGCAGGAAGGAGGCGGGCACGATCATTTGCTCTGTGCGCCTGCCTCCTCCGGTACTCTTACTTGCCGCGCGCCTTGGCGAGCTGTTCGAGGCGCTCACAGGCAGCATCGACTGTAGCGCGGTTACGCGCGAAGCACAGTCTCAACCACTGCCCTCCGGCTTCCGGCCGCCTGAAATAGCTGCCAGGAACCGACGAAACGCCGAACTCCAAGGCCAGATAGTTGCGGCACGCGATGTCGCATGCGAACCCGAGCATCTGTGCGTTGGCGAAGATGTAGGTTGCACCTTCCGGCTTGACGAGCAAGAAGCCGGCGCGGCTCAGCGCGGCGCAGAGGCGGTCGCGCGCATCTTGGCACTCGACCAAGGTGGCATCGACACTCTGCGTATCGGCGAGCGCGACGCGCGCAGCATGTTGCAGCGGAGTCGGTGCGCTCAAGCCGAGGGCAGCGTGCACCTTGCGGAACGCATTTGTGATCGGCTCCGGCGCTGCCACATAACCGATGCGCCATCCCGTCACGTTGTATGCCTTCGACAACCCCGAGATGACGACCGTGCGCTCTTTGAGCGCCGGAAGCGATGCGGGAGAGATGTGCTTCTTGCCGTCGTAAACGAGTTGCCCGTAGATCTCGTCCGAGATGATGAGCGCATTCGTTTTGGCGCAGAGATCGCCGATCAGTTCAAGCTCTTGCTGGCTGAACACACGGCCGGTGGGGTTGTGTGGAGTGTTGAGGATGATGGCGCGAGTGCGACGATTAAACGCTTTCTTCAAGCGCTTCTCGTCGATTGTCCAATCGCCCTCGTCCAGTGCAACGAAGCGTGGAACCGCTCCTGCAAGCCGAATCGCCGAGAGATAGCCCTCGAAAAACGGCTCCAGAACGATGACTTCGTCGCCCGGATTGAGCGTTGCCAGAAGCACTCCGCCGATTGCCGATGATGTTCCGGAAGTCACCGTCACATTCTTATCAGCATCCGCATTGATTGAAAAACCTGCCAGGAATCGAGCGATTTCCTTGCGCAGACCCGCATCACCCCAAGGGTGCGAGTACTGGTTGAGGTCGCTGTTGATGGCGTTCACTGCAGCCTGCTTGAGCGATGGAGGCGTCGGAGAATCCGGAGCCCCATCGGCGAGGTTGATGAGAGGTAGTTTTGGGCTTGTCACCGAGTTCGAGCGAACTTTCGATTCTTCGATGTCGGTGAGTCTGTCAGCCTCCTCTTCGACGTGCCCGGCACTAGTCCAGAGACGAGCCAACACGCCAAGCGCTTGCTTGAGTTTGTTCATATGAAGTCCTCAAAACGCGGACGTTGTGAAGGAAAACGTAGGTGCTACTGCAATCCCGGCCCAGCCAATGACAGCCTGTAGAGCCTGAAAAGGTATTGCAAAGCTTGTTGAGATGGTGTTTAGTTGACGAGTCTTGTTTCGAAGTCCTGTCAGAAATTGAAAGGAAAAATTGCATTCGAAACCTATGAAAATCTAGGTCTCGTTTTCAACTAGTTCGAAGCCATGGAAGCCTGTTGCTAAAGAAAATTATGAATTATTGGGAAGCCATTGAATACATCCAGTCGTTCCCGGATATGGAACGCGGAACCTACGGAGCGCGAGGTCCAACGATGGGCTTACCCTCCATGCGCGCGCTTTTAGAGCGCATGGGAAACCCTCAAAACGGTCGCAAAACCATTCAAATCGCAGGCTCGAAAGGCAAGGGATCGACCACCGCGATGATCACTTCGATCTTCGCGCAAACCAGCATGAGAAGCGCCTCATACACGAGTCCACATCTTCACGATTACACAGAGCGCTTGGCTTTTAACGGAAAAGCGATCACGCCCGAAGAGTTCGCGCGAGGTGTCACAGAGCTGAAGCCGTTTTTAGAAGCTGAACAGGGCGGTGGAAATTCAACTATCTCAACATTTGGCATCTTGACAGCCCTTTTCTTTCACCTGGTTAAGACTGCGAAACCAGCGATTGATTGGCAGATTGTCGAAGTTGGTTTGGGTGGACGCTACGACATCACAAACGTTCTTGATGTGAAAGATGCAGCTGTAATAACGGCTGTCAGTCTGGAACACACAGAGATATTGGGAAATACACAAACTGAAATTGCCCTGAACAAGGCTGGAATCATCAGTCCCGGTTGCATTGCAATTCTCGCCCCTCAAAAGGACCCAGGCGCCCGCAGCTCAGTGGGTCGACGCTGTCACGAGGTCGGAGTGGATTTGGTTGATGTCGGCAAAAAGTACAAAATCAAATCTCTTGAAACGAACAGCAACGGACAATCATTCTCGGTGGAAGGACCAACTGCCAGTTTAAACCTCAAGACAAGGCTTTTGGGAGTTCACCAGCAAGCAAATGCTGCCACCGCCGTTGCCACCATTCTTGCTTTGCGCGACAAGGGTCTTTCAATCACGGACGAACAAATTGTTCAGGGAATAGAAAATGCTCACATCGCAGGCAGAATGGAAGTCCTGAATCGATCCCAAGAAAATGGAACCGCAAACCAGCCGACTGTATTGGTTGATGGTGCGCACAATCATGAGTCTGCAGCCGCATTGGCAGCGGGTTTGAAACAATTTTTCGGAGCCGAGAGCTGCATATTTGTGCTCGGCGTGAACAGTGACAAGAACGTGAGCGCAATTTGGAGGGAACTTGCACACCTGTCGAAGCTGCTTATTGTGACCAAGTCCAAGAGCCCGCGCGCCATGCCGCTGGAACAGATTCGCGAAACAATTAGTGTCGGCACAGATGACATTGAGACGGCGAAAACAGTTGAAGAGGCTGTAGATAAGGCGATTGCTCTAGGTGGGCCAAACGATATTGTTTGTATCACTGGGTCACTGTATGTGGTGGCAGAGGCTCGCGAGTATGTGCTAAACCTAACTCCGATTCAATCGCAAGAGAAGAAAACGTAGGTAGCCGTCTAGCGTTTATTCGTGCCCCTCCTGGATAGAAGTGGACCGGTCGATTATCAAGAAAGAAACGAAAAGGAGCGCAAACACTTTGTCTGACTCCTGCGGTGACACCGAAGTAGCACCGCATTCAGTGGCGCTATATTGCTTGCGCTACTTTGCGATCTGGTGCTTCTCGTGCCAGTTCAGCATCTGGGACACGCGGCGATTCCGGGGCTAGCGTACACGCGAAGCTCAATCAGAGAATTTGGCAGAGGAGGCAGGCTGGTGAGCCCTGGGCAGCCATCGACCCAAAGCAGCGTCAGTGAACTAGGAAGTGTCGGAAGATCCGTGATTCCGGGGCAGTTTCGCAATCTTAGACACGTCAGCGAGTCAGAAAGCGGCGGCAGGCTTGTGATGCCAGGGCTCTGTGACACGGTGAGGCGGGTCACAGAGCTCGGCAACGTTGGCAGATTCGTGATGCCGCAGCAGTTAAGGACGCCGAGGGAAACGAGCGAACTCGGCAATACAGGCACGCTCGTGAGTCCTTCGCAGGTATGGAGAGTGAGGCGGAGTAGCGAACTCGGAAGCGTTGGCAGACCCGTCATTCCGGAGCAGTCTGAGATCCCGAGACTGACCAGCGAGGTTGGAAGCGGTGGCAGGCTGGTGATCTTAGGGCAGTTGAAAATCTCGACATAAGTCACCGAAGTCGGCAGCTTCGGCAGGCTCGTGATGTGGAGGCAGCTGTTGACCTCCAGGTGCGTCAGCGAATCCGGTAGCTCTGGCAGGCTCGTCAAGCTGGGACAGTCTTCCACGAGCAGACTAGTCAGTGAGCTCGGCAGCTTCGGTAGGCTCGTGAGTTTGGGACAGTTTTCGACTATGAGATCATCGAGCCCGCTGGATAGTGTCGGCAAGCCGGTGAGTTCCAAGCAGCTTTCGAGCGCCAGGCACTTCAAACCAGGGTTCTCCCAGAAGTAGGCAGCCAGTGCTTCTTTCGACTGAATCCACATTGCAATTCCTTTCGAGATTGAGTGCCGATGTCCCAATTGCTAATCGGCTACGTTACTGTCTTCGTCAATATCAGTTTCGGGGCCCGCTTGTCCCTGCGTTTCGATGCTAATAATGCGAAAGCCGTGAACTGAAGCGCTTGCGATTTTTGCCCACGAAAGGAACCCCGGGTCAAAGTTGCGCACAACGTAACAGCCATCGGCGTCAGCTTTGAGTAGATAGGTTCCCGCCGATGAATCAATCGTTCCTTCGACATAAGAACATGTCCAGGGATTGTCGAAAAACCAATTCGTCAGTCTGACGATATTGCCGATGTCGTTCACGAGATCTCGTTGAATCTTGATCACAGCGATTGGAAGTCCACGTCGAATCGCTTCCTGCTCGCGTTTCCTTGCGAGTTGTGGTCCGGAAAGCTGCGCCTCTGTCGTCGCTCGCTTTTGTTCTCGGAGCCTCTGAAGGGAAGTAGAGACGTAGCGGTAGCACAGGACGGAGCCAATGAGAACGTAGAGAACAGCCAAGACTTCAATGACAATGAGGAGCATCGTTCTTCCTGGATTTGTTTTCTTGGGTGGTCAGTTGCGAGTGTCTGTCCTCAAGCCGCTAGCGGTGCCGAGGAAGAGAAGGCAGAACGGCTGAGTAAACGAGTTCGAAGCCGTTGAGCGCGATTCCGTCTCGCACCCAGCGCATCGCTAGTGGATCGTAGGTGCGAACCGTGAAACGGCCGTCAGGATCGGGTTCGAACTTGTATGTGCCGGTCTCGTAGTCGACTTCGTGCTCGACGTATGAGTGCGAGTACGAGTTTGCGATAAACCAGTCCGCAAGCTGCTCAATGGTCCCGCTGTTGTTCTCGAATTGCTTCATCCTGACTTTGGTGACGATGTACGGAAGGCAGCGGGTTTCGGCGTCTCCTTCGCGCTCATGGACCTCCGCATAGAGTTGCTCTCTGGTACTTACTCCGACTCTTCGCTGGGTTGCGTGATAGAGGAGCTCGAGGAAGATGCACGCTGCAACAACAACAAGAATTGCGGTCCACATTGTGTGTTTCTCTTTTCTTTGTTCGATGCTTTCAGTTCAGGAGCTCTGCGTCTGCAGCCTCTTCATGCTCTGTGCGGACTTCCTTGGTATCGGCGGGAGAGTCCAGTACACGGAAGCCGTGAATCATGATTCCAAGTCGTGCAAAAGGCAATCCGGAGCGCTTATACGTGTGAACGCTGAAGCAGTCGTCTGCATCGATTTCCGGTTCGAAACGTCCGGTCTTCTTGTTGAGCACTAGCTCGACGAAGGAGTAGCCGAACTCGTTTTTGAGTAGCGAGGACGTCAGCGTGTGAATGTCTCCTTCGGCGCCATTGGTTCGCATGAACTTCGTGATAGCGACCGGATGTCCGAGCTTGAGCGCCTCGCGCTCTTGCTTCAACTTTTCGACGTACAGGCGTTCATGAATTGTCAGTTTCAAGGGCTTGGAGTTTTTGCCGGCAAGCCTTCGCGCGGCTGCGGCAATTGCGTGGCTCACTTTCGTGATTACGTAGACAGCCAAGAACATGATTGCAATCAACATTGTTTGCTTTCTTCTTTCTTCGAGCGAATGGATACGGTGAAGAAGCTAGTTTTGAAAAGTATGCAACGTTGTTCGACTCAAGTCGAAGGAACAGGGCGCATTTGTGGTGTGTCGTCTTGTTTGGTGTTTGTTTGCTTCAAAAATAAGTAGTGGAGAATCTAGTAAGAATCAACCATTTGACTGGGCAAGATCTCAACCTCCGAGAGCTCCGCAAACACGTGAATCTACGCAAAGGTTGAGTCAAAACAATTAGCGCAAGTGGTACTAAATATGATACCGTATGGATTGATGCGCGAAGAGCTCGGCGCGATGTCCGAGCTGCTCTGAAAATTGCGTAACGTCATCGTAGAAGGGCACAGGGCGCACTTCTAGTCCACGTCTCAATTCTCGAATCCTACTGGCACGGTGTGACAATTCCGTGTCTTTATCATTTAATTTATTCTTGCGTTTAGAGGCACAGTCTTTGCTGCGATCCTCTGAGAATAGTTCACGGCGCT